>JBGTBW010000218.1:0-93265 GCA_041749135.1 Verrucomicrobiales bacterium
CAGCGGTCTGTGAGGAGAGAGCAACGAAGCCTGCGCCAAAAGGAACCGCCGCCCTGCGGGTTGCGCCGGGTTAGGCCTGTGGCTTTGTTGCTCGCCGGTTACAGCCCGCTGCGGGGATGCGCCCTCCTCGCGCCTCGCCACGGGCCAAACCTGGCGCAACAAACGTCACCGTTTTCATGCTCATGACCACTAAGGCGTGGGATCCTGCAAACCTTAAAATCCCCTCTCTTGGGAGCGAACACCTCCACTGCACCGGGTGCGCCCGGGCGAATCGCAGAACTTTGCTGGACTGACGGCTCATCAGAATTCCCCGAAGTGAGGAGTTCTGATAGTAGAGCAGGCACGTATAGGTGGAGGGCATGACCGGCGGAATGCTGGCGCCCCTGCCGGCGGCTGGTGTTGAGACTGGCGCCGGTGGTGGCCTGACGGCGGGGACTCGCTGTGGTTTTGCGTTGGCCTGTCACTGAGCCTCTTTAGGCGAGCCAATGCAGCAATCTACTCAATAATACAGACGATCGTGATCGTGTGGGGATCACAGAAAAAAAGGTATTCGATAGTCGAGCCACTGCTTGAGCCTCCGAGGAGAATACAATTGTGGAGAGTCTGCTCCCCGATCACGATGGTGTAGGAATTGGTTCCCTCGTTGAAAGTGGCCACTCCCAAATCAAAGGCGACGTCGTCGATCGTGCCGCTGCCTGAAACCACGGTGGGATCGCCAGGATCTCCAGTTGTAGACACGTGACGGCGGTGGCTGGAAGCCGTGGGCAGGGTCAGGCGGCGCGCGGGAGAGGAGCGCGCCCGCGCGAGGGGCGAGGCGATGATGCGGCCGGGCAGATTCACGATGGCAGACTGGTTGCCGCCGAATGTCTGGCCTAGCGCTTCCACCAACGCTTGCGAATCGCTTACCCGGTCGCGCAGCAATTCACGGAGGATCTCTTCTTGGAGTTCCGGGAAGAAACCGGCCAGCACGACAGCGATGTGGGAGCGGTTCTGCACGCCGAAATCCCTTTGGAGGCCTTTGACTAGAGGACGCAGCCGTTTCTCCGGCGTGGAATGGCGGCCGGCCATTTCCTGTTCGAGTTCACGGGTGCGCTCTTGAATGGCGAGCGTCAGCAATTCGGAGTCCCGAGTGGATGACGCTTCTTCGGCATAAGCGCCGGGCGCCAACAACAAGGTCAGTGCGGCGACGAAGGGGAAGCGTTTCCGCCAAAACATAAGTCTGGTGCGGATTACGGGAAGGTTATCTGGAAAAACTGGTTCGATCCAGGTAAAAATTCCGTGAGCCTAAGAATTCTGGCGCTCCGCGGCGTCTACGCCTTGCACGTTCTGAGAATGCCGCGTTTTTGTTGGCGTGGCGAATTGTATTCCGTGGGCGATGTGCCTTGCGATGCTTGCATTGGCCCTTGCGGCATCGGCGCCGCGTTTGAGTGGGGAAGGGAAGGACCAACCGGGCGTTGCGGAGAAGCTGGTCGGAGGCGGCGCGGCAGCACCGGGCTCCTATCCCTGGATGGCGTCTTTGCGCCGGGTGCAGGCTGGCGGAGGAACCGGCGGGCACTATTGCGCGGGGATCCTGGTGCATCCCTCTTGGGTGCTCACCGCAGCGCACTGTGTGGCGGGGCAACGGCCCTCGCGTTTGCGCGTGGTGCTCGGGGCGCACGCCGTCCGCTTGGAGGACAATCCGGATGCTCTTGTCCTTGAAGTGGTCGAGATCGTGTTGCAGCCGAGGTACATTTTCCGGAGCCCGGGCTTCGATGGAGATGTGGCTTTGCTGCGGCTGGCGGAACCGGGGGTGAACCTCGCGCCGATCGAGGTGGCGGCTCCCGGAGACCTGCCGGAAACGGGGGGCCTTTTCCGCGTCGTGGGTTGGGGTTCCTTGGCGGAAGGCGGGCCGTTGGCATCCGTGTTGCAGGAAGCCGATTTGCCGCTGACCGACCGCACCGTGGCGGCCGCGGTTCTCGAAGGGGACGGGGATCACCTGGATGCGGATGTGATTCCGGCCGGGGATCCTTCGGGCGGGACGGGCCTTTGTTTTGGCGACAGCGGCGGGCCGCTGATGCTGCGTCAGGGAAAAGGGTGGTTGCTGGCCGGGACGGCGAGCTTTGTCGTTGGAGACTGCGGGGAATCGCTGTCGCTTTTTGCCGATGTCAGCTTCTACCGGGATTGGATTCGAAGCGTCTTGTATCCAGGTTATGTTTTGTGGGCAAGGGATCTTGGAGTGGGCTGGTTCGAAGCCGATGACGACGCGGATGGGGAGATGAATCTGCGCGAGTTCGGGCTGGGGTCGCATCCGGCGTCGCGGGCCTCGCTGCCGGAATTCGGTGTGGTGCGGCGAGACAACCAAGTTGGGCTCGAATTTCTGCGGCGACGATCGGGCTCCGATTACCGGATTGAGCGCGGGCCGGATCTGGAAATGTTGGATCCGGCGGCTGATGCCGCGGCGGAATGGGAAGTGTTGGGACCGGCGGAGGAAGAGGGATTCGACCGGGTTCGCCTGCCATCGCTGGAAGGCGAATCGGGTTATTGGCGCATTGGAGTCCAGCCGTCCGCTGAACCGGGCGAGGTATTGATCCTCGACGGTCCATCGGCCTACCTGAGAGGCCGCCGTCAAACTGGGCCTGGATTGAGCGGGAGCATTCGCGAGTTTCGGATCTCTGGTCTGAGTACGGTGCGCGCATTCCCCATCAATGTTCAAGCGGTGGGCTTCAGTCCGCGCTTGCGGATATACGACAGCGGCGGGGCGATGGTGTGGGAAGCGGGCAGCGCAGGGCAGCCGGGGTTTGAGGAATCCTTCCGGGCGCAACCGGGGATGGTTTATCGGGGTGAACTGAGTGCGTTTGAAAGCGGCGCCACGGGCGACTACCTGATGTTTTACCCGCAGCTTCCCAGCGGGTTGGAGGTGCTGGTTGTGGGTGCGGCGACTATCGAAGGATGGCTGGATGAGAACAGCGACTTCGACGGGTCCTACTATTCCAAGAACTACCTGCTGGCGGGCGGGGCTCCGGGGGAACGCATCGCCGTCACTATGGAGTCGGATGCTGGAGAAGAGGGATTTAGGCCCTTTCTCGTGGTGTTGGATGACCGCGAAGAAACGGTGGTGCGAAGCTCAGGCCAGCCTACGGCGAGGACCGTGGTCCGGTTTCGGATCGCGGAAGGGCGCGAGTATTACGTTTTTGCAACCACCTTGAATCCGGAACGGACGGGGCTCTACACGCTCAGGGCGGCGCGAGAGAACTGAGCCGGAGAGCAGTTCCCAACCCACAGCCGACAGACAAATCCAGATACGCACTAAAGCCGGGGGAGATCGAGCTGGCTTGCCCGGGAATGTGGGAGCCGATGACGATCCGCCGGTGCGCCCCCTCCGATGTGCCTATCTTCTCCGGCGCCGGCGAAGGGCCCACAGGCCGAGGGCGAGGAAAGCTGAGGCGAGCGTCCCTGGCTCGGGAATATTGGTGATTCGTATTTCGTGGATGGTGACGTCCAGAACAGCGCCGGAACCACCCTCGCTGAACGGGTATTGCAGTTGCAGTTCGGTCAAGCCATTGTCCGGATCAAAGTTGGGCACACCATCGCGAGGCGTGTTGGTGAAAATGGGCGAAGACAAATCGACGATCAGCGTCTTGGCGCCGGGTCCACCCAGTAGAAACGAGTACCTGTGTTCCTCGATCAAATGAACCTGGACGGGGGAGAGTGTGTCCGCGTCCTTCAGATTGAGGTCGAGCGAAGCGAGCGTATTTCCGGGGTTCACCGTGAGGTCGATATGAAAGTACGCCGGGAGTGGGAAGGCCAGATCACCAGCCGCCGCCGTGCCAAACCCCACA
This sequence comes from Verrucomicrobiales bacterium, assembly GCA_041749135.1. GTDB lineage: Bacteria > Verrucomicrobiota > Verrucomicrobiia > Verrucomicrobiales > DEV007 > DATKCT01. The sequence continues at coordinate 3,819 of JBGTBW010000218.1, forward strand.
CCGCCGAAGTCATTGCCGGTGAAGTTGAAGTTCGTCTCGGTTGGCTGGGGAGGGTCGCCGGGGCCGGCGTCCGGATTGTCGGCGGCGACTCCGCCGAAGGAAAAGGCGAAATTGACCGGCGGATTGTGAAACGTGGGATGGTTGCCATCGCCCGCGAGATTAGCGGCATCGCGTCCGTCGATGGTCAGGAACGTCGCTGCCGCGGCGCTCCAGCCATAAACAGCCGCCGCACTGCCGGCAAAGGCTAGCACAAAACGAAAGGGGTTCGCAGCACAAATCATGACGTTTTCTCCTTGTTTACCGCTAAGAATTCCCTGTTGGAGGCCTGACGGAGCCGGGACGAACACGCGTACAGGCAACCCGAATGGCCCCGTTCTCGGCGACTGAAAGCGGCGCCTCTTGGGTTGAGTGATGGCATGCCATATTGTTCTAGATAGTCGAGCGGATTTCATACCGCAACAAATTCGTTCGCCAACGCCGGCCGGTCCCGCCTGGATCGGCGGCGGGGAAGCAGACCGCCATCGGGTAAGGAGCCGGCGCCTCAGTTCAGGGATGGAAGAGGGAATCGCTGAGGGACCAACTCGTTTTCAGCGCGACGAAACCGGATGAGAAATGCAGGTTCAGTGAATCCGGCGGCGCCGGGGGGTCGAGGAGGTTCGCACGAGATGTTGGGGAGTCTTGACGGATGAGGGGCGCAATGCGTATAGAGAGACCGGCGACGCCATGAACACTCCGGCACTCCAAAGATCTCCCGGCGTTTGGAAGTTTGTCGCGCTTGTCAGCGTCGCCGCAGGTTTGATGGGTATCGCTGGGGCTGCGGCGGGCGAACCTTTTCGCGTTTTGTTGCGTGATCGGGTGGAGGATGCCGCGGGAGGAACCGTCATCCGGCAGACCTCTGCCGAGTGGGACCCGGCGCGGACCGCGGTCATTGTCTGCGACATGTGGGATGTGCATCATTGCCTGAACGCCACCCGGCGGGTTTCGGAGATGGCTCCCCGGGCGAACGCGTTTTTGACCGAGGCCCGGCGCCGCGGAGCGCTGATCGTGCATGCGCCTTCATCCTGCATGGAGTTCTACGCGAATCATCCGGCCCGGCGCCGGGCTCAGGAGGCCCCTGCCGCATCGAATCTTCCTGAGGGCATCGAGCAGTGGCTGTATTGGATCGATGACGAGGAGGAAGCTGCGGGATATCCGGTGGACGCGAGCGACGGCGGCGAGGACGACGGTCCGGAAGAGCACGCGCAGTGGGCGGAGCGGTTGAAGGCGATGGGGCGTAATCCGGATAGTCCGTGGATTCGCCAGAGCGCGGCGATCGAGATGGACGGGGAACGGGATGCCGTCACTGATTCAGGCGTGGAGAACTGGAACCTGCTGGAGCAGCGGGGCGTGGAAAACGTGTTTTTGATAGGGGTGCACACGAACATGTGCGTGCTGGGCCGGCCCTTCGGGTTGAGGCAACTGGCCAAGAGCGGCAAGAACGTTGTGTTGGTGCGGGACTTGACCGACACCATGTACGACCCGGCGGATTGGCCCCGGGTGAGCCATTACCGGAGCACGGATTTGGTGGTGGAGCACATTGAGCGCTACGTTTGTCCCACCGTGACCAGCGATCAGGTTTTGGGGGGCGAATCCTTTCGTTTCCGGGCTGACTTGCGGAGGGATGCGGTGCTGATCGTCGCCGAGGACGAGTATGAAACGCAGAGGACTCTCCCGCGTTTTTTCCAGGAGGAGCTCGGGGACGCCTTCCGGATGCATTGTGTGTTCGCTGCACCGGGGGATGCCGGGCGGATGGAGGGCCTGGAGGCCTTGGAGGGCGCTGCTTTGCTGGTGTTGAGTGTGCGACGCCGGGCGTTGCCGGAGCGCCAGATGCGGGTTTTGCGGGAGTATGTCGATTCCGGAAGACCGGTTGTGGGGCTGCGAACGGCCAGTCATGCCTTTTCCCTGAGGGAAGCAGAACCTGAGCCTGGACGGACGGTGTGGGAGGACTTCGATCCGGAGGTGTTGGGCGGCAATTACCATGGCCACCATGGCAACGAGGTAGCGACGTTCGCGCGGGTCCGTCCGGAAGCAGGGCATCATGCGATCGTGCAAGCATTGGAAGCGGGCGAATGGGCGACGGGGGGCTCCCTTTACCAGGTGAGTCCTTTGGAGCCCGGGACGGAAGTATTGCTTTGGGGGCGGGCGGGCTCCATCCGGCCGGAGGAACCCGTGGCTTGGACTAACCACACTTCGGCTGGAGGACGGGTATTCTACACGTCGTTGGGGCATCCGCAGGATTTCGAGTCGGCTCCGTTCCGCTTGCTGCTGAAGAAGGGAATCCTGTGGGCGGCAGGGGAGGAGCTTGGGGACAGCGGGCCGGAGCCCGAGGCGTGGGCCGAGGAAGGGGAATGAGAGGGGCTTTCCAATATGCAGAGGACAGGGTGAAGCCGATTCGATCGCAGTGGCTGGCTCTGTTTTTGTTGTCAGGGTTGATCCCGCAAGGGGTCATGTCCGGGGAACCGGGCGCAAGGCTGGCGGATACGGGCGGCGGACCGGCGGTTGCGCAGACCGGCGATGACCGCGAGCCCTTTTCGCTGTGGTCGCTCGACGTGGATGGGGGTTGGATGTGGCGTGTGGGGGGAAGCACGGACCTCAACTACGAGATCGCGGCGGCGATGGTGAGCCTGCGCACGCCCGCGCACATTCAATTGACTTTGGGCGAGGGAGATCTGGTGGTGCGGTCACGGCTGAGTCTATTGGGACAAGGATACATGGAAGGCGCGGAGGATTACTACTTCGGCCTGAGTCTGAGCCCTTCCATCGAGTATTGGTGGCCGGACCGGCGAAAACAGGTTTTCTTCAGCATCGGCGGAGGAGTGGGCTGGACCAACAGTCAGGGTGTCGTTGGCGGGCAGGGACAGGACTTCACGTTGAATTGGTTTATGCACGGCGGGTTTCGGTATCGCTGCGAGAACGGGCTGAGTTTCAGCGTGGGGGCGTATTTCCAGCATCTTTCGAACGGAGGGGCCACGGATCCGAACCCGGGATTGAACACAGCCGGGCCGATGTTTGGCTTGAGTTGGGAGTTTTAGAGGAGGCAAGCGGCTTTGTCAGGGTTCCGCGCTCAGATCGAGGCAGACCAGTTCGCGGTCGTTTCGGATGTAAACGGAGCGGTTGGCGAAAGCAGGATGAACCCAGCAGACAAGGCCGGAGGGCCGTTGAGCGAGGGGGGTGGTCGGCTCGATGATGCGGGTCCGGCTGATCTCACGGTAACCGGAAGGGCTCAATTCGGCGATGATGAGGAATCCTTCCTCACTGAAAATCCAGGTGCGTTCGCCGTTCTGAACGAAGAACAGGGTCGACCAGCGGCCATGGGGGACAGCGCTTTGGTCTTCCCAGAGCCGGTCGCCGTTAGCGGCGTCGAGGCAGCGCAGTTCGCCATAACTATCGACGCCGAAGATATGGTTTCCGCGGAGGAGCGGCGTGGCGATCATGGGATGCAAGGCATCGGTGCGGCGTTCACTGGAGCCGCGGCGTTCCCAGAGGGATTCCACTTCGAGGGCGGAAGGGTTGGCGCGGAGCATTCGCGTTCCATTGTAGAACGAGGTGAGGAGAATCCGGCCGTCGGCAGGATCGTGGACAGGGGTGGGAACATTGTCGATGAGACGGACTCGCTTGTTTTCCAGGTCCCACAAGACGGCTCCGGATGCTGGATCGAGTCCGGCGACGCGGTTGGCGGTGGAACAGATCAAGACGTCGCGTTCGGCCTGCCGGATCAGAATGGGGGACGTGTAGGAAGCGAGGTCGTCGATGCTTCGCCAGCGTTCTGAACCGGTGGCGGCGTCCAGTCCGACGACGCAAGCGCCGCCCGGACCGCCGATTTGAAAGATCGCGAGAGGACCGACGACGATGGGGGACGAACTCAGGCCCCAGACAGGGATATCGAGGTTGTAATCTTCACGCAGGTCGCGGCGCCAGAGGGCTTCGCCGGTTTTGACGTCGAGACAGACGGCATGGCCCATGGCTCCGAGGAAGAATGCCCGTTCGCCGGAGATGGCGACGGATGTGCGGGGCCCATAGCCGTAGTCGATACCTTGATAGGCGCAGTCGTAGGCGTGAGTCCACAAGAGCGCTCCGGTAGCGGCGTCGAAGCAATGGATTCGCTCCTGTTCACCCGGTTCAGTGATCTTGTCGGCGACGTAAACCTTGCCCTCGGCGACGGTGGGTCCGCTGTAACCGGAGGCTACAGGGGATTTCCATTTGGCGGTCAGTCCAGCCTCCGGGAAGGATTGCAGGACGCCGTTCTCAGACCATAAACCGTCGCGATTGGGCCCGCGCCATTGCGGCCAATCGGCGGCGGGAAGCGCGCTAGCGGCGAGGAGGAAGGCGTTTCCGGCCAGGAGGAGCGAAGCGGCGCGATGCACGATGCGAGGGGGAAGGCGATGGGTTCTCATTCCACAGGAAGGTCCGCAGATTTGGCGCAGACGCATCCTCTTTGTGAGGGGCGGAAGGCGATCCTTGCCGCGACTGGCGGCTTGATGCCCGCATGCGCCGGCCTTGTGGAGCGTGGACTTTTGGCTATGGAAGCGATAGGTAAGATCTGAGACGATGAAAACTTTTGGCGGCGTATTCCTTTTGATGGCGGCGACTGGCGGCATGGTTTGGGCTCAGGAGCCGGAGGAGGGCGCGCCGGCATCGACGAACATTCTGGGCGCCGGCTATCCCCGGATTGGGATGGACCGTCGAGTGGTCTTTCGGGTCCGAGCCCCCGAAGCTCGCGAGGTGAAGCTCGAGGGAGGGGCCGGGCTGATCCCGGAGCCGCTGGCGTTGGAGCGGCAAGAGGATGGAGTGTGGTCGGCGACCACGCCGCCGGCCGTTCCGGGCTTTCACTATTATTGGTTCGTGGTGGACGGCATGAGGTCGAACGATCCATCTAGTCATTGTTTCTTCGGGTATGGGCGGGAGACGAGTGGGATCGAGGTTCCGGAGGCGGGCGTTGATTTTTACGAGCGCAAGCCGGAGTCAGAACAAGGGGAGCTTCGAGTAGGATCCTATCGTTCGCTCATCACGGGACGCTGGCGCAGGGTTTATGTCTACACTCCGCCGGGTTACGAGGCTCAAAGGGAAAGGCGTTACCCAGTGCTCTATCTGCTGCACGGGGCGGGGGAGAACGAGCGGGGATGGATCGAACAGGGCCGGGCTGCGGTGATCATGGACAACCTCATCGCGGCGGGTGAGGCGCGACCGATGCTGGTTGTGGTGGACAGCGGCTACGCTTCGTATGCGACAGAGAATCGGGCCGTGGCTGCGGGCGAGGCTGGAGACGAGCGGCGCCGGGCGACGGAAGCCTTCGAAGAGGTGATGCTGCAGGAACTGATTCCTTGGATTGAGAAACGCTACCGGACCCTGCCGGATCGCGAGCACCGGGCCATGGCCGGGCTTTCCATGGGCAGCATGCAGACTCTGAGCGTCGGTCTGGGGAATCTTGACCGTTTTGCCTGGATCGGAGCCATGAGCTATCCGCCGAGGCAGGATTTCGATGTGGAAACCGCCTTCGGCGGCGTTTTTCGCGATGCGGAAGGTTTCAACGGCAAAGTCCGTTTGCTGTGGCTGGGCGCGGGGACCGCGGAAACCCGGTTTCACGACGGCGCGATGGTCATGCACGAAGCCCTGAACGGAGCAGGGATCCGGAGCGAGTTCTATTCTTCGGCCGGCACCGATCACGAATGGCAGACCTGGCGGCGGAGTCTGCACGACTTTGCGCAGCGGCTCTTTCCGGAGAGGGAGCCGGCCGGGCAGTGAACGAAGGGAACTCTTGAGAGTTCCGCTACGTGGAACGGGCATCGTAGCGGAAGCTGCAAAGCTTCCGAGGGGCTGGAGAGAAGGATCTCGGAACTCTTGGCGAGTTCCGCTACGTGGAACGGGCATCGTAGCGGAAGCTGCAAAGCTTCCGAAGGCTGGCCGGAGGGATCTCGGAACTCTTGGTGAGTTCCGCTACGTGGAACGGGCATCGTAGCGGAAGCTGCAAAGCTTCCGATGGGCTGGAGAGCGGGATCTCGGAACTCTTGGCGAGTTCCGCTACGGGCTGGAGAGCGGGACCTCGGAACTCTTGGCGAGTTCCACTACGGCGAGTTCCGCTACGGGCTGGAGAGCGGGACCTCGGAACTCTTGGCGAGTTCCACTACGGCGAGTTCCGCTACGGGCGGGAGAGAGGGATCTCCTTCACTCGTCCACAGGTCGCAGGGCGAAGTCGAAGAAATCGCAGATTACGGCGTTCGACTCCGGGGTGGGATCGTGGCCCGGGCGATTGTGCATGGCCACTCCATGTTCCTGGCCGAGCAATCGGTTGACCACAACAGAGTGGTTGAGGGCGCGCCAGCGTTCGGGAGGATCCTCGCTTCCTCCAGAAACCAGAAAAGGTCTCGGCGCCATGAGGGCATGCAGTTCGTGCAAGTCGCGGCCCGCCTCGCGCAGCTTTGGGTAGGCCCCCCGAGCTGGATTATCGGGGGTTGCCTGTCCCCGGGGTCTCCAGGGGGGCGGATGCCAACCCAAGTACCAGGGTTCCCAGTAGTTGATATTGGAACGTGAGTCGTCGAAGACGATTCCTGGGTCCGACCAGGCGGCAGCGGCAAATTTGTCGAAGAGGCAAGAGGCGAACAGGGCCCATTTTCCTCCGAAACTGTGGCCGGCAACTCCGATTCGCGCGGAATCGACCTCGGGCTGCGCCGCCAGGACGCACCAGGCGTTGGCGGCGGCGCAGGCGAGCATGGACAGAGGCTCTACTCGGGCTTCTTCCAGGCTGGGCCAATAGAGCGCGTAGGTTCCGGCGGCGCTGGCTTCGGCGGTTCCGATCGACATTGTCACGAAACCCCGGCGCGTCAACTGCAGGGCGAAGTCGCGGTTCTCCCCTGCGAGCCCTATGGCCGTGTCAGGCTCGTAGTAGACCGCCAGAACAGCCGGGCGGCGGCCTTCACCATCCGGGACCAGGAGCCAGCCCTGCGTATCTTCTGCCGGCGTCCAGCGAAAGCGGATCCGGTCCTGCCGGAAGTTCTCACGCCGCGTGCTCGATAGGGTTTCTACTCTTGGAGGATCGATCAAGGGCGGCCATTGGCCAAGGTGTTCTCGCCAGGCGGCCAGGATTTCGCGGCGCCGCGCCGCCCAATCTTCCTTGGTATCGACGGGCCGGCCACCATCGAAGCGCAGCACCGTCCGGTAATCTCCGAAATCGTCCGCATACTCGGCGGGCGGACGGACGTAAGGAGCCAGGCGTTCCTGGACCGCCGAAGGCGCCTCCGCTTCAGGTTCGGCGGCCGTCGCGCCGAGGGCTGCAAAGAGGCATCCCCAGAGAGTTCCTTTTAGAAGGTGAGGAATGGAGACACAGGCGGTTGGAATGGGGAGGCCGCTGAGGGTATGCTCGTCGATCGCGCCTTGTCTGCGCCAAAAATCCCTCGCCGCGAACGCCATCGTATTTATGCTCATGACCGCTTAGTCCTCGTAGCGTTGGCGGTATTTATCGTAAAGACGGGTTTGGCGGTTTGAGAGATCGATTTGGCGGCCCCGGATCCAGGCTCGTGTGACCTGGGTGCGCGTTTCCAAGGGATCGCCGCTGCTGACAAATAAGGTGGCGTCCTTTCCGGGATCGAGAGAACCGAGGCGGTCGGCAACGCCGAGGATGACGGCGGGGCTGAGGGTGATGGCGCGGAGCGCTTCGGCAGGATCGAGGCCGTAAGCTGCGGCTTGGGCGGCTTGATAGGGAAGGTTGCGTTCGTGAGGCGCCTTACCCTCGGATCCGGCGTTGGCGATACAAAAGCGGACTCCCGCGGCCTGGAGTTCTGCGGCGGCCCGGAAGGGAATGTCATAGGGATCCGCACGGCGGAGAGGCAAGCGTTGGATCGCCGAAAGGATGACGGGCACTTCGCGCTCGCGGAGCAGGGGAGCGAGTCTCCAGGCATCGTAACCGCCAACCAGGATCATGCGCAGTTCTTCACGAGCAGTGAAATCGAGGGCGTCCTGGATCTGAGTCAGGGTTTCGGCGTGAACGAAGAGGGGGAGTTCGCGGCGAAGGAGGGGCAGGAGGGCTTCGAGCCGGAGATCCCCTCGGAAACGAGGATCGGGATTCTCGCGGGCCTTTTGGTAGGCACGAGCCTGGGCGAGGGTTTCTTCAAACTCGCGGATGCGCGCAGCGCCGGATTCGGCGATGGAGCGGCGGTCGTCGTCCTCGCGGGATCCGGGCGGCGGGAGGAAGGGCCAGAAGGCATGGAGACCGACGGGGGCTTGAAGGGTCATGTCCTCCCAGGTCCAACCGTCGAGGGCCATCAAGGCGGAGGTTCCGCTGATGAAGCCGCCGCGGCCGGCTTGGGGTACGGTGAGGGCGGTGAGGACCCCGTTGGCCCGGGCCACAGGGATGAGTTCGCTGTCGGGATTGACGGCGATCTCCGCCCGCAAGTTGGGGGTGATGGCTCCGGGTTCGGAAAGATCGCGGGTGGCGCGCACGGCATTGATTTCGACGAGCCCGAGCGCGGAATGAGCGGAGATGAAACCGGGGTAGAGATGGGCGGATTCCAGATCGATGACTTCGGCATCGGGGACGGCGGCGGGAAGGGTGTCAGGAGGGCCGAGAGCACGGATGCAGCCATCCTCGAAGAGGAGCCAACCGCCGGGGATGGGATCGCTTGAGATGGGATGGATGACGGCATTGCGAATGAGCACGGGCCGGTCCTGGGGACGCCCGGGCAGTGAGTCGTGGCCGCGGCTGAGGCCAGGGAACAAGGAGAACAGGAGAGCGGAAAGCAGGTGGGGAAGCGAGCGGGGCATACGGATGAGCAAGCAAGGTGATGGGGAAAGGCAGGGCGAGGGAGAGCGGATGGGTGTGCGATGCGGTTTTCAATCGTGGTCGGCGTGATCCAAGGTGCAGCAATGGAAGCTTTCGCCGTTGTGATAGATGGCGCGAAATTCCAGAGCGCGATGAAAGTCGTCCTCCGGCTCGGGTGAAGACGTGGAAGCGGGTGGAACGGCCTCGGGTTTCTTCTCGTCCTCCCCTTCTTTGCTCTCCTTCTTTTCTTCTTGGCGGCGGAGGATGAGGGCGCTGATGCGTTCTCGTTCTTGAATGGCTTCTTCGCGGAGGGCGCGATCGCGTTCGAGAGAGAAGTAGCTGCGGCCGTCGATCCAGGTTTGTTCGCAGCGGCTGTAATTGGAAAGGGGATGACCACTCCAGATAACGAAATCGGCGTCCTTTCCGGGCTCGAGGGACCCGACCCGGTCATCGATTCGGAGTTGCCGGGCGGGGTTGAGGGTGACGAATTGCAGGGCTTCTTCGTCGGAGAGGCCGCCGTATTTGACGGCTTTGGCCGCCTCAAGATTCATCCGGCGACCGAGCTCGGCGTCGTCGGAATTGAAACTGGTGAGGACGCCGGCGCGATGGAGCATGGCTCCGTTGTGAGGGATGGCGTCGTAGACCTCAAACTTGTAAGCCCACCAATCGCTAAAGCTGGAGCCGCCCGCGCCGATGGAGGCGATGGCATCGGCGACTTTATAGCCTTCCAGGACGTGTTGGAAAGCGGCGACGCGCAGGTCGAGATCCTGGGCCAGTTTGGCGAACATGAGGATTTCATCCTGACGATAGGAGTGAATGTGGATGAGGCGCTTCCCTTCGAGGATTTCGAGAGCCGCTTCGAGCCGGAGATTGCGGCGGAAAGGGCCGAGGGTGGGGTTGGCGGCGTGGAAATCGCGATGGCGGCGGTAGTCGGCTGCGGCGAGGAAGGCATCGCGAAATATTTGTTCGACGCCCATGCGGGACTGGGGATAACGGGTGGTGTAGTTATCTCCCCAGTTGGATTGTTTGACGTTCTCACCGAGGGCGAACTTGATTCCTGGGGCTGCTCCTTGGAAGACGAGTCCGGCGGCAGGACTGCCCCAGCGGAATTTCACGACCTGGCTTTGACCACCCATTGGATTAGCGGAGCCGTGCAGAAGATTGGCAGTGGTGAGGCCTCCGGCGAGTTGGCGGTAAATATTGATGTCGGTGGGATCGAGAACATCTCCGATGCGTACTTCGACGGCGACGGCGTGTGAATTCTCGTTGACTCCGCGGCTGATGGCGAGGTGGGAATGACAGTCGATCAATCCCGGGGTGACATGTTTGCCAGAGGCATCGATGACGCGGAGTGAACCGCTGACGGGGAGGGCGGGGCCGATGGCTTCGAGGATTCCGTCGCGAACGAGGAGATCGCAAGACTCGATGACGCCTTCGGGGCCGCAGGTCCAGACGGTGGCGTTGCGGACGAGGATGGCATCGGGGCCGCCGGATGATTGGGAGTTGGGCGTCAAGCCGGGGAAGGCTCCGGCGGGGTACTGATCGAAGCGGGGCCGGCGCAGTTCAGGAGTGGAATCGTCCGTTTTTTCGTCGCCGTCTTCCTTCGGGACGGAGCCGGGTTCCCGGGCGCCGGACCAGGTAATGGGGGTGCCGTCCTGGGTTTCGCCGACTCCGGTCAGGTGATCCTGCCGGATATAAGCGGAGAGCCGGGTGAACGGGTGGGGCGCTCCAGGGAAAGCCTGGTTGGGCGGGATGATGAGTTGGCGGTCCTTAAACTCCACGGTAAGGGGGGGCGTCGCAGCATCGGAGGGAGCCGTTGCGGATCCCTCCGGTTCTGGCGGGGGTCCGGCGATGAGAGTGAAGGATTTGCCTTTGGGCGTGAGGGTCATTTGGGTAGGCCCGGTGATTCCGCTCCAGGTCAACTTCCAGACTCCAGCGGCCTCGGGCTCATCGGGTTTTGATAGAGCGTGCCGTTTGCCCCCGATCCACACCGAATCGATTTTCGCCTTGGGATCGGTGAAGGGATCCCCGCGGCAGATGGTCAGGTAGGCGGGACGCCCTTTGGCAATGACGCCGAGGCGGTCGCCGAGCCCGAGAAATCCTGCGGGTACGTTGGTGAGAGCAGAGAGGGCGGCGGCGCGGGGAAGTCCGCGTTCCCGGACGGCGATGCGCAGATTGTTCCAAAAGGTTGCCTCGGGTTTCTCGAGCCCGTGAGTGGTGATGGCGATGGGGATGCCCGCTTCATGGAGGAGAGCGGGGTTGGAAGGAGCGAGTTCCCAATGTTGAAGGCGCTCGAGCGACATTTCGAGGAGGGCTTCAGGTCCGGCGATGTCGGGAGGCTCCGGGAAATTGAGAGGAACGATGATGCGGGCTCCGCGGCTGGCCAGATGCACAGCGCGGCGGTAACCGTAGCCGTTTCCGGCGAAGAGACCGCGCAAACCGAACTCCGAGGAGAGTTCGAGGCAACGGTCGAAGTCCAACTCATCGCGGGGATGGAAGACGGCTGTGTCCGAACCATTGACGAGTGAGGCGAGGGCATCCAGCGCGGGGTCATCCTGTGGAGTGGGTGTGAGGGTCGGGTCGGCAGCCGATGCACGCCGGAAGGCGTCTTTCCACCGCGCATCGAGGAGGGTTTGCCTAATCAGGGCGATGCAACCCATGAGCGAACGGGGATAACCCTCGCCGCGGGCGCGAGACAGGTCGAAATCGAAGTGATGAAATAGGTCGCTGCTCAGGATGAGCGCCGGCAGCCCGGCGTCGTCCAAAGCCAGGGCGGCGCTGCGGCCGCGGAGAATGCCGCCGCTGGGAACGGCGAGGGCGGCGGTGAAACCGAGCTTGCGCAGTTGTTCGATGGCGGCGGCGTCGGCTTGCCCATCCTGAGCCACCGACGCCTCCGGTTGGATCTGCGCATTCCAATGCTGGAGCCCAGGGCGCTGGGAGCCTTCAGCGGGCGTGCGGACGATGGAGGTATGAGCGTCGATAAAGCCGGGGAACACGGAGAGTCCGGTGCAGTCCCAAATGCGGGCGTCCGGCGGAGGGGCTCCAGCGGCATCAATGGAGTCGATGCGGCCGTGGCGGATTACGAGCGTGGCGTCGTCGAGTGCTTGGCCGGGAGAGGTCTCGACTCGGGCATGGACCAAGGCGTGAACGCCGGGGGGATTCTCCTGGATACCCTGGGGCGGTTCGGTGGCGATGCGGTCTTGGGCTGGGAGGGGGCTAAGGCAGGCGAACAAAAGCAGGGCGGCGGAGAGGGAAGCCGCGGCCTGTGAGGGAAGGCGAGGGAAGCAGCCGCTCGCGTGGAGGGTGGGTCGAAGCATTCGGGCAGGCTAGCTTTCTGAGCGAACCGGGGCAATGCAAGAAAACGCGTCGAGTTGCGCTTGCCTCAGAGTTTCGGCGCACTCTGTCAGGCCAGGATGGGCTGGATGACTCTGCCGTGCACATCGGTGAGGCGGCGAGCGATGCCGTTGTGTTGGAAGGTCAGGCGCTCGTGATCGAGTCCCAAAAGGTGCAGGATGGTGGCGTTGAGGTCGTGCACGGACAAGACGTTTTCCACGGCCTGAAATCCGAGTTCGTCGGTGGCTCCGTAGCTCACGCCAGGCCGGACGCCGGCGCCGGCGAACCAGACCGTGAATCCGCGGGGATTGTGGTCCCGGCCTTGCGCCCCTTTCTGGAACATGGGCATGCGGCCGAATTCCGTGCACCACACGACTAAGGTCTCCGCTAGGAGACCGCGCTGTTCGAGATCGGAGACGAGCGCTGCGGCGGGCTGGTCCAGAATGACTCCATGGAGATCGTACTGTTCGCGAAGCGTCTGGTGTCCGTCCCAGTTCAGGGCGCCGGCGCTGGCATAGGCTCCATTGAACAATTGGACGAAGCGGACTCCGTTCTCGAGGAGGCGCCGCGCCAGGATGCAGTTGCGAGCGAAAGCCGCCTTGAGGGGGTTGGCCGGGTCGTCAGCGCCGTAGCGGCGCAGGATGTGGGCAGGTTCGGTGGAAAGGTCGCCGATGCGGGGGACGGAAAGCTGCATCCGGGCCGCCAACTCATAACTGGCGATGCGGGCCAGCAGGGAGCCGTCTCCGGGGTGACGGTGGGCATGTTCTTCATTCAACATCTTCAAGAGGTCCCGAGCGGAACGGTCGCTTTGGGCGGTGACCCGGCCGGGAGGGCTGAGATGGCGGATGGGCTGACTGGCGCTAAAGGGCGTGCCCTGAAACTCGGCGGGGAGGAAACCCGGTCCCCAGTTGTTGACGCTGGCTTGCGGCACTCCCCGCGGATCGGGGATGGCTACGAAGGCCGGAAGATCTTGATTTTCCGTGCCGAGAGCATAACTGACCCAGGCTCCGATGCTTGGGAAGCCGTCCAACACAAAACCCGTCGAGAAAAAGTTCTCGGCCGGCCCGTGGGTGTTGGTATTGCTGGTGAGCGAATGAACAAAGGTGAGTTTGTCGGTCAGTCTCCCCAGGTGAGGCAGCAAATCGGAGATGAGCTTTCCGCATTGCCCGTACGGCCGGAACGCGTACTGTGGGCGGGCCAGGTTGCCGGAAGGTCCTTGGAAGGTGACGGCGGGACCGCCGGGCATCGGCCGCCCGTCTTGCCGGATGAGTTCCGGCTTGTAATCCCAGGTTTCTAACTGACTACAGGCTCCGGCGCAGAAGATCACCAGGACGTTTTTCGCCCGGGGCTGACCGTGCGCGGGACGCGGCCAGTGCGGGCGAGCGGGGTCAACTGCGGGGGCATCGGAGCCCAGCAATCCGTCGCCGTTAAGGAGATGGGTTAGGGCGATGGCGCCCAAGGACGTGGCCGTTTGCCCTAGGAAGTTCCGGCGATCCAACCAGGCCCGGTTGGGATTGGACCAGGGGGAGGGCGGAACGCTGCTGCGAACGTGGGTCATGGCAGAAAGAGGAATTCGTTGCTGTTGAACAAAGACCGGCAGAGAGCCTCCAGACCGTGCAGTTCCACGGCGGCCCGGGCTGCTTCCATCTCCGCGGGTTCCGGCGGGCGAGCCAAGGCCAAACGAAAGGCGCGATGGACCTGCGCGCCGGCTCCGGGCCCGCTTTCGGTCCGGACCCGCGCGGCGAAGCACTCCGCTTGATCGATGACAAAGCCGCCATTGAAAAGATTCAAGGCCTGGATGGCCGTGGTCGACCGGCTCCGTTGCGCTTGGGCTTGCCCGGCGTCGGGACAGTCGAAGGCTCCGAAAATGGGGGCAGGTTCCATGCGCACTTTGTGGGCGTAGATCATCCGCCGCAGGCCATCGGTGGCGAAGGTTTCCACGGGCGGGAATCCATCGAGTCCGCCGCGGGAGGTGAAGAAATCGAAGCCTGGCCCGCCCATGCCGAGTTGGAGCGCGCCGCTGACCTGGAGGATGCCGTCGCGGATGGCTTCGGCTTCGAGGCGGCGAGATGGGAACCGCCAGAGCAGGCGGCAGCCGGTGTCGACGGCCTCGGCGTGGGGATCGATTCGGTTGGACTGCCGGTAGGCGTCCGAGAGCAGGATGAGGCGGTGCAGGTGTTTGAGAGACCATCCGCTTCGGATGAGTTCTGAGGCTAACCAGTCCAGCAAGGCCGGATGGGAAGGCTGGGCTCCGTGCAAGCCGAAATCGCTCGGAGTATTGACCAGGCCTTGGCCAAAGTGTCCTTGCCAGACCCGGTTGACGATAACCCGCGAGGTCAGCGGATTCTCGGGACTGGCTAACCAATGAGCCAGCGCTAGACGGCGGGCGTTCTCGGATGTGTCCACGGGCAAGGCAAGATCGCCGAGGACGGGCGGGATCGCGGGAGGAGCGGCGTCGCCTGGCTGTTCGGGGTCGCCCCGGCGCAGAACGCGGGTGTGGTCCGGGGCACGAAAGATGCCGGCAAACACCATTGGCGAAGCCGCGGGCTCGGCAGGCGCAGAGTTCAGCCCGGAGCCGGCCGTTGCCGGGCTTGCTTGGAGCGGCGGCGGTTCTGGGGAGGATCCGTCTGCGAGGGGACGGTCTCCGTATTCCACTCCGGCGAAGAAGGCCTGGAAGGCGTAATAGTCCCGTTGCGAAAGGGGATCGAACATGTGGTCGTGACAGCGTGCGCAACTCAGGGTCAAGGCCATGAAGGTTTTTGCGGTTCCATCGACGATCTCATCGAGCGCGTCTTGACGGGCCAAGCGTTTGGAGGCGTCGTCCTGGCCTATCTGACCGGGCAACAGCACGGGGGCGGCGACCAAGAAACCGGTGGCGGCGTTTTCCCCTGCGACATCCCCGGCTAACTGATCTAAAACGAAACGGTCGTAGGGCTTGTCCTCGTTGAAGGCGCCGATGACGTAGTCGCGGTAGGGCCAGGCATTCGGTCGCGGGGTGTTCACTTCGAAACCGTGGGTGTCGGCGTAGCGCACCACGTCGAGCCAATGCTGCGCCCAGCGTTCGCCGAGGCGCGGACTGCCCAGCACACGATCGACGAGGCGTTCCCAGGCCGCTGGATTCGCGTCGGCGAGGAAGGCTTCGACGGTTCCCGGCTCGGGCGGCAGGCCGAGCATGTCGAGATGGAGGCGCCGCGCCAGGGTCAGGCGGTCCGCCTGCGGAGCCATTTGGAGACCGGAATCGGCCAAACGGGCGCGGAGGAACGTGTCGATGGGGTGGCTTGAGCCGTCTGTGCTGGGGGGTGGTGGACTTACGACGGAGAGGGGTTGAAAAGCCCAATGATGGGCTGCCGCAGATTCTGGCGAGGCCAACTGAGGGGCGGAAGACAGGCTCCAGGGCGCCGTGACGGCGGCGACCGTTAGCAGGCAGGGAAGCAAAACGCGGAATTGTCTGGCTGGAGTCGATGAGGCATGGCCGGCCGCGCGCTTCTGGAGAAGAGCGGCGTAACCCCTGGTGAGACGGAGGATCCAGAGAGCGAGGACGGGCCGAAGCATGGGGAATGGACTCGAGTGAACTGGGGTGGTGAGGGGGCGTTTTGGGGAGCCGATGTTTTCAGGAGGGATGTTCGAGGAAAGCGGCGAGATCGGCGAGGCGATCGGTGTTGATGAGATCGACGCCCGCGTCGCGGAGGACGCTCCAGGCCTCCGGACGGTCCGGGACAGCCCAGAGCCGCAGGAGTTTCTTTTCGGCATGAGTTTTCCGGACCAGTTCGTGCAGCTTGCGGCGTTCGTCCTCGGGAAATCCTCCTTCCCCGTTCCAGCGGAACTGCGAAGTCCAGTTGTCGCTGATCCACGGCATGAACGCCGCGGAAACATCGCTGCCGATGTCGGCGCAGCGGCCATCGAACCCAGCGAGGCGGCGTTCTTGGTTTTGCATGAATTCGCGAGGGCGGTTTCCGGAGATGATCACGGTGACGGCTCCCGGGTGAACGGCTTCTTTGTCGAAACGGGTCAGCATGGGGGCATGGGCTTCGAGCGCGGCATGCACGGCCCGGTAAGTGGCGACGGCTTCCGATTTGAGATCGATCAGCAAGAAGAATGGCGCGGCGGATCCTGGGTGGATGCGTCCGGCGAAGGCATCCAACCGGGCCTGAAGCGGCTTCAGATAAAGGGATTCCAGGGTGCGGTCGGGCGACAATTCGCTGTGGTCGTGGCCGACGAGCAGGGTGTCATCGACGAGAAACACGTCGGCTTCGACGCTGGAGAAACCGAGTTCGAGAGCGTCGAGGAGGGGCCGGGGATGGCGGTAGTCGTTGTGGGCGTGGGCGTTGGTCAGCGGCCTGGGATGGGAGGAGGCCGATTCACTTGCAGGTGGTCCGGCGGCAAGGGAGGCGAGGCCGGCGAACAGGATCCCGCCGGTCGCCATGAAGAGAAAAGGGTTGCGCACGCTCACAGTGTAGCGCGAACCGGCACGACCGATCAATCCATGAAAGGAGCAGATCCGTTCCGGGATTTGCGTCATCCAGGCAAGTCGAGGACCGAACGCCGGGAAGACTGAAAGCGCTGGCATTCGCTTTTGGCCCGGTGATGATGGAGGGGATGGATGGCGAGTTTGACGAGCGAATCGAGCGGCGCGGAAGCTGCTCGCTGAAATGGGACATTTACAAGGGACGGGACGTGCTGCCTTTCTGGGTGGCGGAGATGGATTTCCGGTCGCCGGCTCCGGTGATCGAGGCGTTGCGCAAATGCGTGGAACGAGGCGTATTTGGTTATGCCTGGGGCGGCGGCGGACCTGAGGAAGCGGTGATCGGCTACTTTCGCCGGAGGCACGGCTTGGAGATTCAGAAATCGTGGATCGTCTGGTTGCCGGGTTTGGTTCCAGCTCTGAGCGCAGTCTCGCGTTGCGCCGGCGGTCCCGGAGACGCGGTGATGACGGCGACGCCGGTTTACCCGCCGTTTTTGAAGGCTCCGGCGGACGGAGGCCTGGAGTGTTTGCGGGTTCCCTTGGTGCGCGAGGGGGCTGCGGGGCGCTGGACCTTCGATTTTCCGGCAATGGAACATGCCGTGCTGGAACATGGCCGGGTCCGGCTGTTCTTGCTTTGTCATCCGCACAATCCCGTGGGCCGGGTTTTTGACGCGGGGGAACTCGCTGCGTTGACGGACTTCTGCCGGCGTCACGGCTTGCTGCTGTGTTCAGACGAGATTCACTGTGATCTGGTCTATGATGAGAACGAGACGCCGTTCCATTCTCTGTTGGGCTCAGTGGATGCGATAGGAGACCGCTTGATATTGTTAGGAGCAGCGAGCAAGACTTACAACGTGGCTGGTCTCGGCTGCGCCTATGCGGTGATCCCGGAGGGCCGGTTGCGGGCGGCGTTTCAACGGGCGATGGGAAAATGGGTGGCTCCACCCACCTTGCCGGGTCTGACCGCGCTGGAGGCGGCTTATGAACACGGGGAGGAATGGAGATTGCGATTGATGGAGTATTTGGCGAGCAATCGCGCCGTGGTGGAGCGGTTCGTGGCGACGGAAGCGCCGGCGCTGGCGACGGGGAAGATCGAGGCGACGTTTTTGGCCTGGATGGATGGGCGGATCGGCGGATGGGACGATCCTGCCGGGGTTCTGCTGAAACATGGGCTGGGAGTTTCGAATGGCCGGGATTTCGGCGCTCCGGGATTCTTCCGGCTGAATTTCGGATGTCCGCGGTCGATGCTGGAGGAAGGGCTGGACCGGTTGCGGACAGCCTTGGCGGGTGAAGGGATGCGGGTTTGAGCAAGGGGGCCAGTGAGCTGGGGACTGTGAGATGGGGGGCATGGGTGTCCGGAGGGAAAAGAGAGTTCGCTCCTCCATGGAGTGGCCCTTCATTGAGAGCGGGAAAGTGAGCGCTCTGAGGGAGCACACCTTTGCGACTGGGCTGTTGGGTCTGAATGGCTAGACTGACCGGCGGGATGCCGTTGCTCCCTGAAGCGCGTCCAGCTTGACCCGCAGGGCTGGGATGAGGAGACTCGGTCGCGAGCGAGGAGACATGGATACCGTTCCTGAAACCATCGGCATGCTTGCGGGGAACGGAGCCTATCCCCGCATTTTCGCTGACAATGCGCGAGCGGCAGGAGTGCGCAGGCTGGTGGCGGCGGCCTTTGTGGGCGAGACGGAGGCGGGGTTGCAGGAGCAGGTCGATGTGCTGGAATGGCTGCGGGTCGGGCAGTTGAGCCGGCTGATCCGCTTGTTCAGGAGGGAAGGGGTGGAACGGGCCGTGATGGTGGGCCAAATCGCTCCGCGCAACCTGTTCGACCTGCGACCGGACGTGCGGACGCTAAAACTTCTCTACCGGGTGCGGGAGCGGAACGCGGAATCGCTCTTTGCGGCGATAGCCGCCGAGCTTTCGGAGGAAGGGATCGAGTTGCTGGCGGCGACCACCTTTCTTGAGCATTTGCTGGCTCCGGAAGGCCCCCTTTTCGGGCCGGCCTTGACGGAGAGGCAACTTGCGGACGCCGCCTACGGGTTCCGGATCGCCAAGGAAATGAGCCGGTTGGACATTGGGCAGACGGTGGTGGTCCGCAACGGAACGGTGTTGGCGGTGGAAGCCCTCGAGGGGACGAACGAGGCCATCCGGCGGGGGGGAGCTTTGGGGAAAGGGCAGGCCATCGCGGTGAAAGTGTCCAAACCGAAGCAAGACCTGCGTTTTGATGTTCCGGTGGCGGGCCCAGGGACGGTGGAGGCGGCTGCGCAGAGCGGGATTGCGGGAATCGTCGTCGAGGCGGGCCGGACGCTCTTGTTAGAAGGCGAGAAGGTGGGTCGCCTGTGCCAGGAGAAGGCTATCGCAATGCACGGTTGGGGAGGCGCTAAGGATGAATAAGTTGCGGGTAGGTGTGGCGGGAGTGGGCGCGATTGGGCAGAACCACGCCCGGGTGTTGGCGGAGCTGGAAGGGGTCGAGTTGGCGGGGGTCTTCGACCTCGATGCGGATAGGGCCGCCGAAGTGGCTGACGCCTGTGGGACGCGAGTGTTCGCTTCGCTGGAGGAGCTGGCCAGCGCGGTGGACGCGGCCACCGTGGCCACGCCCACAGTGACGCATGCGGCGGTGGGGAGGATGCTCTTGGAACGTGGCCGGCATGTATTGATCGAGAAGCCCATCGCTTCGTCCGTGTCTGAAGCCGAAGCCTTGCTGACTTGCGCGCACAACCACGGGTGCGTTCTTCAGGTAGGACACATCGAGCGTTTCAATCCCGTGTTGGAGGGATTGGAGGAACTCTTGGGAACGCCGCGGTTCATCGAGGTGCACCGCCTCTCGCCTTTTCCCCGGCGCAGCACGGACATCGGGGTGGTGTTGGATCTGATGATCCACGACTTGGAGGTGATCCTTTATCTGGTGCGCTCCGCTGTGGAACAGATCGATGCGGTGGGAGTGCCGGTGTTGACCGGGAGCGAGGACATCGCCAATGCCCGGATCCGTTTTGCTGGGGGATGTGTGGCCAACGTGACGGCGAGCCGGGTGAGTCCGGAGCGGCTGCGCAAGATCCGGATATTTCAGGAGGACTGTTACCTTTCTCTGGACTATCAAGAACAAAAAGGGAGACTGTATCGCAAGGAAAACGGGCAGATTACGCCCTCCGAGGTGGAGGTCCGAAAGGACGAGCCTCTCAAGCTCGAACTGCAATCCTTTGTGGAATGCGCGCGCCAGGGTTCCCGGCCCCGGGTCTCGGGTCAAGAAGGCATGGTGGCGCTGGAGTTGGCGCTGGAGATCACTCGCCGGATCCGGGCGGGCGTGGGGTGGCCCGGGCCGGCCACGCAGGCCTGACCAGCGCTGGTTGCACCCAGGACGGGCCGGAAAATTCTGCCGGCCATTCCATGGCCCCCGGGGTGTGCGGGTGTTTCACCCGCAACTGGAGTTTTTACATATCAAAGGCCGGTTGACTTGTTGTGCGTGGGACGCTCGACATTCCAAGGGGAAAAGGCGGGTTGGAAAACCCGCCCTCCATTGTTGCCTTCGAGGCAAACGGAGGGCGGACATGCCTGAGCGCTAATCCAAGGGGGAAAGGCGGGTTGGAAAACCCGCCCTCCTTTGCTGCCTTGGAGCCAAACGCAGGGCGGACATGCCTGAGCGCTAATCCAAGGGGAAAAGGCGGGTTGGAAAACCCGCCCTCCATTGTGGCGCGCCATGGAGGTCTAAGAGAGGGTTCTCGCTGATTCTCGAAATCTCCCTATCCCACCAGCAGTCGATTGTCGCCGCTGCCGCCTCATTCTGTAAAAACTCCAGATGCGGGTTAATCAGTTGAGCTTTGAGGCGCGCCACGCGATGGAAACAGCATGCGCGTGGTCGTGATGGGCGAGACGGGGCGGTTGGGAAGCGCTCTGCTGCGTTTGGGACCGGAGTTGGGATGGGAAGTCTTGCCGCTCGGCCGGTCCAGTGGGGACCACGAGAACCCTGCCGCCCTGGTCCGGGCTCTCGAAGAAATCGAGTTCGACGCAGTGGTGAACGCGGCGGGAATGACGGACGTGGAAGCGTGTGAGGAGAGACCAGAACAGGCTTGGAGGGTCAACGGCGAAGCTCCGCGGGTCTTGGGAGAGCTGTGCGCGGCGCGGGGAGCGACGTTCTTGCATGTCTCCACTGACTATGTCTTCGCGGGGGAAGAGCCCGGACTCAAGCGGGAGAGCGACGCGGTGGGGGCGGTGAATGTTTACGGACGCAGCAAGGCAGCGGGGGAAAAGGCCGTGCTGGAGACGGGCGGGCCCAGACATTGGGTGGCGCGAGTAGCCTGGCTGTTTGGGAGCGGCCGGAATTCGGCCTTCGATTCGGTGTTGGAACGGGCGAGCAGGGAAGAAGAGATGACGCTGGTCGCGGACAAGTATTCGTCGCCTACCTTCTGTGACGATGCGGTCAGGGCCTTCGACAGTTTATTGCGGCGTCAGGGACCCGGGGGCGTTGTCCACGTTGTGAACGAGGGCTGCGTATCTTGGTGGGAGTACGGTTGTGCCGTCATTGAAGCTGCGAAGAGGATGGGTTGGAACCTGCGAGTGCGGCGGGTCGAGCCCGTGACGATGCAATCCATGGCGCAGTGGAAAGCGCGGCGCCCGGTGCACACGGCTTTGGACTCCGGGTTGGTGGGAAGGTTGACCGGAGACTCCATGCGGCCGTGGAACGAGGCGGCGGAGGAATACCTTCGGATCAAAATGAACCCGGGCCCGGGGTCAGCAGAGCGGGCGGGAGATGGCGGAGTTCACTCTGCAACAGCCGCTGGCGATTGAGGCGGGGCGGCGCGGGAAACAAAACGGAACATAGCGGTGGGGTCCAGATTCAGGCGGCTGAGATCGACGCTGATCCGTTCGTAATCCTCGAGGGCTTCGCTGGTCACCGCGGCTGGATCTGGTTCAAAGGGCGACCAGATTCCGGAAGCGGTGGAGATCTCTACGGCAAGGATTGAACCTGTGCGATTGCGGGCTTCCCGGTAGCTCAGGACGGAATGGCCGCCCGGACTGCGTTCGATGGCGAAACCTTCGCGGACATCGGCTCTCGTGGGGTCGAGTCCCAGGAGAAACTCGACTCCACTGGGGGCTCCGTCCCCGTCGGGATCCTGATCTCGTCCGGCCATCTCCGGGGTAAGATCAAATCTTTCAATCCAGGATTCGTAGTCGAGGAACGGATTGGCGGAAGGCCCCTCGATGGAATCTATGAGGGAGCGGAGCATCGGGGCTCTTGAGGCGGTGAAGGTGGAATCGCGGTAGAGGAGTTCCCAGGGATCGTGACTGGCGGAATTTGCGACGCCGTTGAGCACCACAAAAACGCGGCGCTGCTCGATGGAGACTTGGTAGGAAGTCAGCGCCGGGGAGACTCCGGTATAGTAAGAAAAGCCTTCTCGCACGTCCATGGGCGCGGCCATAGAAAACACCGCGTCGATGCCGCCGCGATCGAAGTTGTTCCGGACTTGGAAGGCCCGGATCGAGGAGTCGAATCCGGTGGGTTCGTTGCTCAGTAGGATGGAAACGATCTCGACGCCGTGGGCATTACGGCCGCGGAGCTTGTCGCGCAGCGGATCGTCGTAGAAATCAAGAATGTGGTCCCCAAACTGAGAACCCTGGAAGCCTCACGTGCTTCACCAGGGCGCATAATAAAACGCGAGGACGATCTTGTTGGAAAACGCCTCGAGCGTCTGAGTCTCGCGCTCTCCGCTCTCGGTGAAGAGGGTGAACGACAGATTCGGGGTCTGAGAACCTACGGCGGCCTGCGCCGCGGCGGGAGCAACGCTGGAGAGCAACAGACCGAAGGCGAGCCAGAGTGCGGGGATGGAGTTGGGGGGAGGACGCATGGTTCTCGAGGGGGGATCAGAACTTGTGGGAAACGGAGAATTGGAAGACTCCCCATTCGCGGTCGCGGTAGAGGTTTCCGAGAAAGACGTTGTCTTCGCTGAGCGAGGAGTAGTCGCTTTCCAAGTACCCAACATAGAGCTTAGCCGAGGTTGAGTCGCCTTGCCAGCGCAGAGAGAGGCCGAATTCGAAGGTGTTCAGTTCTGGCGCCGAGGAGTTGAATCCGCCCAGGGAGTTCTCTATCTCACCGGTGTCCGCATAGTAACGGAGAGAAACTCCGGCGTAGAATCCACCAGCGAACTCCCAGTCGAGGGCAGCTCCATAATAGTAGGCGTCGAAGTTGGGGTCCTCGACGGCCGCTCCGGCCTGCGTGCGGAGGACCCAGCGATCGAGGAGGGCGAAATGTGTTTCGTTGGCCAGGCTCCAGCGGTTTTCACGGTTGGTGGTGTCGTTCCAGCGAAGGATAGTCTGAGTGATGATGCGGGGGTGGAGGACGTTTTCGAAGGTGGCATTGAGCGACTCGGTGAAGAGTTCGTCCTCGCCCCGTTGGAGTCCGGTTTCGATGAAATCGTAGGCGGGCGCGATCACGTCTTTGCCATAGGCGGCGGAGAGTTCGAGCCAGGCGTTGAGCGGGATGTATTCCCAGCGCAACCCTGCGGATAGGGAATAGCCTTCCGGATCGGGCTCAATGTAGCCAGGGACCTCGCCGACCAACTGCTCATACCACTGGCTAATCCAAAGCGACCGGTAGTCGCTGAAACCGTCGTATACTACGACAGCGGCGTTGAGCTGGACCCGGTCGTGGACGGGAACGGAAATGTCGCCGGAGATGAGGCGGCGGGTTTCCTTCAGCCGGGTGTCGAAGCCGAAGATGTTGGGCTCGTAATCGAGATCGAAGCCTGTGTGGGCAAACTGAAGTCCCAGCTCGTAGCGTGCCCCCTCCCACCGGGCTTCGCCGCGGTATTCTTCGAGAAGGATACCCGAGGCCCAGAGCACGTCCGCATCGGCCTGAACGGTGAGATCACGCAAGATCTGCGGGGACCGGGGCGGCGAGGTTGTTGAGGGTTCGACGGCGGGCAGTGGCCCTGGGGAATCGCCTGCAAAGACGGAAAGGACGCTGAACCATGCTCCCGAGACGAGGAGAGCGAGAGACTTGCTCTTGCCGCGCGGAGGGCGATGGGTCCGGCGTTGGAGCATGAAAGGGATAGCCATGAGGCGCGCGCCGGCGGGCTTCAGTGGCAGGAGCTGCAGCCTGATCCCGCAGCGCCCACAGAGATGGCGCGGCCGGTCTCGATCTGCCCGAGGAGGCCGCATTCGTAAGCGAAGGGGCCGCTGTTTTCGAATTTCATGTTTGGTTGCTGCAGGTATCCGATTTCTGAGAGTTCGACGGTCTGGCAGGAGCAAAGGGTCCCGGCGGTCAGGACTCCCAGCGCCAGGGCCATGCAGCGGAGATTGAGGCGAACGCTTGAGGTCATGGGTCGTCGAGAGCCAGAGTCGCGGAATCCCGGGAATATTCCATGGAAGCCGGAAAGAGTGCGGGCTAAGGGTAACTACACAAAGAGATGCGCGGGATTCGGCTGCAGTTTTTCTTGGTTTACGCGGTGCTCGGCAGCGTTTCGCCGCTGATGCCGGTGTTGTTGGTGGAAAGCAAGGGCTTTCGGGAGGCGCAGGTGGGGCTGGCCTGGTCGTTTTGGAGCGTGGCCATGCTGGTGGCTCCGGTCGTCTTCACGCTTCTGGCGGATCTGCGGGTTGATTCGCGGCGCATCATGGGGGTGGCGCTTGCGGCGGCGGCGGCCGCCTTGGCCGGTATGGTGAGAGCCGAATCGGTCCCGGCAACCTTGATCTGGTGGCTGCTCTTCAGCCTCGCGCATGCTCCGATACTCTCCTTGCTCGACGGTCTCTATTTTGCATGGCGGCGTCAAGAGGAGATGGAATCGCGCCCTGTTCTGGCCTATCAGCGAGTCCGGGTGTTTGGGACGGCGGGCTTTGTCGTGCCGAGCTTGGTCCTTTATCCGCTTCTGTCTTCCGGGACCTCTCCGGTGCTTCCGGCTTGGTTGCCGCACGGGTTCTCTCTGGACGTCATTCTCTGGCTGGGTTCGGGCTGCTGTTTGGCTGCGGCTCTGCACACGCTGGTCCTGCCCGGAGTAGTGCAAGCGCGCTTGCCCGTGCGCCGGGGAATTCCTTCGTTGGACGCGGCCCGGCGTTTGGCGCAACCCGACACCCGGTGGCTGTGTGTCGCGTTGGTCTTCGCGTTCTTCGCCTTCGTCGCCTACAGCGCCTTTTTTCCGGTGTATCTGCGGCAGTATGCCGGCGTCTCGGCGGGAGTGACTGGACTGATCATCAACGTCGGGGTGGTGTTGGAGGTCTTCTACATCCTGGGGATGGCGCGGATCCGGAACCGCTTGGGCATCCGGCGGTTCCTGCTTTGCGGGTTGGGGGCGATGGCGATCCGCTACCTTCTGTTGGCTTCCTTTCCCGGCGCGGGGATGGCCCTGGCGGTGCAAGTCGTGCACGGGCTGGAGATCACGGCGCTCTACGTGCTTCCGGTGCTCTACCTGAACGAGCTGGCGGGAGATCATTTTCGCAATTCCATTCAGGGCGTCTTCGCCATGCTCTTGGGGGCGTCGCGGATCACAGGGAGCCTCCTCGCGGGTTGGATCGCGGAACATCACCTTTTGTGGGTGTTCTATCACGCGTCGGCCATGGGAGCGATTGGCTGGTTGATCGTCTACCTGGGATTTGGAAGGAAGGCGGGCTGGCGCCGGGAAGCGCGTCAGGTAGCCTGAGGCCAGCCCAACCCAGTCCCCATGGGGCGCAGGGCGCCGCAGCAGAAACAGTATGATAAATCCGAGCTATTGGTCTATGGATTTGGAAGGCCGGCGTTGCTGGCGCTTAGAGAATGAATTGTCCCAGTTGCCGCGGCAGGGGTGAAGTCCGGCAGTTCGATCCCGGCACGGGGGAGCGATGGCTCACGGCCTGTCCGGATTGTCTGGGAACCGGGAAGGCGTTGAGTTCCGGGGAACGGGAGGTTCGCGCCTTTCTGAACAGGCCGTCGCGTTGGATCCCGGCCTTGGTGCTCATCGCCTTCCTTCTTGGGGTGTTTTTGCTGATCACTCACCTGCTGGACCGCGGACGTGAGTCCGCAGGGGACGATCCCGTCGAGTTGCCTGCTCAGAGGCGCTGAGCCATGCGGACTAACCAGCGCTGCGGTTGGGTGGTGCGGGAGAGACTCCCGGCTTGAGCGGAGTCCGGCCGCCGCGGGCGCGCCGGTGCGGGTTGAATACTTGGTCCATCCCGCAGGCTTTGACCTCATAAACCATTTCCAGCAATTGGCCCAGGCGTCCCTTGGGGAAACCGTGGAGCTTGAACCAAGCCAGGTATTCGACGGGCAAGTCTTCGATGGGCACGCCCTGGGGCGGAAAGTCCTTGGGACCGAACTTGCCGAAGGGCATCCGGGCCCGGCCGATCTCTTCGAGCACCTCCCGAAAATTGACATCGCCGGTGGGGTCCACTGGGAGAAGGAACACCCTGGAGCGGGGCGGCGCAATGTTTGACGACCGGGCGCGGATTGGGGTTGTGCGCGCCCCTGGCTGGCGGCATGGTGGCGAAGTTTTTCCAACCATGATCGAACTCGCCAAAAAGAAGGAGGAATTCCGGAACTACGAAAAGGGCGGCGTCACCGCAGCCGTGCGGGAGCACTACCGGAAAATGCGCTCGCGGCAGACTTATGACTACGGGATCCGAATGCGGGAGAAGTATCTGCGATTCGACCGTCCGCTGCCGGTTTGGGAGGCGATGGAGAGGCTCAACGCCTTGATCGACGTGAGCGATCCGGATTTGAACCTGCCCAACGTGCAACATTTGGTGCAGTCGGCCGAAGCCATGCGGCGGGATGGACGACCCCAATGGATGCAGGTGGTGGGGCTGATCCACGACCTGGGCAAGGCGATGTATTTGTGGGGTTGCGATGAGGACGGGACGAGCCAGGCGGAGCAGTGGGGTTTGGTGGGGGACGTCTTCGCGACGGGTTGCCGGTTGCCTGAGACCTGTGTGTATCCAGAGTTCAACGTATTGAATCCGGATATGGAGGATCCTCGCTACAATACGGAGCTGGGGGTTTACCAGGAGGGTTGCGGAATTGATTGCCTTCAGTTGGCCTGGGGACACGACGAGTATTTGTATCAGGTGCTGCTCCGGCATCCGGAGAACCGGATTCCGGAAGAAGGGATGGTCATGATCCGCTATCATTCCTTCTATCCGTGGCACAGCGGCGGAAGTTATGCGGCGTTGGAGTGCGCGCGGGACGGGCTTTACCGGGAATGGGTAAGAGATTTCAACCAATACGACCTCTACACCAAGTCGCAGACGCTCTACGAATTGGACGAGATCAAGGGCTACTACCTGCCGCTGGTGGAGGAATATGTGGGGCGGAAGCCGGTGCTTTGGTGAGAGGGATTAGCCCGCGTTTCTCATACTCTTTCTGCTGCGGCGCGCTGCGCCCCAGGGGGACAGCGTTGCGCTTACCTCAGGCTTGAACAGGGTGTAATTGCCCAGCCCTGCGCCTTCGGCTGCGCGCGCCTGGGTCCGCACGGGCTCGCCGGTCCCTCGCGACGAAACAGTATGAGAAATGCGGGCTAGGGGATGAAATCCGGGGTGAATTCCGTCCAGGGAATGCCGTGGGCCTCGGCGACGGCCCGGCAGGTGAGTTCTCCGCCGTGACAGTTGACGCCCTCGATCAACTCGGGATAGCGGCGGCAGGCGCCGGCCAGGGGAAGCGAGGCCAGCGCTTCAACGTAGCGGTGGGTGGCGTTGGTCAGCGCTTGGGTGGCTGTGCGGGAGAAGGCGCTGGGCATGTTGGCCACGCAGTAGTGGATGACGTCCTCTTCGAGGTAGGTTGGATGGTCATGCGTGGTCGGGCGGGTGGTTTCGGCACAGCCGCCTTGATCGACGGCGATATCGACGAGAACGCTGCCTGGCCGCATGAGTTCGAGCATACGGCGGGTGATGAGGCGGGGGGCCCGGGCTCCGGGGACGAGGACGGCTCCGATGATGAGGTCGACGCGGGGCAGTTCCTCAAGCAGGGAGGATTCGCTGGAGTAGAGAGTGTGCGCAGTGTGCAGGGTGGTGTCGAGGAAGCGCATCCGTTCAAAATCCACTTCGAGAATGGTGACGTCGGCTCCGATGCCGGTGGCGATGCGGGCGGCGTTGAGACCGGCGGCTCCGCCGCCGATGACGAGGACTTTGCCAGGGAGAACTCCAGGCACGCCGCCGAGAAGGACTCCGCGTCCGCCTTGATGCCGGGCCAGATGGTAAGCGCCGACGAAGACGGACATGCGGCCCGCGATTTCGCTCATGGGTTCAAGAAGGGGCAAGCGGCCGTGGAGGGTGACCGTTTCGTAGGCGATGGCGGTGCTGCCGGAGGCGAGAAGCGCGTCGGTGAGGCTGCGGTTGGCGGCGAGATGAAGGTAGGTGAAGAGGGTATGCGCGGGCCGAAGCAGGGGGATCTCCTCGGGCTGCGGTTCCTTGACTTTGATGATGAGTTGAGCGCGCTGAAAAACCTCCTGGTTCGAATGAACGATTTCGGCGCCCGCTTGGCTGTATTCTTCGTCTGTGTAATTGGAATCCAAACCGGCTCCGGATTCGACCAAGACGCTGTGGCCGTCCCGGATGAGATGGTAAGCCGCAGAAGGGGCCAGGGCGACGCGGTGTTCCTCCCGCTTGATCTCCCGAGGTACGCCGACGATGGTGGAAGACATCGGTGAACGCTAGAGAGGAAATCGCGCAGAGACAACCCGGAAGCGAACGGCGGGTTGAGGCTGGGGCAACGGAACAAGACCTTCTGAAGGAGGGAGGTCCCATCGTGTTCTATGACGGGGACTGTGGTCTGTGCGACCGAATGGTCGGGCTGCTGCTGCGGATCGACGGGAAGAAGCGATTGCGTTTCGCTTCGCTGCAAGGGGAGACGGCGCAGCGGATAGTGGCGCCCGTGGCGAAGCGCGAAGGACGGGAGCTGGTGGGCGGAATGGCGCTGTTGCGGACCGTGGGCGCAGAGAGCGTTTTGGAGTTTGATTCCACGGCTGCCTTGGGCTGTCTGGAGGAAACCGGAGGATGGTGGAGGGTGTTTGGAATGCTGCGCCTGGCGCCGCGTTCTTGGAGGGATGCGGTGTATCGCTGGGTGGCGAGTCGCAGGCGCCGCTGGTTCGGCGGCGCCGAGGCCTGTTCGTTGCCGAAGGAGGAGGACCGGACGAGATTTCTTCCGTGATTGGTTGGGGTGGAGGAAAAGGCGATGGGCGGGGCGGGCGAGGGGTCCGGAGCGGAACGGGAGTTCTTGTTGGATCCCAGTTGGGTGTTCTTGAATCACGGATCGTTCGGCGCCTGTCCTCGCGTGGTGCTGGAACGGAGCTTTGCCTGGCAGCGAGAGCTGGAGCGGCAGCCGGTGGCGTTTTTTCAGATTTACAACTCGGAAGCGGATCTGGAGGTGTGGGCGACGGGCATTGCGGATACACTGCGGCGAAAGGGAGGATCGCGGGGCTGAAGCCTCCTACGGGGGAGAAGAGGAGGAAGCGGATCGCGAAGTCCCCGTTTCGTAAGCCTGGAAACATTCGAGGAAGCCGCCGGCGAAATCGCCAGGGCGCCGGGCGATCCAGCGGCGGATCACGTCCAGGGGAAAGAAGTCGCCCGTTTCGATCTCGCTGGAAGGAAAGCGGACCGGGCCGCTGGCCTGGGCGACGAAGAGCCGGATCTGTTCCCAGCCGGTGGCTTCGGCGGCGGGCAGGGCGGCGATCTCTTCCGGTTGGACAGCGCCTTCCGATCCCATGCCTGCTCCTGGACTGGCGGAGATCTGACCGAGTTCCTCCCACAGTTCGCGGACTGCAGCGGCCAGGTAGGTTTCGCCGGAGTCGAGGTGACCGGAGGCGCTGGAGTCCCAGCGGCCGGGATGGCTGTCTTTGAGCCGGGAACGTTTCTGGAGAAAGAGTTCTCCGCGGCGGTTGAAGAGAAAGATGTGCACGGCGCGGTGGAGCAGGCCGCGGCGGTGGACTTCGTCGCGCGAGGCCGTGCCGATGACCTGATCGGCGGCATCGACGATGTCGAAGCGCTCCTCGCCATGTTGAGGGAGATCTTTGAGGGGATGATCGTCGAGTTCGCGTGTGAGGGCGATCCAGGCATCCACATCGAGTTCCTCGGCGCGGCATGTTTCGGAAAAACCGAGCTTCTTTTGGGCGGCGCGCCAGACCTCGGGTTCGACCGGGAGCAGGTTCTTTAACTGTTTGCGCCGTTGGGCGAAGCCGTGCTTTATCAGACGGCGGAAGAGCCGGGCGTCGAAAGGAGGAAAGCGGCCGGGGTCCACCGGATCGAGAACGAGGACGGTGGATTCGACTTTTGGCTGCGGGTGGAAGTGGTGGGGAGCGACGCTGCGGAGCCTCGCGACTTTCCAAAAGGGTTGAATGCACAGGGAGAGGATTCCGTAGCCTTCCGAGCTTGGCCGGGCCGTGATCCGGTCGCAGACCTCGCTTTGGAGCATGAGGACGGCCCGGCTGACGGGACTGGGAGGGTCCAAAAAACGCCGCAGGATTTCGCCGCCGCAGGAGTAGGGCAGATTTCCGGCGAGCCGCACGGGCGCTTCCGGAAACAGCGTGCGCGTGTCAAAACGCAAGGCGTCGCCGGCGATCAGGGATACATCCGGGCGGGCGGAGAAGCGGCGCTCGAGATGCCCAGCTAAGCGGCGATCGATTTCAATCAAAAGGAGATGCCGGCTCTGGCCTGCCAAGGCCTCGCTGAGGGCTCCGGCGCCTGCTCCGATTTCGACAAGGTAATCCCCGGGACCGGAGGCTAAGGCCGCGGCGATCTCGCGGGCGGCGATGGGGTCGACCAAGAAATTCTGGCCGAGCCGGCGCGAGGGGACGACGTCGAGCTGACGCAGGAGATCACGAAGCTCCGAGGTCTTCATCCGGGCGAGCGACGGGCGGTGGAAGGTGGGACCAGGGTTCCCCGAAAGGGTTTGAGCGGCATCGAGGCCATGGAAGAACATCTCATCTGGGTGAGCGGCATAGCAAACTGATCTGATCCGCGATCCCTACCCGGCGTTTTTCCACGTTATGCTCGTTGCCGGATTGTATTTGCTGCAGAAGCTGCGCTGTGCGCTTGCCTCGGGGCTGAGCAGGGTGTACTCAGCAGCTCTGGACCTTCGGACGCGCGCGCCTTTTCAGCAGGGTGCTCGCAACGCCTCGCGACGAGATTCCAAGAGGAATGCGGGCTAGAGCGTCGAAGGTCCGGAAGAGCAATGACAACCGCGAACAAGATCAGCATGGGACGGCTCCTGCTGATCCCGGTGTTTGTGGGATTCGCCCTCTCCTATGCCCGAAGCGTAGCCATGGGAAGCCCGCAGGAAGCCTGGCGTTGGGCGGCGGTGGCAACATTTATTGCCGCTGCGGTGAGCGATGCGGTGGATGGTTACGTCGCCCGGCGGTGGGGTCAGCAGACGCGGCTGGGACTCATACTGGATCCGCTGGCCGATAAGGGATTGATGCTGGCGGCCATTGTCACGCTGAGCATGAGTTCGTGGCCGGGCGGGTTGCCGTTGTGGTTTGCCCTGATTGTGGTGATCCGGGACGGCATCATTCTCTGCGGGGTTTTGGCTCTGCATTATTGGGTGGGAAAGGTGCGGATCGGGCCGCACACAACGGGAAAGGCGGCGACCTTTTTTCAGATTGTAACCATTGCCTGGGTGATGCTGCGCATTCCCTGGCCTTCATGGTGGGTGACTGTTCCTGCGGGGATCCTCACGTTTTTCTCCGGGGTCATTTACATTGCGGACGGCATCGGGCAGGTCCATGCTGCAAGCCATGGGCGGGTCGAGGCGGACTGAGGAGCGGGTGGCGGCGGTTGTGGGACGGCCCAACGTGGGGAAATCCGCGTTGTTCAACCGGCTGGCCGGCCGGCGGGTGGCCATTGTCCACGATCAACCCGGGGTGACCCGAGACCGGATCACGGCTCCGGCGCGCGGGAGCCGCACGCCCATCACTCTTGTGGACACCGGAGGCATTGGGGGTTCGTTCGATGACGGATTCGCGGCCCAGGTCGCCGCGGAAGCGGAGATCGCGGTGGAGACGGCGGATCTCATTCTCTTGGTGGTGGATGGCAAGGAAGGGTTGAATCCGGTCGATCAGAGCATCGGGCGGTTGTTGCGCAAAGCGGGGAAGCCGGTTGTGCTGGTGGTGAACAAAATTGACGAGGCCAAGCATGAGGGTCGAGCGGATGAGTTCGCCGCTTTGGGTTTTGCGGATTCGGTTAGGGTCAGCGCGGAGCATGGCCGTGGCTGCGAAGCGCTGTTGCGGCGGATGGAAAAAGAACTCTCGCTGCTTCCGGAGCGGGTTGGGGTAGCCAGCGGGGAGGGAGAGCAGCCGACTCCGCTGCACTTGGCTTTGGTAGGCCGGCCCAACGCCGGGAAGAGTTCGCTAGTGAACGCGGTTCTCGGCCGGGCGCGCACGTTGGTGAGCGAGACCCCTGGCACCACGCGGGATGCCGTGGACATCGCCTGTGAGGTCGAGGGGCGGCATTATGTGCTGATCGACACTGCGGGAATACGGCGGCGGATGAAGATGGATAGTCCGGTGGAGGTGTTCAGCGTGATGCGCGCGGAGAAGAGCGTGCTTCGCAGCGACGTGTGCGCCCTGGTTTTGGACAGTGCGCGGGGTGTGGCGCATCAGGATCGCCGGATCGCCCGGACCATTCTAGCGGCCGGAAAGCCTTGTTTGATCGTGGCGACCAAGTTTGATCTGTATCACCCGGGAGCGCCCTACCGGGAACGGGTGGCGCAGTTGGAGGAAGAAGTGCGCCGGGAGCTGTTTTTTTTGAGTTATGCGCCGTTCGTCGCGGTATCGGCGAAGGAGGGAGAGCAAATGGGGCGCCTCTTCCGGGGGATCGACCGGATCCGCAAGGCGTCGTCGCGAGAGATCACCACCGGGGTGTTGAACCGGGCTCTGGCGCAGGCCCTGGCGGCAAACCCGCCGCCGATGCGAAATGGGAAGCGATTAAAGATCCTCTACGCGGCGGCAGCGCGAAGCCAGGAGCGACGGGCCGCGCCCGTACCTCATTTCATCCTTTTTGTCAACGACGCCAAGCTGTGGACCGACGATTACCGCCGCTATGTGGAAGGGCGGTTGCGGGAGTGGAATCCATTCCCGGGCCTTCCAATCCGTTTCAGTGTCAGGGGACGGCCGCCCCGGGAGGCGGGCAAACGGGGCCGGGTCGCGGGGTGAGGCTGGAATGGAAGAGCAGGATTCATTGTTTCGCCAAAGCCTCCCAGCAGTTTGACGTGTCAGGAGCCGCCGGATCTGGGACAGCGTGATCTATTCTTGGGCGCGGTCTTTCCTTGAGCGGCGCGATGGATGCGATTACCGGTTTTCGTTTTGAGGTCATGCCGCGTACTGGAAATCAATGGGGAATTTGGGTGCTCGCCGCGGCTGGAGGGTTGCTGCTTGCGGCAGTTTTGTGGAAGTGGTGGCCGGACAGCGGGACGGGCGAAGGATCGCGAGATGGCGGGCTGGGCGCGAGTGTTTCTGCTGGGGCCGTCCGGATGGAGTCGGCAGAATTGCGCAGGGACTACGGGAACGCGGTGTTGCGGTTGCGCGTGACAATCGATCACCGGGAGGGTAAGGAGCCGTTGCGCTGTGCGGCTCCGGCGGTGCGCTTGACCGCCGGCAGCGCGGGCGAAGAGGTCCCCGCTTTTTTCTTGGCGACCCAGCCTCAGGCGGCTCCGGAGATCCCGGCCGGAGAAAAGGCCACGGTGGACCTGCTTTATTGGTTGGAGGAACGGCATCTGCAGGAGGCTCTGGCGCTCGAAGTGCTAGGAGAGCGCGTTGCGGTGAAGTCGGGAAGAGCCTTTGATCTCTCCGGGTTGGAAAACGGAAAACCGCAACCCGTGGCGCTCGAGGCCTGGTGAGCGGACCGGCGGGAAACGCAGCCTCTTGGGAATAACGATTGCAACCGCGGCCCATGGACCAGAAGACGCTTCTCATCGATTTGAGCAATAGCCGGACGAAACTGGGCATCACAGATGGTGAGCGCATTCTGGAGAAGCGGTTTCTGGCGACGCGCGACCTGGATCCGGATTCATTGCGGAAAGTCTGCGCGCGTTGGCGCTTCGGACCTGTGGTCCTGGCTTCGGTCGTGCCGAAGAAGGCGGCTGGCGTGCGGGAGGTGTTCGGGGAGAGGCTCCTCGAGGTGAACTCGGAGTGCCGCTTAGGTTTCGGATTTGATTACCCGGATCCCGGTTCAGTGGGGGCGGACCGGCTGGCCAACGCGGCCGCCTTGGCGCAGCGCTTTGGGGGAAGGTCCGTGGCCGTGGATTTTGGGACGGCGGTGACCTTTGATGTGATGGACGAGGGCCCCGTCTTCGCTGGGGGAGTCATTGCTCCGGGGGTGGACTTGATTTTGGACTATCTGCACGAGCGCACCGCCCTGCTGCCGCGCGTTTCCGGTTTGGAAGCGGTGGAGCCGGTGGGGAAATCGACGGTGCATGCGATCAAAGCGGGTGCGTATTTCGGATATGCGGGTATGGTCCGGGAAATTCTGGGGAGAATTCGCGGCGCCTTGGGGGCGGGCGAGGATTTTCCGGTGGTGTCGACCGGCGGCTACGCGGAGCTTGTGTCTGCGGAACTGACCGGCATCACCGCGGTCGATCCCGATCTGACTCTCGACGGATTGCGGATTCTCGCGAACTTGAACCGCTGAAGACCGGCGCTGAGGCCGGATGGAAGAGTGATGGAAACCATTGGCATCGATTTTGGAGGCACTTCGGTGAAGCTCGGAGTGTTGCGGGCAGACGCCATGGGCGTGCCGGAGGTGGTGGACGTGGCTCCGGCCATCCCGACGGCGGAATACGACGGGCCCGAGCCGATGTTGACGCGGATTGGCGAGAGCGTGGAGCTATTGCGGGACCGGCACGCGGGCGTGTGCGCCATTGGGGTAGGGGTGCCGGGGTTCGTCGATTGGGAACGGGGCTTGGTGTATGGGCTAACCAATGTGCCGGGGTGGCGGATGTTTCCCTTGCGCGACCGTCTGTCGAAAATGACGGGATTGCCGGTCAGTCTGGACAACGACGCTAACGCCATGGCCTATGCGGAGTGGCGTTTTGGGGCGGGCGTAGGTTGCCGGTCCATGGTGGGAGTGACGCTGGGCACTGGTGTGGGCGGCGGGCTGATCCTCGACGGCTCCATTTTTCGTGGGCATAACAGTTTGGCGGGCGAGATCGGGCAGATGAGCATCGATTTCCGTGGGAAGGACGGTCCCTACGGCAATTTCGGAGCGCTGGAGAGATATGTCGGGCATCACCGGGTGACGGCGCGGGCGCAGGTGCGCTATGCGGAGGCGGGGCGTCCGCGATCGCAGCCGGACTGCACGCCGGAACGGGTGGCCGCTGCGGCTGCGGCGGGCGACCCGGTGGCGGTCAAGCTCTGGCAGGACTTGGCCCGGGAGTTGGCTACGGCCTTGGCCGGGATCGTGTGGTTGCTCAATCCCGAAAAGGTGGTTGTGGGAGGCGGGATGTCCCGGGCGGGAGAGGTCCTGTTCGATCCGTTGCGCCGTAGTCTGGAGAGTCAGCTCGACGGTCCTTTTTTAGACGGCTTCGAATTGGCGGCGGCGCGATTTGGGTCGGAAGCCGGTGTGGTCGGCACGGCCTTGCTCGCGGCGGACGCTGTGGGCGCCGGGGCGGCATGAGTTTTCGCCTGGTCAGCGCTTTTGAGCCTCGGGGCGACCAGGCCGCGGCGATCGACAAGCTGCTCCGCTCGCTGCGGGCGGGGAATCGCCACCAGACCCTGCTCGGCGTGACCGGCTCTGGCAAGACTTTCACCATGGCCAACGTCATTGCCGGACTAGGCCGGCCGGCCCTGGTCATGTCCCATAACAAGACTTTGGCGGCGCAACTGTATTCGGAGTTTCGGAACTTCTTTCCGGACAACGCCGTCGAGTATTTTGTCAGCTACTTCGATTACTACCAGCCTGAAGCCTACATCCCGCGGAGCGACACCTACATCGAGAAGGATTCCTCAATCAATGACGAGATTGAGCGAATGCGGCTCTCCACCATGGGCTCGCTGCTGACCCGGCGCGACGTGGTGGTGGTGGCCAGCGTCTCGTGTATTTACGGCTTGGGTTCGCCCGAAGACTACGAAGGGATGATGCTTCCTGTGCGGGGGGGGATGGAGATGGACCGGGACCGTTTTCTCGGGTCGCTAGTGGAGATGCTTTACGAACGCAACGACGTGGCCTTTGGCCGGGGGAAGTTCCGGGTCCGGGGCGATGTGGTGGACGTGCAACCGGCTTACATGGATCGGGAAGCGCTGCGCCTGGAGTTTTTTGGCGACGAGATCGAGCGGATCTCGGCGATCGATCCTTTGACGGGTGCAGTGACCGCGGCGCTGGATCATTACACCTTTCAGCCGGCCAAGCAATTCGTTACGCCGGCGGACAAGATGCGGCGGGCGATGCGAGCCATCCGGGAGGAGCTGGACGAGCGGGTGGAATGGTTTGAACGGAACGGAAAACTGGTGGAAGCGCAACGGATCCGGCAGCGGACGGAATACGATTTGGAGATGATGCAGGAGATGGGCTTTTGTCAGGGCATTGAGAACTACAGCCGCCATCTCAGCGGCCGCGAGCCCGGGGCGTCTCCGGGAACGCTGCTGGACTTTTTCCCGGAAGAGTTTCTCACCATTCTGGACGAGTCGCACGCGACGATTCCCCAGATCGGGGGGATGTATGAGGGGGACCGCTCGCGGAAGACGACGCTGGTGGAGTACGGATTCCGCCTTCCGAGCGCTTTGGACAACCGGCCCTTGCGGTTCGAGGAATTCATGGCGAGGACGGGGCAGCGGCTTTATGTGAGCGCGACGCCGGCGCGCTTCGAGATCGAGAACAGCCTCGTGGGGAACGCCGGATACCGGGAAGTGCGGAAAGACGAGGGGGCGGCCGGAGTGCGGCGGCTGCTCAACAAGGCGCCGGGCTACTCTGAAGCGCGGGAGCCGACGGCGGGGTTTGGGCCGGAAACTCCTGGATTTCCCTTGATTGTGGAGCAGATCATCCGGCCGACGGGATTGCTGGATCCGGAGGTGACGGTGCGTCCGCTGCAAGGGCAGATCGACGAGACCATCGAGCTGTGCCGCCAACGGGTGGAACGGAGCGAACGCGTGCTGGTGACCACATTGACGAAGCGGACGGCGGAGGATTTGAGCGACTACTTGAAGGGATTGGACTTCCGGGTGCGCTACTTGCACAGCGACATCGGCGCGATCGAGCGCGTGGAGATACTGCGGGCGCTGCGTTCGGCGGAGATCGATGTTTTGGTAGGGATCAACTTGTTGCGGGAGGGGTTGGACCTGCCCGAAGTGAGCTTGGTGTGCATTCTCGACGCGGACAAGGAAGGCTATTTGCGAAGCGAGACCTCCCTGATTCAAACGGCCGGGCGCGCGGCGCGGCACGAGCGGGGCGAGGTGGTGTTGTTCGCCGATGTGATGACCAGGAGTATTCGGCGTTTGTTGGAAGTGACCTCCTACCGGAGAGAGCGGCAGATGGTTTACAACCGGGAGCACGGCATTACCCCGCGGAGCGTGCAACGCCCGGTGCAGCGAAGTTTGCACGTGTTTTTGCGAGGACAGGAGACGGAGGAAGGCGTGGTCCGGGAGGGCGGCGTGGACCTCGATGTGGCCGCAGTGATTGCGGAATTGGAGGAAGAGATGGCCGAAGCGGCGGCGAAGCTGGAGTTCGAGCGGGCGGCGTTGTTGCGCGATCAGATCGCGTTGTTGCGGCGGGGCGAAGTCGCGGGAAAGGCGGCTCCCGTTGAGGCGGATGCAGAGGGGGGCAGCGCAATAACAAAGAAGCTGCGCTATTCGAGCGTGCGCGCCAAGGGGAAGGGCCTCTGATTACGAGCACGAGCACGACTGCGCATGACTGCTAGAGACAAAGGTCAGCGACGGGAGAGCCAGGCGCCGATGACGTTCGATTTGTCCCTGGGCGAATCGGCTGGTTTCCGTTCGCTGCGCCGTCTTGTTCTGCCTCCGATTGTCATTTCCAATCTCATTCCAACCGCCGGTGGATGAATGTGCCGTCTTTCACCTTGCGGGACGCCTCTGCCATGAGGCGTTCAAGCCCCGGTCGGATGCGGGTCCTGTAAAAAGTCATGGCAGCGTCTTCGGACTCGAAAGTGCCCTCCGCTTGCCATTCGTGTGGTTCTCCGATGCATTCGGCATTGTCCCACGAATGAACGATGGCCCGGTACGCGTTGGCGGCGGGATCAAAGGAGACGCCTCCTTTCATCCGGATGGCCGCCGTGAGGCCGGCCGTCGTCGTTTCCCCTTTGGCGGCACAACACTTCTTGAACTTCGACCCACTGCCGCACGGGCACGGATCATTTCGTCCGACTGTCATCTTTCATTCCGTTGGCAGAACGTGGAGGCCATTCACCCGCTACTTGGCGCGCAAGTCCGGTTTCTCGTTCAGGGTTCGAGTCATCATTCAGCTTGGGACGCCGGGCGGGTAGTGGGTTGCAGTGCGCCGTCTTGTCCTGTGTTGGTAGCCATCGTCTCCTGGAAATCCCATCCTGGCACAAACGGGCGCCCTGCGCAATGGGGATCGTTTGGCGGCGGATGCTTTTCCGGACCAGCCGGGCCACGGATGAAGTGAACGCCGGTCGCAACGGGAGGGTTCCGTCCTACCCTCTTGAAATGAAGAGATGGATGACGTGGATCCGCGTTCAGTAGTGGGTAATTTTGATCCGCAAGCTTCTGGATATCGTGGGGGAGATCTCCGGGCAATCTCCATTTTGGGGAACGAGAGAGGTGTGCGACCCACTGCCGGGAGCGCACCTCCGGTTTCTGGTTCAGGGTTCGAGTCATCCCCGAATGCTGGCGACTCCCGCAATAGGACTACGGGCCGCACCAAATGAGTTGCGTCGCTGATTTCCCCTTCGATTCTCATGGCCGCTTGCGTAGCCTCGCTGCCCCCTTTGCGCAATGCCTGTTCTGTTGCCCTAACGCCCAGCATCAGATGCGGAGCGAAGCGTCGTGAGCTGCATGCTGGGCGTTAGGGGTTTCCGGTCGCATTGGATTGTCATGGGGGTTCGTAGATAGCTGCCATCTCTGCCTCGGAATAAGTATCGAGTGGCGCTCCCTCCGAACTGTCTTCGGGCGAGTCGCACTCCTTCCAGAGCATCTCGGCGCCGTCCTCGAAAGCGTCGTAGATCGGAACCAAATCGGTCACGCCGACGAACTCTGTGATGCCGCTGAATGCCCGGCTGCCGACCTCGCTATCGCTGCGACCGTAGGCCAACGCTTTCTGAAATGCGTCCCGCCAATGCTCGGCTCGTATGAGGCGGTAGTTGTTCCAATATGCGGCGCGGCTGGAGTTTTTGTGCCGCTCCAATAGACCGGCAATCCACCAACCTGTCGGACTGATTGCTTGCCGTGTTTTCATTCGCTCACAGGAGACGCCAACGCTCAGCTCACCGATGGCGGCCCCTCAGCGATTCCCGAATCGCCCGGCTGCGTGGCGCGGCCGCCATTCGGTGGAGCATCTTGTTCGGCGCTTGGTACGACCCGCCGCCTCCAATACCCAGGCTCACGGTGGCAGTGCATCACGGCGATGATCAAAACGTAATCAGGCTCAATCGTGTAAAGGATCGCGTAGGGGAACACCTTGGCTAGGCGCCGCCGCACGTCCTGCTCGATCAACCGCGAATGTTCTGGAGAGGCTGCGACTTGACGAATGGCGGCCTCGACACTCGCGATGAAGCGCAGCTCGAGACCCTCCTGCCGTCCAGCATAATGCCGCGCGGCCTCCTCGTACTCCGCGAGTGCTTCCGGATGGAACTCGCACTTCATCGGGCAACGGCCCGTCTGACCTGTGCCAAGGCTTCCTCGCCAGCCACCGTCTGCACTCGCCCGGTCCGCACATCGTCCCGGCGTCGGAGGGCCTCAGCCATCCAGAGCTGCCGAACATAGCCGTCTTCCGCTGGGTCCAGGCTCTCCACCAAGCGATCGGCAAGGAGGGCGCGCGCCTCACTGGGCAGCCCCAAGGCCTCATCTACTATCTGCTCCACCGTCATGCTCATGCGCACAGGATACCCGCGAAATGCCAAAGCTCAATCTCAAAGTGCGGATTGGCGGCTACAGGCTGTGCCGGTTTGTTCGACGATCCTCTTGGGCTCACCTAGCGACTCGCAAAGGCTGGTGCGCCTTCTGACTGAGGGACGCTGACGTCACGCCGTATTGAGCCGTTGTCGATACATAACAACTGTATTCACGGAATCACCCCCCGGCTGAACAATGGGTAAGAAAGCCAAGACCAGAATCGCCCCGGTTGACGCTCCGCTCAAACAAAGGAGACGGATGACTTGTTTCGTTCGCTGTTCCGTCGTCCCCCGGCCGGATGCCATCCGGTCTCACGACCGGTTGACAGCAGGCCGCGGGAAAATTGGGGGGGTCGATCAACCGTCTCCCCGACAATCATCGAATACAGCGCCGCCTCCTGCGGGGTAATTGTAGACTTTCCATCCGGTCGGATCGGTGGCCGGAGACACTGATGCTGGCCCCGGGCTCGCTGCTAGCCATGCACGAATGTTCGCTGGAGTATCTCGGAATGAAATCCGGAATTCTCGCGTGAACATGCTGCCCGCGGTTTCGATTCGAAGATCAGTCTTTGTCTTAGGAAAGTCCGCTAATCGAGCCCATTCCGTTGTCGCGTCAATTGCAGAGGCCCTGTTTATGGGGCTCTGTGCGGAGAGAACGAGCCAGCCGACGGCAATTGTCGCAATTGTTCCAGCGAAAAGCACGCCAAGGCAACCGCCAAATATCAAACGACGCTTTCGTGATGCGGGTGTCATGTCGTTCTTCGCCCAACGTAGAGGCCACTCACCCGCTACCGGGAGCCGGCCTGTGGGTTCTGATTTAGGGTTCGAATCGTCATTCAGCTTCGGATGCAGGGCGGGTAGCGGGTTGAGAGCGCCGCCTGGTTAGGCGACGTTCGTTGGAGAAGAGAAAAGTGCATCGCGAAGTGAAGAGATAGCAGCGTTAGGCGTTGCGGTTGATTCGGAATAGATCATCGGCTCCAAAGGTCGCTGAGTGAGGAACGCAGCCGCTCAATCGCGGAATGAATGTGTGTCTTTGGGGAATTGCATTTGAGGGCGCGATACCGCAAGAGCACTGGCTGCGTGGCGCGAATACCGATGTTGTCGATGGCGAGTGTCTCTTTGTGGGATTTGCCGTTGAAGGTGATGTCCAGTTCAACTTGATTGTCGAGAACCCGGTAGCTTCCGATTTGCTGTCCGGGCTTCACAGTGTCGTGGTGAATCGACCATTGTAATTCGGCCCTCATGGAAGCTAACGGTCGAGTAGCCGCAGGCGCAGTATGCGAGGCTGTCGATGGTTTCGATTGAGACAGGAGCGTGATGCCACGAGAGGAAAGCGCAAGGGATCAGCAGGAGCGACGCGAGCGCTGCGATACGTATTGGCGACCGGTGCTGAGGAATCATGGCTTCGTTTTCAGTCTGCGCGTAGCAACGACGCGGATCACCTACCGCCGCCGGAAACGGGCGCTGGCTGCCAATCCAGCGTCCAAAGAAACGGGACCTTCGAAACTGAAACGCGGGGCGGCGGTTCGTGTGCAATCGATTGTTCGGTGTTTTTATTGGTTTGATGTGAATTCGGGGTGATTCGCTTTGCGCTGGTGTAAAGCTACGGTATTCCCATCTGGATCAGCGATAAGTGCGAGCCGGCAAACCGGATAATCCTGAATATCCATGACGATCCTAACTCCGTTCTCCTTAAGATGCGCCACCGCCTGATCCAAATCCGCGACCTCTAAGCACGCGCCCCCGCCGTTCGGATCAGGCTTCCACTGTTCGGACGCTTTGGCCAGAGCCAAGGTCTGGCCGGCTAGGTCATACTCTAGCCAGCCCAACTGACCTTCATGCTCAAAGGTCATGGCTTCCTTCAGGCCAAGAATGCCTCCATAGAATGCCTTTGCTTTTGCGAAATCGGTGACGGGATATCCGACAAACGCGAGTTCCTTAAATCCGATGCCTTTCATAGTGGGTGGGGTCATGTTTTCCTACCGAACGTCTAGCTCATCCACGGCGAGATGGAAGCTCGAATTCAAACAAGACGCTTATCGCCGTTGGATTGAGCGTCTTGTTCGCATTTCTTTGTTTGATTTGGTTCGTCATCGTCAAGATCGTCGCAGTCAAAGTCACCTTCAAATTCGGGTTGCTTCCGAAACGGAAATCGCCCGAAGATTGTGAAAATCAGACATGGCAACCCAAACACTAAGAAGCCGCAAATGGAATTGATTGGCGTTGTCTGGTATCGCTTCTTCCCGAATCCCCAATCGCCGTTAAAATTGATGATGCATTGCGGCGGATCGGGGAGGGGAGGGCAAGGCTTATTCCCGGCACTGAGGCGCACCTAGCAGAAGAGCGGAAACCCTAGCGGAAAAACTGTCGCCAAATCGTCGCCACTTTCTGAGGGGTTTCGGTGCTTTTCGGTGCGTTTCCATGCGGCGCACGTGATTACGGGCTGGGAAGTCAAAAGGGCCGTAGCGCGCTGAAACCCTGATAGTTACAGGAGTACCGGCGGGGGGACTCGAACCCCCACGGTGTCGCCACCAACGGATTTTGAATCCGCCGCGTCTACCGTTCCGCCACGCCGGCGAAGTCTTGTAAGCCTCCGAATAATTAAACCATGGACGTAAATACTCCCTTTTTTCTTCTATGGGCCTCAAGAAACGTGCATCAAACGTGCATCAAACCTTTGTGCTAGGGTCTCGTTCTGCGTCTGCATCTCCGTCCGGGCTTCCGTTCCGGCCCCCAATGTGTACCGGGCCCGCTGGCCGTCAAGCGCCCCCTACGGCGCCCTGTGGGGCGGAAAGGCCTTGCCGCCGGACCCGCCCACGCCGCGCAGGTTTTCGCCCTCCGGCCCGGCCGCGGATATGCTCTCCGGCTCCGGTCCTTCGCGGCTCCGGACGGTTTTGGCAGCCTTGGAGATTTCTTACGAAAGACCCGGGCTCCCGCCTTCAGGTAAGATCCGAGAGGATCTCCGAACGTCGCGGCAATGGCGACGCTGGGATTGTCCGGATACTGCCACTGCGCCGAACAATGCCTTGCAGATGACTGCCTCCGCTACGCTGCGGCTTCCAGCAGCATCTGAAGCTGGCGTTCGGCGTTCGGGAAACCGGAAAACCGAAGCTTGCTCGGTGGCGAAAGCTTGTCGATGATTCGGGCGTGAACGGAGGATTCAGC
The DNA here is from genome assembly GCA_041749135.1 of Verrucomicrobiales bacterium. GTDB lineage: Bacteria > Verrucomicrobiota > Verrucomicrobiia > Verrucomicrobiales > DEV007 > DATKCT01. The sequence goes on from JBGTBW010000218.1 coordinate 46,527, forward strand.
GCAGTTATCAGACGGGACGGCGACTGGTGGATCGGCTGGGTTGAGGAGGTCCCCGGTGTGAATGCCCAAGAAAGGACGAAGGAGGAGTTGGTGGAAGCACTGGGTGAGGCTCTGCGGGACATCCTCGAACTCAACCGCGAGGACGCGCCAAAGCAAATGGCGGGCGAGTACGAAGAAGTGGCGATCACTGCGTGAAGCGACAAGCCCTTCTGCGGCATCTGAAGCAGCATGGATGCGAGTTCTGGCGCGAGGGTGGAAGGCATTCTATTTGGTGAAAGCCGTCAGACGGGAGCAAGTCCGCCGTGCCCCGGCACAGTGAGATTCGTGAGGTCCTTGTTGGAAAGATCTGCAAGGACTTGGACATTCCGAAGCCGTAAACAGCCGAACAAGACGGCGCACATCGACCCGCTACCCGTCCGGAGTTTGAAGCTGAATGACGGCTCGAATCCTAAATCAGAAACCGGAGGGGCGCTTCCGGTAGCGGGTGAGTGGCCTTTACGATAGACTCACCATTTCAGTTAAGGGCTGAACTCCGAACGAGCCAAACCTCCTCCTCTGCAAGTGCGCCGGCGCCCGGAAACGCGATCTCCCCATTTCCGTCTCTCCATGAAGATCCCCCTCTTGCTGCACTCGTTACCGCCGCTCCGCGCCTCGCCTCCGCCTGGGCTGCGCCTTCACGGCTTGCCCTGGCTCCGGCTCGGCGCTCCGCTCTCTTCCCCGGCTGGCCCGGCCGGACCGGGAACCAGACAGACCCGGAAGCCCTGGAAGTTCCAGCGATTGCCAGGCCAGTGCCCGTCCCGCCAGGCGGAGCGGCAGTCGTCCGGGACGAAGTCCCAGGAGCCGCCCCGCATCACCCGGAGGGGGGGGCCTTCGCGCGGGCCAATCGGGTCCACCACGCCGCCTTCCCCATACTCTCCATACAGATCCTCACACCATTCCCACACGTTCCCATGCATGTCCTGCAATCCGAAAGCATTCTCTTCCTTCTTTCCAGCAGGCCATGTTTTCCCTCCGGTGTTCCCAGGAAACCACCTCTCAAAAACCGGTATCGACCGCAACCACCCGGCCATCCGCGAGGGCTTGCGCTCCGAATTCCCATTATACCAGCCCGCCTTCCGCAGCGCCGCCTCGCCAGCGCCGGTGTAATACGCTGTGGCCGTCCCGGCACGGCAGGCGTACTCCCACTGCGCCTCGCTAGGCAGACGAAACTCCCAGCCCGCATCGAGCTTTCCCTCCCGGCGCATCCGGTCCGTCAATGCCGCGGCAAATGCCTTCGCCTCTTCCCAAGTGACGCTTTCCACGGGCAAACGGTCGCCTTGAAACCGACTCGGATTGTGCGCCATCAGCGCTTTCCACTGCGCCTGCGTGGTCTCCGTCTTGGCCATCCAAAACCCGCGCGTCAAGGTCACCTCATGCTGGCGCTCATTGTCGCGGCGCCCCGCCTCAGTCACCGGACTTCCCATCAGAAACGTGCCGGGCGGACACCAGCAGAACGTCATCCGCACGCCGTTTCCCAAGTCGAACACGCGTTCCTCGATGCCCCCGTTCGCGCCCAACCATCCCAGCTTCCACGCCCCGCCGGCCAGCAGCCCCGCCGCCACGGTCGCCGCCGCGGCCACAACGATGCGCGGTCTGCGTCTCAGGTTCATTTCTGAACTTCCCTCCTTGCGCGTGTATCGCAATAGCTTCTACACCGCCTCCAGCAGGCCTTTCTGGCAGTGGGATAGGCTTTCAGCCTGTCATTGTTCCCCAGACTTCCAGCCTGGGGCTGGAGTTTCTACATTTCTGGCTGGACGTTGCCCCAAACTTCAGTGGAACGAGGCAGCAAAGCCGCGAGAGAAGCCGGAGGCTTCGCAGCTTGTAGCCGGTGGTAAAGCGCAGCGACACCACCGGTGTGAGTCGTAATTGGATCTGCACCCCGGCAGGGACGCCAGAAACCGGATGGCTATGCCCTCCACCTACACATGCCTGCTCTATCACGTCATCTTTTGACTGAACCCACGAAGGGAGAGAGCGGCGGTCTAGCACCCCTGCCGGGGTGCTGCTGATGGATGGACCTTCTCCGGTGGCAGCGCTGCGCGCCACCACCGGCTACAAGCTCTGATCCCTTCGGGATCACTGCGTCTTCGGCCTCCCTTGCAGGCCAGAAATGTAAAAACTCCAGAGGACGCACAGGAGTGCGTCCCTCCAGGATTGATTTACGGGGACAACGCTCATCCATTCCCAACTCCCGTTCTCGCCCTTCCTGGAGGGCTGTGCTCCCGCACGGCCTGCCTTGTCCCCAAGCCCCGTTCCCATCCTCCGTGGTCGAGTTTTGTAAAAACTCCAAAGCGGGGCACAGCCGCGCACTCCAAAGACTTCGTCAGCGCCCCTGGTTGCTGAAGGGCGGAGCTTTTTTGACGCGATCTTTCATAGACCATTCTGAAAATCAGGGGGTAAGGTATCCTTTGTGTGTCGCAGATCATCAAGCCGAGACCATGAGACCGGGTTTCAACAGACGAGGGCTACACCGCTTTCTGCCATGGGCCGCCCTGGCGATCGCCGTCCTCCTCGGCCCCGCCCCAGCCGCGCTCGTGATCTCCGAGTTCATGGCCTCCAATGGCGATTCCCTTCTCGATTCCGACGGCGACGCCTGCGACTGGATCGAACTTTCGAATTCCGGCCCTGAACCGGTCGACCTCGCCGGCTACTTCCTCACCGACGATGCGGAGTCTCCAGATAAATGGAGTCTGCCGGACCCTCTTACGCTCGCGCCAGGCGAGTACCTGATTGTATTTGCTTCCGGCAAGAACCGGCGCGTCGCCGGAGCCGAATTGCACACGAATTTCAGCCTGAACATGGAAGGCGAATATCTCGGTCTCGTCCGGCCGGACGGCGTCAGCGTGGAACATGAGTTTGCTCCAGCCTACCCACCGCAGGAGCGGGACGTATCTTACGGCCTCGATCCCGCTGCGGGAGAGGACCGCTACTTCCGCCAGCCGACCCCAGGAGAGCCTAACTCCGCTGGAATCGCCGGATTCGTCGCCGCGCCGGAGTTCAGCGCGCCAGTAGGGTTCTACCGCGAGCCTTTCCAACTCGAAATCACCTGCGCCACGGAAGGAGCGCGCATCCGCTACACGACCGACGGCCAAAAACCGTCCCTCTTAACCGCAAGAACCTACACGGGTTCCCTGACAATCAACAAAACCACCGTGCTTCGCGTGTCGGCTTCGCTCGGATCCATGGAGCCTTCCCCTGTCGTCACCCGGACTTTTCTCTTCCTCGACGACATCCTGAACCAGCCGAACACGGCTCCCTCCGGGGCCCATTGGGACACCGAAATGGATCCCGCCGTTACCGGAAACACTACCCAAACCTGGAGCGTCGCCGACGCCCTCCTGTCCATGCCGGCTCTCTCCGTGGTCATGCCCGACGCAGACCTCTTCGGAGCGCGTGGCATCTACAAGAACCCCGGCCAACGCGGAATCGAATCGGAACGCTCTTGCTCCGTCGAGTATTTCTTTCCGGACGAGTACGCGGGGTACCGCGGAGGCGACGGCTTTGCCGTGGATTGCGGCATCGTCATCAACGGCAACTTCAGCCGGCTGACCACCAATCCGAAGCATTCTTTCCGCCTCAAGTTCAAGTCGATCCACGGCCCTCCGAAGCTGCGGTATCCTCTATTCGCGGAACGCGGAACTTCTGAGTTCGACACCCTCCTCGTCGCCACTGGTCATAACGAGGGCTGGGCCACCGGCCAAGCGTATACCCAATTGCTCCGCAATCAGTTCTCGCGCGATCTTCAAGGCATGGATCCCAGCCATTTCACCGCTCGCGGCCACTGGGTCCACCTGTATCTCAACGGACTTTATTGGGGCGTCTACGGCTTTCACGAGCGGCCCGACGACGCCTTCGGAGCGGATAACTTCGGCGGCGAGAAGGAAGAATACGACGTCTTCAAGGGACTTCGCGCGGGCGGCTCCTCGCAAGCCCTCATGATTGCAGGCGAACGCGCCGCATGGGCCGAACTGTTCCGCATCATCGAAAGCGACCTGACAATTCCCGAAAACTACGCCGCTGTGCAATCGCTCATCGACCTGGACCAACTCATCGACTACACCATCGGGACGCTCTACACGGGCGATCTCGACGGTCCCACCGGCCTCGGAGTCCAGGCTACCCAGCCGAAGAACTTTTACGCCATGCGGCGACGCGCCGAGGAAGGCCGGTTCCGCTTCTTCCGCTGGGATACCGAGTTCACCCTTCAAAACGTCAACGAAGACGTCAGCGAACGCCGCGGCACGGAGAATCCGGCCCGTCTCCATTTTAACTTGCGCCGCATTGCCGACTACCGGATACGCTTCGCCGACCGCGTGCAGCGCTTTTTCTTCCACGACGGTCCGCTCACACCCGAGGCCGTCATTCAGCGCTATCTCGCGCTAGCGGAGTTCATTGACAAAGGCATCGTGGCTGAGTCGGCGCGTTGGGGAGATTCCCGGCGCAAACCGCCCTACACCCGCGACGGCGACTGGGTCCGGGAACGCGACCGACTGCTTCAGACTTGGTTCCCGCGCCGCAGCGAGATCGTCTTGAGTCAGTTTCGATGGGACGGGCTTGTCTCAGAAAATGTCGCTCCCCAGTTTTTGGTAAATGGCGAGCCGAAGCATGGCGGCCTTCTACAGGACGGCGATCTCCTTACGATGATTGCTCCGGGCTCCAGCCTATTCAATAGGGGCTACATCTACTACACCATCAATGGCCTGGACCCCCGGGACAGTGTGACCGGAAGGCCCTCTCCAGAAGCAGTCCTCTACGACAGGCAGCCTTTTTCCCTCCCTGGCAACGCGCACGTGCGGGCTCGAGGGTACACGCTCCCCAACGCAGTCTGGAGCGCCCTCAGCGAGGCGGATTTCCTAACGGAAGGACGACCTCCCGTCCCCGGAGATCTCGTCATTTCCGAACTGCACTACCATCCGGGCGCTCCCAGCGTCGCTGAAGCCGCCGCCGGTTTCACTCAACGGAACTTCTTCGAATTCGTCGAATTCCTCAACGTCAGCGAGGACGCCCTAGAACTGAGCGGCGTCCACGTCGCGGAAGGATTCGAGTTTGTTTTCGCCGCGCCCGGCTTGACCCGCCTTGAACCGGGAGCCCGGTTGTTGGTCGTCAGCTCCCGCGCGGCCTTTGAAATGCGCTACGGTTCCGGTCTTCCCATTGCCGGCGAGTTCGCATCCGGCAGACTCGACGACGCGGGCGAACGCATTCGCGTTCTCGACGCCGCAGGCAACCTGCTCATCGACCTCACCTACGACGACAACTCTCCCTGGCCGGAAGCCAGCGACGGCGAAGGTCCCTCCCTCGTATTCACCAGCACTGACGGAAGCGCCGACCCCTCCGATCCCGCTCTCTGGACGGCCAGCGCGACAAGCGGCGGCACACCAGGCCATCCCGAATCGGGATCCGTCGAAACCTACGAGGACTGGGCCAAGACAGAGTTCGGCGACGCCGATCCTCCGCCCGCCCTCGCAGCACCGGAGGCCGACCCCGACGGCGACGGAGCTGCTAACCTGCTCGAGTTTGCCCTCCGCAGCGTGCCCACAGACCCCGCCTCTTTGCCGGATCTCCAGATTCATCGCCGCGAAGCGGGATTCATCGAGATTCGTTACCCCAGCCCGCTATCCCAGTCAGCAGCAGGCATCGCCATACAGCTCGAAATCTCGAAAGATCTCGTGCAGTGGGACGAGACAGAAGGGGAAATCCTCGCCCTCGATCCCCGCGACTCGCGGAGCGTTTGGGTCACGGCGAAGGTCCCCATCTCTGCCGGCTCTCCCGAAGCCGGACTCCGGTTCAAGGTCCGCTTCCTGCCATGAAACGCGGGCGCCGGCTGGCCCTCCTGAGCGTGGGCCTGCTGTGGATGTTATTGAGCTGCGGCGACCAAGCGGACCGCGCGGCCTCTCAGCAACCGGCGAACGAGCAGGCCGGCTCCGCTCTTTTGGCGCACGCGCCCGCTGACGCTACGAACGAGTTGCTGCCAGCCGTTCCCGGCTTCTCCGCTCCTGAGTTCAACCGCCGTCTCGAACCTTTGATGGCGAAAGCCGATCCCCAAGGAGACGCCTGGGATATGTTAGCGGGAAGGATGGCGCAGCAGGGCGCGAACCGATAGCTCCGCGGAAGAAATCGACACGCCTTGAGGCGGTTGCCGGTTTTCCTGGTAAAGCTCCAGGGGTAATTGATTAGCGCTTTCACCGGACGGCCTGTGTCGGGCTTTGAGCCCTCAAAAAGAACGGGTTACGAAAACCGGGGACGTTGCCCCGGGCTGTAACAGCTCGCGCCGTTGGCGTTTCTCTGAGGGCTGAAAGCCCTACACAACTCAGCCCGGGGCAACGCCCCGAATAAATCCCTGATTTTGAGCACTGTAGGTGCGAGACAACCGACCGCCCGACGCGTGCCCAGACCGCTAATCAATTACGCAATAGGTTTACGGCACGATTCACTCCCGAGGGAACCCGCGGTCTTGGTTGCTCCGCCGCGATTTCGGACATTGGGTGCGCTTCATATCCCCGGCTCCGAATTCCCCCAACCGAACGTGGATCCCCTCACTCATTCCGTCCTCGGAATCGCGACGGCATCCCGGCCTTGGCTGGCGCGTCTGGTTGGCCTGCTTCAAAGCAAGCGAACAAACTCCTCCACGCTGAGATCGATCGCTGCCATGCTGGCGGCGAATCCGAAAGCCGATACTCTGAAGGGCGGCCACGACCTGCTGCCCAGACACGCTCGGCAGTTTGCTCATACGGCGAGCAGAAGTGCATCCAACTTGTCCTCCGGAACCGGGATCCCGTCCTCTTGGAGAGCCAAAATGTATCCCTCGATCGCCTCCTTGACGTTGCGGATGGCCTCCTCCCGAGTCGTTCCTTGGGTCACGCAACCCGGCAGGCTCGGACACTCGGCTACCCAGTAGCCGTCGACACCCGGATGGATCAAAACCTGTCTCATGGCCAGATCCTACGAGCGAGGGTCTAGCGGGTCAAGCCGGCTTCGAGAGTCCCCCGGCCCTGAGCAGGCCAACTTCAAGGATCAGGCTCCGGCGAAACGCCGGTTCCGTGCATCCGCTTGCGGTGGTTCGCGGCGGAGCTTGCGCTGGCAGGCGCATTTTTACTATGCCAGGCTGCATTGCACTGGTGAAACGTTGCTGGCTTCGTTCAACAACGGATGCATTGGACATCAGCGCTACGCGCTGGGTCCACTGCATCCTTATATGGTTAGGCATTGCGGTCATTGAACGGGAGGCGTTGATGAAGGACCTTCGGAGCCGCGTGCAACAAGGACAATATCTTCGTTGAGCGGGAGTATCTCGATCGTGGCTGGTGCAATTTGTGCGCAGCCGTTCCTCATGTCGTAAAGTCGACTTACCTCGTGATCTGGATCGAACACACCTGTAACGATCCGCTCTGGAGGCCCTGCACTAAGAACACGATCACCGACCCTGACTCGTTGTCCGTCCGCGTAGTAGGGCTGGAAGTCTGGATGGCTCATGGCTGGTCTCAAATGATGCGCGTCCTTCAACTGCACGGAGAGAATACCGTTCAGCTCTTCTCGTCTCTGAATGCGATACTCGACGGCGGCGTCACTGGGCGTGCTTCGGATGTAGCAACATATCGGCACTTGGCCGTCGACCAATTGCGGCAACGGCAATATCACTTCATGGGCGCCAGTCTTGAGCAGCTTGACGTGCGCGCCCCCTATGGCTCCGGCCAAACCGGATTTTGTCATTGTTTCTGCGGTCGCGGATGTTACTTTCGCTGCCAACTCCACGTGCAGGGCGTCCATTCCTTGCTGCTTGATGACGACCGCTGGCGACAGATTTTGAGGGGCTGGAATCTGAGCGCTGCATCCCGCGAATACAGTGAGGAAGTTGCTCAGCATGCATGTGAAGAGTAATGATTGACGCCGTATCATCTGGATACTTCATGCTCGTAGTTTCGTCCTCCGCAAGAAGAGGGCCTGCAGTCCAAGGAAGGTGAAGGAGTAAATGATGCCCGCTGCACAAGTTATGAGAACCTCTAATGGCCAGAGGTTGTGAGAGGTTGGGTCTCGCGATACCCCTAGAAGAATATTGAGGCCGACCCCGAGAAAGCTCAGCAGTGGCAAACTGGCTAAGAGCCGTCGAAACCCTCGCGCACGCCAGATGGCGTAAATCGAAATTGCAACATTGGTCGCCGCCACTGCCAGCAACACGATCACCACTGCTGTATCCGACTTCATAAAAAGCTCTCAATGCCTAACGAAACAAGCTTCCCGTGATCCGGCGGTGATCGTTCAGCCTTGCCGGCTCACCATGGCGTTAATCCAGATCGGGGCGAATGGGGAGGTGCAGCCCTTCGAAACGGGAAAGTCCCGATAGATTCCCAACGTCTCTCCGATGGCGAGGGCGCGTTTGCGGAGTTTTGGGAAGTGGATTCCGATCTCGGCAAGTGTACCGTTCATCGTCCACTGCACCACGGAATCGGCCCTGCCCATTTCGGACTCGATGCGATCCAACAGGGCGGTCAGGTCGAGCCCTTCGGGGCTCTTCACGACTCGCTCGGCGGTGAGGCTCCATCCGGCGCGGGCAGTCCAGCGGTCGTCAGCAACCATCCATTCTTGGCGAAGGGTCTCCTTGTCAGGGTGCTGTTTGACGACATAGGCGTTGAGCCAGTCCGCCACATGGACAAAGGCGACGGACCGCACCATTCGATCCATCTCTTGGGCTGACAGGTGCTTTGGCTTGAGGAGGAGGGTGGCCAAGAGCTGAGCGTCGACGTTGCCAGTCTCCCAGAGAGACATGGCCAACTCATGGTTGGTCTTGATCTTCTTCGCCAGCACCCTGATGTCTCCGAGCTTGACGCCGAACTGATTGTCGCCGGCGCCGTATTTGGTGTAGTGCGCCCGCACCTTCTCGTTGCCGAGCGCTTGGAGCTGCTTCAGAGTTTCATCGAGGGTCATGGTCGTGATTCTCGAACAGTTTTGTTCAGCCGCGGCTGCATAACAATGGTGTTATGCAGCATGCTGCATAGGAAAAAGGCAGCACAGTTGGGGGTTGAACGAATTGAGCGTGGCAAAAGCTATCAGGCCGGTAGTCGAATTACAAGAGGGATTCTGCCGCCCCCACGGAATCGGACGGCGAAAGATCCAGCCCACTAGATTTGATCCAGGGGACGGAGCGCTCCCGAAGCGGTAGGGGACTACCGCACTCCGAACCCCTTCGCGGTCACGAGGCGCGTCGTGCTTGCGGCAGCTCTTGGAGTGCGCCGGTCCTCTGTCGGGGTTCATCCGGAATCGGAGAACTCTCGAAACCACGAGTCCTCGACGACTTCGATGATCTCGACTTGATTCTCGACGGTGGCCCGAGGAGGAAAGCGGAGCTTCACGATGGCTCCGAAACTCTCGACGATTTCCAGGAGACTTCCCAGAGCGACCCCGGAGGGCGAGGATTGCTCGGCGTAACCGAAAAAGGTGAGCCTGCCATCGACAGGCGTGAGTTCGAAGCAGTGGAAGCGCTCGGGGTCCGCAAAATCGTAATTGTAATAGGATCCGTTTTTGACGACGACCCGGAATTCGGTGGGCTGGGTGGTTCGGGAAGCCAGGAACTGTTCGAAAGTGGGATTCTCGTAGCCGACGGATACTTCCCAATCGATGAAATACCCGTCGCGCCGGTGTTCCAGCGCGAGGTTTACGGGACGTTTCACGATGCTTTCGTTGGAAAGAACCAAACCGATGAGGACATACTCGACACCCTTGAAGTTCTTATCGACGGCATCGACAAAACCGAATTCCGAGAACATCATTTCCTCGGGGCGCTCGGAATAGTAATTGCGCATGAGCGGCTCCACGAAGGTTGGTCCGCGCACGAATTGGAGCTTTTCCTCGATGGTGGGCGCTCTTAGGAATTCGATCACCCGTTCAAGGGCAACCGTGGGATCGGGCGAAGGCGGTCCTTCGAAGAGAGGGCCGTCCGTGCTGCCCGTCTGGGCGGCTTGGTTGCGACCGCTTTGCAAGAGGAAGACGCCGACAAGAGCCAAGGCAACGGCGGCGAGGACGGCTCCGAAAGCGCTGCCGTAATCGAGTTCACCATATTGGCCGCGAAAAAGCCAGCCGGTGAGCCGGTTGCGCATCAGGGCACGGCGCCACGGGCTGAGCTTGATTTTGCGCTGGACGAACTTGGCCATCATATCGTCCCAGTTGCTGCTGAAACGGTTGCGTTCGACGGCGGGCAGTTCGTGGAGTTGGGCGTTGCTGTCTCGCAGCGCTTCGCCCTCGTTGAGGTCGCGCTGCATGAATTGATGGTAAGCGCTCTCCCAACGGCGGAGTTTGAGCGGTTCGATTTCGAGGCGCCGGGCGACTTCTTCGCTGGGACGGCCTTCCTCGACAATGAGGCGCATGGCTTCGCGCATGGTCTCGGCGTCCCCGCGGCTTAATCCCTGAAATGTGGGGATGGCTCCCGCAGAGGAGGGGAGACTTCGCGGTTGGACGGGTCCCCGGCCGCTTGGCGCCCGCGGGTCCGGAGCGCCGGGTGCGGCGTTGAGTTGCTCAAAGGGATCCACGGGTTCCTCGCGAGAATCCGGCAGAGCCCGCGGTTCGATCGGGATGCGGGAAGATGGCGGAGAACTTTTTGGATTGCGCTTCATGATGGACGGGGAGGCGAACCGGGCCGGCGGTGGATGGCCCGGGGAAACATACGCATCTCATGCGGCGGATCCAAGGGGGAAAAACGAACGGGAGGCGGGCCGGAGAGGTCTATTTCGGCATTCCTCATAATCCTTCCACAGTGGTCCGCTGCGTTCCGGCTTCCATCCTGACTGCGTGGCTCGGGCTTGGGACCGGGGCGCTATTTGGGGATTGCGGAAAAGAGTGAGTCTCCTAGGGTTTCGCGAACGTGATTCAAGGACGGGGATTGATGAACAAGTTGGCTCAATACGCATCGGACGAAGAAATAGCGAAGGGGCGGATCCGCGTGCAGGCCTTGCGGGATGGGCTCAACGGGGTGCTTTACGGGCAGGAGGATCTCATCGACACGGTGGTGGCGGGGCTTTTGGCCCGGGGTCATCTTCTATTGGAGGGCCTCCCTGGATTGGGGAAGACGGAGCTGGTCAAGGCCCTGGCCAAGGCCCTGCGGCTGGATACGCGGCGCATTCAGTTCACCCCTGACCTGCTGCCCGGAGACATCACCGGCAACCCCATTCTTCAGGAGGGGGAGACGCGGAGGGAGTTCGTATTTCAACCGGGGCCGCTTTTTACGAACCTCTGTTTGGCGGACGAGATCAACAGGGCATCGCCGAAAACGCAAAGCGCCTTGTTGGAGGCGATGCAAGAACGCCGGGTCACGGTTCTTGGCGAAACGCATCTGCTTCCCGAACCTTTTTTCGTGTTGGCGACGCAGAACCCCATCGAATTGGAGGGGACGTATCCGCTGCCCGAGGCGCAGTTGGACCGGTTTCTTTTCAAAGTGGAGGTTCGCCGCAACACGGTGGAAACCCTTGAGCGCATCGTCACGCACCGGGAACTCGGAGTCGAACCGGAGGTGCCGGAAGTGATGGATCCGGAGGAACTGGTGAGTCTCCTTACCCTGGTGCGCCGCGTTTATCTTCCCGAGACGGTGGCCAATTACATTGCCCGGCTGGTGAACGCCACCCATCCCGGCGAATCTTCTGCGGCGGAAGGAATTCGTTTCGGGGCCAGTCCACGGGCGGCGCTCAGTCTCGCTTCGGCGAGTAAGGCGCGTGCGGTTATGGAAGGTCGTCCCCACGCCAGCTTTGAAGACGTCAAAGCCGTCGCCGTCCCGGTCTTGCAGCATCGCCTCGTCCTAGAGTACAGCGCCCGAATCGAGGGGCGCACCCCGCGGGACATCGTTGTGGATGTTTTGAAGGAGGTTCCCTTCCATTCCCATCCGACGCCCAAACCGTTGAAGGAGGAGCCAGCAGCGAGTGTGTAAGGGCAGGTATAGATGGCTTCAAGCGGGCTTGACGGCGCTCGGTCTGCTGGGCGGAGCCGTATCTCCGGCCTGGGGACGGGCCTTCGAGGGCGTGCATACCTACGGCAAAAAGGGCGAAGCGAACATTCGCTTTTATACCGTGTTCGATCGGTTGCCCGCGCATGGTTATGCTCCGGTGATTGTCTCCATCGAGAACAACTACTCGGAGGCCATTACTTGGAACCTCACCTTCCAATGCAGCACGGCGACCGGGGTGTTCCGGTCGCGTGCGACGATCAAAGCGGCGGGCAAGGGCGGGCTGTCCCGGGAAGAGATTCTTGTGCCCGTGGCTACGGAATACGCTTCCCATGGTTTCAGCTCGGGGGAGCTTGAGGTGACGGCGACGGCTTCCGGACTCGAACCGGCCCGTTTCCATGTGTATTCAAATTCTCCGGCAGACTGGCCCGCGATCGGAGTGAGTTCGGATCTCGCCACGCTTCACGATGGCACGCTAGACAAGGAAGTGGAGGCGGCTACGGGGAGATCGTATGGCCATGATTTTGGGACCGCCTACGATCCCGAAGATTTGCCCGCGGACTGGCGCGGCTACAGCGGGCTCGATGTCCTCATGTTCACGGCTTCGGTCTGGTCCGGCGACGACCTCCGTTCCGACGCGCGTGCGGCCATTCTCGAATGGGTGCATCTCGGGGGGATTCTGGATATTTACGACTTGGCAGGGAGTCACGATCTGAAAGGGCTCGGTTTCGGAGGGGAGAGCGGTGAGGGCGAGCGGAGCCTCGGGGCGGGGCGGGTGCGCCTTTTTGCCGGCTCCTTCGACCCGGGGCCAGTCGTCTCGGCCTACAGCTCCATGATGGAGTTTCGCCGGTCCAAAATCCTGTCCGAAACTTATGAGCGCGGAGGATGGCATTTGCAGACGGCGCTGGGACTACGGTCGTTCAACGCCTGGATTATTGTGGTGGTGTTGACCTTTTTCGCCATCCTGGTCGGCCCCGTGAATCTTTTCGTCTTGGCCCGGTCCGGGAAACGGCACCGGCTTTTTTTGACCACGCCCCTCATTTCCGTCGGGACGAGTCTGCTCCTTGTGCTCCTCATCCTTGCGCAGGACCGCTTCGGCGGCGTGGGAAACCGGATGACTTTGGTTGGTCTCGATGCTGAAGGGCATCGCGCTTTTGTTACCCAGGAGCAGTTCTCGAGAACGGGGGTGCTTTTTTCCGGGGACTTTGACGCGAGGGATCCGTTGTTCATTTCCCATGTCATGCTGCCTCGCTCGCAATGGACCCGGGTGCGGCCTGGCTGGGGCGGCGACCTCGCCTTTGTCTACGAACGGGGACAACCGGACCGCATGCGGGGAGACTGGTTTTTCAGCAGGAGCGAACAGGGGCATTATCTGCAATCGGTGCGCCCGACCCGGGCGCGGATTGAACGTTTGGCTACGGAGGACCCGGAAGGCGGTGTGGTGCTGTTTTCCAATATTGGCTTTGACCTCGACGGGCTCTTTTACGTGGCGCAAGACGGGTCCTATTGGACGTCGAACGATGAGCTGGCCACGGGCCGCCCTATGAAGCTTCGGCAGGCTGAGGAAAAGGAGTTCGACGCCTGGTGGAATGGATTGCAGGGGAACGGGTCTAAATATCTCTCGCGGATCATGAAAACGGTGGGGTCCCAGCCGGGGAGTTTTTACGCATCGGCGGCGGCCGGGACTTTTGCCGTGGACACTTTGCCCGGAATTCGCTGGAAAGCGTCGCAGCATGTTCTTTACGGCTCCGTGCCGGTCGTGCAACAGGCTCCTTGACAGGGACCGCCGGGAATACCGTGAACGCCGCCATCTCCGTCCGCCATCTCCACCGCTACTTTGGGTCGATCAAAGCAGTGGACGATGTGTCCTTCGACATTCCTCCGGGTCAGGTCGTCGGGTTCGTGGGCGCCAATGGCGCTGGCAAAACCACGACGATGCGGATCGTGGCCACTTTGGAATACCCCAGTTCGGGAGAAGTCTATATTGCGGGCCGGGACGTCATCCAGTTTCCCGCGGAAGTGCGACGGATGATCGGCTGGATGCCGGACAGTTTCGGGGCCTATGACCACATGACAGTGCTTGAGTATCTCGATTTCTATGCCCGGGCCATGGGGTTTCGCGGGGACGAGCGGGACCGGAGAGTTCATGAGGTCATGGCCTTCACGGATCTGACGCCGCTCTCCGACAGGCTCATCACCAAGCTGTCCAAGGGGATGGGACAGCGCTTGTGCCTGGGGCGCTCGCTGATCCACGACCCGGAAGTGTTGATCATGGACGAACCGGCCGCCGGATTGGACCCGCGGGCCCGGGTCGAACTGAAACAGCTCATCCGGCTGCTGGCGGACGAAGGGAAGACCATTTTCATCAGCTCCCACATTCTCGGCGAGTTGCAGGAGATGTGCGATTCCTTGCTCTTCATCAACCAGGGGAAGATCATTCACTACGGCTCCGCGGAAGAACTGCTGGAGGCGGCGGGGGACCGGGTCATCATCCAAGTGCAACTGGCCGGCGAGGCCAGCCGGTTAGCCGACTGGGCGGCCGTGACGCCGCATGTGCGGTATGTCGCCGACGTTCGCGGCGGAGGCCGGATCGAGGTGGATCACGAAACTCCGGAAGGGCTCGCGGAATTGCTGCGGCGGATGGTGAACGCCGGATTGCCGGTCATTGACTTTCATCGGGAGCGGCGGCGTCTCGAGGACGCTTTTATCCAGATCGTGGGGAATATAGAGACGGAGGCGGCCGCGTTGCTCCTGCAAACCGTGCAGGCAGCCGGGCCGGCTCTCGCTCCAGCGCCCGCTCCCGTCCCACCGCCGCTGCCGGAGGAGCCTCCGGGCAGTCCCGCCGCATCTTCCTGAGGCCTCAAGATGGCAGCCGCTGCACCCACTGCGCTCCCCGGTTTGCGGGATTTCTCGGACCGGTTGAGTCCCATGCTGGTCAAAGAACTCCGGCAGGGCATGCGGACGAAGATGTTCACGGCCGCTTTCATTGTGGTCCAGGCGGTGATGATCCTTATCGCCTTCTTTAGTTCGATTGCCGCGGGCGCCGGCATGCGCGCTGAGGGTCTCAGCGGGGTGTTCTGGGGAATGCTGGTGTTTGTGCTTATTTTTGTTATGCCGCTGCGGGCCTTCGGTGTGTTGAGCAATGAAATGCGCGACGACACCATGGAGACCATCCTTCTGACCAGGCTTTCCGCATGGAGGATCGTCTTCGGGAAATGGTTGGCATTGGTAACGCAGACCACTCTTCTGCTTTGCGCCATTCTTCCCTATGTGGTGCTGCGCTACTGGCTCGGCGGGGTCAACTTGGCGGTGGAAATGTTCTGGTTGGGGGCGATTTGGCTGGCCTCCTGCCTGATGACGGCGATCCTGGCGGGCTTTTCGGGTCAGCGCGTTTTCCTCCTGCGCGCCGCACTTGCATTGGGTTTGCTCGTGGGCGCGTTCGCCCTTTGCATGATGGTCGTTCAGGTGTTTATCAGCGGTTACATGCGGGAGCCGATTCCGCATTCGGGAGATACGGCAGCCTGGGCGTATTACACGGACTGGATGATCTTGATTCTGTTCGGGATTTACTTCTTTCTTGATTTTGGGGCCAGTCAGATCGCTCCGGAGGCGGCGAATCTCAGTTCCCGCAAGCGGCTGAGCGCTCTTGTGGCGACAGCGCTGGTGCTTTTGAGCGGGCTTGCCGGAGTGGTCGAGGCGTTCTACCTGACGCTGGCGTTTCTGATCATGGTGGTCACCGTGGTGGATGCTTTGACCGAGCCGGTTACCTTCGTGCCGAGCGTCTACCGTCGCTTTTTCCGGTGTGGCTGGCTTGGCCGGCTGGCGTTGCTTATATTCGGCCCGGGCTGGCCCTACGGATTTGGCTTCTTTCTTTGCTGTGCGGGCTTGTGCGTTTGGGGCTGGATCTCAGCGCAAGGCCTGGTAGGGGGCAGAATCGGCGTGGAAGACTGGCTGATGCTGGTCTCAACGATCGGAACCGTGATTTGGCCCGTGGCCTGGATCCGGCTTTTCCACCAAAAGGCGGAGAGAACTTTTGTTCACTATGTGGTGATTCAGCTTATTGTCTGTGTGTTCGGAATGCTCCTGGTGTTTCTGGACGCCGCCGTGGATATTCACGGAGTGCTTTGGGTAGGAGTGTTTCTCCCCTATGTGGGATTCTTTCTCGCGGATAGGTATGACCATTCGAGCGGAGAGATCTTGCTTCTCATCGGCACGATGACGGCTTTGTGCTTTGCGATTGTGGGTGTGGCCGCATTGCGGCATATGCTGCGCGTCCGGCGGCTGCTGGCCGAGCCTGGGACTGCGCCTGAGGTTGCGTCCGCCGTTGCAGTCGTCGCGCCTGAATCACCTGGTCCCGAATCGTGAATCCCGTATCGGAACAGAGCCTGAACCTTTCAGAGATCCGCGTGCGGGCGCGCGGTTGGTCGGAGGTCTACCGGTTGCCCTTGCGCAACCGCGTTTGGCGGGGTCAGGCCGGGGATGCGCAGGGAGCGGGCGTGGGCAGTTCCCTCGATTTCCAAGATCACCGGTCTTACGTGCCTGGGGACGACCCTCGCCACATCAACTGGCAGGCCTACGCTCGAACAGGGCATTACACGATGAAGCTCTTTCGGGAAGAGGTGAGACCGATGGTCGATCTCCTCTTCGATGTGTCCGAGTCGATGTTTTACGTCCCGGAGAAGGCGCAGCGGGCGGTGGAGTTGTTTTATTTGAGCGTCGAGGCCTCGTGGCGCAGCGGTGCGGCGTTGCGGGCGCATTTGATCTGGGGAGACCGTTGCTACAGCCTGACGGAGGAGTTGCTGCTGGGCGACGCCTGGATGGGGGAGCGCGAAGGCCTACGGCCGGCGGATCCCGCCGCGGCTCCGCGGCTGTCCCGGGCTCCTTTGCGGGCGAACGCCCTGCGCATCTTCGTGAGCGATCTCCTGTATGCGGGATCGCCCGACCCGCTGCTGGCCGCTTTTGCCGCGCGTCGCGGCCGCTCTGTGGTGTTGGCTCCCTGGCTCCGGGAGGAAGCCGAACCGGACTGGTCGGGCAACTACGAGTTCATTGATGCGGAAAGGGGCTCGCGGCATCCCCACCGGGTCGAGCCGGCCTTGTTGCGGAAGTACCGTCAGGCTTATGGCCGGCATTTCGACATGTGGAAGGAGCTGGCCCTCAAGCATGGGATCCTGCTGGCCCGCGTGGCGGCGCAGGGAGGCTTTCGGGAGGCAATCGAGGCCGAGGCGGCTCTCATCGGAGCGGTGGAACGATGGATGTGAGTTTCGGCAATCCTTTAGGTTTTTTGGGTCTGTTGGGGATACCCGCGGTGCTGGCGATTCATTTTTTCCAGCGGCGCTCCCGGCAGGTCGCCACCGCCACCTTGTTTCTCCTGGAGCAGATGCAGAGGGAAAGCGTGAGCGGGCGGCGCTTCGAGCGATTGCGTTCTTCGACGCCGCTTTGGCTTCAGTTAGCGATGACTGGGCTCCTAACTTGGAGCTTGGTGCAGCCGCGTTGGCTGCAGAAAGACGCCGTCCACAAAGTCGCCGTCGTCCTGGACGCGTCGTCTTCCATGGCTGTGTTTCTCGACGACGCCCGGAAAGCTCTGCAGGCCCGATTGAGCGCGATGGAGGAGCATGCCGCCACTCTCGAGTATGTGTTGTTGGACACCAATTTGCAGACGCCGAGTCTTTACCATGGGACATCTCTGGGTGAATTGGACGCCGCCGCCGCCGCATGGGAACCGCAATTAGGGGCCCATGATGCTTCTCCCGCTCTGCGCGTGGCGCGGGGATTGGTGGGGCGGGAGGGTCTCGTGGTCTTTGTGACCGATCATGTTGTGGACAAGCTTCCCTATGAAGGACGGCTTCTGTCCGTAGGACGGTCCATGCAAAACACGGGGTTTGCCGGGCTCAGCGTGGAGGACAGAGAGGGGACCCTGTTTTGGCGCACCCTCGTCCGCAACTACGGGACGGCGGCATGCGATACAGAATGGTGGATCGAAGCGGGAGGGAGCCAGGGGGAACCTCGTTCGATTCATCTCGAGGCGGGCGGAGCTTTGGCTTTGGAAGGAGCGTTTGCGGGACAGGCGGGATCTCTCACCCTGGTGTTGACCGGCGACTCCTTTCCACTGGATGACCGGTTGCCGCTGCTGCGCCCCGTTCCCAAGACCTTGACCGTGGGACATGACGGCGGAGAGGTCTTTCGCGCCCTGTTCGATCAAGTGCTCGGGAGCTTCGAGAATGTGGAAGAGGGCGAGCCGGGAGAGGCCGCCGATCTTCGGTTGGTCCGCTTCGATCCCCTCGCTCCCGAGCTTCCTGACGGAAATGCTTTTGTCTTTGTGGATGATCCCTTGGCGGGCAACACCTATCTGGAAGGAAGGATCGTGCCGGAAGACGATCCGCTTGTGGCCGGACTGAACTGGCAAGCCTTTTTATGCCGTCAGAGCTTGCAGATTGCCCGGGAAGCGGGCGACTCTGTGTTGCTGTGGATCGGCGAGCGTCCGATGATCATGCTGCGCGGCGTCCCTGGCCGGGAGTCGCTCATTTTCAATTTCGACATCGCTCGTTCGAACGGGTCTCGGCTGCCGGCTTTCGCAGTCTTGGTTCATCGTTTTCTCGAGCGCGTCCGGGACGGCAAAGTCGGCTTGGAAACGAATAACTTCGAGACGGGTCAGGAGATCCGTTTGGCGTTCCGGCGGGAGCAGGACGCACCGGCGATCGAGTATCGCACGGAGTGGGCCGGCGGCGGTGAGCGCCGGACTTACGACGCGGAGCGGCTGCGTTTTTTGGGGGCTCCCTTGCGTCCTGGCTTTTTTGAAGTAACGCAGGGCTCCGAGGCTTTGCTGCGGGGAGCAGTGCATTTTGGGGATACGCGGGAAGCGGACCTGACGGCGGCGGCGTTCGAAGACCGCTTGGGAGATCCCGCTGCAGAAGTCGTGCGCTTGCATTCTCGCGAGGACGCGGCGTGGAGGGTGTGGATTCTTGTGGCGCTGGCCAGCGCCCTGCTTTCCTGGTGTTTCACCCGGGGGCGGTCGCGCAAGGGGGAGTTTGCGGAATCGGGCGGGAGCAGGACCGTCCCGGCAGAAGAGGAGGCCGCCCCGGCATGAAAGCATCGAACCCCCCTGTCGCCCTGTGAGATTTCTTCATCCGGAATGGTTGCTTTTGCTGCCCATGTTGGTGGTGACTGGCTGGCTGTGGAAACCGTTGCGCTTGTGGGAGCCTTTGCGGGCCCTGCTGCTGTTGCTCCTGGTTCTGGTTTTGACCCGGCCCCAGATCCGGCGCTTGGAAGACGGGATGGATCTCTGGGTCTTGTTAGACCGGTCTGCATCGACCGAAGGGCTGGTGGCGTCCGGACAGCAGGAGTGGAAACGGCTGCTGGAACGTGCACGGCCGGGCCGCCCTGACCGCCTCCGTTATGTCGACTTTGCCGCTGAGGTCATGGAGCAGGCCGGAGCAGGGGGCGAGGCCTTTTCCGGGGATCGTGGATTCACGCGGACGGCCTTGGCGTTGCAGACGGTGATGGCTTGGGCCGACGAGGACAGGCCGGCGAGGATTCTGCTGTTCACCGACGGCTACAGCACCGAGCCGCTGGGCGCTCTGGGCGAGACTTTGGCTCAGCGGGGAATTCCATTGGACTACCGGCTGATCCGTGAGGATGTGCTCGACGACTACCGGGTGGCCCGGGTCACGGCTCCTCCACGCATCCAGGTAGCTGAGCCCTTTTTGTTGGAGATCGAGGCTGCGGGGCGTCCCGATGCAGTAGTGCCTTTGGAACTCTTCCGCGACGGCGAACTCTTGACGTCGACGACGGTTTCGATCATTGCCGGTAAGGGCGTCGTCCGGTTTACCGAGCGGGTGGCGCGACCCGGCGCGCATCTTTACGAAGCTGTGGTGAAGCCTGAGGAGGACGCCCATGCGGGCAACAACCGCCATGAAGCCTGGGTCGAGGTCGTGGGGGGGCCTCGGGTGCTCCTAGCGACGGCCTATCCGGACGACCCGGTGGCCCGGATTCTGGCCGCCCAGGGCTTCGAAGTGGAAACCGTGACCGATTTGTCCAGCTTGCACCTAGGGCGTCTCAACGGCTGCCGGGCGCTGGTTTTCAACAACGTCCCTGCCTACCTGTTCCCCCAGGAGTTTCTGGCCGGCATCGATTTCTTCGTCCGGGAACAGGGCGGCGGCTTTTTGATGGCCGGAGGGAAATCCAGTTTCGGTTCGGGCGGCTACTTCCAATCTCCGGTGGATTCCTTGCTGCCTGTGTCGATGGAACTGCGCGTGGACCATCGCAAACTCGCGGTTGCCATGGCCATCGTTCTGGATCGTTCAGGAAGCATGACGGCATCGGTCCCGGGAGCGGGCGGCCGCATGGCCACGAAAATGGATCTCGCGAACGAGGGAACGGCCAAGGCCATCGAGCTGCTCGGTCCCCAGGACTATGTGACCGTCTACGCGGTGGATAGCGAGGCTCACCGGATTGTGCCCTTGATGAATGTCGGGGAATCACGCGTGAAGATGATCAATCTGGTGCGCCGGATTCGCAGCACGGGAGGAGGGATCTTCGTTTACAATGGGCTTGAGGCGGGGTGGAACGCCGTGCGCAAAGCCGACGTGGGGCAACGGCATATCATCCTCTTTTCCGATGCTGCGGATTCAGAAGAGCCTGGCGATTACAAGCGTTTGCTCGGAGAGATCACGGGGGAGGGTGGAGTCGTTAGCGTTATCGGGATGGGTACGCCCGCGGATACGGACGCGGCTTTGTTGCAAGATATTGCCCGCTTGGGCAACGGAAGGATGTTTTTCGCGGAAAACGCCGCTCAACTTCCCAATATCTTTGCGCAGGAAACGGTGGCTGTGGCGCGCTCCGCCTTTCTCGTGGACCCGGTCGCCGCCGCTCCGACCGGGTTATGGTACGAGGTGGCTTCGGATCCGCTGGAATGGCTGAAGGAGGTCGATGGTTACAATTTGAGTTATCTCCGGGAAGGGGAAGCGACTCAGGGGTTGGCCTCGGGCGACGAATACCATGCGCCCCTGGTTTCCTGGGCCTACCGGGGATCGGGGCGGGCGGGCGCCGTGTCCTTTCCGCTCGGGGGAGAGTTTTCGGAACGGATTCGGGCTTGGCCGGGTTACGGCGATTTTGTGCAGACCTTTGTGCGTTGGCTCATGGGAGAGGATCTGCCGCCGGGAATAGGACTGCGGACAGAGCTAACTGGAACAGAGCTGCGTCTGGATCTGTTTTACGAGGGTCAGGACTGGGAACGGACCTTTTCGACCCGGCCCCCTCTGGCGGTGGTGACCGAGGGCCGGACGGCCGGCCCAGCCCGTCCTTTGACTTGGCAGCGAATGTCTCCGGGGCACTATCAGGTAGCCGTGCAGGTCCCCGAAGGGCAACTCCTTCGCGGAGCGGTACGGGTAGGTCAACAAGCCCTCTCCTTCGGCCCGCTCGTCGTGGGCAGCAGCACCGAGTGGGCGTTTGATCCGGCTCGCATCGAGGATCTACGGGTCACGGCGACGCAGAGCGGAGGGAAGCGAATCCTCGATTTGCAGGATGCCTGGGTGCGGCCCACCACGCGCCAGTTTGCCGACATCCGGACTTGGCTTTTGGTCGCTGCCTTGATTGCTCTGGTGGCGGAAGCGTTGGTGACGCGACTCGGCCTGTCGCCGTGGCCGCGGCGCCAGTGGCTGATGAGTTGGTTGCAGAGGGATCCGGCTCGAGCGCCTGCGGGACAGCCTGCTCCATCGGTGGGCAGGGGCGGTATCGGCAGCCCGGCCGGGCGGCAAGCCCGCAGCGCTCTGGAGGAAGAACGCGAGGCCGCCCGCAAAGCGCTTCGCGACGTGATCGCGGAGACGAAGGCGATCAGCCGCGGAGTGAAACGGGACGACTCAGTGAAAGGCAAACCTGCGGCTCCAGAATCGGAAGAGGCTGCGAAAAGACAATCTCGTTTTGAGCGCGCCAAGCGCCGTTGAGGAGGCAATGAACGTCCTCAAGGAGATGCATTCGCAAGAATGCGGACTGCCCGCCAGGACTTCGGAACTCTCACGAGTTCCGCTACATCAGTGACCCTCAAGGTCTCCCATTGCTTTCCCGTTCCCTGATTGGCGGCTCATGACAATCCCCTGAGATCAGGAGTTCTGAGGCTTAAAGAATGGGTTTGCCCCACGCCAGCTTTCGGACATGTTGTTGCGTTGAACTCCAGCGTTTCGAGCCCGATGAAAACCACTGCAACATCCGAGCCCAGCGTCCCAATTCCCCAGGAAGCCTTTGACTGGTACGACGAATACGCCCACGGACTGATCGACCGCCGCACCTTCATGGAGCGGCTTTCCACGTTGACCGCAGCCGGCCTCACCATGGGAGGGCTCTTGTCTGTCCTGATGCCGGACTATGCCGCGGCGGAACAAGTCTCCTTCAATGACGCCGACATTAAGGCCACTTATGAGGAGTTCGCATCGCCGGAGGGGCATGGCGAAGGGAGGGGATATTTTGTGGTTCCCACCGCGCTTGAGGGAAAGGGACCGGCTGTTCTCGTCGTGCACGAGAACCGTGGGCTCAATCCCTACATCAAAGATGTCGCCCGGCGTCTGGCCAAGGACGGTTTCGTGGCCCTGGCGCCCGACGCGCTGCATTCGGTTGGCGGATACCCGGGCAACGACGACGAGGGGAGGGCGCTGCAGTCTTCCCTCGACCGCTCGAAGATCGACCAGGACTTCATCGCGGCGGCCCGCTTCCTCAAGGCTCACCCCCGATGCAGCGGCAAGCTCGGAGCGGTCGGCTTCTGCTTCGGCGGTTATGTGGTCAACATGCTCGTCGCCGCAGTGCCCGACACTGTGGATGCGGGCGTCCCGTTCTATGGGACCCCAGCGGCGAAGGAGATCCGCAGCAACATCAAATCTCCGTTGCTCGTCCACCTGGCCGAGCTCGATGAGCGGGTCAACGCCAGTTGGCCGGAGTACGAGGAGGATCTGAAGGCCGGCAAGGTGGAATACACCATGCACATGTATCCCGGGGCGAACCACGGATTTCACAACGACTCGACGGGCCGCTACGACGAGGAAAGCGCCAAGCTGGCTTGGACGCGGACGATCGACTTTTTCAAGAGGACCCTCATGTAGCGTTGGCTTGTCCCTCGATCCGGGCGGGCCCAGCTCCTTTATTGGTCTCGGAACAAGGGAGCATGGGCCCGGCCGGCGTGTTCCTCAAGCCGCGCTTGCTGTGGAAGTAGGAAAGGACCGGCGCCGGAATACACGTAAGCGACGAAGGACGAAGTGGCTCCCTTTCTGACGGGTTAGGGTAAACTCCATCTTTTGGAACGTCTCGGGGTCGGAAATCATCTTCAGCGAACGTTTCGCATCACTGATCCCGCGCCAGTGATGCTCGAATTGAAGCCACAGCGCTATCGCGGGGTTCGGTGCATGCGGTTTGTTCGGGGTTTCGTTTCCAAAGCAGTATGCGGTTTTCCTCGAAGACCGTCCGTGTCGCTTCTCGATGCCATCCTTCGGGAAACGGCCCAAAATACGCCTCAAGCATTCCCAACAAAGGAGCATAGCCTTCTGAATCCTCGTAGATTTCATAATACCGGTTTTCCAAATGAACGGCCAGCGCTAGCATATCCACGGTAAATAGATCAACCTGAACGGCCTCGATCCGCGAAAGATCCTCCAGTGCGAAGGAAAAGCGTTCCTCCCTATGCCAGAATGATTTCTTCTTCCGGACCGTTACGATCTGGCCATCCAGTTCGACAGTTTGGCCAACCATACTTTTCATTCCTTTTCCCGACGATCAAGCTGACCGATGAGGGGGAGTGCGCCTGTGACGCTCGACTGGAAGATGCGGCTGACCGCGCTTCCTCTCATTCGGTCGAGCGTCTTGTTAGCAAATCCGGTCATCCGGTTTGGAGAACCCGCGAAGGTTATGGACTACGGCCCTGGTAATCACAGCGACCAACAAGAGCGCAACCGATCCGCCTGGCGTTTCGGTCTTGGAAATGAAAAATAGAAACGAGGTATTAATCCCCTGATGGTAAAGCATCGCCACAAGCAGATTGCGCCCCGAAAGCAGAAAAAGGCTATCGAGCACCAGCGAGTGACCCGCCATTGCGAGAAACGTATAGGCATTGGGCTCGACCCCCAGGACAACAAATAACGGGAGATGCCAGATCCACCAGAGGCCCGCCACAACGCCTGACCCGGCCAGGGCCCGCCCCTTTCGAGCGAATCCGTCCAAGATATAACCCCGCCACCCGGGTTCCTCTCCGAGCGGGCTCCCGATCATTCCGAGAACGAATTGGAACGGAATAACGGCCAACAGAGCCCAGCCGAGTTCCTGAACCGGCTCGGGCCGCAATACCGTAATCCCACCGCCTGAGAACATGGCGTGCGAGACATTCAACACCATCGTGATGCCGATGGGAACGAACGCAGGCGCCAAGTACGAGGAAATCGAAACGCCCCTGAATCGCAACTGACTGAACACCTGTTTAACAAGGTTGGGATTCTTGACGATCCGTTGGATCACAAAAAGCGAGAGGACTGGCGCGAAGGCTCCGAGAGTTTGCCCAATAAACAGCGTGATCACAAACGGAACGGGCAAGCGCAGAACGCCCATTTTTTGGAATACCAGTGGCGTCCAAGCGGCCCAGGCGATGGCAAAGGCCAACGCATAGAACAGAAGCGGACGGAATGTCTCGATGCGGGGGTCGTGTTCCGGGAGATGTGTTCGACAGGCCGGCATCATGAGCATCGCATCTATGTCTGCTAACAGGTTATCCGGTGGCATCTCATGTTTGGGACGAATTCAGGAATTCTATCTAATGTGCTGAACTTGGTTGTTGCTCCGGTGGATTCGAGGTGGGGGATTGGGGGGGGTGAGGGATTGCAGAGAGGGTAGCCTGAGGATGGGGGTTGGGGCAAGCCAATAGGCGGCGCCGGTAGTGGGTTTTTCGGTGTAGTTGGTTGGTGGAGAGGGGCTTGAGAGGCGCTTTGGTAATCGAGCGCGAATGATGGCTGGCCTCTCGATCACGAGCACGAGCACGAGCAACGCCGCGGGGCGGCTGAGCACGACCACGGATGCACGACTGCTAGAACGCGGAGAGGACCGGTGAGCGGCCCTCCGGAAGGGTTCGAATTCTCAACGGGTGGGCGCAGGCCCCTCATTCGGTCGCTCGATTGGTCCGGCGCGGCCTTTTGGAATCTGAATGGGCCACAAGGATCCGCGGTCATCGTCCGCAGCACCGCTTGTATTTCTGCTTGCTGTTGCATGGGCACGGCGCATTGCGCCCTATCCCTGGATATTTCTCTCTGGAGACCGGCGGG
This sequence comes from Verrucomicrobiales bacterium, assembly GCA_041749135.1. Taxonomy (GTDB): domain Bacteria; phylum Verrucomicrobiota; class Verrucomicrobiia; order Verrucomicrobiales; family DEV007; genus DATKCT01. The sequence continues at coordinate 71,769 of JBGTBW010000218.1, forward strand.
GTCGCGCAGGATTGGAACGCGGATATTCCTTTTGAAGGCGCCGTCGAGCCGACCCCGTGCAAGCGCGGAAACATTTCCTGGCGCCGCCGAATCATCGGGACGACGACAGTACGCCGAAATGCCTCGAACTCGTCGTCCTCCATCTTCAAATCCGGCCGCACGTCACGCAGCGCCGAGTCACGCTCTTCCACTGGCAGGAGGGCCAAATTCCAACAGAGCACGCCAAGGTGAAGGGCATGGTTCATCTGGTCGGTCGAACCGTCTGTGTCATCGATTAGGGGTTGCGCATACGCCGCGATCGATTCTCCAATGGCTCCCATAGCTTCCTTTATCTGGTGAGGTCGAACGATCAGCTCACCGATGTCGGCCCCTGAGTTCCGGCAAACTCTGCCTGCAAAGGTGGCTCCCCATCCTTGAGCAGCATAGGCGCAGGCTCGGTTGCTCTCTCCTCACGGACCGCTGAGGGTATGCTCGTCGATCGCGCCTTGCCAGCGCCAAAAATCCCTCGCCGCGAACGCTATCGTATTTATGCTCATGACCACTTAGCTTGGTGTGCCGAAGAACGGGAATCCATTCTATCTTCCTGACCCATGACCACCGCCGGAAATGACCCTCCCTCGACTGCCGGCGGAGGGGCCGGTCCGTTTTCCGGACGGGATTCAGCGCAGGCCGGCATCCGCGTTCCCGAACACTTCGTCACGACGCACATCTCGTTCCTCTGCCGGGCCCGGGATGCCGCCGAGCCGGAACGGAGCCGCATCTTTGACCGGATCTGCCAGGCCTATTGGCGGCCGGTCTACGCCTATATCCGCCGCACCGGCAAGACGATCGAGGACTCTAAGGACTGCACGCAGGAGTTCTTTTTTCAGATCATCCAGCGCGGCCTTCAATACGATCCCGAGAAGGGCCGCTTCCGCAGCTATCTACTCGGCGCGGTCAAGAACTTCCTAGCAAACCTCCACAAGCACGAGAACGCCCTGAAGCGGAAGCCGGTGGAACCTATCCTGTCGATCGACGCGGAGGAAGCCGAACTCCGGTTGCCCCCGGACGCCAACACCCTCCAACCCGATCAAGCGTACGAGTTGAGCTATGCGCTCGCCCTTCTCGACACCGTCCTAACCCAACTGGGGGCAGAGTACGAGCGGAGCGGCAAAGGCGAACTCTTCGCCGCCCTCCAGCCTTACCTGGCCCGCAACACTGGAGAAGACTCTTACAGGGTCCTCGCCCAACAGCTAGGAAAATCGGAGGACGCGATCAAACAGCAGATCAAGCGGATCCGGCTCAAGTACCAACAGTTTCTCGAGATGGAGATCTCCCGAAACGTCGCGGATCCCGCCGACATCGAGGACGAGAAGCGCTGGCTCAGGACGGTTTTTCGTTAGTGCGGTAATCGCGGCAACGATTGTCCTGGGAAGGGGCTAGAAGACCGGAAGCTCATGAGAGCTCGCCCCCCAGAGCCTGGCGCTGCTTGTGGCTACCACCTGCGGGGTCGACTCGCAGGCAGGCACTGGGGGGCGAGCCTGAGCCGCCCTCTGCCGGGGCAGACCATTCTCATCGCGAGGCCGCCCGCCGACTGGAGAGCCGGGTGCGGGAACCGGAGGCGAAGCCGGAGATCGGCAGCCCGCAGCGCAGCCCGCAGGGCGAGCGGAGCGAGGCAAACCTGCACGTCCGGTTCGGAGGGTGGGGCGGGCAAACCAATGCCCCGTCCCTACCCCTACCTCTATCAACTTGCCCCTTCGTCGCGCCGCCCCGTCACTTTCCGGAGCCAAAGGCTTAGAAACACTCGTGCGACCGCCTGGCGACCGCTAGGCTTTCTCATGACGCAGTGGATCAGGAACCTGAAACCTTAGAGGGAACAATCCCGCAGCAACCTTCAGCGGAGCTGGGTGACTCCCCCAGGCCCGCCCTTCCCGGCTGCCCGGGATACCGTCTCGTGGAGCTGCTCGGACAAGGCGGATTTGGCTCCGTCTATCGGGCCTGGAAAAAGGCTCCTCCTCACGGGGAAGCCGCCCTGAAGATCCTCAAGCCGGGTCATCAGTCCGTGGAAATCCTGGCCCGCTTCGCTCTCGAACGCCAAGCCCTCGCGCTGATGGATCACCCCGCCATCGCGCGGTTCCTCGACGCCGGATCCACCAGCGACGGCCGGCCCTTTTTCGTCATGGAACTGGTCCGGGGAAAACCCATCACGAACCATTGCCGGGACGCACGGCTCCCGTTGGCGGACCGGCTCCGGATTTTCGCCGGCGTCTGTCTGGCCGTGCACCATGCCCATCAGAAAGGCGTCCTGCACAGGGACATCAAGCCGTCCAACGTCCTCGTCTCCGTCGTCAACGGTTCCGCGGAACCGAAGGTCATCGACTTCGGCATCGCCCGGGCCGTGTCTCCCGAAGCGGACTTGCCGCCTTCCCTGACCCAGTCGCTTCAGTTAGTCGGAACGCTCCTCTACATGAGCCCTGAACAGGCCTCCGGGCGAGGGAATCTCGACACGCGCTCCGATATCTACGCGCTCGGGGTTCTTCTCTACGAGCTGCTGACCGGCGCGCCTCCTTTCGCCCACGACAAGAAGCAGCTCACGCCTCAGTTCTTCCTGCGTTGCCTCCACGAAACGGCCCCGCCGCGCCCATCGGCGGCTCTTCGCGTTGCTCGGGATACCACTCGAGAAACCGGTCGTCGCGACACTCCCTCGCTCCGCGAACTCTTCGGCCCGGCGCAGGTGCGTGGCGATCTCGATTGGATCGTCATGAAGGCCCTCGAGAAGGACCCCGAGCGGCGCTACCCATCTGCGGCCGCTTTCGCGGACGACATCCGGCGGCATCTCGACTCGCTTCCAGTCCAAGCAGGTCCCCCAGACCCCGCCTACCGCGCTCGCAAGTTCTTCCTGCGGCATCGCCGGCCCGCGGCCGCCGCGGCAGCCATCCTGGCAGCCACACTTTTCGGCTCCGTCTTCTCAGCGCTGCAGTGGTCCCGCGCCGCGGAAGGAGCCAGAAACGAGCAAAGCGTGAAAAGCGCCCTGGAGGCAAGCCGTAAAGATTCCGATAGAGCGCGCGTCCAGATCGAAGAGACCATCCGCTTCGCGTTTCAAGATCTCGAACGACAGCTCGATCAACCAGGAGAAACCGCAGTCCTCACAGATCTCGGGGCGCAGGCATGGGACTATCTCCGTCTGGCGCCCGCTCCGGATTCTCCAAGCGAGAGAACGGATCTCGCGCGCACTCTGTTGGCCTTGGCGCGCGTCCACTCCGTAGATTCAGCCTCGCCGGAGGTCGCGGAGATTTGTTTTCGCGCATCGGAAGTTCTCGGTCCTCATCAGTCTGGCGAACTCGAGCCTCAAGAAACCGGGCTGTTGCGCGCCAACATCGCCCTCGAGGGGGCGCGTGCAGGCTCTGGCTCTAGCGAAACTTTAGATGCGGTGATGAACTCGCTCTCCGATCTCGCTCCAGCCGAATCCGCGGAAGCCCCTTTCGTCGCTGCATTCTCCAATATCTGTCGCGATGCAAGAAAACTGGCGTTCGCCGCCGGGGATTTGCCTGCAGCGGAGCGCGCCGCGACGCTCGAATCCGAGGCCTGGGATAGGCACCGCAACCCTCTCGCGATCGTCAGCGGAGAACCCGATCCGGCTGTCCTGCCCTATGCCCGGGCCCTCGCTCAGCTCGCCGCCGTCCGGCAAGAGCGCGGAGACGGTGCGGCGCGCGAAACGGCGCGGGCAGCCCTTGAACTCGCCGAAAGAGCGCTCCTAACAACTGAGCGCGACGGAGAAGAATCCCCCGATGCCCGGGAGTTGCACGACTGGGCCGAGATCCTTTGGGAAGGCCATGCTGTTCTCGCTCGCGGCTGCGAGGGGCAAGACCCTGAGGAGGCGGCCGCTTTGTGGCTTCGAGCGGCAGACGCGGTCTCCGTTCTCGGAGTTACATCGGTTGCACTGAGGGAAAAACAGGCGCGAGCCCTCCACACTGCGGGCCGCCTCCTGGCCAGCCTAGGCGAAGCCGGAGAAGCGCAGGCCGCCTGGCTCGAAGGAAAACGCATCCTCCGCGACGCGCAACGGCGGGGAGCTTTTCCTCCCGAACAGCAGGAGCTGCTCCACGTTCTCGAAGCGCAACTCCAAACCCACCCCGGTCCGTTTGATGAGCCCGGGGAATCCTGACATGGCTGCCGATCCGGTCACCCACAGTTTCTGCCCGGTCTGCGGATCAGCGCTGCCGCGCAGCAGTCCCGGCAGCCTCTGTCCCGCTTGTCTCGTAGCCGGCGTTTTCGAAGACGCCGACGACGAACCCCAGGAACTCGCCGGCAACCGCTTCGGTCCCTATCGTATCCTGGAACCCGCCGGAGAAGGCGGATACGGCATCGTTTACCGCGCCGAGAGAGAACACCCTGTCCGGCACACGCTCGCACTCAAGGTGCTGAAACCGGGCCGGGACGATGAAGAGACTCGCCGCCGTTTTGAGCGGGAAGCTCTCCTCCTGGCGAGCCTTCGCCATCCTAACATCGCGACCCTCTACGACTCCGGCTCCTTGCCCGACGGAAGAAGCTACCTCGCGCTCGAATGGATCGAGGGACAAGCGGTCACACACTACTGCGACTCCCGGCGCCTTCCGGCCGCCGATCGTCTGCAGCTTTTCGCTCAGGTCTGCCGCGCCGTTCATCACGCGCATCAAAAGGGCGTGGTCCACCGCGATCTCAAACCCTCGAACATTCTCGTAACCGAGAAAGACGGCCGTCCTGTCGCGAAGATCATCGACTTCGGCATCGCCCGGCTCATCGCACCAGTGACCATGGCAGCCACTTCCTTGAGCGGTTCTCCGCTCGGCACGCTGCCGTATATGAGCCCCGAGCAAGCGGGAGAGCATCCGGAAGCCGTCGACACGCGCAGCGACGTCTACTCGCTCGGCGTGTTGCTCTACGAACTCCTCACGGGCACGACGCCGCTCCGCGCGGAAGACTTGGCCACGGCTACCCCGATTGAAGTCCAACGTCTTCTTGTCGAGAGTGATCCCGAAAGGCCGTCTACACGCATCAGCAGTCTCGGCGCGTCCTCCACCAGCATCGCTGAACTCCGCCACACCGACCCGTCCACGCTGCGCAGGAGCCTCCGCGGCGACCTTGACTGGATCGTGTTGAAGGCTCTCGCCAAAGACCGCAACGGCCGCTACCACTCCGCCGATTCTCTGGCTGAGGATATCGAGCACCACTTGCATAACGAACCCATTACCGCAGGCTCGCCCACCGCGTTTTATCTCGCGCGGAAGTTCATCCGGCGCCACAAGGCGGCCGTCTTCGCCGCCGCCGCGTGCCTCGCCCTTCTCGCCGGAGCCGGAGCCGTCTCCACTCTAGCATGGCTGCGCGCCGATGCGCTACAGCAGCGTCTCGCGATCCAAAAGAATACCTTGGAACACCGCACCCGGGAGGCGGAAACCCGACGGACCCAAGCCGAAACACTCGCCACCACTCTAGTGGGAACCTTGGAAGGCCGTCTCCGGCGCGCTGGACGCTCGACGCTGCTCCAAGCAGTGATCGATCGCGTCGAGAGCCATCCAGGAACCCCATCCGAAACGTCGATCTCCAGCGACTCCGGGATTTCCGGCGTCGTGACCCTCGCCTCCGCCCTCGTCGATCTCCAGGCCGGAAACCTGGACCGCGCTCGCACCCACATCGAGGATGTGGTTCGAATCCGGGAACGTGCGCTCTCCCGGCAGCTCGATTCTCAGGCCCATGCACACGGGCTCGCAGAAGCCGCGTTTTTCCACGCCCTCATTCTGGACGACCTCGGCGAATCCCCGGCGGCTCGGCGTTCTCTCACGCGTGCGGAATCTCTCCTCGCTGGCGCTCCTCAGATTCCAGTCCGTCCCGCTGCCTGGATCGACCGTGCACTTGCACTCTGCGAACAGGCGCGCATCGCGCTCGAAATGGAGGATGAGAACAACGCCGATGCTTGCCTGCGCCGCGCGGCGGATTTGTTAGCTTCCCTCACTGCTGAAACTCCGGACGCCGCTGGAGCCCGCGCTCTGTGGCTCCGCCAAAGCGCCGCCCTCGCTCTGCGGCGCGGCGACGCTCAGACGGCTTCCGAAGAGGCCGATGCCGCATGCTGGATACTCCTTACGGATTCTTCCGACCGCCCGGCCGACGCGTCGCTTCGACGCCAGGCGTCCCTGGCATTGTGGCAGCGCGCGCAAGCCTCCGCTTCGAAAGCAGCGATTAGCATCGATCTCGAGCCCGCACTCGTCGACTTGTTGGATGCGGAAACCATCCTCACCGGCCTCATTGAGCGCGGCGACGCTCCGCTTGCCTGGAGAGCCGGCCTCATCGATCTCCAACGCTACCGTGCCCAACTGCTGTCCCGCGCCGGCCGCCTGGAAGAGGCATCAGACACTGCCGGACGCGCTCTTCGTTCCATCGATCCTTACCCGAGTCATCCGGCCTGGGTCACACGTTGGGCGAGGCTGCATGCGGAACTGCTTGCAACCCACGGCTCCATTGTTTCCAGCCTGGGAAATCCTAACGAAGGCGTTGACTACCTAACGAAGGCGCTTGAAACCGTCTCGCGAGCGTCCGCTCCTCTCCGGGAGCGCCTGCTCAATCTCGAATTAACCGCATCGCTCCAATCCCGCCTCGGCGATCTCCTGCTGCGCGCCGGACTTTCTGAAGAGGCGCTCGAAGCTGTGGACTCCGCGCTGGCTGCCCTCGAAATTCGCAGCCGGGCGGCTCCTCCTTCCCGATCTCAACGGGCGAAGGTCTCGCGGATTTGGCTCCGGGCCGCTCTCGTCGCGGACGCATGCGGCAAACACGATCTCGCGTTCGCGCGAGCTCGCAAAGCGCTCGATGCATCTCACACTATCCAGCCTGACAGCGCAGGGGATCAAGACCCCGACCTAGAGTCAGCCAAGGCCGCTGCACATTTTTTTCTGTCGAAATCCATCGAGAAGCACCGTCCCTGGGCAAAAGATTCGGCCACACCGCATCTCGAGGAAGCAGAACGAATCCTCTTGGCGCTCGCGGACACAGCTAGACTCACGACGGACAGCGGAGCGATGCTCCTCGAGATCCAACGCTCCCGCGCGCTCTCCGAAGGGGACGCCCTACCACCGGAACAAGCGGATCCATTCCCCACTCAGCCCGAAGCCGGCCGGGCCTTAGAAGAGGCCCGGTTGGGGGGAAACGCATTGGGAAAACGCAACCTAAAGGAAGCGGAGAACCATCTCAACACGGCGGCTCACATCCTTGACGATCTTCTTACGACGCATCCAGGACAGCCCCCGGCAGCGTTGCTCAGGACGCGGGCCGACGTCCACACGGATATCGCGGCTCTTTTTCGCCAGGCCCGGCTTTTCGATTCAGCCTTCGAAAACCATCGCGCTGCGTTTCGACTGAGGTCCCAGCTTTGGGGCCGCGAATCCACCACCCGGACGGCGACTGACCGCGCTTACGATCGCATCGAACTCGCGGATACCTACGGCGCGCTCGGCCGGTCGCGGCAGTCCGAAGCCGAGCTTCACCAGGCTCGCCTCGAACTCGAGTCGCTCCGGGCCGAGGCAGGCGGGCTGCCGGGCGGCGAACTCGTGGAGTTGCTAGGGATCGCCACGCACAAACTTGCGATTTCCGCTCGAAACCGCGGCGACCTCCATGAAGCGGAGCGCTGGGCGAATCAGGCGGTGCAGACGCGGAAAAGTCTATTCCGCCTCGAAGATAAGAAAATAAGATGGTACACTTATCTAGCACAGTCCTTGGCTCTGCTAGGAGAGATCTTTTCGGAGATGAGAGAAACGGAAAAGGGCACGCTCTGCTTCGAGACGAGCACCACGATCCTGCAGCGCCTCGCGGACGCAGGGATCACAACTTCCAGTTTTCGTGAAGAACTGGTTAGGGTCCGTCTCCTCGAAGCGCGAGCCCGGATCAGCGCCGGACGCGGTGCAGACGCAGCGGCGAGTCTGCGGGCCGCCGAACCCCATCTCGGAGCTCTCATCGCCTTCGCTAACCAAGCGAACAGTCCTCAGTCCTCTGCCGCCCCCGATGAGGTCGCGTTCGCGATCCAGCGGCAGCCGGACTGGAACCGGCTCCTCGCCGACTTTCGGCTTCTGCAGGGCATCTGCCTGCCTGACACAGGCTCGGCCGCCACGGAGGATGCTCTCCGGGAAGCCCTGGCGCTGTCGCAGAGCCTCGGACATCATAGGGCCTCCGCCGAAGCCCTCTCCGCCCTCGGAGAGATCGCGCTGAAGCAGCAGGATGCGGCAGCGGCCCGAGAGTCGTTTCAACAGGCGATCGATGCTTGGCGGAGCCTCGCTGCCGCACGCCAAAAATCGGCCCAGGCGACGTTCCGGCTAGCGGAAGCCCTCAGCAGACTCGCCGCCTGTCCGGCCGGCCCGGAGGAAGCCGGCGAATCCGCCCAGCGCTCGCGCCCCCTCGAGCTTGTCGAAGAAGCCGTCTCCCTCCTGCTCCCCGCTGCGCTGCGTTCCCCGGTCCCGAGCACTCTCGGCGCGCTCCGGGACACCTTTCTTCTCCGGGGCGAACTTCAGGACACCGCGGGTTCGTTTGAGGAGGCCCTGGCATCCCGGGCGCTCGCAGCAGGTCTCGCTACCCGGCTCGTCCATCTGCAGCCCGGGAATCCCATGCACCAAGAAACGCGTGACGCCGCACACGATGCTCTGCTCGAAGCCGGATCAAAGATTCTCACCGCGAACCCTGCCCGCGGCACAGCCCTCCTCAAAGTCATCAAAGCGCGAATCGCCCGGGAAAAGCAGCGATCCTCACCGCATTCCACGGGCCTTGAAGCGAAGCCACATCAGAAAAACGAACTTCCCGCGTCACCCCCGCCCCCGGAAGCTGTAGAACCCCACTGAACAACCATTCTCATGAAAACCGACGTCCCAGTGGAGACCGGATTCGAACCCAAATCGGAAAAAGAGCACGAAAGTTGGGATCAGACGCAGATCCTCGCTATGTTGCACGAAGCCTACAGTCGCGGCCAAGATCCGGGTGAGGCCTTTCGTTCCCCCACTCGCGCGGCGACCTCCGAGAGGCAGGCCGCCTCGCGCAAGGTTACCTCGCTCTAAATTCTCCACACGTGTTCGGCGACTGCTCGTTCCAGATGTCTCCAGCAATTTGCCGGCGCCGGCGGGCCGGCCTGGCTGCTGGCTGCGCTCTCGCCGTCCTCATCGGCAGCCCCGAACCGGCTCCCGCGCAGTTCGATCTCTCGCAGTTGCCCACAGTCCAGCACCTGCTGGAATTCCCCGTCCGTCCCGTGCTGGGCGATCCCGCACAGCACGCCGCACTCGGTCACGAGGGTCCCAAGGGAATCGCCGTCCTTGATTGCAACGGCGATGGCCTGCCCGACCTCGCGATCAGCAACCTTGACGGGACCGTTGACCTCCTGGTCAACGAGGGAGGGGGCGATCTGCAACTAGAGACGCATCTTCAAACCGGGACATCTTCCCTGCGCGAAATCATCGCCCATGACCTCGACGGGGACGGGCAGGTGGACCTCGCCGTCGCCGCACCGTACGAGGGCGTCATCATCCGGTTTTGGAATGAGGGCGACAGCACGTTCTCGCAAGCCGACCCGCTCGCCGCTTGGCCCGGGGTCCGCAACCTCGCCGCGGGAGATTTCGACGGCGATGGACTCGTCGATCTGGCCGCAGCCGGCCCCGGAGCCGGGGTCCGCCACTACCGCGGCACAAGCGAAGGGGCGTTTGAGATTCTGGGCGATCTCCCCGCCCTCAGTCCAACCTCCGTCCTTTTTCCCAAACCTGTCTTCGCCCTCCACACCGTCCGATCGCTCGACGGACTCAGGGACGAGCTGCTAGTCGCGACCGCGGAGACCGAGAACTTCGTCCTGCTTGCCACGGCGGATCCGGATCGCTCTTCCCATGTCGACCCGGCCTTGCAATCCCCTCCGCAAGACGGAAACGGCCCCCTCGGCAGCCCAGTCGTCATCACCGAGTTCATGGCCGACAACACGCGAACCTTCGCGAGTCAGTCCGGCGAGTATGCCGACTGGATCGAACTCTTCAACCGCTCCCCGGAGGCCGTTTCCCTGGCAGGCTATTTCCTCACCGACAAGCAGGACAATTTCAGCAAATGGGCTTTGCCCGCCGTCGCGCTCCAGCCGGGCGAGTTCCTCGTCATTTTCGCAAGCGAGAACGAAAACCCTCCAGTGGGCGAACACCATGCGAACTTCAAGCTCGCCGCCGGCGGAGAATATCTGGCGCTAACCAACGGCGCTCAGGTGGTCCATTCCTTCCCGGTTTTCGATCAGGAAGACTCCGGGGCGACCTTTCCCAACCAGGCTCCCGATGTCTCCTACGGGCTCGATCAGGCTGGACAGCACCGCTTCTTCCTTGAGCCTTCGCCAGGCTGGGCCAACAACGCGGGCGTCGCCTCGCTCAAATCCGCAGACCTGGTCGCGCTGGAATCTCTCATCACCGAAACCGGCGGCCCCGGAGCGGCTGCGGTGACCGTCACCGCGGTCCTCCGCAACGGCGAACGGGTCAACACCGTGTGGTTGACCGCGCAGAAGGACTCGGATCAATCTTCCTTTACGGTGCTCATGCAAGCTTCCGGCTCAGAAGGGTCGCAGCAGTTTGCCGTGCAGCTCCCGGCGGGTTCCGTCTCGGAGGAGACACGGCTGGAAGTCCACGCCCGCAGGGAAGACGGCCGGGTCCAGGCTCTCCGGGCCAGGGATACGTGGATGAACCCGCAGCCAGGAGCCCTCCGTGTCGTTTCCACGCTAAACGGGGCTCCTGCCCGCTCTCTCGATGTCGCCCGGCTCATGTCTCGGAACGACGACACCGATGCTCCTCCCGACCTGGTGACCGCCGAAAGAGACGCGAATCGCGTCGTTATCCGCCGTGGCCTCACCACCTACCAGCGCTTTTCCCACGCTCCGGCGCAGGTCCTCACCGTTCCGGGCGGCCCGCGCGCCGTGCGCATTGCCGACATGGACGGGGACGGTTGGAACGATCTCGTCGTTGTCCAGCGCAATGCGGACAAGGTCGTCACGTACCGCAACCACGGAGGCTCGTTCTCCGACCCCGATGGCCCGGACGAGCAACCCGCGCTCCCCTTCGCCTCCGTGTCTGTCGGCCGCAGCCCGCGTGAAGTCGTCCTGGAGGATTTCACCGGCGACGGCAAGCCCGACGCCGCGGTCATCAACCGGCTTTCCAACGACCTCAGCATCCTCCAAGCCGTGCCCGACCAGGTCGCCTTCCGCCGCCTCGATCTGGTCTACGAGCAGGAGGGACTCCTTTCCGGTCTGCTCGTGCGCGACGTCAATCGCGACGGGCGCGACGACGTGATCCTCGTCTATCGCGGCTCCGGCGAGATATCCGTCCAACTTACCGGCGAGGACGGCAGCCTCGAGCCCCCGTGGCTTATCCCGCTCGACGAGCTTCCGGGCGGCATCGAGTTCGAGGACTGCAACGGCGACGGGCAAGGCGACTTCATCATTCCCGACCTGGAGAACGAAGGAGGGCTGGTCCTGGTCCTCTCAGGCCCGGATGGCGGCTACCTCGATCCGGTCCGTTTCGACGTCGTGCCCGGCAATCCTGAGTCTCCGGACGGGCTCCACCACGGTCTGCTCACCGTTTCCATGGCTGACTTCGACGGCGATGGCGACCTCGACGCCGTCGCCAGCATCTTCGATTGCCGGGTTGCCTTTTACGAGGGCCGGCTGACGCCCGGCGCCGGCGACGAGCCTAACCGCTACGATCTGACCCTCACCGGCGTTCACGATTTGACCTGGGAGTTCCGGCGAATCGTGCCCGAAGATTTCGACGGGGACGGCGATCTCGACTTCGCCACGGTAGGCTGGCAGGGCGATGTTGTTACCGTCGAAAACCCGGGCGACCTCGATGGGGACGGCCGGGGCGACCTGCTGCACCTCGCAGATCTTCAGCCCTGGAAACGGATCCTCCCGCCGCGCGCCGGCTCTCTGCTCGGAGCCGAAGAGATCCGCGCCGAAGACCTGGACGGGGACGGCGAACTCGACCTGCTGGTGGGCAGCCCGGGCGGCACATTCCTCTATCGCGGCGGCCCCGGAATGGCTTTCGAACGTCCCTCCGAACCCATAGACGGCGCGGAGGAGCCCGCCTCCGGAATGACCGCGCTCGACTTCGACGGGGACGGACGCCGCGAAACATTGGCGGTCGGCTGCGAAGAACGCGCTTGCCTCACGTTCATCCGTCAGGACGACACCGGCGTGATCCGCGGCGCGTTGACCGTGCAAGTGCCCGCGGCCCGCTACCTGGCCACCGGCGACCTGGACGGCGACGGGAAGCCCGACTTGGTGGGAGCGGATCAAGGCCTCCTCTGGACAGGGCTCAGCAGCCGCGGCCCCAAACCCACCGATGAACCCCCCTCTCACCCCGGACGCGCCTTCGCCCGCGGCGTCCTTTTGAACGAGCTGTTGTCGCGAAACACCGAAGTGCCGCTTCTTGCAGACGGCGGCAAGACCGCCGATTTCCTCGAACTCTTCAATAACACCGGCACGAGCCATGACTTGGAAGGACACAGCCTGGTGCTGCGCACTCCCGGCGCAGACGGCGCCGCTGATGTGGAACGGTCGCTAGTCTTCCCTCCGCTTTCCGTCATCCAGCCCGGCGGACATCTCTTGGTCGTCTTTTCCGAATCGGTCCGCTCACCGCTCCATACGGGTTTCCGCCTGCCCGGGGAAGGCGGAGAGCTCACCCTCTTCAGCCAGCAGGGAACGGAGATCGACCGCGTCCGCTATCCTGCCCAGCGACAAGACATCGCCTACTCCAGGTTTTTCGACGGCAGTCCTCGTTGGACCTTCAATCAGGTTCCCACGCCCGGATCACCCAATGTCGATGGAGGCCTCATCAAGCCTGTCATTCGCTTCCTGGATTTTGATCCAGCTAGCCTCCGCCCGGGCAAGCCCATTCCGTTTCGAGTGAGCGCCGGCGACGATTATGGAGTCGTCGGAGTGCGGCTGGTATGGAGCCGGCTCGACCAACCGGGTCTTCAGGGCGGCTTGGTTCTCTTTGACGACGGCAAACACGGGGACGGAGCCATGCTCGACGGGGTGTTCGGAAACACGCTGGAACCCGGATTGCCCGATGGAGCCAGCCTCGCTTTCTACCTGGAAGCCGTCGATCTCACCGGACGGGCCGCCACCGATCCCGACGACGCCGGTTTCGAGGACGACGACGACAGCTCCGCTTTCCACACCCTCGGCGTGCGCGAATCCGGCGATCTCATCCTCACCGAGGCGGTCATCGACAACGCCACCCTCACCCACGACGAACGCGGCGGCACCCCGGGCTATGTGGAAATTACCAACGTCTCCAGTCATCCGGTCGACCTCGGCCGCTACCTGCTCACCCAAAACCTCGACGCCCCGCTCGACGAGACCTTCCTTTTCCCGCTCGGCCACTTCTTGGCGCCTGGCCAGGCGATTCTCGTCTACCTCGATTCCGAGCCACGGCAAGGCCCCTTGCACGCCCCCTTCCGGCTCACCGCGGGCGAACATCTCATCCTCCTCACCACGGGACCGGACGGCGGGCGCTTCGTCGCAGACGCCGTTTCCGTTCCCAGCCTGGCAGAAGATCAGGCCTGGAGCCGCAGCGGAGAAGTATGGGAGAAGGCCTCCGGATCTCCGCTCGAGCCTAACCCAATCTCGTGGAATCCCCGTATGGCTTTCACTGCCTCTGGCGACCGGATCTTCACCGCAGTATTCCCAACCCGCAGCGGGCAACTCTACCTGGCGGAATCGAGCGCCGATCTCAGAACTTGGACGCCCCTCGGGCAGGGGTCGATCACTGGCACGGGGCTGCCGTTTACCCAGAGCCTACCACTGGGACAGAGTGGCTACCTGCGGTTGCGCGAGCTTCCCGGCAGCATTCCGGAGATCGACCTCGCTCTCGGCGCGGTGACCCGGACGACCGTGGAAGTGCGGGGAACCTTGGAGCACGGCGCACAGGAACAGCCGCAGGTGACGCTCTTCTGGGACACCGCGGATCGCGGGACCCTCCCGGCCGCCTGGGCTGAATCCTTTATCCTGGAACGTTCCTCCGGAGCCTATGCCGGACTCGCCTCCGGTCTCACCCCAGGAAATTCGTACGTTTTCCGCGCCCGGGCGGCGACCTCCGCCGGATCCGCCTGGAGCGAACCCCACGTTGCCGTCACCCTCTCCGAAGCCTTCCCGCAGCTCGCCCTCCCGTCTGCGGAAAACATCACGACCCGCACCGCGGACCTCGTCTTCCCTCTGGAAGACGCCGGCCATTCGCCGCCCGCTCTCACGCTATTCTGGGGAGCGGCGAACGGCGGCGTCGACCCAGATGCCTGGGATCATTCCCTCCCATTGCCCTCGCCTGAGGAGGGCGCTTCCTTGACACATTCCTTGGATGGTTTGTCCAGCGGCAGCGCCGTCTTCTTCCGAGTCCGCGCCCTCAACGCCGCCGGCGAAACCTGGTCTCCGAGCAGCGTTTCCTTCGAAACCCTGACGGACCTCGAGGCCATGCGCCGCTGGTTGGTCATCAGCGAATTCATGTACCATCCGCCGCCGCCGTCCGTTGAAGATCAGGAAGCCGGCTTCGTCGATGAGGACGAGTTCGAGTATGTCGAGTTGCACAACACCGGCCCCATCGCTCTTGACCTCACGGATCTTACCATCACCGGCGACATACGCTTCTCTTTCAAAGAACATGCTTTAGTGCGCGAAATCCCGCCCGGTGGTTATCTCCTCGCCGTGCGGAACCTCACCGCGTTCACGATGCGCTACGGCTCCAGCCTCCCGATCGCCGGGCAGTGGTGCACGCCGTTCGCGTGCGGTAAATTGAGTCAACAAGAGGACGAGCCTGGTCTTCTCGGGTTGCGCTACCGGGAACGGGATCAGCTTGTAGCCTTCTCTTTCGCGGACCGGGACCCTTGGCCGCGGGACGCGGATGGGTTGGGGTACTCCGTCGAACTGCTGGATCCTGCGGGCCTCCCTAGCCACTCAGATCCGGCTGCTTGGGGAGCCTCCATCGCCTACCTCGGATCCCCAGGAAACGCCCGCGCTTTCCCTCCGGGTTACGAGTCGTTGCAATCCCTCAGAATCTCAGAGGTGCGAGTCGCGCCGGGCGAACTCGAGTTCATCGAACTGTGCAACGCCGGGCCGGAACCCCTTGACCTTTCCGAAGTCCACATCGGAACCGCCGTGCAGTTCGCCTTTGCCGATGGATCCATCCACACCCTGGCCCCGGGAGCCGCGGTTCTCGTGGTTAGGAATCCGGAAGTGTTCGAGCGCTTCTACGGACCGGGCCTGCCTATCGCGGGACTGTTTGAGGGCAGCCTCGAAGCGTCTGGAGAGACGATCGTCCTCAGCGTCGGAGCGCACACGTTCTTGCGCTTGGATTATGGGTCCCTGACCCGCCCGGGCAACGGCGGAATCTCAACAGACATCGTTACCCTCGACGACCCCCTGGGCGCGTCGCCGGTTTGGGCTCCGTCTACCCTGCCGTCGGGCAGTCCGGGCGTGGCCATTCCGGATTCCGTGCCGAGTCACGAGGAAGCCCTCCGCCCCTACCGGGAATCCCTGCGGATCACGGAGTACCGTCTGTCGCCTCACGACCTCGCCTTCATCGAGTTGACCAATTTCGGGAATGAAGCGTTGCATCTCGGCTTCGCAACTATACAGCTTTTCGATAGCCTCTTCTCGTCTGTCCCGGGAAACTTCATATTCTTTCTTTATTCTTGGGAAACTTTGCTAGGGCCTGGGGAATCGGTCGTTCTAGCGGCCAATGGTGCAGCGTTTGAAGCCCACTACGGAACCGGCCTGCCCGTCCTTCAAAAAAGGGAGAGGTTTTTCGGCAATCAGTGGGTCCGCATGGATCTGGTGGTCTGGGGCGAGACGCTTCAAAGTGTCCACCTCAAGCACGGCGCCGAGGGAGCGTTTACACGGACCGACCCTTTCTCGACGGTCCTTCAAATCTTCCACGCATCCGACCCTCCTGACGGGACGCCCGGCGCCTATTCCGATCTGACCTACGAATCCTGGACGCGGAGCTTCGAACCGCCTCTCTCGCCTGACCCGGCGGAAGATTCCGACGGCGACGGATCCAGTCAGTTGCTCGAGTACGCCTGCAACACGGATCCGCGGCGGCGTGATGCCGCTCCGCTGCGCCTCGAAACCGGCGACGGCGGTTCCCTCCGCTTGGTCTTCGCCTTCCGGCCCGAAATCGCCGACATCGAGTACTCCATCGATCGTCTCCAGCCGGACGGCTCATTCGAGACGATCCTCGAACACGTCCCCGGCGAGCCAAACCCGCTGCTGAGCGTTCGCGCCCGCGAAGCCGCTTTCACGCTGCCAGGGCCCCCCAGCGACGCGGCACTCTACCGGCTGCGCGTCCGTTTGCTCACTCTCCCGTAAGGCCGGACACGAGTTGTCCGCCATTGAGACTCAACCGCTCGCGGGCAGGAGTGCCCGCGCCCGTGCGCCGTCGAGCGGCGCGCTCTCCCGGGGTGAAAGAAAACCCTATCGAAACAGCTCAATCTTCACCAGCAACCCGGTCGACCAGTTCAAGAGAAAACTCCCGGCTCCAGAGCGCAAGTTCGGCGTCGTCCCGGATAAAGGGACGTATATCTGCCTTCGCGTGCTCGAAGCCGACAACTTCGAAACGCTCTCGAAGTAGCTGTTTTAACGCCGCCAGATCCAGCTTTCCACCAGAATCCCAATGACCGGTTGTTCCATCCGTTTATGTAATACAGGTGATCTCCTCAACCCGTTCCGGGATCAGCCCATAAGTGGACAAGGCAGTTTCCAGGCTGACATAGGACGGACCGGAGATCAGACCGGACAAGACCAAGGGATCGACCTTGAGTTCTTCGCCCGGACGTGCCCCCGGAATGTAGAGACCTTTCTTGACCCCACACGATGTCTCCGGTCCGGCAAAGGATTCGGATCTTGTTCCGGGGCGCACGAAACCGGCCCTCCAGCCGGTCCATGAGGAGCTGGTAGTCGGGTCTCCCCCACAGTCTCGTCACTTGGATCGACTCAAGGCGAATGGAAACTTAGAATTCCCCTCGACTGACGCGATGAAGCTTTCTCCCCCTGCCCTCCGCATGCAGCCTTCACTCCGGAGCCTCCCCATGCTCCTCTTCCTGGCGCTCCCGCTCTCCGCGTCCGCCCAGTCGGCCGGCTCCGAGAACCTGTCGGATGTCGAGTCCATCCGCCGTCAGCTCGTCATCAGCGAATTCATGTACCATCCGCCGGCTCCATCCCCAGACGAACAGCAAGCGGGGATTTCCGACGAGGATGAGTTCGAGTTCGTCGAGCTGCACAACACGGGGCCGGAAACTCTGGATCTCACAAACCTGACGATCACCGGAGACATCCGATTCTCGTTTCGGGAACACGCTCTGGTGCGGGAGATTCCGCCGGGGGGGCACCTCCTCGCCGTGCGCAATCTCGCCGCGTTTACGATGCGTTACGGTTCCGGGCTGCCCGTGGCAGGACAATGGTGCACGCCCTTTGCCTGCGGCCAACTCAGTCAGCAGGCAGACAAACCCGGGCTTATCGGGTTGCGCTACGGCGAACGGGAGCAGCTCACGGCGTTTTCGTTCGCGGATCGCGATCCCTGGCCCAGCGCGGCCGACGGCGGCGGCTTTTCGGTAGAAATGCTCGAGCCCGGAAACCGGCCCGACCATGCGGATCCCGCGTCCTGGGGAGCCTCCTACGCCTACCTTGGATCACCCGGCGCCGCCCGGATCTTCCCATCGGGATTTGAAGTGCTGCGATCATCCCTGCGGATATCGGAGATACGGGTAGCCCCAGGCGATCTCGAGTTCATCGAGCTTTGTAACGCCGGATCCGAAATCCTCGACCTCTCCCAAGTTCTCATCGGAAACGCCGTAGAATTTGCCTTCTCCGAGTCGTCGATCCAAACCCTGGCCCCGGGTTCCGCCGTCCTCGTTGTTAGGAATTCCGCGACGTTCGAAAGCTTCTATGGACCCAGTCTGCAAATCGCCGGCTCCTTTAGCGGGGCCCTGTCCGCTTCCGGGGAGACCATCACGCTCAGCGTGGGATCCCACGCCTTTGTCCACTTGGACTATGGACCGCTGATTCTGTCCCCGAACGGAGGGGTCTCCGCCGCAATCATCACTTTGGACGAACCGCTCGGCCCAGCCCCAGCTTGGATCCCGGCGACGCTGCTGCACGGGCATCCGGGAGCCGGGGTCTCTGATTTCGCAGTCGCCAGCCTGTACGCGGAGTTGTTAACCGGACTCCGCCTATCGGAAATCCGCACCTACCCGGACGAGCTGCAGTTTGTCGAACTGACGAACTTCGGGACTGAGACTCTTTCCCTCGACTACCTGACTTTGGGGGGATGGCTGCCATACCGGTTCCAGCCGCGAACCTCCAGGACTCTGGAGCCCGGGAAGAGCGTTCTGATAGTAGCGGACCAGGCAGCCTTCGAGGCACACTACGGCCCCGGCCTTCCCATCGCCGGCCAATCGTCCGGTCGCCGGATCTGGGAAACGTGGGTGAGCCTCCACCTTTGGGGTCAACCTATCGCTTCAACCCCGGTCCAGGGTCCCGAATGGCCCACGTATAGCGTTCAAGACCCCTTGGGCCCTGCGCCAAGCTGGACCCAAGCTCCTCACCCGGACGGCGATCCCGGGATTTGGCAGGTCTACTCGCCTCCCGAGGAGGAGGCCGTCAACCGCTTGCGGGACTCGCTCCGCTTCACCGTTTCCCGCGGCGGGGCTCCGGACCTCGCTTTCGTCGAACTTTCCAACACCGGAGATCTCGAGTTGAACCTCAGTCCGCTCACACTGCTGATCGAGGACGTCCTCCAAGGCGGGCTCCTGGCATCCTACTCCTTTACACAGTCCTCTTTTGTCGACTTGCCGCCCGGGGCTGCAATCGTCGTGGCCGCGAACCCGGAAGCCTACGAAGAGCGCTATGGTCCCGGCCTTCCCGTCGCTGGGCCTATCCAGGGAACGTTCTCGCCGGCTTGCATCGTCCGTGTTCGTGCGTGGGGTGCACTCATCGCCTCCAATGAACCCGATTACGAAGAGACTCTCCGGCCCTACCGGGAATCTTTGCGGATCACCGAGTACCGTTTGTTTCCGGAAGAACTTGCCTTTATGGAGCTTGCCAATCTTGGTGTGGAGGCGCTGGATCTCTCGCTGGTCAAGACGCCCGGTTTCCAGGGCCTGTTCTCGTCCGTTCCAGCAAGCGATTTCCCGTTTCCCGTCAGTCCAGGGGCTCTTCTAGGTCCGGGAGAGACGGTCCTCTTGGTAGCCAATCGCCCAGCGTTCGAAGCCCAGTACGGATTGGGGCTGCCCGTGGCGGGCCAGACGGCGATTCTGGCGCCTGGGTGGGCCCGGATCGAGCTGGTGGTCTGGGGTGAAAGGCTCGAGACGCTCTACTTCAACCGGAGGGTAGCTGCGCCGTTTGTCCTATCCAACCCCTATGGACGGCATCACCGTTACGCCTCAGCGGATACTCCCGGCGGAACCCCGGGAGCCTACTCTTATCTGACCTACGGATCCTGGAAGCGGAGCTTCGAGCCGCCCCTCTCGCCCGGCCCTGAGGAAGACTCCGACGGAGACCACTCCAGCCAGTTGCTCGAGTATGCCTGCGCCACGGATCCGCGGCGGCGCGATGGGTCCTCTCTCCGCCTCGAGGCCGCGGGAGACGGTTCGCTACGGCTGGTCTTCCCCATCCGGCCCGGCATCGTCGACGTAAACTATTGCATCGATCGGCTTGGGCCAGACGGCTCATCCGAAACCCTGCTCGAACACGTCCCCGGCCAGCCAAACCCGCTGCTGAGCATTCGTGCCCGCGAAGCTGCCTTCACGCTGCCTCTGGAGCAGAAAGGTCAGACCCTCTACCGCCTGCGTGTCCGTTTGCTTTCCCCGCTTCCCTAAAGCCGCCGGGGCACGTTTCGTGTCGCACGTGCGACAAAAAACGCGCCCTTTTCTGCTCCCGGCCCAGACCGCCAAACTCCGCTGCCGCCTCCCGGTCTCCCCGGACGCACGGCGCGTTTCGTGTCGCAGGTGCGACAAAAAACGCGCCCTTTTCTGCTCCCGGCCCCAACTGCCAATCCCGCTGCGGCCTCCCGGTCTCCCCGGAGGCATAACGCGTTTCGTGTCGCACCTGCGACAAAAAACGCGCCCCTTTTCTGCTCCCGGCCCCCAACCGGCAATCCCGCTGCCCCTTCCGGTCTCCCCAGGCGCGCGGCGCGTTTCATGTCGCAGGTGCGACAAAAAACGCGCCCTTTTCTGCTCCCGGCCCCAACCGGCAATCCCGCTGCTCCCTCCCCGGTCTCACCCGGCGCGCGGCGCGTTTCATGTCGCAGGTGCGACAAAAAACGCGCCCCTTTTCTGCTCCGGCCCAGACCGCCACACCCGCTGCCGCCTCCCCGGTCTCACCCGGCGAGCGGCGCGTTTCGTGTCGCAGATGCGACAGAAAGCGCCAACTGAAATTCCAATGGGGAAAGCCAGCGCCATTGGGAGGGCCCAATCACCCGCTCCATTGAGCGTCCCCAGACTCTGATTCTCCCCACAGCAAGGCGCGGCCAGCGGGCCCCAGCGCCTCCTGCCGTTGCCGAAAGGCCTCCGGGCCCAGGTAGCCCGGCGGATGCAAGCACCGAGGGAGCATGGGGTCGAATCGGATCGCCGCCAGCCACGCTTTCCTTTCATCGTCCGCCCAGGTCGCGAGGACTTGGTCCGCTTGGGTTTGGAGACGCCGCCTGTCCGGACGCCGATCCAAAACCTTGAGGTAGACGCGGTAAAGACGGTTCAGGCCGTCGAAGTTCCACCCGCCTTGCACGATCTCCATATCGCTCTCTCCCGCGCCGGGGCGAGCTTCCAAGACCAGAAGAGAGCGAACTTGAATGTCTCCCTGCCTCAGGGCCTCCTTCTCTCCGGTCACGAAGTCGGGAACGACCCATACACTGCCTTGCAAACACCCGTATCCGCGTGCTCGCAAACGGCGCCGGAGGCGCGCGCGCTGAGCATTCTGTCTCAAGGGCACGTCGAACACCACGAGACGCCACAGTCCGTCCCAGTCACGGGACCACTGAGCCAGCGGGTCTCGCCCACCGAGAGCTTTGAGACGGCCGGGTTCCGTCAGCCGGAAGAGCCGATTGCCAGGACCGAGGCGATTCACCCGAAGCCACTTTCGCTTCCGCAAGCGTAAAACCCGAGGGTCCATCGCGGTCCGGCAGGTCCAACTCTCGCAGGGTTCTGTCATGTTTCGAAAGGTCGGCCGCATGAGCAGGGCTACCGACCAAAGCAAGAAGGAGAGCGTTTCTTCCGCGCGCGCACTCATAAGTGTATGATAGTCCTATCATAGCGCTACTCTGCAAGTATTTTCGCCATTTCGAATTCCGAAGCGCCCGAGCCCGAACGCGGATAGCCGGAGGCGCAGGGCAAGGGGTCGAAGCGCTTGCTTTCCCGATGGGACCAGGGACCCGGCGGGGCAGCCACATCCCAACTCGGGACGGCTCCCCAGGGGCTCGGCGCATTTCGGCTCCACCCGCGGCGGGGGGGGGGGGGGGGGG
>JBGTBW010000219.1:0-6372 GCA_041749135.1 Verrucomicrobiales bacterium
CCAGACCTGGAGGGCCGGCCTCCGTGACGGCCTGGTCCTGGGATGCAGACCCAATCGCATGACCACACCTGGAGGGCCGGCCTCCGTGACGGCCTAGTCCCGGGATGCAGACCCAATCGCATGACCATACCTGGAGGGCCGGCCTCCGTGACGGCCTAGTCCCGGATGCGGACCCATGGCGGGACAGGGCGTGCGGGAGCCCGCCCCTCCAGGATAGCGCAACCAATCTGTCAGACAGGACCTGGAGGGACGGCCTCCGTGACGGCCTGGTCCTGGGATGCAGACCCATGGCGACAGGGCGTGCGGGAGCCCGCCCCTCCAGGATGCGGGATGCGGGATGCAGGATGCGGGAGGTTCCGGGATGGAGACCCATGGCGGGACAGGGCGTGCGGGAGCCCGCCCCTCCAGGATAGCGCAACCAATCTGTCAGACCAGACCTGGAGGGCCACCGCTCAGCTCGTCGCCGGTCCCGGACCGTTTTCGTGATGCCCCGGCTTCAAAAAAAGCGGCGCCCGGTTTTCTGGCGCATCAAAAGGGCCTCCTCGCTGCCATCCATTGTCTTGCTCTTCCACCTAGCCCACATTCTCATACCCTTTCTGCTGTGGCGCGCTGCACCCCATCCTGCCTGCGTTCCGCTTGCCTCGGGCTTGAACAGGGTGTACTCACCCAGCTCTGCGTCCCCGGCGGCCGCGGCCTTGGCAGTAAGGGGTTCGCAGCGCCTCGCGACGAAACGGTATGAGAAGTGCGGGCTAAAGCGGCTGATCTGCTTGGATTCTTCGTCTCATGGACTCAGAACCTCTGCGAGCCGCGGTCATTGGCAGCACCGGACGCGGCGACTACGGACACGGCCTCGACACGGTGTGGCAGGACCTTCCCGGAGTCCGGCTGGTTGCGGTCGCCGATGACAATCCCGAAGGTCTCGCCCGCGCCCGGGACCGCCTCGGATCCCCCACAGCCTACGCCGCCTATCCGGAAATGCTGGAGCGGGAGAAACCGCACCTGCTCAGCATCGCTCCACGCTGGATCGACCGGCATGCCGAGATGATTCTTGCCGCCGCCGCAGCGGGAGTGCGGGGAATCTACCTGGAGAAACCACTGTGCCGGGATCTCGAGGAAGCCGACGCCATTGTGGAAGGCTGCCGGAAAGCCGGGACCCGTCTGGCTATCGCCTTTCAAACCCGTTACAGCCCTCGACTGGATGTCGTGGATCGCCTCCTGGATTCGGGGGAGATCGGCCGCGTTCTGGAAATCCACGCCCGCGGAAAAGAGGACGGCCGGGGCGGCGGCGAAGACTTGTGGGTGTTGGGTTCCCACGTGCTCAATCTCATGCACCGGCTCGCAGGCGAACCGCGTTGGTGCAGCGCCCGCGTCTTTCAAGAGGGCGAAGCGGCGGCGGGCCGGCATGTTCAAGAGGGAGCCGAAGGCATCGGCCCGCTGACCGGCGACCACATCCAAGCCGTCTATGGTTTTGAAGCTGGCGTCACCGGCAGGTTCTCGTCGGTGCGGGGAGCCTCCGGCGATCCCAGCCGTTTCGGTGTGCGCATCCACGGGACCAAAGGCGTCATTGAAATGGGCACAGGCTATCTGCCCGAAGTCCACCTTTTGAGGGAATCCTCCTGGTCAACCGCCCGCAACAGCGGCGCCTGGATCCCCGTCTCCTCTGAAGGCCCCGGCATTCCCGAGCCCCTCGCTGACGGCAGCGCTCATGCCGGAAACGCCGCCGCTGTCCGTGATCTCCTGGTGGCCATCCAAGAAAGCCGCGAACCAGAGGCCAGCGTTTACGAGGGCCGCACCGCCGTCGAGATGGTCGCGGCTGTGTTCGAGTCGCACCGGCTGTCTCAGCCCGTGACCTTCCCATTGTCGAACCGGAAGAATCCGTTGAGTCTGCTGGCATGACCTCACCTTCCGCGCCGCCGCCGCTGCCGGCCGAAGTCTTGCCGCCGGAGCTGCCGGATCCCGGACGCTCCATCCGCCGGCGCCTCTGTTGGATCGTCATCCTCCTGGCTTGCACCTGGATCGTCATATCGGGAATGGCCGAACGCGCCGATCCGGAGGCTTCCGATCGCAGTTCCACCACGATTCTTTCCCTGCAGTGCCGCGTGCTTCTGTGGACAGCCAACTCCCAGCCCGAAACAGCGCTGGAACAGTTTCGCACTTTGGAGAAGACGGTGTCCGGCCCTTCGGGCGCCCGGGCGCTCGCCTGCGTCTACGGCTTCCTCTCCACGGAGGAAGCCCGCGCTTCCGCCCACGATCTTTTGAATGAGCACCCGCCCGAGGAAAGCGACGAGAAGGGCGTCGCCTTGCATGCAACTGTGCGCCGGGCCATCGAGGAACCCGCATCCCTGGATTCCGGCGACCGGGAAACCCTCCGGGAGGACCTCGGCTGGTTCGGCGAAGTGCTGCTCGCCTCATCGCTGGGAGAAAACGATCCCGCGCGCCAGTCCTTCTACCAGAACTCCCAGATTCTCATGGTGATCTTCACGGGTTTTATCCTCGCAGCGAGTGTCGCTGGCCTCGCCGGACTCGTTCTTCTCATCGTCGCCTTGGTCCAGCGCCGCTCGGGCAAGTTTCCTACGCGCTTCCAGCCGGCGCCCGGTGGAGACACCGTCTATCTGGAAGCCTTCGCCGTCTATCTCACCCTGATGTGCGTCGCCCAACTCGTGGTCTACAGCGTGACCCGCGGAGCCGCCCCATCCCTCGGGGCCGGTCTCGCTGGACTTCTGCTGCCCTGTTTGATCGGCGTCCTCTGGCCGGTGATTCGCGGCCGGGGAATGCGAGACTGCCTGCGCGGCCTCGGATTCCATCGTGGGCAGGGCGTCTTCCGTGAAATCGGCTGTGGCCTGGTCGGCTACATCTCCATCTTGCCAATCGTCGCCTTGGGTTTCCTCCTCGTCTTGGTGTTGTCAGGCCTTCGGCAGGGCGCCCACTGGATCATCGGCCAGTTTCGTGAGGACGCCACCGCTTCACCCGAGGTTCCGATGAGCCATCCCGCGGTCGATTGGATTGCCGAGGGCAATATCCTGACGATATTGCAGGTTTACCTGCTTGCCGCCGTCTTCGCCCCATTCTTCGAAGAGTTGCTTTTTCGCGGCGCGTTCTTCCGCGGACTCCGTGCCCGCCACCGCGTTCTTGCCGCCGGCCTGCTGACGGGTTTTGTCTTCGCCGTGATTCATCCCCAGGGTCTTCTCGCCGTGCCCATGCTCATGGCTCTGGGCTTCGGCTTCGGCCTGGTGAGGGAATGGCGCGATTCTCTCATCGCTCCCATGACCGGGCACGCCCTGCACAACGGTGTTCTGGTGACGCTGATGTGGATTGCCTTCAGCGTGGTATAAGTCCGGAGTTCCTATTACACGCTCTGCTTTTCGCCAACTGCACCCCCGGTGACCCGCGGGACCCCAGCGCAGAGAAACACTGCGGGCAATGTGGTCAACGCCGCAAACTGGCTCATGAGCATGGCCACCCCGGTCAACAGCCCGAACCAGACCGAGGGGAAAAACTCCGAGGCCACGAGAACGGCGAATCCCGCCACGATGACGGAGGTGGCGATCCAAATGGCCCGCCCGATCGTGGCGTGCGTGCGCCGCAGCGCCGCGCGCCGGTCGCCGTCCACCGCCATCTCGCTCCGGTATCGAGACGTGAATTGAATGGCGGCATCGATCCCCACGCCCATGGCGATGGCCCCTGTCATCACGGTGACCAGGTCGAGCGGGATCCCGGTCCATCCCATAAGACCCAACACGACCATGGCCGGAAGGGCCTGCGGCAGGAGAACCAACAAAGCTAACCAGGGCGATCGAAAGAGGATCAGAAGCATCAGATAGACCGCCGCCACGACCATCAAGATGGTGTCCCGCTGGCTGATCAGCAGACTGCGCAGCATGTTCGCGTAAAGCACGAAGATCCCCGTGGTTTCGACCTCGAGGCCCACGAGTTCAGGCTGCGCCTCCAGATGCCGGCGCAGCCCCTCCAGGATATGGCCCCGGTTCAACGTCGGCGCCGTTTCCTGCAAGCGCACGAAGACGCGCGCCGTGCGGTAGTCCGGGTCCACCACGTCGCGCAACATCTCCGGCGCGGCCAAATCCACGAGTGCAATCAGGGCTCCGCTCTGCATCGAGGGAAACGCCTCCGCGCTAAAGGTTTTCCGCACTTCCCGATACACCGCATGCACGGATCGCACGTTGCCGGTTTCCGGGACCTCGTCGAAATACTGTTCCACGGCTTCCACCGCTTGGAGGCCGGCGTCAGAACGGAAAAAACCCGCCTCAGGCGCGCGCAAGCACACTTCCAGCGACACGGTCCCGCCCATTTCGCGATCGATATGTTCCAACCCGCGGTAGACCTCGCTTCCTTTCCGGAAGTAGTTGGTGAATTTGTTCTCCGCATTCAACCGCAGCGCTCCGAGGATGCCGGCAACCAGGAGCAGGGCCGAGGCGAGCACCACCCAGCCGGGTTTGGCGGAAGCCAGCCGGGCGCAAAGAGCCACGGGACCCCGCGGAACGCTCTCCAGGGCTTTCCCTATCGCTTTCCTCACCGGTGTCCACCGGAATCGGGTCAGGTAAGCGGGAACGAAGAGGAAGACCACGAGAAGGCCGGTCGCCATTCCCGCCGCCATCATTTTTCCGAAGGTCTTCACCGGCACGACCCCGCTCGTGGTCAGAGCGGCAAATCCCGCCAGTGTGGTAAGGCAAGAAAAAAGGCAAGGTTTCCACGCGCCCCGCACAGCCTTCATCATCCGCGCTTCGGATTCCTCCCGCGTATCCGCGGAGCCGCCCTGCTCACGCCAACGTTCCACGACGTAGATTCCGTATGGCAATGTCAGGACAAAGAGGAGCAAAGGGAGATTGGCCGTGATCACGGTCAACTCGTGACCGCGGGCGGCCATCATCCCCACCACCAGCAGCACCGGCAGCGCCGCCGCGAGGAGCAGACCCAGAACCACCCTGGGACTGCGGTAGACCAAGGCGAGAGCCACGGTGAACAGGATGATCGCAGCCAGCCCGAAGACGCGAAGGTCATGCTGCACGTGCTCGATCAGATTGATGTTGATGATGGGAACTCCCGACAAGCGCACCGGCTCGGGAAGCTTGCCGGACCAGTCCGCGGCAACTTTCCGAACTCCCTCGACCATGACCGTGCGGCGCTTCTCCACCTCCGCGGCCGGTGCATCCGCATCCAGATTGACCAGGATGCTGAGGCTGCGTCCGTCGCGTGAAACGAGATTGCCGACGGCGAGTTCGTGCTCCAAAAGTTCGTAGCGCGCCCGCTCGCGATCGACGTCTGCATCCCCCAACTGCCGGATTGTGCTGCGCAGGGTAAGCAGATTTGGCTTGCGGTCCGGCTGCTGCCGCATCAAGGGCACATCCAGGACCGACAACAAGGAAGCCACATGGGGAATGCCCCGGAGGTCTTGGGCGATCGCGCCCAACCTCTCGACCCCTTCCGGCGTAAACCAATCGTCCGCCGTGACGCATACGATGGCGTATTCGTCAGTGCCCCAGGCTTCCCGCGTCTGATTATAAGTTTCCAGCGCGGGATCGTTCTCGTCCAACAACGTGTCGGCTCCGGCCTCGACCCGCAAGTCCCGCAGGTGCAGTCCGAACCAAACGGCGAGCGCCGTCAGGGCCAGAAGCAACCACCATCCGTGCCGCAGCACGATCTTGCGATACCATTCGATGCCCGGATCCTGCTTCCTCTTTCTCCCGCTGCCAACTCTAAACTCAGAACTCTTGACCTATCGAGGGAGATCATGGACAGGGAGGAAAATCGCTGAGCCGAGGCGAGGCCGCCTCTCGGCAGATGACGCCCTACTTGTGGGGCGGACACTCCTGTCCGCCAATGGAACCTGAAGAGTTCGCGGGCAGGAGTACCCGCGCCACATACCCTTCCAGCTCATCCAAATTCCTCGAGATCAGGAGTTCTGAGGCTGGGGAAAGTGACTCGACTCCACCGCCAGAAAACGGACCTTCGATTACGAGCACCGCTTCGCTGAGCACGAGCACGAACGGCAGCACGGAGCAAGAAAGGGAGAAGAGGCGCCCGGGAGAATCACCAGAATCGTGCTCGTGCTCAGTCCGGAACGGACGGTGCTCGTGATCGTAATCGAAGGCTCAGAACTCCTGACCTATCGAGGGAGATCATGGACAGGGAGGAGAATCGCTGAGCCGAAGCGAGACCGCCTCTCGGCAGATGACGCCCTACTTGTGGGGCGGACACTCCTGTCCGCCGATGGACCCTGAAGAGTTCGCGGGCAGGAGTGCCCGCGCCACATACCCTTCCACTCATCCAAATTCCTCGAGATCAGGAGTTCTGAGCCTGGGCTTCATCCATGGCCCACCGGCAGGTTTCGCGGAACTCACTCGCCAGGCCGGCCCC
>JBGTBW010000220.1:0-14611 GCA_041749135.1 Verrucomicrobiales bacterium
TCCTGCGGCTGACCGCCTGCCGCGAAAGGCGGCTTACTCGTCCTTGGAGACTGGCTCCGCCACTGTCGGGCCGGAAACTAGACAGACCCGGAAGCCCTGGTAGTTCCAGCGATTGCCCGGCCAGTGCGGGTCCCGAAAGGCGGAGCGGCACCAGGCCGCGTCGTTGCCCAAGAACCCGCCCCGGATCACGCGGAACGGCCCATTCGCCGGACCAAGCGGATCGACGACCCCACCGGATCTGTAGTCTCCATACCAGTCCGCACACCATTCCCAGACGTTCCCGTGCATGTCCTGCAATCCAAAAACGTTCTCGGCCTTCCCGCCTACGGGCTTAGTCTCACCGCCGCCGCCCATCTTCCCCGTATACCAGCCTCCGATAAGCGGTAGCGACCGCAGCCATTCCCCAATCCGCGAAGGCTTACGTTCCGAATTCCCACTATACCAACCTGCCTTGTGTAGCGCCTGCTCGCTGTCCCCGGTGTGATAGGCCGTGCTCGTCCCGGCCCGGCAGGCGTATTCCCACTGCGCCTCGGTAGGCAGACGAAACTCCCATCCTGGCTCAAGCTTACCCTCCTGGCGGAGCCGCTCTGTCAACGTAGCGGCAAAGGCCTTTGACTCGTCCCAACTCACGCTCTCCACAGGCAAGCGATCGCCCTTAAAATGACTTGGATTGTCCGGCCTTAGCGCCTCCCACTGCGCCTGCGTCGTCTCCGTCTTTGCCATCCAGAACCCCTGGGTCAGGGTCACCTCGTGCTGGACCTCATCCTCGTCTCGCCCGGCTTCAGTCGCCGGACTGCCCATCAGAAAGGTTCCCGGAGGACACCAACAGAGGTTCAACTCCACCCCGTTTCCCAAGTCGAACACCCGTTCTTCGATCGCCCTGTTCCCGCCGAACCATCCCGACTTCCATGCGCCGGCCAAAAGCGTGATCCCCAGCGCCGAGACCATCAGAAACTTCCGTTTCCTGCTTGCTTGCGGAAGCTGCGTTCCCATTCCGGCACCGTTCAGGAGACGCACTTTCCCGCGCGTTGCGGATTTCTCCACTGGAGTGGTGCCGTTGGGACCATGGCCGTGGCGAAGGCCTGGGGCCCACGGAGTCTTTTGCACTTTCCAGCCGCTTTCAATCTGCAAAACCTGCAAAACCCCGCTTGTGGGCACCGGCTTCTCGCGGCCAGCAGTCGTCGCGGCTTTCCAACGTCGAAGGAGGAGGCATGCTCACGTTCCTCGTCTTCGGTAGGGACCGCCAGGTCGTCGAGCCGGTCGTTCTTCACTTCCTTGCCGCTCTCATTCCAATCCTGCGGCTGCACGACGTAGTAGGTCACACCCATGGCGCTGAGACGCCAGTGCAGGCCGTAGCCGAACGCGCCAGCTTCGTAGCAAGTGAAGACCTCGCGGGCCAATCTCTGTTGCTTGGCCGCAAGGCGCAGCAGCCCCACTAAGGTTTCCTTCTGGACCGGCTACTGAGTGGCTCCGTCGAGCTGCCGCGTGCCGTAATACCACCTCGCACCTCGCGTGGGCGTCGCTGCCGAGCTTGACGGATGCGTAGATTTCAATAGGATTGGGTTCGGTTCTCAGCGTGCGGGATCCCACCCTGACAACCCCATGCCATCTAACGGCCGGTTTCCTAGTGGTCACCCCGCCTCTGCCATTCCATGTCCGAGAGATCTGCCGGTGACAGCGAAAATTCCACCGCCGACGGGCGGTTTCAAACCACTCGGTGGAGCATGGTTCTGCTGGCCGGAGAGACCCGGGCACCGCAGGCTGATCTGGCGCTCGATTCGCTGTGCCGGATTTACTGGCACCCGCTTTATGCCTACGTCCGGCATCAGGGCCACAGCCGCCACGATGCTCAGGACCTGACGCAGGAGTTTTTCGCCCGGCTGCTGGAAAAGAAATATCTGAAACTCGCCGCCACAGAGCGGGGAAAGTTCCGGTCGTTTCTCCTGAAATCGCTGAAGCATTTTCTGATCAACGAGTGGGTGCGCGGCCGGTCGCTGAAGCGGGGCGGCGGGAAAGAGATTCTCTCGCTGGACGATGAGGCGGCCGAGCGACTTTACCGGATGCAGCCTGCGGACGGGTTGGCGCCGGAGAGTCTCTACGACAAAGTCTGGGCGGTGACGCTACTCGAGCGCGCGATGGACCGGCTCGGCGGCGAATACGCTCTCGCCGGAAAGCGGGAGTTGTTCGACCGGCTTAAGCCGCTGGTGCTGACGGAAGGCTCCCGGGAGTCCTATCACAAGTTGGCTGAAGCGCTCGGAATGAGCGACGGCGCGGTGAAAGTAGCCATCCACCGGCTGCGGCAGCGATTCCGGGATGCCGTCCGGGCGGAAGTTGCCCAGACCGTGGCCGGTCCTGACGGAGTGGACGAAGAACTCCGCTGCCTCATGGCCGCCCTTCAGGGGTAAATTCGTGGACATCACGGTAACGTCCGTGGCGGGCCACCTCAGTATACTTTGCAGTAGCAAGATCCGAAACGAACCGATATGTGATCTCTTGAATATGGACGAAACGTCCCGCTGCCTGCAATGCGACGCGCCCCGGATAGGTCAGGCGGTCGGCGGGCTGTGCGCCAATTGCCTGCTGAAGCTGGCGCTGGAGGCGCCGCCTGATCCCACGGAGATGCCGGACGAATCCGTGAACCGGAGCGCCGGCGGACAGGCGCCCGCGGAGAACGCAGGATCACACATCGGCCGCTTCCGGCTGCTCGAAAAGATCGGCGAAGGCGGATTTGGCACGGTCTGGATGGCGGAGCAGAGCGATCCGGTGCAGCGGGTCGTGGCGCTGAAGATCATACGCATCGGCATGCACACTCGCGAATTCATCGCGCGCTTCGAGCAGGAGCGTCAGGCCCTCGCGTTGATGGACCATCCCGGTATCGCCAAAGTTTTCGACGCCGGAACGACAGACAACGGACGGCCGTTCTTCGTCATGGAATTGGTGCAGGGAGTTCCCATCACAAAATTCTGCGATGGGAAAAAGCTACCGATAGCGGGTCGCCTGGAGTTGTTCATCGAAGTGTGCCGCGCCGTTCAGCACGCACACCAGAAAGGAATCATTCACCGAGACATCAAGCCGTCCAATGTGATGGTGACCCTGGATGGCGACCGGCCGGTACCGAAAATCATCGACTTCGGCATCGCCAAAGCCACGCAGGGCAAGCTCACCGATGAAACGGTATTCACGCGCGCGGAGCAATTCATCGGGACGCCGGTCTACATGTCTCCAGAGCAGGCTGGGATGCTGCCTGACATCGATACGCGCTCGGACATCTATGCGCTTGGTGTTCTGCTTTATGAACTGCTGACCGGAAAACCGCCCTTCGATCCGAAGTCCCTCGTCGCCGCCGGCCACGACGAAATGCGCCGCATCATCCGCGAGGTCGAGCCTCCGAAGCCATCGTCGCGATTGAGCACACTCTCTGCCGGTGAACGCACCGCGTTGGCGAACTCGAGACGACTCGAATCCGCAAAGCTCAACCGCTCTGTCGCGCCCGATCTCGACTGGATCGTGATGAAGGCGATCGACAAGGACCGCGCGCGCCGCTACGAAACCGTGAACGGCCTGGCGAGCGACGTCCAGCGTTTCCTCGCCGACGAACCGGTCAGCGCCACGCCGCCGAGTGCCGTTTACAAGTTCAAGAAGTTCGCTCGGCGCAACCGGGCCGCAGTGACGGCGGCAGCGGCGATCGCCGTGGTACTTATCGCCGCGACGATTGTCAGTACCTGGCAGGCCGTGCGCGCGAGAGCAGCCGAAGGCCTTGCAGGGGAGCGACTTGCGGAGAAGGACGAGGCCCTGGAAGAGGCGAACGACGTTGTGAGGTTCATGGACGAGATGCTGAGAACATCCGATCCTTCGCCTGATGGCAAGGCCATCACCTTTGCCGAAGTTCTGGCAGCAGCGGCCAAAAAACTCGAAACCGGATTGGACGACGGGCCGTTCGATCGAATGCGCGCCGTGATCGCGAACGCATACCTTAATCAGGGTTTCTACAGGGAAGCAATCCCGCTGTTTGAGCAGGTCGTGGAATACCGGGCAGCGGCCATCGAACGTTACGGACCGGAGCATCCTGTCACGCTCGATGCAATGCGTGCACTATCAAATGCCTATCGTGAAGCTGGCCGCACGAGCGAGGCCCTTGTACTGCGGGATAAACTGCTCGTCTTCAGCCGGCGGGTGAACGGGCCGGAGCACCCCGACACCCTTGCGTTCATGAACATCCTGACAAATTCACTTTTCGACGTTGGCCGGCGTCGCGAAGCGCTGGAGATACAAGAGGAATCGCTGCGGCTCTGCTGCAAGGTTCTGGGGCGGGAGCACCCTACGACGTTGCAGGCAATGTTCGGGCTTGCGACTTATTATTACGACGCAGGTCGGCGGGTTGAAGCCCTTGCACTGCTGGAGGAATTATTGCCTCTCTACCGCAGAAACTCAGATCCTGAAGGTTCGGATACGCTCCAGGTAATGAGCAGCCTCGCACGCTCTTACCTTGACGCCGGCAGGCGGGAGGATGCGCTGAAAATAAACGAGGAGGTCCTGACGC
Organism: Verrucomicrobiales bacterium; assembly: GCA_041749135.1. Taxonomy (GTDB): domain Bacteria; phylum Verrucomicrobiota; class Verrucomicrobiia; order Verrucomicrobiales; family DEV007; genus DATKCT01. The sequence goes on from JBGTBW010000220.1 coordinate 4,541, forward strand.
ATCGTCGAAACGTCACAGGACCGGAACACGAAACTACAATCAGGGCGATGCGGAACCTTGCGGCGTCCTACGCCGATGCCGGACGCCGGGAGGAAGCTCAAGGGCTTCAGCAGGAAGCCTGGCAACTGGGACTAAAAGTATCCGGGGAGGAACACCCGGCCACCTTTGCCGCGATGGGGGAGTTGGCGAGTTTTTACGCCGTGGTCGGGCGGCTGGACGAAGCGTTGATATGGCGCGAAAAGGCCCTGGCGCTCAGTCGCAAGCTGAACGGCTTGGATCACCCCTCCACGCTCCTCGCCCTGCACAATCTGGCGCTCTCGAACCTCGAAGCCGGTCAAACAGCGATCGCCATAAGGCTGCAGGAGGAGGCGCTCTCGATTGGACGCAAGACCGATCGCGCCGAACATCCCGATACCATTTCAGTGATGAGTGGCCTCGCGATCAGTTATGCGGCTGAGGGTCGCGCCCCCGAAGCCCTGTTGATGCAGGAGCAGGCTCTGACACTCAGCCGCAAGGTGCTTGGACTGGAGCATCCCGACACCTTAGCGGCAATGGGTGCCCTGGCCGGGATCCTCTTCAGCGACGGCCGGCTTGAGGAAGCGCTCACGCGGGGTGAGGAATTGCTGGCCTCTTGCCGAAAGGCACTGGGCCCCCAGCACGATGTCACCTGCGCGACCATGCACAATCTTGGTGTTTTCCTCCGCGCTGCCGGCCGTGCGAACGAGGCTCTCGGATACCAGGAAGAGGTGTTGAAGCTAACTCGCAAACGCAGTGGAGACTTGGCTCCCGAGACGCTCGAAGCGATGAACAACATCGCCAATTCCTACTGGGATGCCGGCCTGTCGGCCAAGTCGATTCAAATGCACGAGGACGTGGTGCGAATTTCTCGCCAAGTCAACGGTCCCGAACACCGGTTCACTATCGGAGCGATATACAATCTCGCACAGTCATATAGCGACACTAATCGCCCGGGTGAGGCAATCAGATTTGGACAGGATGCCGTGGCTTTTTACACCCGCGTTGACGGTCCACAGCATCCGCGGACTCTGGCGGCCATGACGAACCTGGCAGTCTTTTTCGATCGGGCCGGACGCTCCGGCGAGGCGAGCGCGCTGCGCGAGGAACTCGCCGACAAAGCAAATCCGACTCCTCCCGCGCCCGCGCCAGCCAAGGAAACCGATATCGCCGTGGAGCCTGAACCCTAAGCCCGGGGGCCGGCGCTTCCCGGCGCCCTGGTGGTTCCGGATTCCAACTGGAAAGGGCTGCATCCCACCGACGGCGAAGACCCGGCAGAGACTATGCCCTTTCAGCCGGGCCGCAAAGACCGTCAGCTTTGTTCGCGCCAAACAGCATAGTGTGCCGGCTTGGCCGCGAATACGCTCTCGCCGGAAAGCGGGAGTTGTTCAATCGATTAGAGCCGCTGGTGCTGACGGAAGGGTCCTGGGAGTCCTATCACACGTTGGCTGAAGCGCTCAGAATGAGCGACGGCGCGGTGAAAGCAGCCATCCACCGGCTGCGGCGGCGATTCCGGGATGCCGTCCGCGCGGAAGTCGCCCAGACCGTGGCCGGTCCTGACTAAGTGGACGAAGAACTCCGCTGCCTCATGGCCGCCCTTCAGGGGTGAGTTCCTTACGGGCCTGTAACCGGCGCTGACAGATTCTGTAGTTCTGTAGTAAGCCGCGCATCCAGGCATTGCCTGCCTGTGCCAACCCGGGACAGAATGCAATGCGATCGATTACACCGCCTATGAACCTGCACACCAAACAAGAAGCACTGGCGAAAGACCGTCTGCCCCTGGAGCCGGCAGTAGCGCCGCCCTCAGCTCCATCACGGACCCCGCTCGCTGCTACCCGATACCACCATGACACTATGAAAATCCCTCATCTATTACTCCCCGGATTCGCCCGTTTACGGGCATTCCTTCTCGCCGCCGCCTCGCTCCACTGCCTCCTCGTCCCACCCGCCCACGCGGCGCCGGGCGACCTCGATGCCACCTTCGGCACCGGGGGCAAGGTGATCACGGCTATCGGAAGCGGCAGCGACGGGGGCCGGAGCGTGGCCGTGCAGAGTGACGGCAAGATCGTGGTGGCGGGGTCTACCGGCGACGATAGAGGCGACGACATCGACTTTGCGCTGGTGCGTTACACGAGGACGGGGGCGCTGGACACCAGCTTCAACGGCACGGGCAAGGTGACTACGAACCTCGGCAGCGTCCGGGACTCCGGCTCCAGCGTGGCCGTGCAAACGGACGGCAAAATCGTGGTGGCGGGGTCTGTCGTCAGCGGCGGGAATCCCGATGACTGGACCTGGGAGTTCAACTCTGTCCTTGTGCGTTACACGAGCACGGGGGCGCTGGACACCAGCTTCAACGGCACGGGAAAGGTGATCACGCACATCGGCGGCAACGGCTCCGGCTCCAGCGTGGCCGTGCAGGGTGACGGCAAGATCGTGGTGGCGGGATGTTACGGTGGCGACTTTGTGCTGGTGCGCTACACGAGCACGGGGGCCCTGGACACCAGCTTCAACGGCACGGGCAGCGTGACCACTCCCATCGGCGGCAACAACGACACCTACCGCTGCAGGAGTGTGGCTGTGCAAAGTGACGGCAGGATCGTGATGGCGGGGTATGCCAGCAGCTTCGGAGGCACCGCGCTGGTGCGCCACACGAGCACGGGGGCGCTGGACACCAGCTTCAACGGCACGGGAAAGGTGATTACGCCCATCGGCGAATACTCCGCCGCCAGCGTGGCCGTGCAGAGTGACGGCAAGATCGTGGTGGCGGGAGGTTACCGTGGCGACTTTGCGCTGGTGCGCTACACGAGCACGGGGGCGCTGGACACAAGCTTCAACGGCACCGGCAAGGTGACTACGGACTTCGGCGGCAGCGACTTCGGCTCCAGCGTGGCCGTTCAGGGTGACGGCAAGATCGTGGTGGCGGGGTCTTCCCGCAACGGGATCCTCGACTCGAACATTGCGCTGGTGCGCTACACGAGGACGGGGGCGCTGGACACCAGCTTCAACGGCACCGGCAAGGTGACCCCAGACTTCGGCGTCGGCGACCACTCTGGCACGAGCGTGGCCGTGCAAAGTGACGGCAGGATCGTGGTGGCGGGGTCTTCCTACTATGCGGGGGGCAATTATGACTTTGCGCTGGTGCGCTATGAGGGCGACCTCGTGGATCTCGACCTCGACGACGACGGCCTCCTCGACTCCTGGGAGATCGCGCACTTTGGCACTATCGCTGGTCACAGCGCGCTCGACGACACGGACCACGATGGCCGCGTGGAATTGCTCGAACTGGCCTTCGGCGCCGATCCGCTCGTGTCCGATCCCGGTGCGACGCCCGCCGTTATCATCGAGGCCGGCTACCTCACCACCACGATCGCCAAACAGCCCGGCGTCACCTACCTCGTCGGAAGCGCCCAGACGCTCGACGCTGCATTTTCCGCCACCAGCACGACTGTGCTGCTGGACACCGCCACCACGCTCAAAGTGCGCGACAACGTCCCTGTGGGCACCGCGCCCGCGCGCTTCCTACGCGTGAAAGTCACCGCGGCGCCATGACGGCTGCTACCCGGTACGATCATGACACTGTGAGAACGCCACATCTATGCCTTACCGAAGAAGCTTGAGCCACGCTTGGATATGAACGAAACGTCCCGCTGCCAGCAATGCGGCGCGCTCCTGACAGGTCAGGCGGTCGACGGCCTGTGCGCCAATTGCCTGCTGAAGCTGGCGCTGGAGCCCGAACCAACGGCGTCGGCGGAAGTGCCGGCTCACTACTCGGCGGATACGGCAGGCGCGCGCCACCTCGGAGATCACCAACGTGTCGAGGACACCGGCGATGCGACCGCCGCGCCGCGGGAGACGGCCGGGTCGCGGATCGGACGTTATAAATTGCTCCAGGAAATCGGCGAGGGCGGCTTCGGCATCGTGTATCTGGCGGAGCAGACGGAGCCGGTGAAACGCCGCGTCGCGCTCAAGGTTCTCAAACCCGGCATGGACACCCGGGAGGTGGTCGCACGCTTCGAGGCCGAACGTCAGTCGTTGGCGCTCATGGATCATCCGAATATCGCCCGGATCTTCGACGGCGGCGCGACGGAGAGCGGCCGGCCCTATTTCGTGATGGAGCTGGTGAAGGGCATCCCGCTAATCGGGTAGGAACAGGGATTGAACCTGCTCCCCCCACACCACCCGGCATGCGGGTCCGCACCGGGCGGTTCCGAATCGTCATGTTACCGGGTTAGGGTAACGAAGGGCGATCCATTGTTCTCTGATCGACGGCACTCCCTGTTCGGCCAACCAGCGGCCGGTCAGGGCTCGTTGCACGATGCTGTTATGGCTCATCCGCCATGGTCCTTTCCTGCTCCGTGACGCCAGTTTCACTTCCTGGCGGCCAATTCCCAGACTAAGTAGCCTGCGGCGCCGGGTGCGTGGCCGTCCCCACTGTTTCCAGTAGTAGGCGCGCATTCTCCGCCGTAGCCACGAGTCCAGTTCCCGGCTTTCCCGGTAGGTTACTCCCAGCGCGTAGTAGTTGAGGGCTCCGCGAACATAGTGCTTCAATTCCTCGATCACCTTACACGGAGACACGCCCCGTGTTCTGCCGGTGATCTGGCGAATCGTCGCCTTGAACCTTTTTTGAGATTTCCCGCTCCAGCGGATCCTACCGCGCTGAAGTTGGAACCCCAAATAGCTCACTTCGCAGAGCTTAACCACCTGGCTTTTGGCTTCGTTGACGACCAGCTTCAAGTTCGCTTCGAGAAACGCCTTCACTTTCTTCATAATGCGCCGGCCTGCACGCAGGCTGCCACACAAGATGATGAAGTCGTCCGCATAGCGCACGAATCTGTGCCCCCGGGCCTCCAGTTGGTGGTCTAACTCATTGAGCAGGATATTAGCCATCAATGGGCTGAGCGGTCCACCTTGCGGAACGCCTTGTAAGCTCTCTTCGTAACTCCCATCTGGCTGGATCACTCCAGCTTTCAGGAATCGATAGATCAGTTTAAGGACCTTGAGATCCCCGAGGCGTTGCCGCAGGCGCCCCAACATCTTCTTGTGATCTACCGTATCGAAGAAGGCTGCCAAGTCGCAGTCGATTGCGTGGCCTTTGTTCCTATAGAACTTGCCTTCCTTCTGCAATTGCTCCATGGCGCCATGGGCACTGCGGCCCGGGCGGAATCCGTGAGAGCTCTCACTAAAGGTAGGTTCGTAGAGGGGAACAAGGACCTGCGCGGTCGCCTGTTGGATCAGGCGGTCGAGCACAGTGGGAATGCCTAACGCGCGCTGGCCTCCCCCAGGTTTCGGGATGTAGATCCGCTTGACCGGCGAAGGCTGGTAGGAACCATCTTCCAGTTTCGCCCGGATCTTCTCCCAGTGCTTGCGGTAGAACTCGGGGAAATCCCCGATTTTCATCCCGTCGATTCCTGGAGCGCCTTTGTTTGCGCGCACGCGTTTCCACGCCTCGCGTAAATTCTCGCTCTCCAGGATTTTGCTGAACAAGGAACGCTCACGCGAACTCGCTTTCTCTGCCTTGCTCCCATGTCCATGTCTGGCTCCCCCTCCGAGATGGCCGGGTTCGTCGCCGTGGGCGGGTGGCAAGGTCGGCTCGCCGTTTCGGTTCGGTCCTTTCCGGGTCATGCTTGCGGATTTCGATGTTTAAACGGGCCTTTGGCGACCCCCCGGTTCATGGTCCCGGTCATATGACCTCTGCTGACTCCCTCCCAGGTCTCCCTGGAAGGGTCTCCCCAGGTAAGAACGCGTCGCTTCGCTGGACAACCGCCGCATTTACCTCCGCGGGCAAACCAGGTGACTTCGCTGTGTTGTGCCAGCTCGTCGTCCCGCGTCGGCCTCCTATGCGGTTTTTGCTCATCGGCTCCCAGCTTTCCCATAGCCTTCCTCCCCACGGTGGGTTACCCTCCCGCAGTTGGCTTCCGGTAGTAGTCTTTCATGTCTATTCATGTCTGGTTTTCCTACAGGGGACTCTCACCCCATTTGCAACGCGCCCATGCTGGGCGCACACAAGACGGCGCACATCAACCCGCTGCCCGCCCGGCGCCCGAAGCAGAAGGACGACTCGAACCCTAAGTGAGAAACCGGAGGCACGCTCCCGGTAGCGGGTGAGTGGCCTCGACGTTGTGCGCCGAGCAAAGCGAGGCGCTTCTTATTCGGTGAAAGTCCGAATGTTATAAAACCTAGCCAGTAGTAACTACCGAGTGTTGCGTCTATGTTAGCTAAGCCATCGAGAATCGCGGGAGGTTGCCGCGTGACCAAGACCTGTGCTGGAAGATCTGCTTTATGGGAGGTCGTAGAACCAGCTGGCGGAACAACAGGGACGAAGCGTACACAGGGAAGTGATCACCAGGCCGCAGGGAGGTTCGCACCCTCCCTAAGATTGATACAGCCCCGTAAAGGCAAGACATGGAAGCCGACTCTGTAACGTTAAGAGGAAGGCAGCATCGACAGGCGCGACAAGGCGAGCGCGTGTGGATTCCATCGGGGTCGAGTAAGATCGTGGCATGGTCACAAAGAAGCGTGAACAGATGAACGAAGCGACACCGGAAAAGCCGGCTTCGACACCTCGAACTCGGGAGCCCTCGCCGCCACTCCTGCTGGGCAGCCAGCAGGACATCAGCGTTCAACGAAAGGAAGACGCTGGTGTGCGCGGTGAGGTTTCAGACCCGCCCATAGTAGTCAGAGACGGTAGGGCCGATCACACGGCGAAGGGGCGGGCAGGAGGTCAACGCGGACAAAGCACTCACGCTGGGGACACGAATGGTCTCCGTCAAAGCGTGTCCAGCACCCTGTCCGCCCTGGCCCGGAAGGCGGCACGCGAAAAGAAGCATCGCTTCGGTTCGTTGTACCGTCTGATCGACTTGCAGATGCTCTACGAGAGCTTCCGTGGACTGAAGCGCAAAGCCGCGCCCGGAGTGGACGGCATCAGCGTTGCGGACTATGAGAAGAACTTGGAGGAAAATCTGCGTTCGTTACATCGACGTCTGATCGAGAAGCGCTACCGGGCGCAGAACGTGAAGCGTCGCTACATTCCGAAAATTGGGAGCAAGAAATTGCGACCGCTCGGAATTCCATCACTGGAAGACAAGATAGTACAGCACGCCGCGAGCCGGATACTGGAAAGCATCTACGAGGAAGACTTCTCGGATAGAAGCATCGGCTACCGGAAGGGAAAGCCTGGGGCACGCGAGTCGAGCTATCAGCTCACTAGCGACCTCTATGACGGAACCTGCCGGTGGATAGTCGAGGCCGACATTCGCTCATTCTTCGATGAGGTTGACCATGACTGGCTAGGACGCATGTTAGAGCAACGTATCAATGACCGTGCTTTCATCGGATTGATCCGCAAATGGCTGAACGCCGGAGTGCTGGAGCCAGGCGAGGAAGATCCGATGCAGCCGGACAAAGGGACTCCACAAGGTGGAATCATCTCGCCCATACTGGCAAATATTTACCTGCACTACGTGCTCGATCTCTGGATTGAGCGCGTGGTCAGTAAAGAATGCCGTGGCAAGGTGATCTTCATGCGTTACGCCGACGACATCATCGTGGGATTCGAGTATCGACGGGAAGCGGAGGACTACCTGCGCAAACTCAAAGGCAGGCTGGCGAAGTTTTCGCTGCGTCTTGCCGAAGAGAAAAGCGCCTTGGTGAAGTTCAACCGCTGGGAACCCGACGACAGTGGGAAGTTCACCTTCCTTGGGTATGAGTTCTACTGGGCGCGGACCCCGAAGAACCCGAATCACAAGATGGTTAGACGGCGAACGTGCAAGAAGAAGTTCCGTGGCGCGTTGGCGGAAATGAAGAAATGGATCAAGGAGGCAAGGAACTGGCCGCTATGCATGATCCTCAGCAGTCTGAGGTTAAAGCTGCGCGGTTACTGGAACTACTACAGCGTGCTGGGCAACTCGACGATGACGTGGCGGTATCATGCAGCCGTGATGAGACTAGTCTTCAAATGGCTCAACCGCCGCAGTCAAAGGCGAAGCTTCACGTGGACGACGTTCAGCAGATTGTGGACGAGCGCCTGGCAAATTCCTGCTCCGCGTTGTGTGGAGCAGGGAGAACCAAGAGCCCATCAGCCATCGCTTGCCCTTGCCCCATGATGACCAAAGACCTAAAGTGATGACCGTCCATATGAACGAACGCAGACATTTAGCAAGTTGTGACCGGGCACGTGCGCGATCTCCTGAGGAGCCCTGTGCGGGAAAACCGCACGCAGGGATCTGCGAGGGGGGCACCGGGCAACCGGTGTCCCTACCTTAATCGACCCTCGAAGATGCAATCCCACCACTACAGCACCGATGAAAGGAATCTCCGTCTAGTCGCCATCCCGCATTACATTTTGGGAGCACAACTATTCCTTCACGCAACCGGCATCCTTGCCGTGCTTATCATCGAGTCTGAAGGTGGAGCGATTCACTATTTGATGCTCACACTATTCGCAGCGATTGGCCTCTCCGAGATTGTCGCGCATACGGGCTTCGGCGATTCGCCTCGTGGGCCCCAAAACTAGCTATACCAACCTCATTGCCTTTGATTCCGCTTTTCCCTCTAGGCACAATCCTAGGAGCGGTTACGATCTCCGCCGTGCGTTGTAATAATAGAACATTCTCCACCAAATCCCATCGGGGCTAACAAACCGGGGCATACGGGCGCATCGCATTCCCACCACGGTGGGACCGGCGTCTTCTTCACCCAAGGCCCGGATACACCCGCAAATCCACGCAACCCCAAGGGATCCCGGTTGTGCGGGCAGGCTGGTTGTGGCACGATAGGGTCTTTAGAACGCCATGGTTACCAACACAGAGCAAGACGGCGCACCGAACCGCCCACCCGTTGCGAGTTTGACGCGGTGCCGTCGTTCGAAAGCTTCCCGTGGCGGCGACCCTCGCTCTCGGTGAGCGGTTCGGTGGCCTCTACGTTCTCTCAGAAAAATGCCCATATTTCACGTCCAAGGGTGATTTGCTAGATCAAGACGTCGAGGTCATCGTCAACGCCTGGAATCGGAACCTCATTCCTTGGTGGCTCCTGTTGCCACAAGGCATATCGGGAGCAATCAAGAAGCGTGGCGGGCTTGCTCCGTTCAAAGAACTCAGGAAGTTTGGAATATTGCCTCTTGGCGGAGCAGTGGTTACAGGTGCTGGACGTCTTCCATATAAGGCCATCATTCATGTTGCGGGGATCGGGCATTGTTGGAGAGCATCAGAGGCATCGATTCGTGGATCGGTGAGATCGGCCATATCCAAGGCAGAGGAGCATGGCTTCGAGTCAGTCGGCTTCCCGAGAACATCTCCCATCGATTGCCGGGGATGATTTCCATGTCCTTCCCGGGAAGCGCCCATGTGAGGGACTGTGCATTACGAGGCGCCGGTGACGAGGAGATCTGGAGGTATTGTCGGAGCGATGGTTGATCGACCCACCGATTTTCCCGCGGCCTGCACCGGACCGGTCGTGAGACCGGATGGTGCGGCCGGGGCATACGGGCACATCGCCCCCCACCACGGTGCGACCGGCGTCTTCTTTATCCGAGACCCGGATAGACCCGCAAATCCACGCAACCCCAAGGAATCCCGGTTGTGCGGGCAGCCCGGTTGTGGCACGATAGGTTCTTTAGAGCGCCATGGTTACCAACACAGAACAAGACGGCGCACCGAACCGCCCACCCGTTGCGAGTTTGACGCGGCCCGTCGATTCGATACCTTCTCCTGCAGGCGACCCTCGCTCTCGGTGGACGGTTCGGTGGCCTCTACGTTAACTTCTCCAATACAATGAAGACAACTGATCCATCACTCCTTCAAGCCGACCCAGTTATAACTGAAGTGCGTCGCGTGAAGACCGCGCTCGCCGCCAAACACAATTTTAATGTTGTGGCGATGGTGCGAGCACTTCAAGAGCGCGAAAAGCAGCAAAAATGCGAACCATATAAGGATGCATATGAACTAAGCGCGTAGCGCTGATGTTCAATGCATCCGTTGTTGAACGAAGCCAGGAAGGCGGGCCCGGGGTCAGTGGGCGCTCTGCGTAAGGGATTTGCTTTTGACTTCGAAGGGGGGTTCT
>JBGTBW010000221.1:0-25093 GCA_041749135.1 Verrucomicrobiales bacterium
GTTCGTTAACGGCCGGTTCATCAGCCCGGCTAAGGGCAGGGAAGCCGAGTACAAGAAACGAACGAGAACATTATGAAAATCGAACGTTTCGAGGACATCGAAGCCTGGCAGCTTGGGAGAGAACTCACGCGGCAGGTGTACGAGGCCACGGAACAAGGTGACTTCGCTCGAGACTTCGGCCTTATCGCCTATCTCCGCCGCTCCGACCGCAAGTAACGAGGAACAAAGAACAAGGAACAAAGAACATCCTCCCCCTTGGCGGTCTTTGCGCTCTTTGCGAGAGCTGCATCTTCTTCATCCGTGTTCATCTGTGTCCATCCGTGGTTCCCAAGACCAGTCCCCCCAGGCGGGCTCTTGCGGCCGTCGTCCCCGGCGGCCTGGTCCCGGGATGCAGACCCATCGCGCCACAACGCCTGGAGGGCCGGCGTCTCTTCTCCCTACTCCGTCACCCGGATCCGCACATAACCTTCAACATCGTCTCCACGATCCCAGCGGTAGCGGATATCAAACAAACCGCCTCCGAGCGGGTTTCGCTCCAATTCTTGCAGACGGTCCGCTGGCAACGCCTCCCAAACCCGCAGATCGTCCGATTCTTCCCAAGCGATCCCCGGCACTTCCGGGCCGGACCGTTGCCGGATGCCAAGATCGATGCTTTCACCGTTCCGCACCACGGATACGGGCGAGCCGGAACTGGCCAGCGGCAGGCCGCCCAGAACATACTCCAATAAGTTGATCCATCCGTCTCCGTCCGGATCTGCGCCGCTGCCGGAGATTGCGGGATCGGCGAGCTGCTCCGGAGTAAACACCGATGCCGCCCATTCGACGTAGGAGAGCGCCTCTTCGGATCCACGCCCTGGCGTCCCGCCCATTTCCAAACTCGCCCGCCAATTCTGCGCCATCGCCGGATCCCTTCCGTCCGCCGGAGCGATTCTTTCTAACGAAAACCCCTCTCCATCTGCCTGGACCGGCCAGGGCGGCTCGTCCGAATAGCGGAAGCCGAATATAGTTTCTCCGCCCGCTCCCGTAAGGAGCACTTCCTCTCCCGCGTTGGAGAACCTCGTCTCCGTATAAGCGCCCGCCACTGGGAGCCCCGTCCCATAACGCGCCTCGAACGCCTCCCGGTTGGAAACCACCAGCACCCGCTCCCCCGGCTCCAAACGTGAAATCACCCCGTCGTCGAATCGAAAATCAATACCGGCGGCAAAGGCAACGCCGGACAAATCCACCACGGCCGAACCGATGTTGAGCAATTCCACAAATTCGAAGTCATTGTCGTTCTGAAAACCCAACGCCTCTTCCGCCGGCGAGGGATCCGCCGGATGGTACATGAGTTCCGCCACGGTCAGGTTCCAGGACGCCGCCGGCTCCAGCAATCCAGTATAGGTGATCCCGATGCTGCCCCGGCCCACCGGAGAAAAGATGGACCCCGTCGTCCCTTGAAAATCAAGCGCCTGCAGAGTCACAGTATTTGGTCCTGTGCGCAGGACGATCGCCACCCGCCAAGTGCGATCATCGAGCCATTGCACATCGAGAAGTTCTCCGGTCTCCTCCCTGCGGATGTTGTGCACGTTGATCCAGCCGGAGCCCTCCAGCGCCGTCACCGGTTCGGAGCTGGTGAAGTCGCTTCCGCCATTGGTCGTGATGGCGAAGTTCACCCTGGGCAATCTCTGGGTAATCTGACTTTTGACGAAGGTTCGCCTCGCCGCCATGTAGGATAAATGGGAGTTGAAGGGCTGACCCGGCAGCAAGTCGCCAAAATGGCCCGCCCAACGGCCCAAGTATTCCGGAGACCAGGCGTGTTCGGCCAGATCGTCCAAATGCCCGAGATAGGAACGCCTCCAAACTGGGTCGGCAAGTATCCGCCGCAAATCCTGGTTCTCATCGATCGCCCGCGTTTCGCTGAAGGCGAAATCGAGATCGTGGGGGAAGTGAAGCATCCGGCCATCGCTGGGACGCTCGTAGAACATTCCGTTATGACCCGAGTTGGCAAAATACTGGTCTCCGGCCCCGGTCAACGAAGAAAACGCCATGGACCTCAACCATTGATCGATGTCGAGGATTCCCGCGGCCTGTTCCCGGAATTCCGCCGGCCCCAGGCTGAACAAGCGTCCCAATCCCATGACCGGACCAAAGTCGTCCCGGTCGGAATTGTTCTTGAGAAGGAAGTTCCACCGGTAGGCCTCCTTGTCAGCCCCTAACCAGGTCACTGGAGTGCCCACAACGGAATCCGGCTGCGGCAGCTTGTAGCCCTCCGCATTCGTGCTGGTCGGATAGTAGATCAGCTCATACTCATAGAGCGAGCCGTCCGACCCATTTTCGAATTGCCCGTCCAAAAACACGGCTCCATAACGAGCCATTTGCAGTTCCGCCGGACCAGTGTGCTGCGCGCGCGGAGCCACCACATGCACGAGATCGTTGTATTCCGCCGGAATAACATTTCCACGCTGCCCAGCCTGGTTGAACAAGATCTCGCGCTGGCCAAATCCCACGCCTTCGGAACGGTCGATGGCCAAGGTTCCATGCACTCCGCGAAAGGCTTCTGCTCTCGGGAATTCCACATTGAACCCGAGCCGGGGCTGCGTCACGCGACCACGCTCCGATCCTTTCAACCGCACGCCGGCGTCGTAGACCGCCGTGTCCTCATCGTAAATGATCGTCGCCCCGAGCCGGTCGTTGCCCATCAACTGAATGACGTCGTGCAGAAAATCGGCGTCTCCGGCAGTCATGAGGATGCGCATAACCGGCAACTGGGTGTTCACCGCGGTGCTGGTTTGATAGAGCGCCCGGGAATCTGGCCCACCTGCCGGGAACCAACTCACGGCTCCCACCGCGTCTTCCGCCTCGACGTAAAACTGCACCTGGCTGCCCGCCTCCCCACCGGGAACAACGGCTCGATACAGTCCCTCAGATTCGTCGGCCGTACCCATGGGAGCCGAAACAAATGCCCCGCCATTCACAGAATAAAAAACTCGCACCGCGGCAACTCCGTCCGGATCCGCCGCCTCCACCTCAACGGTCACAGGGCTCCCCGGCGTGGGAACCGCCGGATCGTGCCGCAAGCTCGCAAAGGTGGGACCGGTGTTCTCGCTCGCCGCAGAATTAATGCGCCCGGGCGTCCCCGTCCGCTCGGGCCGCGGCAAGATGTTCACGCGGGCCAGCCTGTTAAAATACAATCGCGTGTGCAACTGCGGCGATCCGCTGATCCAGCGGGCTCGCATGCGGATCTCGTATTCCCGCCCATTGGCGACGGCGACGCCTCCCGACAAGGTCGTCTCCAAATGATTGTGCATATGCTCTGTCGGACCCGACGCTCGCAGATAGAGAACCTGATTGGAGGCGTCATCCGGATCGGGAATCGCTTCCACGTGGCGGTGCGTGCCCAAAGCCCGCCATTCCCGGAGGGAGGATCCCCCGAAAATAGAAGGTTCAAAGCTCGAATTGCGGATCAGGGAGACGGCTGCTCCGTCCGGATCTTCCGTGACCCGGATATCATCCAATAGGATCTCGCCCGCATCGAGCAAGCCCAGAACGAACTCCCGCCACTGGGTATCCGGACCCACCGCACTACGCTCCGCCACACCCCGGTACTTCACCTCCACCCAAGACGACGTGCTCCAAGTATCGCTCGCCGCCCACGCTTCCGCGGATGCGTTGTCCGAACGCGGATCCCGCAATTCCAGACTCGATCCTCCCCCGTCCGCGGCTGCAGGCCAACGCCCGTCGTCAAAGTAGCGGACCCGGTCGGCAACATTCCCGCGCTGGTCTCGCAACACCACCAAGTCGCTGCTGTTGGCCAGGCCTCCAGACCAATCGCCGAAAATGATGATGTCCGGTTCCTTGTTCCGCAACGTCTCCGAATCACCTGTCGCCACCACATACCCTTGAGCCGGAAGCACGGCTCCCGCCGGAAAAACAAAATCAACACCCTCGGTTAGACTCCAACCCGAAATGTCCACCTCCTCGTCTCCCGGATTGTGCAACTCAATCCACTCCTCTCCGTTCTCGCTGTAAGGACGCGGAACCCGGATCAACCGGGGCACTTCCAACTGCAGGGCAAACACCGCGTCCTCGCTCAGTATGCTGGTTTGATGCAGCTCGACCGAAAGCCGGTTGGTTCCCAATACAAGAAACTCTGGAGCTGCCGTGATCCAATCCGACCAAACCGGATCATCCACGCGACTCTGAGCCGGCGTGTCCGGTCCCACCTCCCCTGCCGGCATGTTGAATCGCATTACTTCCTCGCCATTCAGGTAGAAGACAGCCCCGTCGTCGACGAGATGACGGATCCGCAGGGCCTCCCCTTCGCCCGCCTCGAACTCCATCTCGAAATACTGGGTCAAGACTCCCCGGGGAAGCGCAGTTCGCAACGGCTCCGGGAGACCGCCGGTATCGAGAGAAAAACCAAATCCGCCCGGCCCGGAATCCCATTCCGGATGAGCCCCTTCGCTCCAACCCGAAGGCAGGGCGGCCGAGGCCTGATAACGCCAATGCGCCGACGCCGGGATCGCTTCCGCATCTCCGAACTCTCCCGGATCCTCGTAATCTGGGGCATGATGATAGAGAATCTCGTTGATCACCACCCGGGTTTCCGGCGTGAATAGGTTAGGAGCGCCCCAGGTCGCGGCATCGGGAACCACGAACTCTCGCGCCCCGTCGGGATACCGGGCCCGGATTCCATCCGCAATCCTGACAGCGTCGCGCACGGACTGATCCGCCAGGCGCACCAAGGCGATGCGTTCGTTCACTTCCAGCGCGGGATCAAAAAGCTCCGCTGGCGTCGAACGAAAGCCCCTTGCTTCCAACGTTCCCGTCAAGGGCAAGGGACCCGGATCCTCCCGTTCCGGCCGGTAGATTCCGAAAGTCGAGAGATCCAGGCTCTCCGTCGTCCTGTTGAACAACTCGATGCCCGGCCCCAATTCGGAGGGAGCGTATTCATTGATCAACAGTTCCGCATCTCCCGAACTCAATACTTCCCCGTTGGCTTGTCCCGGCGTGCCCCCAGGCTGGACGCTCCAACCCCAAGCTTCCGGATCCGGCGAAGCCCCCATGGCTCGCCGTTTCGCCAAGGTCGCCCCACATCCGTCTGCCGCCACCGGCCACGGCTCCACATCATCGTAGACAACCTGGTTCATCAGGCGGTCCGTACCCGAGACCAATCGCAGTTCCTCCCCGTCATTGGACAACGATCCCATCCAGGGCCCGAGTGCTTCACTTGCGGATCGCTCCGGATCTGCCGCAATGACGAGATACCCGCGGCCCGGAATTACGGTGTCTTTTGGAAAAGCAAAATCGACGCCTCCTTCGATCCTCCATCCAGTGAGGTCGATATCGACACCCATCTGATTGAAGAGTTCGATCCACTCGGCGCCAGTATCTCCGTCTTGCGGATGATAGTGGATCTCATGAAAAACAACGACGCTGTCCAGCGCCGCGGCCAAACCGGCGGTCACGGTGCAAACAACACCGCACAACAAAATGCGAAGAGGAGTCGCCATGGGGAGGCGTTACCCTACGCGCATACGCAGATTCTGGAACCCCCATTTCAGGGATTCGGGAGAAATTGACCCCGGCCCATCCGGCGGACAGCAGGACCAGCCGTCGTCCACGCCCTGTCACGCCACGGATAGCACCGCTCGTTCCCTACCGGTGAGGAACGATTATCTTGTCGTCTGGGTTGAGCGGAGGATTGCGCGCAGGATCTGGGGACGCCCGGCTCTGATCGTGCTGAGTCTCCCGGTTCCCGCGAATCAACCGGACTTTCTTCATATGCCCCCAATCGGTTGGGCCTCCCGCCGCCGTCACCGCATCGAACATCGTCATCCCTTCCCGGAAAGGCACTTGTGAGGGACGCCGGACTTCTCCGCCGACGGTTACGGTGCGAATTGCTGCTCCATCTTCAGAGGCCTTGCAGATGACCACCGGAAAAGTGAAAATCTGCTTCGCTTTAAAGGTTTGCTCGATGCGCTCCTGCAACTGGCTGCAGGTGAGTCCCGTGGCCTGAATGTTGCCGATGTAAGGGATCTTCAACAAGCCGTTTGAATTCACCACGTACTCGTTGGTGATCATGGCGCGATCCTTATCCGGGACTCCCGAGATGGAGATGTTGACCCGGTTCAGATTTCGCAGAACGGACTCGTTCTGAGCATGACCGCTTGAGCTGAAGCCCAGCAGAATGAGGAGAAGCAGGTGCAAGTGTTTCATGGTTCGATCGGGTGTTCAGATTTCGAGTTAAGCCATGCCGCCGCAGCCAAAGAGCCGGGCCTTGTCGCACGGAATTCTCGCATCAAGTGATCTCAATACTCGTCGTCGGGATCGGTGGAGGCGGGCGGGCGAGACGGTGACGGCCCTCGCACGGCACGTCTGGCCTCCGGCACGACGCTCCGGGGCTCAGCACCTGGAGCCACCGCGACAGCATCTGCACCTGCGGTGCTGCTAGCCGGGCCTTCCCCAGTGTCGCGGCGGCGGGTCCGCGTCCTCGTGCTCGTCGGCGAGTAATATGTATAATAGCTAGTGTAATACTGGTACTGGCTGTCACTGCGGACATCCACGTTGTTGAGCACGACGCCGAGCAGATTTCCGCCCACGTTCTCGACCAGTTGCTTGACCCGGACGAGCATGCTCCGCGGGAGTTTGCGATGCTGGATCACCAGCATGGTCAGGTCCACTTCACTGGCCAGCACGGAGGCATCGCTCACCCCGAGAATCGGCGGCGAATCGATCAACACCAGGTCAAAGCGATTCTTCACGTCGGCAATGAGTTCCGACATCCGCCGGGAGTTAAGGATGCCCGCTGCATCGGCCGGAAGGATCCCGCTGGGCATAAAGTAGAGGTTGTCCACCGGCGTCTGGAGAATCACGTCCTCAAGCATAAGTTCCGTGGTCAGGTAATTGGTGAGTCCCACGGAATTGTTGATGTCGAAGAAAGTATGGAGCTTCGGACGCCTCAGGTCCCCGTCGATCATGAGGGTGTTGTAACCACCCTGAGCGCAAATGTAAGCCAGGTTGACCAGCGTGGTCGATTTGCCCTCCCCCGCACCACCGCTGATGATCGTGATGGAGTTGGCGTCGGCGCTCTTGCGGTTGAACTCGATGTTTGTTCGCAAGATCCGGTAGGCTTCCGCGTCGGGCGTTAATCCGCTTTGCTTATGCAGCACACCCACATCCCGCGGGATAACCGCCAGAACCGGAACGCCCAGATACTTCTCGACGTCGTCCAGAGTCTTCACGCTGGTGTCGAGATACTCCAGGAAGAAGGCCAGACCGACTCCGAACCCGAGTCCGACGACGGCCCCGAGAACCAGGTTGAGCGGAACATTTGGCTTGGCAGGCGTGTTGCTCGGCTCAGCCCGCTCATGCACGACGATGGGGGTCTTCGGCATCACCAAATCTACGGATTCGGCGGCCACCTTCGCCTCCATCGTGGCGAGCATCCCCTTCGACATCTCGTAGCGCTTCTTGGCCTCGGAGTACTCGACCGTCTTCCGTTGCTCACTCATCGCATCGGCCTTCTCCGAAGTCTCTACATCCTCGGCGTTGGTAAGCGCCATCTGCGCCATGTCCAGACGCGTCTGGAGAGTGTCCTTGACGTCATCCACCGCTTCGAGCAAGTGCTTGTAAGTCTCCTGAATTTGCCCGCGGACGGCGGCCACATCCGGGTGGTTCGTGCCTAGACCAGAATCGAGCATTCCACGCAGGGAAAGCTGCAATTGCGTATACTGCGGATAGAGCACGGAGATCACCGTGTTTTCGATCGCCAACTGATTGGCATTGCGGATCAGATTCTCGCCTTCCAAGCTCTTGAGCGCTTGCAGTTGGCTGCTGATCTGCTGGATCTGGGTCCGGGCGTCGAAGCTGTCCTGAATACTTTTCATCACGGTCGTCGACTTGCCCGTGAAGGGCTCGAAGCTGCCCGCCTGATTGGGCATGAGCGTCTCGATGTCGACGATTCCGTAGCGTTCGGCGATGTCGAGCATCTCCAGACGGGCGTTCTCCACCTTGTCCTTGTGCGTGTTGAGTTCGGCCGAAAGCGTTTCCACGGCGCGATTGGCCCGCTCCTGCTCCAGGGACCGGCGCCGCTCTTCGTAGGATTTGGCGATGCTGTTGGAAATCTCCGCCGCGAGGTCCGGATCGGTGTCGAAATACTGAATGACGATCAGGTCGGTACCCCTTTCTTCCTCTGCTTCGAGCCCACTGAGAAGTTTTCCGTAGCCCTGGGCCCGGGTCACCCCCCAACGCTCGTCGAGCTTGAGGTCATCCACCACCTTGTAGAGCGTTTCCTTGCTCTTGATGATTTCGAATTGGGTCTGCACGAAGGTTGGGGGAACGTAGAAGGCCCCCGGGCGCGATCCCGTCTCAAAGACATCGTAGTCAGCGGCTTCCCGGTTGATCTGAATCTTGACCTTCCCGAGATACTCCTTGGGCAGGATGTAGGTGATGACCGCCGCCGTCATGAAGACGAGGAAGAAGGCCAGCAGAATGACACCGTAGCGGTTCCGGAGAACCTGCCAGTAGTCGACGGCATGCAGTTTTAGTTCGCTCGAAGCCTCGTTCATGGATCAATGTGATGGAAGACTGTGCACCTCAGGCCGGAAGCAACATGCAGACGATTCCCTGTGCCGCAAACGAAAAGCTCCCTTCCTTTTGGACAGGCAACCCTCCGTCTCGTTCGAGATTCTCTTAGACATTTCAAACCTTTTTGCGCCCGCAGCATCCGGCCTTAAAACAGGGCGTCCAATGGCCCTCCCTTTTAGCCTTCCTTGGTCCTCAAACCGGCCCTCCTTTCCAAGAGGCGTCTCCCCTGCACCGTGAAGAAATGGAAAACTCCCTCCCCTGGCTGGGGGAGGGAGTTTCCGTCTTGAAAACCTCAAGGAGAACCGAAATCAGAAGGTCGCACTGACTCCCAGATAGACCTTGTTCCGGTCGTAGTCGCGGGAGAATCCATCAGAAAAGTCCCGGTCGGAGTCGAGGTCGGAATACGACCAGCCCGCGTTCAGCCGGACATTGCTGTAGAGCAGGTAAGACAGGCCTAGGTAGATCCCGAAATAGTCCTCATCCGCATCGGAGACGCCGGCAATCACACTATCCTGAAACTCGCTGTGGATGAACTGCAATCCTGCTGAACCCACCAGCCGCGGCGTGAATTCGTAACTCGTCGAAAACCCGGTCCGGAAACTCTCGCGGAACTCGTAGCTGCCCAACTCGCTGTCCTCGAAACCGTAGCGGCCGAAGACCCGGATCGAGAACCCTTCGTTGATCATATGGATGAGCGAGGCCTCGACAAAGGGACTCGTCCTGTTGCTGATGTCGTCTCCATTCCGAAACTGGGCGCCCAAGCGGATGGTTCCCCGCATCACCCGGCTGAAGGCGTGATCGGCGCCCACCAGCACAAAGTGGTCTGCATAGTCGCGCGGGGATTCTTCGAAATCTGTGTAGAGGAACCGGTATTCGCCCACCAGCGTGGTCACCCGCGTCCAGAGATAGCGAAACTCCTGCCCAAAGCCGAACGAGTAACGGTCTTCCACCGAGTCGGAATCGTAGTAAATCCCTGTGAGCAACAGGGAAGTCACCGTCGAAAACCGGCGGGTCCACGCATACGAAACGGCAAAACGATCGTAGGCATAGAAATACTGGTCGGTCCGGCGCGACCGGGTCGCCCCAATGTCCGCGTCCGGCTCGATTTCGTAGGTGACGTAGAAGTTGTTCGACAAGGTCAGACGCCGGGAGGGCCTGTGCACCATCGTGTAAGAGAACCGGGCGTTGTAGAACAGATCATCGTTGTCCGGCTGGAGATCCCGGTCGTACCAGAGCAGCGAGAAAGATGCCCCTAGGCTGTGCCGGGTCACTCGGGATCCTCCCGCATAGCGAGCTCCGATCCCTCCCTGCACATACCAGGCTTCGTCCTCGTCCTCCGGAGCTGTCTCCGGATTATCGTCATAGCCTACGTTTACCGTAGCGGTCCATGTGAGCGGAATATCGGTATCGAAATCCTCAGTTGTGTTCCCGATACTGAGCAGGCCCTGGCCATACGAAGATACCAGGCCACCCAACCCAATGGCGAGTGCAGCGAGCGCGCGTTTTTTCATACGTGTCCTATCAATGGGTTTCGCGGATTTTGGGCAAGAAGAAAAGGGCTGTAAAGATATTTTTTAGACTTCTTAAAGATTTTCTCTACGCCGTTTTCGCGGATTTTTTCAGTTTTCTGAGCGGGTAGCGGGAATCGAACCCGCATAGCCAGCTTGGAAGGCTGGAGCTTTACCACTAAGCTATACCCGCGTGTCTCAGCATCCTTTTCCTACTGCCTGAGCGCAGAATGTCAAGCCGCTTGGGAAATTCATCCCTTCTTCCCGTCTGCCACCACCAAATTGACGAGCCGGTCCGGAACGATCACGACTTTTTGGGGCTCCCTCCCGCCCAGAGCCGCCGCCACCTTCTCCGACGCCCGGACCCGCTCCAAGATGATCTCCTCGGGCGAACCCGCGGGCAGGCGCAGCCGGTCCCGCAACTTCCCATTGATCTGCACCACCAGCTCGACTTCCGACGCCGCCAGAACGGCCTCATCCCACTCCGGCCAGGGCGCACGGGCCAATTCGCCCCCATCCAAGCCCGGAAAGGCGGCTTGCAACCGGGCGTTCACCTCCTCCGAAAGATGCGGTGCGTAAGGATTGAGGACGTGCAGAAACGTGGCCAGCGCTCGCACCGGACGTTTCTCCTGACCGGTCATGGCGTTTACAAAGATCATCATCTGCGCGATGGCCGTGTTGAACGAAAGGCTTTCCGTGTCCTCGCCCACCTTTCGAATGGTCTCGTGAAGGACCCGCAGGAGGGCCGGAGCAGGCTCGACGTCGCCCAGACGCGTCGATAGGGCCCAACCGTCCTCCCCTTCCGGTTCCATCGCCAAACGCCACACTCGTCCCAAAAAACGGTAAACCCCCTCGACGCCCCGGTCGCTCCACGGTTTTCCCTGTTCCAACGGACCCATGAACATCTCGTAAAGCCGTAGCGAATCCGCCCCAAAGGCCGAACTCACGTCGTCGGGGTTCACCACGTTCCCCCGGCTCTTTGACATCTTCTGGTTGTCGGCGCCCAAGACCAATCCTTGATTGATCAGCCGCTGAAAGGGCTCCCGCGTGCCTACGAATCCCAGGTCGAAAAGGACCTTGTGCCAGAAACGGGCATACAAAAGGTGAAGCACAGCGTGTTCGGTCCCTCCTACGTAAAGATCGACTCCTCCCGATCCCGCGCCTCCCATCCAATACCTTTCCGCCTCCTCAGACACGAAACGTTCTCCGTTTCCGGGATCACAGAAGCGCAGGTAGTACCAGCAAGACCCCGCCCACTGCGGCATGGTGTTCGTTTCACGGCGCCGTCCGTCCGGCAACCGGACCCAGTCCGTCGCCCGCGCCAGCGGGGGTTCCCCTTCGCCGGCGGGCCGGAAATCATCCAAATCCGGCGGAAGCAAAGGCAACTCGCTCTCCGGCAACCCCTCGTGCTGCTCGCCGTCCCAAACGACCGGGAAGGGCTCACCCCAGTAGCGCTGCCGCGAAAACAACCAATCCCGCAGTTTGTACTGCACGGCGCGCTGTCCCAGCCCGCGCTCTTCCAACCACCGCGTCATCGCCTCCTTGGCCTCCGGCGTCGGCAATCCGTCGAGAAAACCCGATTGCACATTGACCCCCTCGCCCACAAAACAACCGTCTCCGCCCGCCTCATCCCCCGCCGCTCGCACGACTTGCCGCACCGGCAGGCCAAAAGCCTGGGCGAACTCGAAATCCCTCTCGTCGTGGGCCGGAACCGCCATGATTGCGCCCGTTCCGTAGCTCATCAGCACGTAGTCCGCGATCCATACCGGAACCGCCTCTCCATTGACCGGGTTGACGGCCCGGGCCCCGGTGGATACCCCGGATTTCTCCCGCGAAAGATCGATCCGCTCCAGTTCGGACTTCCGGGCGACCCTCTCCCGGTATTCTTCCACTGCGGCCCGCTGGCCGGGGACCGTGATGGCCTCCACCAAAGGATGCTCCGGAGCCAGCACCATATAAGTGGCTCCAAACAATGTGTCGGGCCGCGTCGTGAACACGTCGATGGCGGAAGTTTGCCCCTCCAGAGTGAAACGGACCGAGGCCCCTTCGCTCCGGCCGATCCAGTTGCGCTGCAAGGCCTTGATTCCCTCTGGCCAGTCGAGGTCCTCGAGTTCATCGGCCAGACGGTCGGCGTAATCCGTGATCCGCAGCATCCACTGCCGCATCGGCCGCCGTTCCACCGGATACCCGCCCACTTCGCTGACCCCGTCCTTGACTTCTTCGTTCGCCAGCACGGTCCCGAGCTGCGGACACCAATTCACCGGGGCTTCCGCGATGTAGGCCAGCCTCCGGGCATTCACCCGGGCCCGCAAATCCGCTTCGCTCTCTTCCGGATGCTCCGCCCGGCGCCGGGCCATCAACTCCTGAACCGGCCGAGCCGCGTTGGTCTCCCTATCGAAATACGAACCATACAACTGCAAAAAAATCCACTGGGTCCAGCGAAAATACCCTGGGTCCGTCGTGTCGATCTCACGCGACCAGTCGTAGGAAAAACCAATGCGTTTGAGTTGCTCCCGGAAACGCGCCGTGTTGCCTTCGGTGGTCTTGCGCGGATGTTGCCCGGTCCGGATGGCGTACTGTTCCGCAGGCAACCCGAAGGCATCCCAACCCATGGGGTGGAGCACATTGTAGCCCATCTTCCGGCGATGTCGCGCCACGATGTCCGTGGCCGTGTATCCTTCCACGTGACCCACGTGCAAACCGGCCCCGCTGGGATAGGGAAACATGTCCAGCACGTAGTATTTGGGGCGCCCTGGATCGAAGCCGGGATCGCCCGGGTTGGGAGCGCGAAACGTGCCGGAGGTCTCCCAGTGCGCTTGCCATTTCGCTTCGATTTGATCGAATGGATATTGTTTTCTCCTCTGACTCATGAATGGGTGCGGCCGGCCGCGGCGCTCCAAAAGAGATGCAGGACCTGCTTATTGCAACGCGCAACGCTCACAAGACCCGGGAATTCCGGCTCCTCCTCGGTCCCGCCTTCGCTCCGCGCGATCTGACCGGACTCCCCGGTTTGCCGGAGATTGAAGAAAGCGGAGCCACCTATCTCGAGAATGCCCGGCTGAAAGCCCTCGCCGTCAGCCGGAATTGCCCGGGCCAGTGGGTCCTCGCCGACGATTCCGGACTTGAGGTCGATGCCCTCGATGGCTCCCCAGGCGTGCACTCTTCGCGATTTGCCGGAAACGAAGCCAGCGACGCCGCCAACCGGGCCCTCCTCCTGCGCGAACTCGAAAAAAGGGGAGCCCGGGGCAAACAGCGCTCCGCTCGTTTCCGTTGCGCGCTCGTCCTGGCCAAGGACGGACGGGAAATTCTCCACAGTCACGGCGAGGCGCCGGGCTGGATCATTCACCGGGAACGCGGCGCAGGGGGATTCGGTTACGATCCGCTCTTTGTTCCGGCCGGCCGTTGCCACACCTTCGCTCAGCTTTCCGAGGCAGAAAAGAACCGCCTCAGCCATCGATACCATGCTGTGGAATCCCTTCTCCGCGCCTGGGCTTCCGGGGAACCAAGGGGTGAAGAAAACTGACTCACTCATGGCTCCCTCCACGCTGAAGGTCCACTTCGGCGTCGATGGGCTCACCCCGGAGAAGGCAGCGCGCCAGTTGCCCCGCAAAAAAAGGCGCAGTCAGCGCCCCTTTCGATCCCAATCCATTGAAGATCCACGTGTCGCTGATTCCTGGAAATCGCCCCAGGACCACGCGGCTCCGCCGAATCACCGGACGGATCGCCGCGTTCTGGCCTGCCACCTCCCAGGGCAGATCCAAGTACTCCCTCAAGCGCCGCTCCAAAACGGCGCGCCCCTCCCGGCTCGGCTCTGAATCGAGCCGGTCCCAAGAGTAGGTGGCTCCGCAGCGATAATACTCGCCCCCCAACGGCAAGAGCCATTGCCCAGCCCTGTTCCAGACCCGTTCCTCGCTGAAACCCCTGATCCGCAGATTCAGAGTTTCCCCTTTCGCCGGGCGGAACTCCAGCCATGCAAAGGCCGGATGTGCCGCCGCCGCGATCCCCGTGCAAAACACCACCGGACCAGCCTCCTGCCTCCCTTCTCCAGGCTCTGCTTCGCCCCAGCGGAATCTCCCCTCCCGCATCCACAGCTCTCGTGATAGCCGAAGAAACCGCTCGGTGTTCAAAACCCCGCCCCCGGTCATCTCAACGAAACCCCAGGGGGCCCGTATTCCGCGTGGAGGATCCACCGGTCTCACTGGAGAAGCCCAATTTTCCAGGCCCGGCGCGCGCTTTTCCCAGTCTTCCCTTTCAGCAGCATCCCGGAAAATGCGGCAAATGGTCCGGGAACAAAACACGTCCTCCCCCAGCATGAAGCCGGCCCATTGGTAGAAATCCCGCGCTGCGGGAAGCAGTTCCGGCAGACGCCAGGAAAGCGCCATGCGGCGGCCTGTCAACGGAGTCACTAAACCGGCTGACGCCTGCGAGGCCGTGGGGTGATCTCCCCGTTCCACCACGCTCACTTCCCCGCCCTCTTGCAACAGGCGCCAGGCAAGAATCGTTCCCGCCAGTCCCTGCCCCACAACCGTCACGTGCACCCGCCATTCTCCGGTCCGGAAAACTTCGGTCAATCGGAAGGCGCGCTTCCCGGAAGTTTTCTTGATTTTAAGCGTTACATCGAGAACCAAGCTGCCCTATTTATAGCGCCAATGCCCCGCAGCCACGGAGAAATCCGTATTTCGTCCCTGCTTTTCAACGGCAAATCCCGGATGTTTTTTCCGGCGCTCGCTGCATTGGCGGGGCCTCTTGCCGTCTCTCTGCCGGGGCAGGATCTGCCTTCGTGGGACTCCGGATTCGAGCATCGCGAAGTCAGCGGCCGGGAGCACGCCGTCATGGAGGCCAATCATTATCTCTCCCAAGGCGACAGTTTCCTTCGCCTGGGCGACCTCGCCTCCGCCTCGAGCAATTACCGTGCCGCAGTCGATGCGCTGCCTCCCGGCGACCGCGTCGGCGGCATCCGGGGAGCAGCCATGATGCGCTTCAGCAAAACCGCCACGGACTTCGCCCGCGATTTGATCGAAGGCGGCGAATATCCCCGGGCTGCGCAGGTCTTGTCTCTCGTCCTTGCCCCCGGCTACGCTCCCGATTACGAACCCGCGCGCACCCTCCAGGAACGGCTCTCGGACTACGAATACGTCAATCCCGACGACACCGCCGCCCACAAAGAGAAAGTGAGCGAGGTCACTCAATTGTTGCAGGAGGCCGAGTCTTTTCTCAATACCGGCCGTTATCACGAAGCCACTGTCCGCTTCTCCCAAGTGCTCGGCCTGGACCGCACCAATCGCGCTGCGGTGGAAGGTATGGAACGCGCCGCCACGCTCCGGGCCCAGTACGCTGAAGCCGCTTACGATCAGACCCGCGCGGGCGCCCTCGCCGACCTCGCCGCAAGGTGGGAAACCAACGTGCCCGTCAAACAATCGGCCTCCTTGGCCGAGGGCGACCTCGAATTGGGTGTCCCCGCCTCGGAAGACATCGCCGCGAAGCTCACCCGGATTGTCTTGGACCAGGTGTTCCTTCAAAACGCCACCCCGGAAGAAGCCATGCAATTCCTCGGGAACAGCAGCCGCGAATTCGACCTGCAAGAGCCCGACCCCGCCCGCCGCGGAGTCAACTTCATTCTCGGCGCAGGCGTCGATAGGCTTCAACCCATCCATTTGCGGCTCCGGAACCTTCCCCTTCTCGAGGTCGTGCGCTATATCGCCCGCAGCATCGGCGCCCAGTACCGTATCGAGCCCTTTGCCGTCCGCTTCGTCGCCGCCGGGGAAACCGACGCATCGCTGCTGACCCGCACCTTCGAGGTGCCCCCTGACTTTATGAGCACCATGCCGCTCAGCGATCAGGGTGCGGCGCCCGATCCCTTCGGAGGAGCCCCAACCGACGGCCCGGCATTCCGGCGGCTCAATGCCCAGGAGTTTCTGCAGTCCAACGGCGTTGCCTTCCCAGAAGGTAGCTACGCCCAGTATCTGCCCTCAACCAGCCGGCTCGTCGTCCGCAACACTTTCGAGAACCTCCAGCACGTGGACTCCATGATCGCCTCCGGACGCGGGCAGGGATCCAAACAAGTCGTCATCCGCGTCCGGCAACTCGAAATCCTCGACGAAGACCTCGAAGAACTGGGCTTCGATTGGCTGCTCGGAGGTTTCGAACTCTACAATGACGGAGCCATCATCTCCTCCGGGGGGCAACCCAGCTCCGACCCGGGCAATTTCTCCTTCATCGACCCCGACACCGGACAAGCCATCGGCGGAAACAGGATCACTTCGGGATTGCGCAGCGGTATCGATGTCTTTCGCGGCGACCCCCTCGACAACATCATCGGTGCGGACCGCAGCAACGCACTTCCGGGGAGCGCAATGATGCAACCCACACCAGGCGTCCTCGCCGTAGCCGGCACCTTGACGGATCCGCAGTTCCAAGTGGTCATCCGGGCGCTTAGCCAACGGACCGCCGGCGATATCCTCGCCGCCCCATCCGTTGTCACCCGCAGCGGACAACGCGCTCGCATCGAGCTGATCCGCGAGTTGATTTATCCGACGGAATACGAGCCCCCCGAACTGCCGCAAACCGTGGGGGCCGAAGCCACCTCGGGCAGCTTTCCCGTAACACCGGCCACACCCACGGCCTTCGAAGTACGCCCCATTGGGCTGACCATGGAGGTCGATCCGGTCATCAGCGAGAACAACCAATACGTGGAACTCAACCTCATGGCCGAATTCGTCCGCTTTGAGGGTTTCGTCAACTACGGCTCCCCCATCACCACCGCGGCCGTCAACGCCCTCAACATCCCCGTCAATATCACCATCACCGAGAACCGCATCGTCATGCCGGTGTTCAAGACCAACCGCACCACCACCCCGGTCACGGTGCAGGACGGAGCCACGATCGTCGTCTCCGGTCTCGCCACCTCCAGCATCGAATTGATCGATGACAAAATCCCGGTTATCGGTGATATTCCCTTCTTGGGACGCTTCTTCCGGTCGGAGGTCGATCTCCAGCGCAACAAAGCTGTGATCTTCTTCGTCAATGTCGAGGTCATCGACCCCGGCGGAAATCGAATCAACCGGCCACTCGACAGCGCCCCTCTCAACGCCCCCTAACTCGACCGCTGAGCCAACCCTGCCGGATGCCCGAGGAACCGAACGAAGACAAGGATCACTACACCTACGGCGAGATCATGGACCACCTCAAGCGGGTCCATTCCCGCCATGGGGTCAAGTCCAAGAAGAAACGCCGCCGCCGCTCGCATCAGCCCCTCAAAGAAAAACGCCGGACCCGCTTCGTGTCCGCGCTCGTGCTCGTGGGCCTCATCATGCTCGCCTCGGTCATCGGGATCAGCTTCTTTTTCTCCCATCTCTATTATGAGACGGAGAGGTTCCGGGCCGAAGTCAGCAGCCTCATCGGGAAAATCACCGGGCTGGAATCCGACTTCCAAGGGCCATTCGCCGTCAATAAGTCGCGCTTCGTCAACAAGCAACTTCGGCTCAAGGGCGGCGAAGACGACCTCGTCTACGAACTCAACTTCAGCGGCATCCGCGCTGCCGTTCCGTTCCTCTCCTTGCTGCGATCCACCTGGGAAACCGACCTTCTTGTCGACGCCGCAGAGGGCAAACTCAAGCCTGCCCGCTCCGCCATCTCTTCCCTCCCAGCCTCATCCGGGCAGACCCAATCCCCTTCCCCCCTCGTCGCCTCTTTGGGCTTCAAACGCCTCCCCGAAGCCTTTCTCCTCAACCGTCTCGCCATTCAAAGGCTCAGCCTGGATTTCGGATCCGACGCCCGCAACCCCCACTCCATCCGCGATGTCTCCTTGCTCCTCAAACGAACCCCCAATCGCTACTTCATCGACGTCCGCTCCGGGGAATTGAAGTTCGGATCCTGGCCCCTTTTCCGACTCGAATCCGCCAACGCGACCCTCGACTCCGACGGCGAAGTAAAGCTCCTCGAATCCCGCATCAGAGAAGAGGGCGGCGGAGTGGGCGACCTCAGCGGCGCCTTGCGTTTCCTCGGCGACGCGCCTGGCGCGGATATCACTGCCGTCTTGGAATCCATTGCCCTCACCCGCACGGTTCATCCCACCTGGCGAGATCGGGTCGTCGGCGCTGTCTCGGGCCAAATCCGACTCCAGGCGGGCTTCCGTGAGGACGATCCCTTCCTGGTCAGCGGAACTCTGTCCGGCGACGGCATCGCCCTCAAACGGCTCGATCTGCTCAGCGACCTTTCCCGCGCCAGCGGTCTGGACCTTTTCCAACGCCTCGAATGCAAAGAGTTCACCATGAAGTTTGAGCAGGATCGGAACCGCATCCGCCTCTACGACTTGTCCGCCGCCACTGAAGACTTTTTCATCTTGCACGGCGAGGTGCTCATCCATCGCGATGAGCGGCTGGAAGGCAGCTTCGAACTGGGCATTCCCAATTCCCTCCTCGCCCGGTTTCACCACGGAAGACCGCAATTCTTCGAAGCCCGGGGCAGCAACGTGAGCTGGGCCAAATTCAACATCGGCGGAACCCTGAGCGTGCCCCAGGACACCCTCATCCCGCAGTTTCGCGAAACCTATCCGCCGCCGCCCGTCACCCGCAGCGACCTCCAGATTCCCCAGCCACGCTTCAATCCGGAAGAGGCTCAAGAATAACGGGACCGTCAACCGTTGCGCACGCCCCACTTCCCATCCACGATGCGGACAATCCCCAGCGGATTCGCCTCCTGCAACTCTGGGGGCAGAAGCCCGTCCGGCATGTCCTGAAAGGCCACACGCCGCACAAACCGTTCGATCGACAAGGTCCCGATCGAAGTGGACCGTCCGTCCGAGGTCGCCGGATAGGGTCCGCCATGCACCATCGCGTGGCAGACTTCCACCCCCGTCGGAAAGCCATTGATGATGAGCCGGCCGGCCCGGCGCTCCAAAGCCTCCACCAGCCCCCGGTTCTCGAGCAAATCCTCCTCCGTGCCATGGATCGAGGCCGTAAGCTGCCCCTCCATCGATTCCGCCACCCGGATCAACTCCTCCGCGGATCCGCAGAGCACCAACAACGTGGAAGGTCCGAAGACCTCCTCGTGCAACCCGGCATCCTCCACGAAGCGCTCAGCCCTCGTCTCAAACAAAAAGGCCCCGCCATCTCCCCCTGAAGCCACCTCTTCGACCCCTTCCCAAGCGCGCATCCGGCCTGTCCCACGCTCATACGAAGCCCGGATTCCCTCCGTCAGCATCACCCCAGCCGGCGTTCCACGCACGAGCGCCGCCACCGCGTCCCGAAAAGCCCCCAAGGCTGGATCGTCCCCGGCCGCCACGATCCCGGGATTCGTGCACATCTGACCAGTCCCAGCCGTCAAGGACCCATGAAACGCACGCGCCAGCTCGGCCCCGCGCTCCCGCAACGCTCGCGGCAACAAAAACATGGGATTCACGCTTCCCATCTCGGCAAAGACGGGGATGGGATCGGGCCGCGTCGCCGCAAGATCCATCAGTGCCCGGCCGCCTCCCAACGACCCGGTAAAACCCACCGCCCGGATGCCCGGATGCAGAGCCAAAGCCTGCCCCACCTCAATCCCGGCGTCGAAGAGCAACGAGAAGGTTCCTTCCGGAAAGCCACAAGAACGCACCGCCTCCGCCACACAGAGTCCGATAATCTCGCCGGTCCCCGGATGCGCCGGATGCGCCTTGACCACCACCGGATTGCCCGCCGCCAGCGCCGCCACCGTGTCGTTGCCCACCGCGGAAATGGCCAATGGAAAATTCGATGCTCCAAAAACCACCACCGGACCCAACGGACGCAACATCGAGCGCACGTCCGGCTTGGGCAGCGGCTTGCGCTCGGGATCGCCGTGGTCGATCCGCGCGTGGACCCACGATCCTTCTTCCGCCACCTCCGCAAACAATCGCAACTGACCCACCGTCCGGGCGAACTCCATATGGATCCGCATCTCGGGATAGCCCGTCTCCTTCGGAGTCCGGTCCACCAAGGCCGCCTTGTTTTTCTCCAACACATCCGCAATGGCGCGCAACAGTTCGCCGCGCCTGCGTCCGGAGAGACGGGCCATTTCCGGAGCCGCCTCCCCGGCCAGCCGCACCGCATCCGCGATCTCCCCCGCCGATGCCGTCACGTAATCCGGAGGAAGATCGCCTCCATTCATCCGGTTCGCCGCACGAAAGCTCTCGCCGCCGTCACGCCGTCCCCGGCCGTTTCCAATGATCGAGGTTCCTTCCAGTTCCATGGTTCTACACTGTAGAGAGATGATGACTAGACCTGCCGGGGACGCGCGGCCAATCCCGTCCGGATCACTTCCAGGGCAGCCCTTCGTTCTTCCCCATCCAAGCTCAACCTCGGAGGACGCACCCTCTCTGATCCCATACCCGCCTCCTGCTGAGCCAGCTTGATCAGTTGCACAAACTTCAACCCCGTGTCGAGCCGCAGTAAAGGCAAGAACCAACGGTAAAGTTCGTCGGTTTCATCAGTTCGGCCTTCCCGCGCCCACTCGAAGAGACGCACCGACTCGCCTGGGAAAGCATTGACCAAGCCCGCCACCCATCCCACCGCACCCATCCTTACCCCCTCCACCAGAGAGTCATCCACTCCCACCATGATCTGCAGCCGCTCGCCTAACAAGGCGCGGATGCCGGTCACCCGCCGCGTGTCCGCACTCGATTCTTTCACCGCTTCCAAATTCGCCTCCTCCCCGGCAAGCTCCGCAATCTGCTCCGGCACAAAATCCACACCGTAGGCCAAAGGGTTGTTGTAGAGCAGGGCGGGAAGCCGCGTCGCCCGCAGCACCGCGCCCACGTGTGCCTTCATCTCCCGCCAATCCGAACTGTAGACATAGGGCGGCAGCACCATCAATCCCCGGCAACCGCATTGCTCCGCCGCCTCCGCCAATCGCACCGCCCCCGCCGTCGATAGCGCCGAAACGCCCGCCACCACGGGAATCCGCGCTCCCACCGCCTCCACGCAAGTGCGCAAGATCTCCGCCTTCTCTGAAGAATCCAGCGTCGCTCCTTCCCCCAGCGATCCCAACGCCACCAAGCCGCGGCAGCCCGCCTCCGCCATCCAATTCGCATGACGGGCCAAAAACGCGTGATCGACACCCATCCCCTCGTCGAAGGGCGTCGTGAGCGCCGGAAATACTCCTGTCCAGTCCATGATTCCTTGTTCTTCTCCCATCCCGGCCGCTTTCGCGCCCTTCTGCTTTGTTACCTCACATCTCCAGAAAGCCCAAGGCCTTCCGCTGCCGTTTCCTCAAGACCGTCCCCCAGGCAAGGTGAAGTTCAGTTCCAATTCGACGTCCAACTCCCGCCGGCAAATATCGGCCCGGTACACGACAGGCGCAAAATCCCCTTGAAACCGCGCCCGCAGCGTCGCATCGAGAAGCGCCAGATCCTCTGCCTTCCGCAAATACACCCGCATCCAATCCGCCGGAATGCAGGAGAAGGCCGGTAATTCCTCCAACTCCATCACCCGCAGAACGGACTCCAGATTCTCGACTGCCGTCTCGATCTGCCTGCCCAAGTCTCCCGCCGCCACGGAAGCATGCCCAACGATGCTGGCTGTGCCGGCGACGAACACCCGCAACTCGCTCCTTCCCCGCACCACCGTGCCGCGGGCGAAACTCGGCGGGGCCGGACCGTATTCGGCTGGATAGCTGTAAGCGGGAACTTGGTTGGGATTCTCCACATGCCGTGCCCTATCCCGGCCCGCCACAAATACCGTGACCAGCGATTCCCCTCGACAACCCACAGCCGAGGCCGCCGGCATCCGCATCACCGCCTCATTTCCGAACCGCGCCATGTAAGCTTCCCTTCGGCCGGCATTGAAGCGCCGGTACTCTTCCAGTCCCTCGACGTCACGGTTGATCCCGGGAACGAAATTCCACATCCGGTAGAGATGCAGATCGTCCAATGACGAAAAAATGGATTCGTAAACCCCGCGCGCCGCTTCTTCCATCTCTCCGTCGCCCACCGTGGCCAGCACGACGCCCGCGGCCTCTTCTCCGTTGCGCCAAAGCATCTGCAAACCGCTCCCCGCCTCCGTCGCCACGCCTTCCAAGCCCTCCGAGCGCCACAGAACCTCCGCTGCACTCCCCCGCAGCACGTCAACCGGCAGCGAGACCACGATCTCCTCCGGTCCCAGAGTCAAGCTGGCGGCGTCCGCTCCATAATTCAGCTTCAACAAACCTGCTCTCACAGCCGCCATGGTTGTCTCCCTTAAGAGTCCGCTTCTTCCCTGTCAATCCCGGGATCTTTCGCCTTTAGCCACCCCGCGATGCAGCTATGCTTCGCGTTCTCCATGCGGTGGCGACTCCTCTTCCTGGCCTTGCTCGCCGTCGCCTGCTACACCCTGGGCCGGTCCCGGACCAGCTTCAATGTCGATGTGCTCGACCTGCTTCCCTCACACCTCCCCGAGGTCGCAGGTCTGAAACTCTTCCGCGACTTCACCTCCGGTCAAAACGAACTCATTGTCACGCTGGAGTTGCCTCCCGGCGCTCAGCCCTCCGAACTCGATGCCCTGACCGCATCCCTCGCCGCCCGCTTCGACTCGGAACCAGGCTTGACCTCCTCCGTCGCCGAACAACCCATCTGGCAGTCAGCCGAAGACGTCCTCGGCGAGTGGAGCGCTTATCTTTGGCTCAATGGCGACCCCGCCCATATCCGCGATCTCGAGCAGCGGCTCCAGCCCGCCGCTCTGGAGTCTCACCTCACCGCATCCCTAGACACCCTCGCCCTTTCCCTCGACGCCGCCGAGGTCTCCCTCCTCGCTTACGATCCAGCCGGCTTCATTCCCCCGGCCCTGGCCGGTTCCAACCAATCCCGCTTCGGGCGCGGTCTGCCCTGGTTCCGCTCTCCCGACGGTCTCTTCCAGGCCATCTACCTGGAGCCCTCCGGCGACCTCGCCGACTACCCCGCAACAGACCGTTGGGTTTCTCAGGTCGCCTCTACCCTCGCCGCATGGAAACAGGGCCTTCCCGATCCCGATCGCGTCGCGACCGGGCTCACCGGAGAACCTGCTTTCGCCGCCGAGATCGCCAAGGGCATGGAGCGGGATATGAAAGCGACTCTCCTGCCTGCCATGGCCGGCATTGCGCTCCTTTTCTGGCTCTTCTACCGGCGTTGGCGGCCTTTATTTCTCCTCGTCTTCTCTCTCGCCCTCGTCTTCATGCTCACCTTTGGAATCGGCGGCCTCGCCTTCGGCTCCCTCAGCGTCATGAGCATTGGCTTTGCCGCCATCCTCATCGGTCTCGCTGTCGATTACGCAGTCGTCACCTATCAGGAATCCCTGAACTCCAGAGCCAACGCTCCCGCTCTCCGCCGCCAAATCGGACCCAGCGTGCTTTGGGCCGCCGTGACCACCGCCGCCGTGTTCGGCTCGCTCAATCTCAGCAGTCTGCCCGGCATTCGCCAACTCGGGTCTCTCGTCGCACTCGGCATTCTCATCGGGGCGGCGGTCATGATCGGCTTCTTCCTCCCCGCCGTCGCCGCTGACTCTGACGCTCCTCCCGCCCAGCCGAAACCGCAGCCTCCTTCACCTCGTCAAAGCCGTCTCTGGCCCTTCCTGCCGCCCGCCGCCACCGCCGTCCTCTTTTTTGCCGCCGCCTCCGTCCTCCTCGCCCGCGAATTGCCCCAGCTCCAGCGCGATTTCTCGGTCTTGCGCCCCCGGCACAGTCCTGCCGGAGATGCTCTGGAACGTCTCCAAGAACGCCTGCTTCCGGATGAAAACGGGGAGAAACAGCTCCCCATCCTCGTCCACGCGGCCGAGGAAACGCAGTTTCTGGATGCGCTGGAACGTACCCAACTATGGATCAAGGCTCAAGAACACGCTGGAACGATCCGCTCCGCCTGGCTGCCCGCTTTTCTATGGCCTAACCAAGCCCGCCAAGCAGAGAACCAGCCCGCCCTGGCCCGCCTCGCCCGCCAACGGGACCGCATCCTCCAAGCCTTCAGCCAAGCCGGCTTTGAGGACGAAGGCAATCGCCTGGCCCGAAACGCCCTCGATGCCTGGGAACACTGGGCCGGCCATCCCCTCCCTGTCGCTTGGCCTGAGGGACCCGCCAGTCAGGCGCTGACCCAGCGCCTCGCCAAACGCGCGCCCGGCGACAATCTCCTCCTTGGCATTGTCGAGTCCGCCGGCCCGGACACCGTTCCCCCGCAACCCGCCATCCCTGGGGTGTTCCTGACCGGCTGGCCCAGTCTTGGACCCGCCGTCCTTCCCCTCATCGAGCGCGACATTCACCGAGTGTTTCTTCCGATGGCCCTGGTCCTCATCGCGGTTCTGGGATTGATCTTCCGCAACCTTCGGGAAGTCCTCCTCGCCGTCGCCGCCATGGCTTTCAGCGCCCTTCTCTTGCTCGCCGCCATGGCCGCTCTCGATCTCGATTGGAACCTCATGAACCTCTCCGCCATCCCTTTGCTCTTCGGCACTGGGATCGATTATGTCATCCACATGATCTTCGCCCTGCGCCGCTGTGACGGCGATCCCCGAACCATCCACTCCGGCATCCGCCGCGCCCTCCTCTTCTGCTGTCTATCGACCTCCGCGGGTTTCGCCTCTCTCAGCTTGGCTTCCAATCAGGGTCTCGCCGCTCTCGGTCAAGTCTGCTCGCTCGGCATCTTGACCAGCATGATCTGCGCCGCCTTCCTGCTGCCCTGGTGGTGGCGGTTCCTGCTTCAAAAACCAGCCGGCTGAACCGGAGCACTGTGATGAATCGAAAAGCAGTACTCACGAGAGGACTCGAACCTCCACGGGTTACCCCATACGATCCTGAATCGTACGCGTCTACCAATTCCGCCACGTGAGCAGGAGAAACCCACACAACCACCCCTTCATCCGCTTCTCAACCGGAAAGTGCATGGCGCGGCTCTTGAACTGCGGCGAGCATCGCCGCTCTCTCCCGGCGCGGAGCGCCGTCGTACGGGCAGGCGCTTTCACCCGGGTTAGGGTCTCCATTCTGGACCAGGCCGTCACGGAGGCCGGCCCTCCAGGTAAGGCTCTACCAGATCCCTCACGCTATCCTGGAGGGGCGGGCTCCCGCAC
>JBGTBW010000222.1:0-39113 GCA_041749135.1 Verrucomicrobiales bacterium
CGTTGCGTGGGGCTCCGGGCCAGGCAGAGCATTCGATTCCCAGGGCTCCGCCGGGTCTGGGTCGCGTTTCGTGTCGCACCTGCGAAAAAAAGCGCGCCGTTGCGTGGGGCTCCGGGCCAGGCGAAGCACTCGATTCCCAGGGCTCCGCCGGGTATGGGTCGCGTTTCGTGTCGCACCTGCGACAAAAAACGCGCCGTTGCGTGGGGCTCCGGGCCAGGCAGAGCATTCGATTCCCAGGGCTCCGCCGGGTCTGAGTCGCGTTTCGTGTCGCACCTGCGACAAAAAACGCACCGCGTTGCTTGGGGCTCCGGGCCAGGCAGAGCATTCGATTCCCAGGGCTCCGCCGGGTCTGAGTCGCGTTTCGTGTCGCACCTGCGACAAAAAACGCGCCGTTGCGTGGGGCTCCGGGCCAGGCAGAGCATTCGATTCCCAGGGCTCCGCCGGGTCTGAGTCGCGTTTCGTGTCGCACCTGCGACAAAAAACGCGCCGCGTTGCGTGGGGCTCCGGGCCAGGCAGAGCATTCGATTCCCAGGGCTCCCCCGGGTCTGAGTCGCGTTTCGTGTCGCACCTGCGACAAAAAACGCGCCGCGTTGCGTGGGGCTCCGGGCCAGGCAGAGCACTCGATTCCCAGGGCTCCGCCGGGTATGGGTCGCGTTTCGTGTCGCACCTGCGACACCAAAACGCCCACCCGAAGGCGCCAGGCCCCTCCAAACGACCGTGCGGCCGGCCTGGCGAGTGAGTTCCGCGAAACCCGCCGATGCGCCATGGATGAAGCCCAGCCTTCACCGAAGGCGAACGTCACGGTATTTATGCTCATGACCACTAAGGCGTGGGATCCTGCAAACCTTCGAATCCCCGCTCTTGGGAGCGAACACATGGGGATCAACGAAACAGGATGGCAGCAGTCCAAGTGCCGCGGCTTGATCCTCCACTGCACCGGGTGCGCCCGGGCGAATCGCAGACCTTTCCTGGACTGACGGCTCATCAGAATTCCCCGAAGTCAGGAGTTCTGAGCCTCCGGTGTGTCTTGGCGTTGACTCCAGGCGCGAACACTCTTGATCGCCATGGATCCTCAGGCGGCCGGCGACCGCCTGCGCTCACGACGGCGCTCCGAGCCGAGAGAGAGCAGCGATGCTCGCCGCAGTCCAAGAGCCTCCGGCCTGAGATGAGACGATTCAACGCCAATTCCCTGGGCCCATTCGGGCATAGGCAGTGGTCGAGGACTGGGCCGGGTGGGGCGGACCTTGACAGCGCTCCGGCTCGCAGCAAGCATCGGACGTGCTCAGAGTTCGAGTGTCATGGCCGCCGGGCTGACCGCTATCATCGGGGCCGGTCCGGCGGGGCTCACAGCAGCTTACTTGCTGTGCCAACGCGGAAGGCCGGTGGTCGTCCTGGAGTCGCATCCGGATTTGGTGGGAGGAATCTGCCGGACCGTCTGTTACAAAGGGTTCCGCTTCGACATCGGTGGGCACCGCTTCTTTTCGAAGTCACGAGAGATCGAGGACTTTTGGTCCGGCCTTCTGTCCCCAGAGGACTTCCCGTTGCGGCGCCGGATGTCCCGGATCCTTTATCGCGGCCGGTTTTTCTCCTATCCGCTGCGGGCCGTCGAGGCGTTGCGAAACCTGGGATGGATGGAGTCGCTGCTTTGTGTGGCGTCCTATTTGCGGGCCCGGCTTTTCCCCATTCGGGATCCGAAGAATTTCGAGGAATGGGTGACGAATCACTTCGGTCAGAGGCTCTTCCGGGTTTTCTTCAAGACCTACACTGAGAAGGTTTGGGGCACATCCTGCGCTGAGATCTCCGCGGATTGGGCGGCGCAACGGATCAAGGGGTTTGATTTGGGCCGGGCCATTCTCTCAGCGGTGTTTCCCTGGGCTGGCAGGAAGCGGGGCGCGGATACGGTGAAGACTCTTCTTCACGCCTTTCGTTATCCGCGGCTCGGACCGGGGATGTTGTGGGAACGTTGCGCGGAGCGTGTCCGGGAGATGGGTGGTGAGGTGAGATTGGGAGCGCGGGTTGGCGAGTGCCGCTTTGAAGAAGAGAGCGGGACGTGGACAGTGGCGGTCAGCCATGCGGACGGAACGTGGGGGACGATCAGGGCGGCGGCGGTGGTTTCGAGCGCTCCCCTGCGGGAGTTGGTGGGCATGCTGCGGCCCGCGCCTCCGGAAACCGTGCACGCGGCGGCCTGCAGGCTGCACTATCGCGATTTCATTGTGGTGGCGGTCATGGTGAAGGACTGTGGCGGGTTTCCCGACCATTGGATCTACGTCCATGATCCAGCGGTGCAGGTGGGACGGATCCAGAACTTCAAGGCTTGGTCGCCGGAGATGGCTCCCGATTCCGGCCTTACTTGTTATGGGTTGGAATACTTCTGTTTTGCCGGGAAGGACGGATTATGGGGAATGACGGACGGCGAATTGGAGGCCCTGGCTCGCCGCGAGTTCGTGGAACTGGGCTTGGCCCGTGCAGAGGACATTGTCGATGCCTGCGTAGTCCGTCAGGCAAAGGCTTACCCGGTCTACGATGCAGGCTATGCGGAGAATGTTGCGGTCATCCGTAAAGAACTCGAGGAACGCTTTCCCAGTCTCCACCTGGCCGGACGCAACGGCATGCATAAGTACAACAATCAGGACCATTCCATGATGACGGCAATGCTCTGCGTGGAGAACATCGTGGCGGGACGGCGTATCCACGATCCTTGGAAGGTGAATGAGGATGCGGAGTATCACGAAGGCGGGCCCGGGAATGGGGGCGCTTCGGGATTGCGGAGCGTCCCGGAGACGATCGCGTGAAAGCGTCGAGGGAACTGAAAGGAAAGAGGGGGCAGAAGTCTCCTTTTTGCTAACGTTTGAAGTGTGGCACGGCGAGGGTTAGGCATCCAGAGCGAAGCGAACTAGCGGCGCTATCCGCCGTTGCCGCCACTGACTTGTGTGCGCCCAGCATGGGCGGGTTGCAAATGGGGTGAAAGACCCCTGGAGGAAAACCAGACATGAATAGACATGAAAGACTACTACCGGAAGCCAACTGCGGGAGGGTAACCCACCGTGGGGAGGAAGGCTATGGGAAAGCTGGGAGCCGATGAACAAAAACCGCATAGGAGGCCGACGCGGGACGACGAGCTGGCACCCGCATACCGGGCGGTGTGGGGGGAGCAGGTTCAATCCCTGTTCTTACCCGATTGGGCAATCAAAGGGAAGACTTCGGGCGCCTTTTGAGCAGCAATGCTCCTCCGCTGATCAACACCAATAGAGCAGCAGAGGGTTCAGGGACACTGGCGACGCGGAACCCGACACTGTTGATCTCGAGCGTGGGCGCTTCGTCGAAGCCGTGGTTCGAGGGCGCGCAGGAAGCTCTCGGTGTTGCTCCAGCTTCCACCGCGGATCCCCCGAGTCTCGGACGATGAATCATTTATGCCATCGAAAGCACTTTCGTTCCATTCAAACACATTCCCGCTCTGTCCCATGGCGCCGTAGTGACTCAGGCCACCAGCGTTGTCGATGTCGGCAGGCCCGGTCGAGAACTCTTGCCTGAAAACCGCCGTCCCGTTCGCCGTGCCGTCGGCCACTGCCGCCGGAATCGTGTCGCTCGCGGTCGCGTAGTCGTAATACGTCGTGTCGCTCCCGCTGTAATAGGCCGCCTTATGCCACTCGTCCTCGCTCGGCAGGAAGTAGAAGGCATTCAGGTTGCGATAGGGATTGGCCGCGTCGAAACCCGCATCACCCGCCATCCAGAGTTCGATGTTCGCATTTGAGCTGTAACCCGCCTCGCCCGGCTGCAGCGTGAACTTGTAAGCCGCCGAATGGCCATTGCTCGTATTCAGCCAGTTCACGAACCGCGCCACAGGAACGACAACCGCGATCTTGTTGCCCCCCTTGTCCGTGAGAAACTGAGCATTCATGAGCAAACGGTGTCCCACGTGGCCGCGAAGTGCGATTGTCATTCTACAGAACGGAAATCTCACCCAACCCTGACCGGGGAGCGAGTGAGGCAGAATACCTCTGAATCCTGAGGCTGCCCTTGGTAAAGACCTTTGAAGTCGGGATCCTTCTGGTGCAATTGGTCGTTCCAGAGAATCGCGACGTTACCCATTATTGGGCTTCCAACTATAGTCAACCTCTCGCGGGTGTCCATCGGGCTCCCTTTCGCACCATTCGATCATCCTGGTGCAAAGCAGCGCCCGGCTCTCGTCGCGAACGTCTTGGGCCAGATAATCGATGTAGTAGGTGGGTTGCATCCCGCGATAGTAATCGCGAATCGTGGCTTTGAGGTCCGGGGAAAAGGATTCCAGTGTCTCGGTGAGGTGCTCGGGAGGTCCCAGTGCCTCCAAGACCTGCCACCACATCTCGGCGGGACAAATCAGGTTGGGATAAAAGACGGTCATAATCCGCCGAACCCGCGCTTCAGGATCACGTTCGGAATCAGGTTTTTCGCTCATGGATGAAGAGATGGCTCGCCGATATTATGAGAGGGAAAAGAGGCAGCCACCTTAAAGAAAAGATGCAAGGCGCTTCACTTCACGGAGACGTGGCGATTCGCCGGCAGTTCATTCGGCGGGATTCCATCTATTGGTGGGTTGAACGGATTGGAGTGGCGGGACAAGGATTCGGTGAAGATAGGCAAAGCGCCGGGAGAAGGCAAGAGAAAATGGCGTCGCGGCGGGCGGGTTCCTTTTGATGTAGTGTGCTGACAGGGAAGGCCTTAGCTGGAGTTCAACGCGCGGGGAGCCTAGCAGGTTCCGGGGCTTGACCGGAGGCGTGGAGTTGGCGCTGAGGGGCAACGCCAAGGTCAGCGACGGGAGCCAGCCGCGGGGGACGTCCGTCAGGCGATGCGGGCGGTCTTCAAGGAGACTAACATTAGGTCTAGCCGGCGGCTTCGGCTGGGAAAAACTTCCGGGGCAGGAACGCGGTGGCGCCGGCTACAGCGAGGGCCAGAATCAGTCCGGTCAGGCTGGGGATGGGGATGAATGCCTTGGGAAGCCACGCGGTCGCCAAATGGGCAGCGAAGAAGAGGGCGCTGAAGGAGATCCAGAGGCTGCGCAGGAGTCCGCGCAGAGACGCCAGACCGAGGAGGAGCATGGGGAGAACGAGGACATCATTGTAGGTGTTGCGCAATGCGGGCAGAAGGAAGTCGCCAATGATGGTCCAGGAGGAGATGGACCACCAAAGTGCTGTTGGGGGAAGCTTAGCAGCCCGCAGGGCGAGAGCCGGAACCAGGAGCAGGACCCACAGCGCAAGAAGCCAGCCCGGCGAGAGTCCGAACGACGTCATCCGGTAAATCGAGGCGTCGGCAAAAGGGATTTTGGCGAAGTGCACAAGGGTGTCCAAGGGCATCCCTTCGATCTCGGCGGGAAAGGCGGTGGCTGGAGCGCGGTCTTGAAACCGCTCCAGGTAAAGCTGGGAATGCTTGCGCATGGCCTGCACGTAGTCCGTCCATACAGCCGGGCCCCAGAGAAGCGTGGGGATGACGGCGGCGAGGCTCGCGCCTGCTGCGAGGCCCGCGCCGGCCGTGAGAATTCTAGGAGCCTGGCGCGGTGAGAGCAGAAGCGGGGCCGCGCAAGAAATCAGATAGACCGGACGCAGCGCGGCAAGGATTGCGGCGCCGAAGCCGGGCGCGGCCTGGAGCAGGGGCCCGGCCTGGGTAGGCCAGGACGCCAGGAAAAGAAATGCCGCTGAGTAGAGAACATAAATCTGGCCGCGGTCCACGTGAAGCCTCCAAAAAGGCGCCGCGCAGAGGGCCAGAAGGAAGATGAGCCCCCAGAGCAGGACGGATTCGGGGCGGCGGCGAGCCCAAGCGGCGAAACTGGCCAAAAGCAGGAGATATTGCAGGACAAGCCAGCACCATTGTTGAAATCGGTAGGGCAATCCGGCGACCGGAGCGTGCAGGGCGAGAACAAGAGGCGTGACGGTGGTCCTGCTGACGGGGTAGTGGGAGGCGTTGTAAGGATCGCAAAAGCGCTCGCCGTCCCCCGGTTTCCACTTGTAGAAGTAGGGATCGATGCCCTCCGCGGCGAGACGGGCTCCGGTGACGCGGTTTCGAAGGTCGATGGCTCCGCCCTGAGCGGTGTGCCGGATATCCTGGAACACACCCGCGAGGGCGAACAGGGAGAGGATGCCGATGAGTGTGAGTTGCCAGGAACGAGTGGGCATGAGCGGCGAGACTAACGGATTAGCGGCTCTGCGGGAGCGCTTGCGGAAACCGGTTTCTCGAATATTCCCCACTGGGCCAGACCGCAGACGCGCCGGATCAGCAGGGGCCGAAAGAGCGTGATCTCCTTGAAATCGATGAGGTGAGTATGAGGACTGGTTCGTCTTTGGTTGAGGCCCATTCTTTCGAGGAGACGCATGATCCCGTCCATGTGGGGAATGGGAGAAGTGAGCATGAGCCGGCCTCCCGGTTTGAGGAGGGCGTCAAAGGCGGAAAAGAAGTCGCCGTGTTCGATGACCTCGAAGGCGACGACGACATCGTAGGAGGC
Organism: Verrucomicrobiales bacterium; assembly: GCA_041749135.1. Taxonomy (GTDB): domain Bacteria; phylum Verrucomicrobiota; class Verrucomicrobiia; order Verrucomicrobiales; family DEV007; genus DATKCT01. The sequence goes on from JBGTBW010000222.1 coordinate 6,473, forward strand.
GGGCTGCAAACCGAGACCCCGCCAGTTTCGGATGTCGCCCACGATGGCGGCGGGGGGCTCGAGATCGATTCCCTTGTAGTGGGAGAAGCCTTGGCGGGTCAGTTCAGCGCCGAGCCAACCCGCGCCGCAACCCACTTCCAGGATGGATGCCTTTTGGGAGACATCGTGGAAGAAGAAGCGAATCTTGGCCTGGCGGGCGAAGCGGCTGAGGAGGGGCATGGCGAGCCGGTGAGTACTGAATGCAGGATTGCGGGGCAGGCTATTTATGGGGCGCGTCTTTCCGGGTGGCAACCCTTCAAGGGAGTTCGGAGGACTGCCGCGAATGGTGAGGAGATGCGGGCGCCGGTTGAGCAGCGGAATCCGTTTCCAACACGCCCTCCGGCCGGGATCCCTGCCGCCCGGACTTGTGTTCTCGTTGAACTGGTGTCTGATTGGGAACGAATGTCCATTCGTCTCTCCCTCACATGAGAATTCTGCGGGCCGCCCCCCTATTTCGCTTTTCGCTCCGTTTTCTGATAGTTCCTTGCGCCGTCGTGATGAGCCTGCTTTCCGATTCCAAATCCTTCGCGGCGGAGACGCCGGGTCCACAGCGCAAGCCGATTCCTCCCAAGGAGGAGTTGGCCCAGCTTCCGCCAGACGGCGGGCCGGAATTCAATCGGTTGGTGTTCGAGAAAAGTCCGTATCTCTTGCAACACGCCGGGAATCCGGTGGATTGGTATGCCTGGGGCGAAGAGGCTTTTGCCGCGGCGAAGGAATCGAACCGGCCCATTTTTCTGTCGGTGGGTTACGCCACCTGCCACTGGTGCCATGTGATGGAGCACGAGTCCTTCGAGGATGCGGAAGTGGCGGAGTTGCTCAACGAGCGGTATATTTGCATCAAGGTAGACCGGGAAGAAAGCCCGCACATCGATCATGTTTACATGACGGTGACTCAGGCCCTGACTGGCCGGGGAGGCTGGCCGATGACGGTGGTGATGACGCCGGAGCGGAAGCCCTTTTTCGCGGGCACTTATATTCCGAAGCGGGATGTGCAGCAGATTCTCGTTCAACTCAGCGAGGTGTGGAAGGAGGAGCAAGAGCGGGTGGTCGAGGAAGCCGGCCGGATTACGCAGGCGATCGCCGAAATGGTCCAGGCCACACCGGGCGAGATGATCGGCGCGGACGTTCTCGACCGCGCCTTCGCGAATTTCACGGGGCGATTCGATGCGGAATGGGGCGGGTTTGGGGCCGCCCCGAAGTTCCCGGCTCCGCACGATCTGGTTTTTTTGCTTCGCTATGGACAACGCACTGAGACTGCGAAGGCCTCGGAGATGGTTGTGCAGACGCTGCGCAAGATGCGCTTGGGAGGCATCTACGATCATGTGGGATTCGGGATGCATCGTTATGCGACGGACCGGGAGTGGTTTCTGCCCCACTTCGAGAAGATGCTCTATGACCAAGCCTTGCTGGCCATGGCCTACGTGGAAGCCTACCAAGCGACGGGATCGTCAGAGTGGCGCAGCACAGCGGAGGAGATCTTCACCTATGTGCTCCGGGATCTGCGTTCGCCGGAGGGGGGGTTTTACAGCGCGGAAGACGCCCAGAGCGAAGGCGAGGAAGGAAAGTTTTACTTGTGGACCGAGGAAGAGCTTCGGGAGGTGTTGGGCGAGGAAGACGCCGGGAGCTTCAGCCGGTTTTATGGCGCCACCAGTGCGGGGAATTATGTGGAAGAAGCCAGCGGAAGGCGGACGGGGGGAAATATTCTTTTCCTGCGTGAACCGCTGACGGCTTGGGCGGCGACAGAGGGAATCCCAGAGGCGGAGTTCCGGGAAAAGGTGGAGTCGGCGCGAGTCCGGCTCTTTGAATCGCGTGAGAAGCGCATTCGGCCGTTGAAGGACGACAAGGTATTGACGGATTGGAACGGATTGATGATCGCGGCCTTGGCCCGGGGCGGCGTGGTGTTTGGAGAACCGCGCTACACGGAAGCGGCTCGAAGCGCGGCCGATTTTATCGCCAAGACCCTCGTCGATTCCGACGGCAGGCTGTTGAAACGTTACCGCGACGGAGAGGCGGGGCTTCCTGCTCATTTGGAAGATTATTCTTTCCTGGTGTGGGGTTTGATCGAACTCTACGAAGCGAGTTTCGAGACGCGGTATCTCGCGGAAGCGTTGCGGCTCACCGATTTGATGCTGGTGCGGTTCTGGGATCAGCAGGGCGGCGGATTCTTCCAGACGGCGGACGACGGAGAGGAACTGATTCTGCGGGGCAAAGATGCCTACGACGGCGCGCTGCCTTCGGGGAACGGCGTGGCGGCCTGCAATTTGGTGCGCCTGGCGAGGATGACGGGCAGGATGGAATTGGAAGAGAGGGCGAGGCAATTGATGGCGGCCTTTTCCGGAGACCTGGCGGAACGCGCTTCCGGAAGCGCGATGATGTTTGCTGCGGTGGATTTCCTCGTAGGCGACGCGCGGGAAATTGTGGTCGTGGGAGAGCGCGATGCGGAAGACACGCGGGCCATGCTCGCGGCCGTGCAGCGGAGGTACGCGCCGCGGCAAGTGGTCCTTTTCAAAGAGGTGGGCGAAGCGGGAGAAGCGCTGGCGCGTTTGGCTCCTTACGTGGCGGAACACGGCTCTATCGACGGGAAAGCCACGGTCTACGTGTGCCGCAATTTTGCCTGTGAGCTTCCCGCGACGGACCGGGAAAAGGTGATGGAGATGCTCGCTGCGGATTGAATGCCGGGACGGGCCGGATCTGAGGGGGATCGCGCTGGGGATGATGGGAAAGCGAGTGGAGTATCCGGCAGCGCTTCAGGACTTGATCGGCGCGTTTAAGCGTTTGCCTGGTATCGGACCGCGGAGCGCGGAACGCATTGCCCTGTGGTTGTTGCAAGCGGGGGACAGCGCTGCCGCCGGACTGGCTCAAGCTTTGGCAAAAGCCAAGGAAGAACTCGCGCCTTGCTCGAGTTGTGGTTTTCTGGCGGGGGAAGAGGGCTGCCCGATTTGTGGGGATCCGCGGCGTGAGGCGGGATTGTTGTGCGTGGTGGAACGTGCGCCCGATGTCCTGGCCCTGGAACGGACGGGGGCGTTTGAGGGCAAGTACCATGTCCTCGGCGGGCGATTGTCGCCTTTGAACCATTGCGGGCCCGAAGATTTGCGGATGGAGGAACTCGTGGACCGCGTCCGTGAAGAGCCTGTGGTCGAAGTGATTCTTGCCTTGGGCCTCGATGTCGAAGGGGAAGCGACGGCGAACTACATCGCGGAGCTGTTGAAACCCATGGAAGTGCGCTTGACCAGGTTGGCCCAGGGCTTGCCGGCGGGAGCGGGATTGGATGGGTCCGATCAAGTCACCTTGGCGCGGGCTTTGGACCGCCGGTTTGTCTGGGGAAGCGGAGGCTGAGTTTCAAGCGCTAACCCGCATCTTGCCCACGCCGTTTCGATTGGCGCCAGTTCATCAATGGAGCGACGGAGATGCCGTGGATCACGATGGATATGGCAACCACCCATAAGGTAATGGAGATCAATCGGCTGGAAATGTCTGGGGCGACGCCATAGCCGATGCCGTAGAGCAGATAGTAAATGGAACCAATGCCGCGAATTCCAAACCAGGAAAGCGTGGCAACTTGCGGGCGCGAAGTTCCCAGGCCCGCCAGTCCAATCACCACCGCCAGGGGTCGAATGATGAGCAATAGCACCGGGACAAACCAAAGATCGGTGAGATCAAGGAATTCCGGCGAGAGCATGATGCCGATGACAAGCACCAGCCCGACTTCGAGAATACGTTCCAATTGCTCGTTGAAGTTGAGCACGGATTCCGCCAGATGGGCCGGCGCGGTTTGGGGATGAGTTTCTGGAACGTCTTTGGGGTGGGGAGGATGAGGATTGGCTGCCCAGAGGCGGGTCTCGCTTCGCTCGATCATGCGCAAAGCGAGGCCTGAGGCGAAAACGGCCAGGAACCCATAGGTGTGGGCCATCAGCGCGGCGCCGTAGGAAAGCCCAATCAATCCGAGGGTGAGAAACTCTTCCCGGCCGAGCCCGGCTCTGTGTTTGCGGCGCAAGTAAAGCACGCTGTGTCCAACGGCGATTCCGAGCAGCGTGCCAATTGTTAAACCTCCTCCGATCGCCCAAACCACATCCACGGCAAACCAGCGCCAGCCCCAATCACCCAATTCATGCAGACCGAGCAGGCCCACACCGAGCATCACGAAAGGAAAGGCGGCGCCGTCGTTCAGTCCGGCCTCACCAGTGAGGTTGAAGCGCAGCCGGTTCCGGTCTGTGGCGCTTTGCAGTTGCACGTCCGACGCCAGTACTGGATCGGTCGGGGCGAGCACCGCCCCCAGCAGCACGGCGGCCCCCAGGGGTAATCCCAAACCGAATACTCCGGCCAGCGCAATCATGCCCACGGTCAGGGCCATGGAGCCGAATGCGAGGCGAACGGGAATCTTCCATTTCCCATGGTGAAATGGGGCGCGCAGTTTCAGCCCGGCCGTAAAGAGCGAAACAATAACGACCAACTCTGCGGCTCGCTCCAAGAGTTCGGCCTGGTTGAGGGGATGGATGGAGGCGATCCCGAAACCGAGCGGGCCGAGCGCAACGCCCGTGAAAAGGTAGAGCATTGTCGTGGTTAACGGCAGGTGTTTTACCGCCGATGCGATAAGAGCAATTGCCACTAGCAACGTTCCGAAAAAGAAACACCAGAATTCGAAGTTCATGACGCATTCGCTTGCAGGCGGAAGGTTCCAGATTGGGGCAGGGTTACAAGCGAAACCACGAAAAGTCCGTTGCGCCGGCGGAAGCGGATTGGCAATCCGGATTTGACTCCTCAAAGGAGCTGTTCTAGTGAAGGTCACGGCTTGGATCCCCCCCCAAGCGATTCCCCTCATGAAAGGAACCCTCCTTTGTCCGGGCCTGTTGGCCGTGTTGGCGTTTGGCGTGAGCGGCCTCGGGGCCGTGGAATTCGTGATTCCGCTGACGACGGCGGAGGAAGTGCCGGCGCCGGACCTCGGGGATGCCGCCCCGTCGGGCGAAGTGGTGTTGGAAGTGGATACGACGACAGGGGTGATGACCGCTGCCGGCAGCTACACGGGAATGACTAGCAACGTGAGTGCGGCGCATTTGCACGGCTTGGCAGAGGAGGGAGAAACGGCGGGCGTATTGGTGGGGCTCACGACGAGCGACGGCTCCGAGGGAACGATCTCGGGCGGCGGGACGCTGTCGCCGGCGAATGTCCAGGCGCTGCTGGACGGCCGGACCTACGTCAACGTGCACACGGCGACCAATGGAAGCGGCGAGATCCGCGGCCAGGTCCGCTCGGCGGATGTGCGGGTTTTCGCGATCGGCTTGGACAGTGGGCAGGAGACGCCGCTGCCCAACCTAAACGGCGCGAATCCTTCGGGGTCGGCGCGCGTGGTTCTTCAAGTGAGCACGGGCGCTGTCGAGGTGGTGGGAGAATATGCCGGAATGACTAGCAACGTGAGCGCTGCGCATCTGCACGGACTCGCGGACCCGGGACGGAACGCGGGAGTGATCTTCGGATTCACGACGACCGGCGGGATGTCGGGAACATTAACGGGAAAGTCGATCTTGAGCGCCGCGAGCCTGGCCGGGCTGTTGGCCGGGAGGACCTATGTGAATGTCCACACTGCTAACAACAGCTCCGGGGAGATTCGCGGACAAGTGATCGAGGCCGTTGCCGTCGACCCGAGGCTGACAATTGAAAGGAACGGGGACACGGTGACGCTCTCCTGGGACGACCCGGCGGCGTCCCTGGTGCTGGAGGAGTCGGGCGACATGCAGGCGTGGGGCGAAACGACGCGCGCGGTAGAGAGTGCTGGCACCCGGCGCTCGGTGGTCATCGCGGAGCCGGTGACCGGGCGGCGGTTTTTCCGGTTGCAGTAGCTTCGGGGGGGTTGCGGAGGAGGGAGAACGGGGGAAGGATGGGATGGACATGGCTTGCCGGATCGATCCCCAATTGCATCAGGAGAAAAAGCCGTCGTGGATCCGGGTGCGGCTTCCCAACAATCCGGTGTTCTGGTCGACGAAGGGGCTGATCTCAGATCTAGAGTTGCATACGGTCTGTGAGGAGGCCCAGTGTCCGAACCGGTGGGAGTGTTGGAGTCAGGGGACGGCGACTTTCATGATCGCCGGGGATCGCTGCACGCGAGCCTGCGGGTTTTGCGCGGTGAAGACAGCGCGGCCGTTTGCTCTCGAGGCGGACGAGCCAGAGCGCGTGGCGGAGGCGGCGCGGCGGATGGGTTTGCGGCACGTAGTCGTCACGGCGGTGGCGCGGGATGACGTTGAGGACGGAGGGGCAGAACATTTTGCCCGGACGATCGAGGCCCTTCGTGCGCTGGACGAGGACCTGTGCGTGGAAGTGCTGACGCCCGATTTCAACGGGGATGAAGCCGCTCTCCGGACGGTGCTGGAGGCGCGGCCCCATGTCTTCAACCACAATCTAGAGACCGTGGAGCGATTGACGCCGTTGGTCCGTTCCCGGGCGCAGTACCGGAGGTCGTTGACGGTGCTGGGGCGGGCCCGGGATTTGGCGGTGGACGCGTTGACCACGAAGAGCGGGATGATGCTGGGCCTGGGGGAGTCGGAAGCTGAGGTATTGCAGTCGATGGAGGACTTGCGAGAACAAGGAGTGGAGGTCCTGACGCTGGGACAGTATTTGCGGCCTTCCCCCAAACATCTGCCGGTGGTGGAGTACGTGGCTCCGGAGCGCTTCGACCGGCTTCGCGAGGTCGCCTTGGCGAAGGGCTTTGTCCATGTGGCGTCGGGTCCGCTGGTGCGCAGCAGTTACCACGCAGCGGATTACCGGCCCCCGCGCAAGAAAGCGGGCTAACCCGCATTTCTCAAACTACAGTTAGAGTTCCCAACGGAAACGGGCGATTCCGGAAAGGCGCATGAAGGGTTGCGCGCCGTCTGGCGTGGACCGGTCGAGGACAGCGACGACCTGGTATTCCTTCTGAAACTCGAAGCGCTGGTCCAGGTCGCGACCGAGTTCGGAGTCGCGTTCGACGAAGACGCGTTGATCGAACCCGGGTGATCCAGGTGAGCTGAGGATGAACCAATGCCGGGTTTCGTTAGCGGATTCATCCTCATAGTTATGCCCGCGCTGGAGGACGACGTAGAAGTCGTTCCAGAGGTCGAAGGAGCCTTCGCAGAAGCGCCGGAGGAGAGAGTCTTTGAATTGAATGCAGGCTTGCCAGTCGACGCCGAATCCTTCGCTGGTGTTTTGGACGAAGGCGGGAAAGACGCGGGAGGATTCGCGGAGACGCAGCTCGAAGGCAAGGCGCTGCCGGTTGGTTTCAGCGGCGGTGGCAGTGGAGAGGAGCCGGAAGCCGGCTATCGCGGTTCCCACCGGCGATTGATCTGGGTAGAGCCGCATCCTTTCGGCCAAGTCGGGAGTGGGCAGGCAGTAAAGGGTCCGTTCTTCTGCTGAAGCGGCATCGACAAAGCGCTGGAGGGCGTCGCCGGCGCTGAGGGGGAGGGACGGGGCGGCGGCTCCTCCGTTTCCGGCATCGGAGCTCTCACCCGGCCCGGTTAGGCCGGGGAGCCTGTTTTCTGGGGGAGCCAGTGATGGCCCAGGGGAAATGAGACCGGGCTCGGGATTGGGGGCGACGGAGTTGGGTCCGGACTTCAGCAGGTTCAAGGCGTAGAGCGCGAGGCCTCCAGCGATGAGGACAGCGGCGATGGCGATGATGCGGCCGGGCCAGAACGTCCGCGGAAAGGAGGTTGTCGCCGCTTTCTGGGAATCGGGACGGGATGGAGCGGGTGCAGCCGCAGGAGGCTGATCATCGGCAGCGCGGCTCGGAGCGGGTTTGCTTATCGCGAAAGGAGAGCGGGCCGCCAGGGAACTGGGATCGCTGCTCCGGGGGCCTTCGCCAGCAGGGACGGGACGGAAAGGGCTGGGTCCGCCCCGGGGCGGAGGGAGTCGCGTTTGCTGCCGCGGATGCAGAGGAGATGACCGGTCGCCGGATTCCCGAGCGCTGTGAAACGGCTCCGGCGCCGTGGTGAAGGGCGATCGTTCCGAATCCGACGACGGCTCCTCCGCTTCGTCTTCATCCGAAAGTACGATGACGCTTCCTTCGTCTTCCTCGCCGTCGAAGCCGACGGCTTCTTGGGGTGGAGGATCCGGCGAGATTGAGGCGGGCGGCGTGCGGGGTTGAGTGGACGTCGCGGTCGAGCGAAGTTGGGCGGCGGCCGATGCGAGCTGACGGAGGGAACTGGATCGATCCAGGGAACTGGGCGGCGGCAGGTCCAGCCAAGAGGCGCCAGTGCGCGCCTGATCCTGCGACTCGGGGCGGATGCCGGTTGGAGGATGTTTTATTGGTGAGGGGTCTTCTGCAAGGGGCTCGACAAGCGCGTCTTGCGGGGGCGGATCCAGGAGGGTTTCTTTTTCTGCAACTGCTGGTGGACTCAAATGCGCGGCTGTCGCGGCAGGGGCGAAGGGCGTGGGCTGCGCAGGCTCGGAGGGAAATGGCGAGGAATCTGAGGGTGATTCTGTTTTGGGGTTGTCGAGGGGGGGCGGTGAAAAGGGGCTGGGGCGGGTCAGACGAACGGTTTCCCGCGCGTGAATGGAGCCGCGGAGTGCGAGGATGACCTGGCTCAGATCCGAGGGGGCCGGCTCGTCCTGACCGGAGGCTGGGGCCGATGCCGGAGGGGCGGGGTCGCCGGAAGAGCCAACGGAGGGTGTGGTGTGCATGACAGGAATCGCGGGGACAGGGGGCGGGACCTCAGTCTTAGCCAGGCTCTTAAATTGTTGCGGCTCCTGCTGACCGGGCGCCGGCGCGAGACCGGGCGGGTTGAGAAGCGGTTCGAGAGAGTCGTTTCCGTTGTCCGGCCAAAGATCTGCTGGGGAGTCGAAAGATGGTTGCGGACTGCGGAAAAGGCGTTTTCCGGCGTAGGCAGCCCCGCCGAGGGCCATGAGTTTGACCAGAGTATGGCGGCCTCCGCTGGCGACGACGCCGAGAGCGAGTCCGGCCAAACCAGCGGCAGCCATTTTCACGGGATTCCGGGGGCGCCCGGGACGGGAAACGGGATCAGGCGGGGGTATGGGAGGAGGATTGGCCGACATTGCAGGCGGGCCGGTATGAGATCCTAGAATGCAACCCTCGGCGTGGCAACCGGGGAATGGGAATCCGGCGGGGGCAGGAGGAGGGCCATGCTGAGTTTGTGGTTCTCAATCTTTCACTGAACTGGCCTGAACACGGGGTTCTGTCCTTCCAAGGAAGCCTCCAAGAGGGAAAAGCCGGGTAAATGCTGAACCCCGAGTCCCTAATCCAGCGTTCTCCCGGCCGGGGTTGCCGGTGAGAGGGGGGAGAGGCGCGGCGACCGGTCAGGCGGCTAATCCGCTGGGAAACACGGAGAAGAGTTGCGGCGCAGGCTGGGAACAACCACTGTCAGGCTCATGTGCAGAAGGCCGCTGCTTTTATTGCTAGGTGTTTCGACGTTCTCAGGGATGGCCAGTTGGGCTGTGGAGCATGGGGAAGCGCGATCCGGCGGGGGACTGGACCCGAGCGCAGCTCCGATGCGGGCGTTGATCGAGCGTTTTGCCGAGGACTCCGCCATCTTCACGCGGGCGCATCCGTCGCCCTTCGATCCGCAGCAACGCGAACGCCGCCAGGGTTTCCTTGCGGACTGGAGCGCCCGGCTGGCGGAAGTGGAATTCGACGGGCTGCCGGCGGATGGAAAAATCGACTACCTGATGTTGCGCGACTCTTTGGAATTCGAGCGAAGCGAACTGGATGATCAGGCGCGAGAGGTCGAGGAATTGGGCGAGTGGATTCCCTTCGCGGGGAGAGTTGTCGCGTTGGAATCGCGACGGCGTTCGATGACCCGGGTGGAAGGACGCTGGGCCGCCGGAGAGTTGGATGCGCTGGCGGAGGACGTGACGGAAGCAAAACGCCGGTTGGAGGCGCGGTTGACCGAGGCTGGGGAGGTCTCCATGGCGGAGCGGCTGGCAGGTTACCGGAGCGCGCGCTTGACGGAGCGGTTGCGGGAGACGTTAGGACAATTCGACCGGTTTCATCGCGGTTACGATCCCGACTATGACTGGTGGGCGGGCAAATCCGCGGAGCAGTGCGCGGCGGTATTGGAAGATTACGTCCGCTGGCTTCGGGAGAAGGTAGCCGGCGTTTCTGAAGATCAGCGGGACGGCGCGGTCCTGGGTGATCCGGTGGGGCGGGAGGCGCTCTTGCGCATGCTGCGGCGAGAGTGGATCCCCTACACGCCGGAGGAATTGTTGGAGGTGGGTTGGGCCGAGTATCGCTGGTGTGAGAAGGAGTTGAAGCGGGCGGCGGAGGAACTTGGGTGTGGGGAGGACTGGAAGAAGGCGCTCGATCAGGTGAAGGCGCTGCATGAAGAACCGGGCAACCAACCGTCGCTGATCCGGGAGTTGGCGGAAGAGGCGGTGCGCTTTCTCGTGGAGCGGGAATTGGCGACGATCCCGCCGTTATGTCTGGAGACGTGGAGGATGGAAATGATGTCGGCAGAGCGGCAGAAGGTGAATCCCTATTTCACCGGGGGAGAGGTGATATCGGTGTCGTTTCCCACGGAAGCGATGGATTACGACGAGAAGCTGATGAGCATGCGGGGCAACAACCGCCATTTTTGCCGGGCCACCGTTCATCACGAACTGATTCCTGGACACCATTTGCAATTGTTCATGGGCAAGCGTTACCGGGCTTATCGCGCTCCCTTCCGGACGCCGTTTTTCGTGGAGGGATGGCCCTTGTATTGGGAGATGCTGCTGTGGGATCTGGGCTTTGCCCAGTCCGCCGAGGATCGCATGGGAATGCTGTTTTGGCGGACCCATCGCTGCGCCCGCATAGTTTTTTCATTGAGCTTTCATCTTGGAAAGATGACGGCGGATGAAGCCATCGATTTTTTGGTGGAGAAAGTGGGGCACGAGAGGCGCAACGCCGTCGCGGAAGTGCGGCGCTCGGTGATCGGGAGCTACGAACCTCTCTATCAAGCCGCATACATGCTGGGTGGATTGCAGATCCGGGCATTGCGCGGGGAACTGGTGGGTCCGGACCGGCTGACCGACCGGGCTTTTCATGATGCGATGCTGCGGGAGGGGGCGATTCCGGTGGAACTGATCCGGGCGGTGCTGACCGGAGGGGAACTCACGCGAGAGGCGGAGCCGGTTTGGCGATTTTATGGCGACCCGCCGAAGAATGCGGGGGCGGAGAAATGACGGTGAAACGGTTGTAGAAGAATCCGCCGGGTTTCAGAAGGTGAAGATCCCCGTGTCTTAATTGATACGGATGTCAGCTTGACAATGTGCCGAACTATTGTCGGGTGGGCCGCTATGGAGCATTTCCTCAGAATCCGCCTTTGGGCACTGGTCATCGTCACCGCCTTTTTCGCCTCTCCTTCGCAGGCACAGATCATCCCGGATGGGGTTGCCGGACCTGCGGGCAGCGGCATAGAACCCGGATTCCGAGTGCGATCCGTTCAAGGTCCGACGGCTCCGGAGGATCAAAACAGCGGACTGCCCGTGACCCTGAACCGGGGCATTTTCCAACTCAATGGAACATTGACCGATAGCAGCGGAGCTGTCTTGGGGAATGAGGCCCAGGTGGGACCCAACGACGACGGTTCTTTTTCCGTGGAGACAATCAATTTCGAAAGGGCGGCTCTCGACGAGAGCGAGGGGCCGGTGACCAACTTCCCGGACAATGCGCTCTTTCCTGGCATCCCGGGAACTGCGTCTCCCCACACGACCAACTTCACTACGGAGGTTTTCGCCTTTCTGGAACTTCCGGCGGGCGAGCACACCTTTGGGGGCCAGGTCTGGATTGAGCGCACGGACACCATCGGGAGCGATTTCTTCGTCGCTTTGACTGGGACCAATCCCCGGGATTTCTTTTCGACACCTTTAGGGCAATTCGTTAAGTCGCCCGACGCCCCACCGTTTTCGTCCGTGCCGGACGACTACACCTTTAGCTTCACCGCCCCGGAAGATGGTCTTTATCCTTTCCGGCTCGTTTTCGTTCAGGATGTCCGGGGCGCCGCGCTGGAGTGGTATTCGGTGGACGAGGCGAGCGGGGACAGGATTCTCATCAACGACCCCGTCGATCCGCGGGCCATTCAGGCCTTTCAGAGAAGCACGGCGGTGAATCACAATCATCCCTATATCGCCGAAGTGCGTCCCCAGCCGGGCTCATCGGGAATTCCCGCTGGGGACAAAATCGAGATTCTCCTCATCGACGCTGCAGCGCTGGTGGCGCAGAACTCGATCGAGCTTTTTCTGAACGGCGTCGAGATTACGGATGACTCGGAGATCGACTATACCGACGGGCGGACCAGCATTAGTTATCAGCCCAATCCGGCGCGCACCGAACTTGGGAATGCGGTTCGCCTGGTCTACAGCGACACAGCCGGCCGCAATTTCGAACGGGAATGGGATTTCGATATTTCCGGGGGCGTGGGAGTGACCATTGTCACGGGACAGTGGGACTTCAATGACGGCGATCTGAGCGCGACGGAAGGTCGCGATCTCGAATATCTCTCGGACTTGACGCGGGATGAGACGCAGTTCGGCACCACCACGGCATTCGGCATTGCCGATTTCGAGGACGGCCCTGGGAATGTGATGTTCGTTCCCGAAACGATCAGCAACCGGATTGGTTATGTGATGTATCACGGGATCGGCCCCAACGGCGGCGGCACGCTGGTCAACCAGTACACGCTGCTCATGGACGTCATGATTTGTCCGACAGGCCCTGGGGCAGCGGGGATCATCCAGATTGATTCGCCCCGGTGGTCGGGAGAAGGAGAGATTCCCAATAGTGGGGACAGCGATTACTTCTGGCAGGGCAACAATATGGGTCAAGGCACCGGGGGCTACAACGGCACCGGGATCTTCACCCCCGACGAGTGGCATCGCATCGTGTTCGCGGTGGACCTGGCGGCAGATCCGCCCTTGGTCACGAAATACGTCGATGGGATCAAGCAGGATGATTGGGTGCAGCGGAATATCGATCAAGAACGCCGGGCGCTTCATGCGGACTATTCGATTCTCTTCACCGATGGCGACCAGGACGAGCAACGCTGCTGGTATGTCAACAGCGTGCAGATCCGCGAGGGAAAGATGGCGGACATCGAGATCGAGTTGTTGGGCGGTCCTACCGCGGATGGTCTTCCGGTCTCGAGCTTCGATGATCCCAACCTCTCCATCCGGCGCCGCAACATTTTCGGGGAGCTTGGTCAGAATCCCGGACCACAAACCCGAGGCATCATCGCTTACAACAGCGGCGAAAGCGCAGACCTCGTCATCGAGAGCGCCACGCTGACCGGTCCCGAGCAAGGTTTTTATAATGTGGTTTCCGTGCCTGGGCCGCTGGCTCCGGCCACCGAGGGCAGCATTATCGTGGAGTTTGATCCAGCAGGCGAGTCCGGACTCTTCGAGGCGACGCTGGAGGTGGCGAGCAATGACGGCGGTGATCCGGTCATTGCTATCGATCTGACGGCGCGGGTTGATAGTCCTGCGGGACTGGTGGCCCACTACCGTATGGATGAGACCGAAGGCGACGTGATGGTGGATTCTTCGGGCCAGCGTTACGACGGCGTCTATGGGTTCGCGGGAACGGGATCCTTCGAACTCGGTCAGGCCGGCTTGGCCCAGGGCAATGCCGTTCGTTTCAGCGACGGTGGATCGCCCGCTGATGGCGGGGGCGGGTTTGGTCAATTGGCCGCCGACGCCAGCATTCCCTCGCTGCAAAGCATGACCCTTTCGATGTGGGTGGAACAGGACGCCGCGGACCAAGGGGCCTCAATGCTTCTGGCCAAAGGTGTGGCCGCTGGCGATCCGTTCGCCCTGGCCACCAATGTCGTGGGAGCTAGCAATCCGGTGCTCTGGTTTGTCCAGGAAGCGCCGATCATCCAGACCGAACCGGTGTTGAACACGGGGCAGGCCCATCACGTGGTGGTGACGCATTTGGACGAAAACGGGCTGATGTTGGGCGCCACGCGCACACGGATTTACGTCGATGGTCAACTCGTGGACGAGGCGCTGGATCCCAGCGGGTATGAGGATGTGGCTCCGTCGGTTATCCAAATCGGTGCGCTCAACGGCGGGTTTGGATTCACTGGCGTCATCGATGACGTGCAGATTTACTCCCGGGAATTGTCGGAGGATGAAGTGGCCTTTCTCTTTAACAATCCGGGAGAACCGATTTCCTCGGGGGCGCCGGGTGTGCAGTTCTATCCGATTGCTTCCATCACGTCTTCCACGGCGGGCGACGATCTCTTCCCGGCGTCGAACCTGATTCAGGGACCGGGCGTCGGGTTCAATGCCCAGCCTCCGTTCGAGAAGTTGATCAGCGGCGAAACCGGCAACTGGGTGACGGCGGCTCCCGGCGGATTTCCTTCCGATTACATCGCCGTGGCCGGCGCTCCGGTTTTCACCCTCGATTTGGGCAGCGACGTTCTCCTCTCGGAAGTCAGCGTGTGGGGATACGATGCCAGCAACGCCAACGGGATGAGCGCGTTCCAGCTCCGCTTCGCCACCGAAGCAGAAGGTCCAGGAGCATTCGGGACGTCAATCGCCTATATGCCTGCGTTTACGGCCAGCAATGACAACACTGACCAACGGCAGAGTCATCTCTTCGAACAGAGCGTCACTGCCCGGTATGTCGAGTTTACCGTCACGGACAACCACTTTGTGGCTCCCGGCGACGGCAGCGGCGGGGAAACGCCGGGCGGCGACCGCGCTGGACTTGGAGAGATCGCATTCGCGATTCTCGATGAAGCGCCGCCCGTCAATATCCTGGTCAACGGGTCCTTCGAGGAGCCGGTTCTCGGAAACATCAACACCAACAACCTGGGCACGATCCCCACCGGCTGGAGCCAGACCGGCGCAGACGCAACGTGGAACATGATCCGGAATGACGGCACGCCCTACGGCAGCGGCGTCGATACGGCCGCAGACGGCTCACAGATCGTCGATCTCAACGGCATCTTCGATTTGTTCCAGAACTTCACCCTCACAGGGCCGTCAAACGTCACATTTGGAGCCTCGTTCGCCAATCGCGAAGGACACGACGGCTCGGCGCCGTCCACGGTCGGCATCTACGACGCCACAGGCGCGACCTTGCTTTCACCGCTGGTGTCTGTCGATACCTCCGCCGATCCGACGCCTTCGGAAGTTTGGAGGTCCGGTGAAGCCACGGTGATGAATTTACCGCCTGGCGAATACCAACTCCGCATCGCCCTGAACAACTTCAACAATGTGGACGCCGTGTTCGCGCATGTTTCGCCGGGAATGATCATTCCCGGGGAAATCGATTCTGATGGGGACGGAGTCTCCGATGCCGCGGAGGCCATCGCGGGCACCGATCCCAACGACGCCACGTCCTTTCTCAGGGTGACTTCGACGAATCGTGCGGGAGGAGGCCAAACGATCGAGTGGTCCGCTGTCGCAGGCAGGTCCTACGATGTTGAGTTCTCCGAGGACATGATTACTTGGATGGCGATCAATGAGGCTCCCATCGCGGGCGTCGATGGCGTGGTTTCCTTTGAGGATACCGTCGACCGCGGCCCCGACGGTTACTACCGGGCGGTGGTGCTTCCGTAGGGGGGCCTCATTTGGTTAAGAGTTCGACGGAAGGCGCTCACGCAGAGACCTGACGCGCCCAAGGCGAGAAGGCGCGGAAGAGGAGGAAACTCGCTGATCCACTTGCTGGCGGGATCATCGAGGGACACAGTGATGTCGATTCTGTATGGCCATCGATCCGCTTGTCGACCCGTTCGTGCTTCTGGGACGCGTCGTCACCATGAGCCGGAATCCGGCCCCTGAAGGCGTCATCGGCAAAGGCGCGATCTACATCCGGGAGGGAACGATTCACGCCGTTCTAGAGGAAAGGGATCCGGCTCCCGCCGGCTTCGAGAATGCCGGATGGGTGCGAGTGGGAGGGACGATCTATCCCGGTCTCATCGAACTGCATAACCACCTGTCCTATAACGCGATCCCGCTCTGGCAAGTTCCCCGCAAATACATGCACAGCGGGCATTGGCAGGGCTCCGACGAGTACAAAGCCAATGTCACCAAGCCGGCGATGGTGCTGGCGAACACGGCGGGCAACGCGGAAGCCCTGGTGCGTTTTGTGGAGTGCCGCAGTCTATTCGGAGGGGTCACCACCTCGCAGGGCATCACGCTCCAGGCGAATTCCGGGATCCGGAAGCTCTACCGGGGACTGGTGCGCAACGTCGAAGCTTCGGACATCCCGGGGCTTCCCAGCGCGAAGCCGAAGATCGGAGCGCCCGACAAAGACCTTGACGCCTACGTGGAGAAGCTCAAGGCGGCTCCGCGTTGCTATTTGCAGCACCTGAGCGAGGGCATCAACGATGGGACGCACAACAGCGCGCTCAAGCAGTTCACGGGTCTGCAGCGCGACGACGGAACTTGGGCGCTGTTTCAGTCGTTATGCGGCGTGCACAGCACCGCATTGAAAGCTGAGCACTTTGCGGTGCTGGCAGAGAACGGCGGTTCCATTGTTTGGTCTCCGCTCAGCAATTACCTGCTCTACGGCGACACGACCGACGTGAGATCAGCCAAGGCGGCGGGGGTTCCGATCGCATTGGGCTCGGATTGGGCCCCGAGCGGCAGCAAGAATCTCCTGGGCGAGGTCAAGGTGGCCGCGATCGTCAGCGAGGAGTTGGGCGGCCTTTTCACGCCGAGAGAGTTGTGCGAAATGATGACCGTCACGCCGGCCCGGATATTGGGCTGGGACAGCAAGCTCGGAAGCATCGAAGCCGGCAAGTTGGCCGACCTCATCGTGGTCGATGACGCCACCGGCGACCCGTTCGAGCACTTGCTCGATGCGCGGGAAACAAGCCTCACGTTGATTCTGATTGGGGGTATTCCGCGCTTGGGCCAATCCACGCTGATGAAGAGGTTGGGAGCTGGCGGCGGTGAAGCAGTTCAGATAGGCCGCTCAAAGCGGATCCTGGACCTGAGGACCCAGCCGGGGGATGTGGATCTCGGATTCACGCTGGCCGAGGCCACGCAGAAACTGGCTGACACGCTCGCCAACCTTCCAATGCACGCAAGCGATCTCGACGACGCCATCGCGGTAGGCTGGACGCCGGGCGTCGCATTGACCGCATTGGGTTTGAGCGAAAATCTCATGCCGGTGGGCTGGGAAGAACCGAAGCACCGGGTCGTGCTCGAGTTCGAGGAAGAACCCGGCGAGAATGCGTTTCTCGCCGCATTGAGAGCGGGCGATCTGGCCGACTGGGTCACGCCGATGGAGCTGGAGGGAATCACGGCGGCGGACGACCCGAAGTTCTTTAGGAAACTGATGGAGTCCGTGAATCTTCCCCGGTTTATCAAGGAAAAGCTGCCGGCGCGGCATGGGGTAGCGCTCGCGGCGCCCGGTGAAGGCGAATTGAATGTCGAGAGCCCTCCCGGCCATCTTCTGGCCAGCCCGGAGGAATCCATCGAACTTCGGAAGTATCTCGACGAAAAAACGCGGCTCGACGACGAGTCCCGAAAACGCATCATCGACCAAGCGATCCTTCTGCTGGAGCGTTATTATGTTCATTTGCCCATGAAGCGAACGATGCACGCCGTCGATCCCGTGCAACGGCTTCGCAATCTGGGTCAAGAACTGCAGCAATCCCGGGGGAACCCCTTATCGGATTTGGAATTTCATCGCGAAATGATCACCGTGTTCGACTCGCTGCGCGACCTGCACACCTGCTACCGGTTGCCCCGGCCCTACCGCGGCAAGGTGGCGTGGCTTCCCTACCTGATCGAGGAGTGCACTGGCGAGGAGGGCGTCAGGCGCTTTATCGTTTCGAAGGTTGTTGGCAAACCCGTCCAAGACGAGTTCGCGCCCGGTGTCGAGGTGCTTTATTGGAACGGTGTTCCGATCGAGCGTTATGTCCGGACCCTAGCCAGGAGGATGCCGGGCGGCAACGCCGCCGCCCGGCGCGCTCGCGCCATGAACTCGCTCACGCTGCGATCCCTGACGCGAGGGCAGATTCCGGATGCGGATTGGGTTGTGCTTACCTACAAGACGCAGGCGGGCGAGGAACGGGAGTACCGGCAGCCCTGGCTTCTTTTCGAGCCCCGAATGGGGTATCGCAATCTGTCTCCGGAGAATTTCGGATTGGTTGCAGCCAGCGGTCTCGGACTCGATGATCACACGGACGACCTCCAACTGGCCAAGAAAGCGTTATTTGCCTCGGCCCAGGTTATTGAGGAGGAGCGGCTGCAAGCGGGCGGCCACTTGAAAACCGCTCGCGGGGACGAGATTCCGAGCACACTCCCGACAATCTTCCGGGCCCGGCAGGTCGCCGGCCCTAACCGCAAGAAGTATGGGTATCTGAGGATATTCAGCTTCAACGTCAATGATGCCGAGCTGGTCGTGGACGAATTCGAGCGGCTGCTCGGTGAGTTTTCCCAGAACGGCCTGATCATCGACATTCGGGGCAACGGCGGCGGACTCATCCATGCCGCGGAACTCGCTCTCGAATTGCTGAGCCCGGTGCCCATCGAGCCCGAGCCTGCCCAGTTCATCAACACGCCAGCCACCTTGCGACTCTGCCGGGCCCACGGTGAATCGGTGCGCCTTCCGGGGCTGGCGCTGAAACCGTGGCTCAGGTCGATGGAACGTTCGGTGGCCAGCGGAGCAACGCACTCGCTCGGTTCTCCCATGACCTCGCCCAAAGACTGCAATCGGCGGGGACAGCGATACCAAGGGCCGAAGATCCTGATCGTGGACGGACTTTGTTACAGCGCGGCGGACATGTTTGCAGCCGGCTTCAAGGATCATGGGATCGGGCTCATTGTCGGGTTGCACCGCAGCACCGGCGCCGGCGGCGCGAACGTGTGGTCGCACCGGCTGCTGCAATTCCTCTCTGCGGACGAGCCTGACCACGGAGGATTCCGGCTCCTGCCGCAAGGCGCCGATCTGCGCACCGCCATCCGACGCACGCTTCGCGTGGGACCCACGGCAGGCGAGTTGGTCGAGGACTTCGGAATCGAACCCGACATTCTCTACTCGATGACGCTCAAGGATGTCCTTGAGGACAACGACGAACTGATCCAGGCCGTGATCGGGGAACTCCGCAAACTCAAGATGCACCGGGTCTTCGCGAAGAAGACCGATTTGGGACTGCGCATCGAGTCGCCGGGGTCCGATTTCGTGCAGGTGACCGCACGAGGGAGACCGGTCGGCACGCTCGGCCTCGACGAGGCGGGGTGCGCCCTGCTGAGTCTTCCTATCCCGGGTGTTCATCGGAATGAACTGGAGATCGTGGCTTTTGCAAGCTGGCAACCGGTCGCTCGCACGCGAGTGGCGCTCTAACAAACGGCATGAGGAGGTAGAACAAGATGACACAGGGAAGCTTCGATGAATGGGTGAACGCCGCGCATCGCGGCAAACCGGCATCTGAACTGGTCCAGCTCGATGTGGATGCGCTCCACGGAGTCTCGGCGGGCGACAAGCAGCGTCTCGTGGAGGCATTCGGGATCAAGACCATTGGGGATCTTGCCTCAAACAGATTCTGGCGGGCCGCCGTGCGCATCGCCGAGGATGCCGCTGGCATGGGCCACGATCCCGGACCGGACATCGCCTGGTCGCAACTCTTCGCCCGGGCCCCGTTAGGGACTTACCAGGCCCATCCGAATGATTTCCGGCTGGATTTCGGTCCCATTTATTACCGTGGACGGCTCGACGGAACGGCGCGCGTTCTCATCGTCGGTCAGGATCCGGCGGCCAACGAACTCGTGGGTCACCGGGCTTTCATCGGAGCGTCGGGTCAGCGCGTCCAGGGTTTCCTGAGACGCATCGGCATCCGGCGCGACTACCTGATGGTGAACACATTCCTCTATCCGGTCTTCGGCCAGTTCTTTGGGAGTCTGGCCGCCCTTACCGTAGAGCCGGACATTCTTGGGTTTCGCAATGAGATGCTGGACAAGATTGGAGCGGAGAATCGGCTTGAAGCGGTCATCACCGTCGGCAACGCGGCCAAAGATGCGGTGGAGCGGTGGCCTGGCTCCGCTGGACTCGCCGTGCAGCACATCACCCACCCATCCGCGTTGGACCACAGTCTGTTGCTTGCTAACTGGAACGAAGGGTTGAGCGCACTGCGCAACGTCGTCACACCGGAGGCCGGCGCGGCTGCGGACAACGCGACCTACGGATTGGATTGGGCGGATATTGATCACGAGCCCGTCCCGAGGCGAGACCTGCCCTTCGGGCTGCCCGAATGGCACGGCTCGGGCAGCCGCGCGACGCGCGCCAGGAAACCCGACAATTCGACGGACCATAAGCGGATCATCTGGGCGGCTCCCTGAACGGATGCGCCCTGCCGACCGGCGGGCGTTGCGAGTTGCAGAAAAATCGGCGGATGATTCTCCCGTTCGCTCGCTCCCATTCATTCATTATCTCTCCAACACTCCAACAATCTCAATCCCTTGGCGAGCTTTGCGGTCTTCGCGAAATCTATCTTCTCCTGCCAGGTCCTTCCGTTGCCCTTGCTATTACGCCGGGCCTGGGTGCAGCGGGTATTTTTCATCAAGGATTCACGACAGTGTGGGACCTCGCTCGCGATTCGGTTGAATACGCAGAGAATGGAGTTGAGGACACTGAAGATGGCGATTGACAGAGGGCGCTGCCTTGCGTATTAAACATAGACCATCGGAAGAGGCGGCTTATTATACCGGTTCGCTCTTCATAATTGGTATCTTGCCCGCGCGAGCTTTAAGGGATCAGCTCTATGTCTGACAGGGGAGAGACGAGTTGGGGACGGGTTTTTTTGATCTTTGTTGGTGTCGGCATTGTATCTGTTATGCATGTGCTTGAGGATACGTTTGGAATTTCGCTATGGATGTCGGCGGCTGGCCTTCTGCCAGTGATTTTTCTGGTACACTGGCTACGGGCCTGAAACGGCTCTCGCGGAGATGACGCAACCGCTGACGAAGGAATTGATTGTGCGGACCCGCCAATGGATTCAAACGGCCCTGAGAAGGATAGCGACAAATATAGAAAGCGGTCAGGAGAAGATTATTGACGATTTCCCGGGTGGCGACAGTGTCTGCGCACGCCCCCGGCAGGTGCGCATTGAATTCCGTGGAGCCACGCATCACGTGATGTGTCGCGGCGCCCGGCGTGAAGAGATTTTCCCGGATGATCGGGACCGCGAGATCATGCTGGCGTTTCTGGCGCCGACGGTGGAAAAGACCGGCTGGCAGGTGCAGGCCTGGGTGTGGATGAGCAATCATTCACTTGAAGAGCGACCGGCGCGAAGTGATGATTGCGGCCCAAACCCGCCGAACCACCGCCGTCTCGCTGGCGTGGATTACCGCACCGCTTCACATGGGCGCGCCAGCGAATGTCTCTCATGCCTGCCGCCGTAAGATCCGCGTCCGATCCGTATGAATCCTTGTCCCACCTGGGACCAGGATCCATCGGGCGGCGCTGAAGCTCCGCACCGGGGCTTCCGCATTCCCGGGCGCGTTTTCGTTTCGCCGTCCGGCGAACCGAAGACGGGTTCGCTCCGCTTGCCTCGCGCCAGTACGTGGCGGACCGCCCCGGCGTCCTGGATTTGGACCTTACCGGCCATGGGGGCGGCTTTCCGCGTTGGGCTTCCCATGCCGAAGGGGAATTGGCGGTCTGACCCGTTCGGGGCCTGCGCAGCGCGATCTCAGCCTATGAATCCTTGTCCCACCTGGGACGAGAATCGGCTTATCCCATGAACACTCGCGCTCTATACCCGCCGCGTCCGTAGGTTATCATGACCTCGTCATGGACGAGATCACCTCTTACCCGGACCAATGCGGCGGTCGGCCGTGCATCCGGGGCATGCGCATCCGGTCAAGGACGTGCTTCATCTCCTCGCCGCCGGAGTCGAGGAGGCCGAATTCCTCGAAGACTACCCCTACCTTGAAACCGAAGACATGCGGGCCTTTTCGGAATACGCCGCCGCTGAAGCCGATCACCCCGTTCTCGTCGTCCGGTAATCCATGTGCTTCGCCGTTGACGCCCAGGTTCCGGTTGGCGATAGTATCTGCGCATGCTCCGGCAGGTGCGCATTGAATTTCGTGGGGAGAGGCATCACGTGATTTGTCGCGGCGTCCGGCGCGAAGAGGTTTTCTGGGATGAAGGGGGCCGGACACTGTGCGACGGGAAACGCGGAGAGCCGAGACCCCTAGAAGAAGGCGAATGATGGATAGCAATAGCTCGACAGAATTGTTTTGCGGTCAATTTGATGCCAGCATTCAGGAATTGGCATTATGTTTGTTGGAGTTCTTTGAGAATATGTTTTTACTGGCAACTTGTCTTGATAGCTCTCCCGATGCTAAGAAGTGGACGGGATGGCTGGATTATTTAGGCGACAATGGATTAGGATTTAAACCCCTTGAGGGTGGAGTGCTTCTGATGCCTGCCTCTCTGCGGAGGGTTATCCAGGATCGAAATACATTTTTTGGATTCGATGAAGTTTATTTGCTTCAATCGGAACCGGATGAATGGCCTAGGATGTCTGAGTGCTATACTTCGGACAATGTTTCGTTTGCAGAGGAGATCCCGGCGGGGCTTAGAGAAGTCTTTCGGCGAGCAGATTTGGCGGCATTTTTCGCTGATGGTTGTGGTCTGAACGTTGCGACGCGCAGTAGTCTTCTTTTCAAGAGTATAGTGTGTTGCTTCAGTAGGAGTGTGTCAGCCTCTGGCTAGGGTCGGACGTTGGATGGCCACGTGACTGCATAATGCTAGCTATGAAAAGGTGGCGATTAGCGCAGGGATTCTGTGCATCATTGGGCTCTCATTTGGATTGGGTGTTGTGATCGGTGCGACTGCATGGCAGTCAAAGCACATGACGGGGCTGGCCAGGCGGGGATTGACCGAGGACGACTACGTAGAAGCAATTCGGGTGATGCCTGACCTGCTCTCGGAACTCAAGGAAGAAAAGCGCCTGATAGGCATCAAGGCTCTCCGCTTATATCAGGTTCTGGAAGCAGGCGACGAGAACTACGCGCACGAACTGTTGAAGGCCGACATCAGTGAGTTGAGAAGGACTCTGCTCGAGGCGGAGGACAGGTCCGAGCGTGAGAAAGTGCTGTTGAAAGGAAGATGAGGCGCGACGCCAGGAGGAGAGAGGCTAGGAAAGGATGGAATAGGCCGCGACCAGCACGATGGCCCAGAAGAGGAGACCCGCCACGATAAGGAGATCGCTGTCGGGATCGACATCGCGACGATTGAAGAGGACGAGATACCTGACGACGAGATAACCAGAGCCGCGAAGGACGATCTCGAGGGCGAAATCAACGAAGAGCCAGCCGATCCAGCGGCCCAAGACTCCAATGATCCCTTCGGCAGAATCTCTTAGCGGCATGGAACGAAGGCGGAGAGGGAGATAGCGCTCAAGCGCACTTTCGCTAGGAAGAGGGGCAGGGGTAATCGCGGAGAAAGCGGAGCACAGCGAGATAGACGGCGTTGTTGCCGCCGCGGCCGAGGATCTGGCTGACCAGCGCGGCGGGATCATCCGGTTGGAGAGGAAAAAGACTGCGCGAGACCTGTCCCCGGAGCCGTCCGGTCCGTTCAACGAAGCGCTCTTGGCGGGTGAGCCGGAATTCCCCGTTCGGGGACTCGAGGATCACTTCGAGCAATCCGCCTGGTTCCGGCCGGGAGATCAAAACGCAGTCAACCTGGGAATCTGAGGCGGGGCGGAGCCGGAGGGCATCGTTTTCCCATCCGGCGCAAATCCAGCCGGTGCGCGAAGCGATCCAGGCCAGAAAGAGACGGGCCATGGGGAGACCCTCAGAGCCGTGAACAAGTTGGACGCGTTGGATATCATTAAGCAGGATGCGTGCTTCGGGTTCCTCGAAGCAGGCCGCCAAGGCCAGCCGGAACGCAAAGGTGCGGGCCCAGGTCAAGTCGTGCAGGATGAAAGGCTTGTGCCGGCGATGGTGGCGCTCAAGGAGTTGAAGGACGGAACGTCGGGGTTCGGTCCAGCCGGAGCTGTCGAACAGAAAGCGGTCGATGTGACGGGAAAGCGGAGAGGTGAAATGCTCGTTCAGGTCGCCTTGCCACCAGAACACGAGGGGAAGATCCGAAAGGAGATGGGGGAAGACGATGCTGGCGATATCGGTGGGGTTGAAACCCCGGACGAGGAAGGTGATTTGCTCGCTGCAGATGGAGCTGCGGCTTTCGCGGTCGTAGGTGCAATGGGCGGTGACCCAGGCCTTGGCTTCGCGGCGCACCTCATCCGGAGGCGCACAGATGAGGAGGGCGCGACAGGCGTGTTCCCGGGCGATCTGGGAGAGGATGACCGTGTTGGATTCGAGGCTGTCCTCCCGCTGCGTGTAAAGGATGAGATTGTAGAGCGAGGCGCGAGAGAAGGTCTCGCTGGCCTCCCAGCATTCGCGGAGGAAAGATTCGATCTTGGCGACGGGAACGGGCTGACCGGACAGGGCGGGAAGCGGGGAGTCGAGGCTGGCCATGGCGAGGGAGAGGGGGAGTCTGGATCACAGGCGGCGCCAGCGGCGGCCATCGCGGTCGATGAGGGCATCGGCTTCTTCGGGACCCCAACTGCCTGCTGGATAGTGGGCGACAGGGATCCGGGCCTGCGGATCATCCCAGGCGGAGCGGATGGAGTCGATGTATTGCCAGGCTTGTTCGACTTCATCGCGCCGGGCGAAGAGGGTGGCGTCGCCGGCCATGGCGTCGAGCAGCAGCCGTTCGTAAGCTTCGGGACTGGCCTGACCGAAGGAGGTCCGGTAGTGGAAATCCATTTTCACCGGTTCAAGGCGGAGAGCGGCGCCCGGCACTTTGGAAAGGGTGCGGAGGGAGTTGCCTTCGTCGGGCTGGATGCGGATGACCAGAACATTGTTGTCGCCGTGGCCGGGCTGGCGGTTGAAGAGGACGGAGGGCGGGTTCCGGAAGTGGATGGAGATTTCGGTGGCTTTGCGAGGAAGCTGTTTGCCGACGCGAATGTAGAAAGGAACGCCGGACCAGCGCCAGTTGTCGATGTGGAGGCGCAGGGCGGCGTAGGTTTCCGTGCTGCTGTTGGGGGCGACGCGGTCTTCCTCCAGGTAGCCGCGAGCGGGTTCCCCATCGACGAGGCCGGCGGTGTATTGGGCGCGGACGGTGTTGGCGGCGACGTCCTTGGCGCTGTCGAGGGGACGGAGGGAGCGCAGGACCTTGATTTTTTCGTCGCGGATGGCGTCGGCGCCCAATCCGGTAGGCGGTTCCATGGCCACGAGGCTGAGGAGTTGGAGAAGGTGATTCTGAACCATGTCGCGCAGAGCGCCGGCTTTGTCGTAGTAGCCCCCGCGGCCTCCGCTCATTCCCAGGTTTTCGGCACAGGTGATCTGGACACAATCGATGTGCTGGCTATTCCAGAGGGGTTCGAAGATGGCGTTGGCGAAGCGGAGAACCATGATGTTTTGGGCGGTTTCTTTGCCCAGGTAGTGGTCGATCCGGTAGGTGTCGCGTTCCTCGAAAGTGGCGTTGACGAAGTCATTGAGCTGGCGGGCGGAAGGGAGATCGTTCCCGAAGGGTTTTTCGACGACGACCCGGGCCCAACAGCCGGGACGCGCATGGTGGAGGCCGCTGTTGCGGACTTGTTCGAGGATGGGTTCGAAGGAGTCAGGCGCCGACGCGAGATAGAAGAGCCGGTTTCCGGGCGCGCCGTGTCCGGCTTCGAGGGAGGCGAGACGTTCTTGGAGCGAGAGGTAGGCTTGAGGATCCTCGAATTCGCCTTGATGATAGGAGATGGCTTCGCTGAAGGCGTCCCAGACGGCGGGGTCGTGGGGTTGCCGGGAGACCTTGCGATTGACCTCTTCGAGGCCGGAACGGAATTTCGCGTCGTCTTTTTCCCGGCGGGCGAAGCCAATGACGCGAACTTGGGCGGGGAGTTCTCCGTCGACGGCCAGGTTGTAGAGGGCGGGGATGAGCTTTCGGTGAGTGAGATCGCCGGTGGCTCCGAAGATGACGATGGTGCAGGGGTCCGGAGAGAGGCGGGCCCCGAGTTCCTCGCGGAACGGGTTGGGAGGAACGGGATCCGGCATGAGGGCAGGACGACGGTGGACCTGTCAGGGCACGGGGAAAAGGGCGTTGAGTTCCCGGACCTCGTTGTGGATTTGTTCGAGAACGGCGGGATCGTGACGTTGGGCCAGGGCCTGGTCGATCCAATCGGCGATCCGCTCCATTTCGGGTTGTCCCATCCCGCGGGTGGTGACCGCGGGAGTGCCGATGCGGATGCCGCTGGGCCGCATGGGGGGCGCGGGATCGAAGGGGATCATGTTTTTGTTCACGGTGATCCCGACGGCGTCGAGGGTTTCCTCGGCGACGCGTCCATCGAGGCCGCGCGGCTGGAGATCGACCATCATGAGGTGGTTGTCGGTGCCTCCGGAGACGAGGCGGAATTCATGGGAAGTGAGGCGCGCGGCGAGGGCGGCGGAGTTGGCGACGATTTGTTTTTGATAGCCTTGGAAGGAGGGCTGGAGGGCCTCGTGGAAGCAGACGGCTTTGGCGGCGATGACGTGCATCAGGGGTCCGCCCTGGACGCAGGGGAACACCGCGGAATCGATGGCTTTGGCGAACTGAGCCTGACAGAGGATGATGCCGCCGCGCGGGCCGCGGAGCGATTTGTGGGTGGTCGAGGAGACGAAATCGGCATGGGGCACGGGGGAGGGGTGGAGTCCGGCGGCCACTAGTCCGGCGATGTGGGCCATATCGACAAAGAGGTAGGCTCCGGCGGCGCGGGCGATGGCGCCCATGCGCTCGAAATCGATGATGCGCGGGTAGGCGGAAGCTCCGGCGGTGATCATCCGCGGTTTGACCTGGGCGGCGAGGGCTTCGAGGGCGTCGTAGTCGATGGTTTCCGATTCGCGAGAGACGCCGTAGTGGACGACGTCGTAGAGTTTTCCTGAGAAATTGGCCTTGTGGCCGTGGGTGAGGTGCCCGCCGTGGGCCAGATCCATGGTGAGGATGCGGTCGCCGGGTTTGAGGACAGAGAAATAGACGGCGGTGTTGGCCTGGGCTCCGCTGTGAGGCTGCACGTTGGCGTGATCGGCTCCGAAAATGCGCTTGGCGCGGTCGATGGCGAGCTGTTCGACGGTGTCGACGTGTTCACAGCCGCCGTAGTAGCGTTTGCCGGGGTAGCCTTCGGCGTATTTGTTGGTGAGGACGGACCCTTGGGCGGCGCGGACGGCGGGACTGGCGAAGTTTTCGGAGGCGATGAGTTCGATGTTTTCGCGTTGCCGTTGTCCTTCGGCTTGAATGGCTTCGGCGACTTCGGGGTCGGCGGCGGCGATCCAAGCCATGCCGTGAGCGGGAGCATCATTGAGTTTGTTGATGCGGCGGCGGTGCCGTCCGTCGAGACTCGGCGTGGAGAGGAAGGCATCGACGATGGCGCGCGCTTCATCGGGACTGGTTTCGGCTCCGCTGAGGCAGAGGACGTTGGCGTTGTTGTGTTCCCGCGTGAGGACGGCGTGGCGGGCGTTTCGGACCAGTGCTGCTTGGATTCCAGCATTGCGGTTGGCGGCCATGGACATGCCGATGCCGCTGGTGCAGACGAGGATCCCGAAGTCGGCCTGGCGGCGCAGGAGTTCGTGGACCACGGGCGCGGCGCAATCCGGGTAATCGACGCTGTCGCTGGAGTGGGTTCCGAAATCCTCAATGTGGTGCCCTGCGGCGCGGAGATGCGCGAGGAGCTGTTCTTTGAGGGAGAAACCGCCGTGGTCAGCGGCGAGGGCGATGCGCAGCGAGGGAGTCGAGGCGGCCATGGGAGGGCGGCGGAGCGCCGGGTCAACGGCTGGTTTGTTCGATGAATTGGAAGACGGTGGGAAGGGCGGCCTTAAGCATTTCGTAGAGTTCCTCGTAGGCGGCCATTCCCAAGCCGATGGGATCGGGTATGTCGGCGCCGATGCGCCCGTTGATTTCGCAGAACTCAGTGACCAGATAGGTCTTGCGATCGGATTTGGGGTGCATTTTGACGATGGACCGCCGGTGCATATCGGTCATGGTGAAGATGTGGGTGGCCCGCTTGATGAGGGCTTTGGTCAGGGGTTTGCTGACGAGCCCATCGGTGGAAATGCCCCGGGCGGTGAGGATCTCCAGGGTTTCGAGGCTGGGAAATTCTCCTCCCGCGGCGCAGACCCCGGCGGAGCTGACGGTATAGCCGGGGATATCCTGGACCATGTGGCGGAACATGGCCTCGGCCATGGGGCTGCGGCAGAGATTTCCCGTGCAGACGAATATGATTTGCTTGGACTCCGGCATGAACGGGCCCGGCGCGAGGCGGAAGAGTCGGCCCAACCGGGAGACCCGACCTTGAAACGGAGGTCCGGCAAAGTCAACAGCGGGCGAAAGGGGATCTTGGAGAGGCCGGCGCGGCTCAAATTTTCCCAAAAAATCTATAAAATTTTATGTAAAGAGTGGGAGTTGAACGGGACTGGAGGGGGGAAGATTTTCTTTTGCATCGGCGGCGGGGTAGCGGAGGGTTTGGGATGGGCGACTGCGGGCCGGGCCCGCGGGTGTCTATCACAACACTCAAAACCACTGATGAAAACGAAAATCGGATTGGATGACACGCGGTGCGCCGCTCGGTCCGGCGGGTTCACCCTGGTCGAGCTGGTGATCGTTCTGGCCATCATTTCTTTGTTGGCTGGGGCGGGCATTTACATGCTTAGCGGAACATTGGAAGGGGCAAAGGAGGACCGGGTCCCGGAAGACATCCGGGCGATCGAAATTGCGCTGACGCGCTATGAATCGCGCAACTACCAACCGCCTACCACGGAGCAGGGATTGCATGCCTTGGTGGCGCGACCGGAGACGGAACCACTGCCGGAGCGTTGGACACAGTGCATGGAGGAGGTGCCGAAGGATCCCTGGGGCCGTATTTATGAGTACCGGCAGCCTTCCGAGCGCAGCGGGAAATCTTACGATGTGTTCTCCCTGGGCAAGGACGGGGTGGAGAGCCAGGACGACATCGGGAATTGGAAGGCAGAGCAGGTGAGCCCTGCGAGTTAGCGGGCCGGGCGTCCGTGAAGGGCGGCCGCCTCGACTCGCGGTTGGCGATCATGCACTTGGCGGAACCGGAAAGGAGCCCCTGCGGCAAACGAGCGGCCGGGGCACTTGGGCAACGGTCTGCCGGCGATCCTCCGCTTGGTGAAGGGAGCGGGAGGGGTGGATTGGCGGCCTTTACCCTCATCGAGATCGCCGTGGCTTTGGCGGTGGTGGTGATCATCGTCGGGGTGGCCTATCCGTCGATGAAGGGTCTCCGCGAGGAGCGGGAGGCCCGGGCGCCCTTAACCCGGTTGGAGGAGATGGTCCGCAGCATGCGGGAACGGGCCATGAGCGAGGGCCGCCCCTATCAGATCGTCTTTTTCTCGGGAGGCTTCGTCGGGTCGCGGCTGGTCGATCCCTATTTGAATCCCGAGGAGCTGCTGGCGCATCTCGAATCGATGGAGAAGCAGCGAGAGGGGAGGCGCGAGTTTTTGCGGGAGGAATGGAAGCGGGTGGAAGTGGAGCGGGGCGGGGAGCGGGCGGGCGGTTCCGGGGAAGAAGGGGCCGCTGGGACGGAAGAGGAAGAGGTAGCTGCCTTGGAGAGCGCCGCGGAGAACTTGGAGCGGGAGCGGATGGAGTGGTTCAGGCTGGACGAAAAGACGGGGTGCGCGCTGCGGCTTTGGGGTGAAGAGGAGTGGAGGGGATTGGATACGGCGGGTGGCATCGTGCGATGGGTGTTTCAGCCTTCGGGCCTGGCGTATCCCGCGTCGGCCCGGTTCCGGCGTGGGGACACGGTGGTGGAAGGGTCGTTTCGTTCCCTGACGGGCGAGTTGTATGATGAGAAGATCTATGTTCCCTGACGGAGAAAGCGCGGGTGCGAGCCGGTCGGCGAGGCGGACCGGAGGATACGTGTTGTTTGAAGTCATTTTGGCAGTGGCGGTTTTTGCGCTTGTGATCGCCGGATTGGCGCAATCGCTGGTGGTGGCTATCGAGGCGACCAACGCCATCCAGCGGGAGCGGGCGATTCGCGCCGGTTTGCTCTCGGTATTGCGGGAAGCCAAGATCCGGCCGCGCAATGAGATGGCGATGGAGGCGCCGGACGAGAAGCTGCAAGTGCGCTACCGGACCGAGGTGGAGGAACTGCTTTTGACGAACTTCGAGGGTGAGCGGCTGCCGGGGATGTTCGTGCTGCGGGCGGTGGCGACTCCGATGGAGGGCGCGGCGGATGTGATTGAAGACCGTTTGGAATTGTATGTGTATCGTCCTTGAGAGCCGGTCCCGGAGGTTGGCGTGGCGTGGGTTTACGCTGCTGGAGGTGGTCATTGCCATGACGATTTTCGTGGTGCTGGGGGGCACGATTTTCGCCATTGTCAGGGGTTCGATCCAGGCGACTTCGGATCTGCGTGAGATCGAGAGCGAGAAACGCGAGATCGAGGCTTTTGTCAGGCTTTTGGAGGCGACGTTTTCGCGGTTCCCCCCTGCGGGATCCGTGGAGATCCGCGTGATCGAGAGGGAGCCGCTGATGCAGGAACTGGTGCTGCGGGGAGACCCCGCGGCGTTCGCGTTGGGCTCCGAACCGACGAGCGCGGGGGAAACCACAATCGCGATCCGGCGCCGTCAGGAGAAGGCGGGAGTGGTGCGTCCGGCGGAGGGCGGGCCGAAGAGCGGGCCGGAATCCGGGATTCTCGATCAGCATTTTTTTGTGGGGTTGAGCCGGCCGGAGCTGGCTCCCGGCGAGGAGGAAGGCGAGGGGGGCTCCGTTCGGCGGTTTTCGATGGAACCGGATGAGCAGGGACGGCACTGGCTGGAACTGCTTGAAGAAGTCGCGGGCTTGGAGTGGCGCGTGTGGGACGTGGGGAATAAGCGTTGGGTCGAGCAGCAGGAAGCGGGACGTCCTCAGCTCTTGGAGATGCGGCTGACGCCGAAAGATGCGCGGTCGCCGCTGCGCCAGGTTTTCGAAGTTTTTTGAAGGGTCGGCGAGAAGGAGAATGAGACTGGTCCGGACAACGGTGTGGGGAAAGCGGCGGCGGAAGGGCCGCCGCAGGGCTTCGGCCATGCTGGTGGTGCTTTGGGCCATCATGATCATGGCCGTGGCGGTCGTGGGATTTGTGGAATACGCAAAAAGGACCGTGGAACGGGATGCGGCGGAGACGAAGGAGTTCGAGGCGCGGTTTTTGGCGGAATCGGGCTTGGTGCTGGCGGGGCATCCCGGGGTGAAACGGGGCGATCCGGTGTTGCGGCAGGAGGTGGGAACGGTGCGCGGGTTTGAAGTTTCTGTGACGACCGAGGGGGCGCGAATCGCCATCCATCTCATCGCCGTCAGTCCGGTGATTCAGGAGGCGGTGCGGGATCTCTTTTTCCGCTGGGGCCTCGATTTGGAGAACGCGAGCATGGTGGTGGATTCCCTGGCCGACTGGGTGGATGCGGATGACGACGAGCGTGTCCGGGGCGCTGAACGGGATTTTTATACGCGGCGGGGCTGGCAGCGGTATCCGGCGAATGTGGGTTTTCGCGATCTCGAGGAAGTCCGCTTGGTGCGGGGGATGGAGTTGGTCACGGAATTGAATCCAGACTGGAAGGAGGCTTTCACGCTCTACGGCGACGGGACGGTGGATGTAAACGAGGCTAGCGCGGAGATGATCGAGATGATTTGCCAGGTGGATCTGGAAGCGGCGGAGCGGCTGGTGCAGCGGCGGAGGGGTCCCGACGAGATCGATCACACCTGGGACGACGTTCCCTACACGGACATGGGGGAGGTGAGGGAGATGCTCGGGCTCGGACTTCGGGATTTCGCCCGGATTCAGCCGAGGATGACTCTGGCGCATCCCGTGCGGAGGGTGGAGAGCCGGGGTTGGGCGGGCGATCGATCGAAAAGGCTTGTCGCCATCCTTGGCGGCGGCCATCGTGAACTCTTCGAGCGCTGAAGAGGGCTCGGACCCGCGATGACTCGAAGAACTCGTAGGAAGGCTACGGTGGTGGTTCCCGGTCCGGGCGGAGAATGGGAGGTATGGCGGACGAACGGGAGCGCGGGCGGCCGGCCCGATGGCTCCCTGGCCCGGCCGCGAGACTTGCGGCGTGCGGAGGGAAACGTGCACATCGGGGCGCCGAGTTCGCACTGCCGGACCTTGAGTCTGCGGTTGCCCGGGGCAGATCCCGAGGACATGCGGAAAATGATCCATTCGCAGTTGGAGCGGCGCGGGCTCACCCCGAGGGGGGAGCGCCGGGCGGACTTCGAGGCGTGGACTCTGGCGTCTGAAGAGGGCGAGCGCGTGATCAGCGTGGACGTTTTGTCGGATGATTTGCCGCGCGATTTGGAGGTGCGGCGGGCCTCGGCCTATGCCGCGGCGGCGAGATTCTATCCGCTCCCGGACGGACAGGCGGTGGTGTTTGCGGAAGAAGGCCGGCTGGTGTTGGCCGTAGGGCATCGCGGGTGTTTGGCGCATGGACACGTGTTGAGTCCGCAAAGCAGGTTGACCTCGGAACTGGGCCGGGAGATCGAGGTGAGTCTGCTGAGTTTGGAGGAGGAAGGCGTCGTACAGGCGGCGGAAGGCGTGGAATTGTGGGGAAGTTTTCCGGAGAAAGAGGTCGAGGAGTTGCGCTCGGGGTTGCGGCTGACTTTGACGGTGCGGGACCGCCCGCCGCCGGATGTGCCCCGGGGAGAGCGTCTGGGCGGAGCGCCCGCGCTCCTGCCGCCGC
>JBGTBW010000223.1:0-37816 GCA_041749135.1 Verrucomicrobiales bacterium
GAAGCCGGGGCTCGCCTGCGCGCCGCCCTGTTGCGCTGGAGTGCCCCAGTCCCGGACGACGAGCCGGTGGAGGTGCTGCCCGCTGAGCACGCCACTCCGGAAGAGGAAGCGGAGCCGCCGGAAACGGGGTTGGTTAATGCCGGCGGGCTGCTGCCCCTGGCGCTGGCGGCACTCCACATCAGCACCAGCGAGCGGGAGGCCCAGCAGTTGCTGGACGGCCTGTCCGCGGCCGTCTGGTCCCGGCCCTACGTCGACCTGCTCCACGCTGCCGCGCGCCTGGGCGCTCCTCAGCCGATGCAAACCATGATGGGCGGCGGCATGCCCGAGGTTCCGGGCACGCCGGGAATCCCCGGCGGACTACCGGGGGGCAAGCCGCCTGGCTGGGAGATCGTACCGGGTAAAAAGCTGGTCCCGGGTATCAAGGTCAGCCCCACGGTGCTCGACATTGTCGTGCGTTTCCGCAGCCCCATCAACATGACGCCCTCGGACCACGAGATCTGCCTGATCGGGGCGATGGTCGAGGTTGCGCGCATCAAGCAGAGCCTGCCGTTCTACGTCATCCGCGCGCTGGACGGCCCGAATGCTTGTCCGGGTGATGTGCTCATCATCACCGGTGAGAAGTTCGGGGTGTCGGGGTTAGTCGTCTTCCCGGGCGTAACGCAGCCGGTGAGCGCCTTTCAGTGGAGCGACACGGCAATCCGGGTGATCGTCCCGAACGGCGCGACGCCCGGCAAGATCCGCCTGAGTATATTTGAGCAGCGCCTGCGCCGCTGCGGGAAAGACTTCGACATCTACCGCCTGGGCGATACGCTTCCGGAGTTTACCGGCGGCGTGCCGCAGGTCCTCAGCCTGTGGGTGAACTCCAGTCAGGCCAATACCAGCGCGGAGCCGCAGAGCGATGTCAGCATCTTCTTTGAAGTCACCTCGGGAAGCAGCGTCACCTGCCAGCTAACCGTCACCAACGGCGCCGGCGACGTGTTGTTCCTGACGTCCACGTTGCCCGGCGGGACGCACAGCTTCACCTTCAAAACTCCTGCGCTCGTCCCGGCGCCGCCCGCGCCCGCCGGTCCGCTGGACCTCACCGTGCGCGTGGTGGCGTGGGGTCGATGCACGCCCTCGGAGCGCTCGCTGACGCTCACGGTGACGCGCCAGCCGAACCTGACGATCCAGCAGTTCGAGGTCACCCAGGCCATCCAACGGCTGGACAACACTGTGCGCCTGGCGGCGCACCGCCGCACCATGGCGCGGTTCTACCTCAACAACGGGCTGAACCTCTTCAGCTACACCGGTACGGCCGGGGAACTGCCGGGAGTGACCGGCTCGATCACCCTCTGGCGGGGCAGCCAGAAGCTGGCGGTGGTTTCGCCAACCCCGGCGGTGATCACCAGCCGCTTCTACTTCCAGCCGAGCGGTCGCGAAACGCCGGCGCTCTCGCTCAACTTCATGCTGCCGATCGAGCACCTCACGGGCCCGCTGCGGCTTGAGATGCGGGTCTCGCTCGCCGCCCCGCCGCACGGCGTGCTCGACGGGCCGCACACCACCGATGTGCGGTTCGTCGACCTGAACTTCGAGCCGACCAACCACACGCGGCTGGTCCGCGTGCTGCTGCAGGACAACAGCCGCCCGATGGTTACCACCCCTACAGCCAACGACTTCGCCGCGGCCCTGGCCGGCGCCCGCGGGCGCTTCCCCATCCCCGATGATGGGTTCGAGGTCTTCCTGCCGGCCGGCGGTCCGGTGCTCGGCGTCAACCGAAACCTCACCACGCGGGAAGGCTGGGAGGACCTTTTGGAAGACCTGGACAGCATCGCGGAGGACACGAACAACGCCTGGAACTTTGCGTGGTGCGGGATCATCGCTGCCCAGGCGCCAGGCCAGCCCGCGCTCTTCGCCAACGGCATCGGCCGCCCAGGGAACGGCGACGAAGATTACTTCGCCATGGCCTCCCAGGCCGGGCTACCCGCCACCTTCGCGCACGAGCTGGGTCACGTGTGGGGCTTTGGCCACGCCGGGTGCGCGGACGCCGGAGTGGCCTTCCCCGAGAACGTCGATAGCAGCCTGCCGATGTTCATCGAAGAGACTGGGATCGACCTGTTCGCGATGCCGGTCGCCACCTTTTCCGCGGGCGTTGGCGGCTCCGGCGAGCTGATGAGCTACTGCACCGGCCCCAAGCGTTGGACGTCGATCGTCCTCTGGCACCGGCTGATGGACTTGTTGAAGATATGATGCCCAACGGACGAACCCAGTATCTGCGGGTGAGGGGCCGCCTCTATCCGGACCGCCAGATGACCCTGCGGCTCGGATACCTGACGGAGACCCCGCCCTGGAGCGACCGCGAGGGCGACAGCCCGCTGCGCGCCGAGATCTTCGACGACGCCGGCGCGCCGCTGGGCAGTTACCCCTTGCGCCTGTCTCTTTTTTGCCTGGAGAGCGCCGAGCACGGCGGGTCGGGGCATACGTTCCGATCCGTCCGCGGCTTCGTGCCGTTCCACCCGCGCGCCCGGCGCGTTGTGTTCAGCTATCGCGGCCAGCCGCTCCACGAGATATCCCGCAGCGAGGCGCGGCCGCGCACGGAGTGGACGTGGCAGCCCGCCGGTGAGCTGACCGGGGCGCAAACGATCACCTGGCGCGGCGAGCATCCCAACGGGCTGCCGGTGGAGTACTTCCTGCGCTACAGCTGGGACGGCGGCCGGAGCTGGAGCCGCCTGGGGATCGCCTCGGACGCCCTCTCCCAGGTGGTCGACTTCGATCAGCTGCCCGGTGGGGAGCGCTGCCTGTTGCTGCTGGTCGCCACGGACGGCATCAACACTACCATCGTCCCAAGCGAGCCCTTTAGCCTGCCGCTGAAACCCTGCGCGGCGCTGATCTTGCAGCCGCTGGACGGCGGCTGGTACGCCGCGGACCAGCCCGTTCTGCTTCAAGGCCAGGGATTCTGGCGGGAAGCGAACCGGCCCGAATGGCAGCAGCTGGCCTGGTATTGCGATGCGGAGAACGAACCGGTGGCGCGCGGCGGGCTGGGCCAGCTGCATCTGCCCCCCGGGGAGCACACGGTCACCCTGCTGGCCGGAAGCGAGGCGTTTCAGGGAAGCGCTGCGGTAACGATCACCGTGGTCGACGCAGGTTCGGAGCCGGCTCCGGACACGGGCTCCGGGCCGACTACCAACCCCAACGAATGCGGTTCCGGCAGGGAGCATCACCCTCACGGGTAGTAAAGCTGAAGGCGCCGCGGAGTCGCGGCGCCTTCAGCGAGTATGGGATCCGGAGCGACGGCCGCTACTTTCGTCCCGACGTCCGTCGGCGTTTCGGACGGCTTGCTCAAGAGGTCGGACACGAGGCTGGGATCGTGTTTCGACCCGGCGGAGACCTGGATCACCGTGATGCGGATGCGCGGCTGGTCCAGTCGCGCGGCCGCTTGGGGTTGACCGCGTTGCCCTTCAGGTAGTAATGCGACTTGCTGGGCTTCGAGTTATCCGCGTCCTCCTTACGCGGACGACACCGTGGCCGAACTCATCCGCCGCGCCGAAGCCGTCCAGCGGGTCATTTGGATTCGCAACACCGTCAATCGCCACTCCCCCATCACTCCGAAGGCGGGCGACCGGCGACACTATCGCCGCAGCCCCGGGACGTCGGCTTCCGCCTCCGCACCCCTTCAAACCTGCCCGCCCAGGACCCTCCGGTGAATACGCGGTGCTGGTTCCGAAGCCGTCGCAAAATTCGGCTTCCGCCGCCCCATCGGTTCCGCTAGCCTCGCCCCATGTCCCAAAGGCAAATACTCATCGTCACCGACGACTCGGGCGAATCCTACGAGATTCTTTACGCCAAACACCGTTTCGAGGAAGCCGGCTTCACTGCCCACATCGCCGCCTCCGAGAAGAAACGGCTCCACGGGGTGATCCACGATTTCGAACCCGGCTGGAACACCTACAGCGAGAAGCCCGGCTACCTTATCGAAGCCGACCTGGCCATTGGCAAAGTCCAAGCGGAAGACTACGAAGCACTCATGCTCATCGGAGGACGTGCTCCCGAGTTCCTCCGGCATCACAAACCGCTCCTCAAACTCGTCCGAGAGTTTGACCGCCAGGAGAAGTGGCTCTTCGCCATTTGCCACGGGATTCAAGTCCTCCTTGCCGCCGGACTCGGGGCGGGCAAGAAACTGACCTGTTACGAGAATGTCCGCTTCGAAGTGACCGCCTGCGGGGGTCACTGGAGCAAGAAACAATGTCAGGTCGACGGCCGCATCATCACGGCGCAGACCTGGGAAAGCCATCCCCCCTTTTACCGCACCATCTTCAAACACCTCAAAGCCAGTTCCTAACCCGCATTTCTCACACTGTTTCGTCGCGAGGGGCCCGGCGAGCCCCGTGCGGACCAGGCGCGCGCAACCGAAGGCACAGGGCTGGGTGATTACACCCTGTTCAAGCCTGAGGTCAGCACAACGCAGTCCCCATGGGGCGCAGCACGCCGCAGCAAGTGTATGAGGGGCCAGCTCCCCTTCTTTCCCCCAATCTCCTTACAGCCGCCCGCCAGATCAGGAGTTCTGAGCTTGGCGTGTCTCGCCCTCAGCGCCGCCGCTCTCCCGGCAAACTCAACCGGCTCGCTCTCCGCCGTTCCGCCTCGAGAATCATCTCAAAATTCTGCCGGTCCTCCATCGGAGTGCCGCTCAGCATGCAATACTGATACTCCTTCCAACGGACCATCTCCTGCCGGGCATTGTCCATCCGAAGATCCAGCTCGTCCCGGTCCGAATCCCCCCTGCGGGTCAGCCGCCGGTGCAACTCCGCCAAGCTTGCCGGAATCACGAAAACATCCACATAGGCCGCCCGGATCAGGGGATCCCTGTTCTTGCGGATCTGACCTGCGCCCTGCACGTCAAGATCGAGCAACACATCCTGCCCCTCCTGGATCAAGCCCAGCACGGAACTTTTCAATGTCCCATAGTGATGACCATGCACCTTGGCGTGTTCCAAAAACTGCTTGCGCCGGACGCGGTCGCGGAACTCTTCCTTTCCCAGAAAATAGTAATCAACGCCGTTGATTTCCCCTGTGCGCGCTTCCCTTGTGGTGCAGGAGACCGAGTAAACATACCCGGGTTTCATGGCCAGATTCCGGCACAGCGTGGTCTTCCCCACCCCGGAAGGTCCAGAAACCACACAAAGAATGCCCGTCCGCCGAAAGCGAGTCGCCATGGGCCGCCACCTTGTCCATTCCCACCGCCGCTGGCAAACTCCAATCACCGGCAATCTCGTCGCCGGGACCGGGGCCAGTCGCAGCCTTTACAGACCCTTCATGTATTCCAGCAAGGCCCGCTTCTCCTCCGGAGTCAGATCGACGCCGTAGAGGTGTCCTCCGTTTCCGTTTCCGCGCTCCTCCACATCGTGGCGCCATCCCTCCCGTTCCGCCTCGGGACCGCTGACGACAAAGCCCACATTCAATTGATCGTAGACGTCGTAACCCCGGTAAAAGACCTTGGTCCGCCGCTCGACCGGTTCCAACAGCTCCCACAGGGTCGGCACGGACCCGTTGTGCAGGTAAGGAGCCCGCATCCAGATCCCGTCCAAAGGGGGAGATTGATAGCCCTCGATCTTGACCATGTTGGGACGGAAAATCCCCATGTCCCTGACTCGCCGGTTGGCCTCGTCCGCGGCGCCTTTCGTCCAAGTGTCCATGCGCTCGCGATCCGTCCCAATCTCCGCAATGGAAATGGGACGGTTGGTTTGCGAACCGCCGGCAGCGTGGCAATCCGCGCAGTGCTCCTGGTAAAGGGGCGCTCCCCGCGCCGCCAAAGCGGCGTCGACCGGGAAAGGATAGGCTGGCGGCGGCGTCTCGCTCAAGGTGGCGTCGAGTTCAGCCATGCGTTGGAGAAACCAGCGCCTCCGTCCCGTGCGCCAGGCGAATTGACTCACAGGGTTTCTCTCGTCGGGCGCCGCCCCTAAACCCAGGGCCGAATCGATGAGCACGGAACGTACTGCCGGCGTATCGCAACTCCAATTCAAATACAGACCTTCGCCCTTCCGAATCTTCAAATTCCACACCGAAGGAAAATCCGCCTGTCCCGTAGTGTCGTCGACCGGCATCGACGTCATGAAGTACTTCGTAAGGTTCATGGGATCGTCCCGCCCCTTGCCCCAATCAGGCCAGCCCGGGCGGTTCATCCAGGCAAACTGTTCGTCCTGCCGCAGCAGTTCTTTCCGCGTCGCTGGGATGAGGATGAAGCGATAGATCAATTGGTCGATCCAGGACAGCTCCGTCCGCTGTTT
The DNA here is from genome assembly GCA_041749135.1 of Verrucomicrobiales bacterium. Classification (GTDB taxonomy): domain Bacteria; phylum Verrucomicrobiota; class Verrucomicrobiia; order Verrucomicrobiales; family DEV007; genus DATKCT01. The sequence goes on from JBGTBW010000223.1 coordinate 6,258, forward strand.
GATCTCGTCGAGCAAAGTATCGGCGTTGAAACGCGAGTCCTTCGCCGCGTTGGCCAGGAAACGAATCATGCCCTGGACGTCCGTCGTGTGCGAAGGAGCCGCGGGAACCACGTTCGGGGTCTCATCGTGTTGGCTGCGCCAGGTGCCGGTGTGGCAAATGGCGCAGTTGTTGGCCACGCGGGGAAAGCCGATCACCCTCTTGGTGAATCCCACTGGCAGCTCCTCCCCTTCTTCCCAGACCAGTCCAAACGACTTGTAGCCTCCCGGCCCGGGGGTCAGATCGGAAAACACCGTCGGCAACACCGTCCAGATCCAATAGGGAAGACCCCGGTCCCATTCCGCTCCGATAGACCCGTATTTGAAACGTTCCAGCTCGTTGGCGAACTCCCGCTCCGGCTCTTCCCGGAAGAACTTCAACCATGCGAACCAAGTCGAGAACAACCCGGCTAGGACGAACAATCCCAGAATGATCCAAAGTTTCCGTTTCGATTTCTTGCCTTTTTTCATGGCCCAGCCTCCTCAAAAGGTTTTCAGAAACTCCACCAACGCATCTTTCTCTTCCGGCGCCAGTTGAGTGCCGTACTCTTCTCCCTCATGTCCGAAATTGCCGTTGCCCGGAACCGGTTCTCCCGCCGCATCCGATCCCGCGGGGTACTCCGTTTGATAAAGAAAGAATTGCTTCCCGTCTTCCCCCGGAACATTGCTGACAAAACCCACCTTCACCGGATCGAACACATCATAGCCCCGGTAGAACTCTTTCGGACGCAACGCAGCCGGTTCCAGCAGGTCGCGCATGGTGGGCACGGATCCATTATGCAAATAAGGCGCGCGCAGCCATAACCCGTCCAAAGGTGCATTGGCATATCCATAGGTCTTGCGGAAATGACGGAAACGTTCGTCCTCATAACCGGCATAAAACTGATTCTGGTTCACACACAATTCGTAAGAGTAAGAATCGAGCCTCCACCGGTCCGTCCCAATGTCGGCGATCGGCGTCACTTTGCCCACCAGTTCCCCGCTAAAATCGGTTCCACTGGCGCCGTGACATTCCGCGCAATACTCCGCATAAAGGGGAGCGCCCCGCGCCGCCAAGTCTTCGTCGATGGGATAGGGATAATCCGGCGGTTTCGCCGTCAAGAGCCAGTCCTCGATCCGCCGGACGTTTTCCCGGTCCAGAGTCGGCGGCCGCGCTCCCGCTCCAAACGCCGCGCTCCGGTTACGTTCCAGCACCGAATTGTTGTTGCCATCCCAGTGCAGCCACATCCCACGCTCTTCTCGCTGTCCCTGATTCCAGATCGAAGGGAAATCACACAACCCTACCCATTCCTCCGGCGGGACCTTGTCCATCGGGAAGTTCAACAGCACCTTCGGCGGATTGAAGGTGTCGAAACGTCCCGGTCCGCATTCCGGTTCACGCTCTAGAAACTGAAAGCGCTGATCAATGGTCAGGATGCGTTGTCGCATCTGGTCGATTCCCCACCAACGCAAGATCTTCCGGTTCACCCAATCTTCCGTTCCGGCCCGTTCAATCTCAGGAATGATCCGATTGGCGGTGAAACGTTCGTCCTTGACCGCCGCTCCCAGGAAACGTTGAAAACCTTGCAAATCCACCGTGTTGCTGCCCATCCCCACCACGATTCGCTTCGGGCTCTCCGGACTGTCGCGCACCGTTCCCACGTGGCAGACCGCACAATTCAGAAAAACGCGGTCCACTCCCTGAAACCGCCGCTGCGAAACGCCGATGGGCAACTCTTTGCCGTCTTCGTAAATGAATCCGAGCGATTGCAGACCGTCGCCCGGCAACAAATCCGAGAAAAGCTCCGGCAGGACTTTCCACAAGGACAACGGGATTCCCGCGCCCCGTTCTCCTCCTGTCGATCCGTATTTGAAGTTCTCAACCGGATCTGGGTAGGAGACGGCGCGGTCGCTGGTAAAACGCAGCAGGGCCCACAGACCCGCCAACGCCAGCGCCAATCCGGCCCCCGCGATCACCCGCCTCCACAGTTTCCGGACCGGCTCATACCGGAAGCTGACGCTGAAATGAATGGAAGGCTTTCCCCACAAAAACACCTTCCCAAGGTAGAGGCCGGGAGCCACCTCCCGGATCTCGTCTCGCACCATCTTCGCCACGAAAGAGGTCTTACTGTAGTCGATGACAATGCATTCCTTGCCGTCGTACCAGCTTTCTCCTTTGTAGACTTGGGCCTTGATGGCCCGCAATGAGAAGGGCGTCACCCGGTTCTTAAGGAAACCGCTGCGGGCATCGAACACTTTACCCTGCCAACAAAACCAACGCGCCAGCCAGGCCAAAACCGGGGCCAGCCAGGTCCCCGTGCAGACCATGGCCGTGCCCACGCCCTCCCCATCCGGCTCCGCTCCAGCGACGCTCCGCCCGAAAAGCTCGTCGAGCCGCTGGCGCGGAGCCTTCAACAATCCCCATCGCGTCACGTCCATAGCCCTCCACAGCTCAAGCCGGAAACTCCAAAGCGAAATCAATCAACCGGGTCTTGCCCCACCATACTTTTCCGAGATAGAGGCGTGCCTCCGGATCGATCAACCGGATCTCGTCCCGGATCTTGCGCGCCAAGAGAGAGGTCTTCGAGTAATCCAGCACAATGCACTGCTTCCCGTCCAACCAGCTCTCCGTGTAATAGACCCGGGCCACGATGGCCTGAACCCCTACTACGCTGATCCGGTTCATCAGCGTCGCTTCCTTTCCTTCCTCATTGAGGGTAAAGACTTTTCCCTGCCAGGCCCAGCGGCGAACCAGCCGGGATATCCAACGGGCCCACCAGGTTCCGGCGCAGGCGATGGCTATGCCCCGCGCCTCTCCCTGCGGAATCGGTCCCGCTGGACTTCGGCGAAACAAATCGTCCAATTGCCCCTTATCCAGGGCGAGCAAGTCATCGAATGTCATTTTCCAATCCTCCCCTTCCTCAGAGCGACGCTGCCCTCGAGATCCAAGCCCGTTTCCTCAGAAGGTTTTGACAAATTCAATCAAAGCGCGCTTGTCCTCATCCGGCAAATCCGTCCCAAAATAATGTCCGCGGTCCGTAACAAAGTCCGGGCACTTGCTCACCTTCATCAGCGCCGGCGCGACTTCTTCTTTCATCACTTCCCGCGCGGCGGCGCCCTCGAGATTGCGGATTTTGATCTCAAACAATGCCCGTTTGATCTTCACAATCAGGGCGACCATGTCTTTCGGGTCAGTCTCAGGGTCCACATTGGCCAAGAGGTTGATGGGCGTCCCCTCCGGGATCGGGCCCAAACGAAAATACCCGTCGCTGTCCGTGTTCGACTTCAACAGCGTGCGCAGGGGCTCGGGAATCACCGCGGCTTGCAGTTGGATGCTGCATTCCTGCGTCGTTCTCCAGATCGAATCTTTGTTCAATCTCTTCTCCGGCCACAGCAGCTTCTCCATGGCGTCGTCGAAGGCCTCCATCCTGCCGGCCACCGACGGGTCCCCGGTGTACTTGCCCAAAGCGTTGTTGTGGAGAAAAGGAGCCGATGACCAGATGCTGATGAGCGAAGCGGTGCGGTAATATCCAGGACCTCCTCCCGGCACGTTCCACTTCTCGTCTTGCCCACTGTAGGGATTCCACACATCGATCTCTCCTACCGGACGCAGATTCTTGTAGGTTTCCGAGGAAAACAACTCCCAAACATGTCCCCGCGTCGCGTTCGTGGCGGACGCGCGAGCCGCGTTGGTCTCAATCTGCGTGAGCGGATAACGCCGGTCGTCCGAAAGAAAATTCCCCACCAGGAAGTCCTCTCTCATAACCTCCTGACGAAACCATTCGTCCGGATCCATGCCGGCCGGCGGCTGTTTGCTGGAGTGACACCGCGCGCAGTTCTCCGCGAATGCCAGTTTGCCCCGTTCCATGACGCCGGGATCGGCCGTGATATAGGCCGCGCCGCCGGGAGCATCAGCCAGCCGGTAAGAAGTCAACCGCTTGAAGAAGTTGGCCACATTCTCAAACTTCCGTTCCGTGGCGCGCCAATACACCGAGTTCTTCTGCGCCGTGGCAATGCTAAAGGGTTTCTGACCACTCAGACCGATCAGCGCATTGTGCTGCTGCAAAAAGTGCTGATGATACATTCCGATGTTGATGAAGACGCGCAGCGTCGCCCCCGGCACCCCCACCGAGTCGGCCCCGTCCTTCAATACGTGGGGCGTCGCCATCTCCTCTTTGACCGTCGGCAAAAGCAGGCTTTCTCCCGTCAGCTTCTCCGTCTCCCCTATGTTCAGCCGGGCTCCCAACTCGAAGATGGCGTTGATCGTGTTCGGATTGTTGATGTGATCGGTCGCGATCCGCGAAGTGTCCGAAGTCCCCGGAGGCTGATTCTTGAGCATCTCCCAGAAAAAGCCGCCCTCCCGGACATTGTTGGCGAAGACCTTCCCTTCCCGTATGTACTGATTGCCGATGGCTGACGCCAAATTCTCCCACTCTGGGGCCTCGGGATCCGCGGGAGGCTTGGAGGGATGAAAGGCGATGTGACAAACCCCGCAAGAGACGCCCACCTGGTAAGGCCGGATCAAGTCCTTGCCCACCGCATAGTTCGCATCCTCGTAATAGCGCTTGCCATCCCATTTCTTGACCGCATCGCCCTTGAACGCCGGATTGTCGAAAAGCCGCACGCCCAAAATGCCGGAAGGACGCCCAAAAACCTGCGGATCTATGGCCTCCGGCTCGGGCTCGACCGCTTCGTCGATCCATAAACCGTGCTCGTCCGGCGCTTCGGCTTGCCGAAAGCCCGGCTGATTGATCAAGCCCAACTCCTTGAAACGGCTGCCCCGGTTGCGGGAATCGATCGTTTTTAACAAATCCATCAGCCCGTAACTCTCTCGCGCCATGCGATCCCAAAACTGCTCGTTTCCGCCGCACCAAAGATTCCAGGTGTTGCGGCCCTTGATCTCGTCCTCCGAGAGCGAAATGCCGCCATCCATGGGCGCGAAAACGTCCACGGCGAGTTCTGGAAAATCGTCAGCCGTTCTGCCGCCCCCGTCGTCCAAAAGAGAAACCGGCGGGGCCTTCTTGCGACCGCAACCGCTCACCGTCAGCATTACAGAAGCCGCTCCGAGGACGGCAAGGAGTATTGAATAACGCATCTTCATGTATGGATGGTTCCGGCGGCCCGCCTCCCAAAGCGCGACATGCCGGCTCGCCCGCCGGCGAAACCGGCGCGCTTGACCACACCGCTGGAAGATAAGGACATCGAGATGATTTCCTTAGCAAATTCCGCCGCTTCATGGCAATGCCTATCTTGTCGCGCGTCTCTCTTGATTGCCGGAGGAGCTGGGCGGCGGGTCCGCCGATTCCCGATTGACGTGACCGGACAGTCACTTCAAAGTGAGCCTATGCTGCCCGTCTCCACCGAAGCCATGATCGAGACCATCTGGCGACGCAGCTATCGCGCCGCCTCCATCGACGCCATCTGCGAACGCGCCGGCGTCCGGAAAGACAGCTTCCACCACTTCTTCAAGTCCAAGACCGCCCTTGCCGCCGCCGCCATCGTTTACCGGGTATGGAAAAACATGAAATCCCCTCGCTCTGCGACCTGCTGAGCAAATTTACCACGGCGATGCTCATTACGAGAGCAGGCGACCATGACTTGCGGGCCAGGCCAATGGCCATCGTAAGCACGGAATCCAGCGGACGGCTTTGGTTTATCTCATCGCGGAATACCGCGAAAGTGCATGAAATCGAAGGCGACACACACGTCCACGTCGCCTGCCAGAAGGAGGACAGCTACCTCTCGATCAACGGCCTCGCCAGCCTGGTCGATGATCCCGGGAAAGTCGAAGCGCTCTGGGATGAGTCGTTGAGCATTTGGGTTCCTGGCGGAAAGGGGGATCCTGAAACCGTGCTCATCGCGGTGACGCCGCAGAACGTGGAATACTGGGATCACTGCGCAGATCCGTCCCATTACAGTGGCGATGCCGAGCACTTTTTCGTCCACGGCGCCAAGCCCGAGCGCATGTGACGTAGCGCAAGCTCCGGCCCCCTTCACTCGCTTCGCCAAAGCGCCAGAGGATTGGCCCACTCCAAGAGCTGCCGCAGGCACGACGCGCCTCGTGAACGCGAAGCGGTTTGGAGTGCGGTAGTCTCCTCTCATCCTTACCCACAAAAGTTTCTTCTAAACAAACTGCCCGAGGGCCTGGATAGTAGGTTCATATTAGACGCGATTCGAATCTCGGGACGATGGGTCAGGCTAAGGGATTTGGATCAACTGAGTGCGCGCTCAGTTGGCGAGAATCCCGGCTTCCCTTGGCCCTTGATCTCAAACGTATGAAAACACTCGACACCAATGCCTTGGCGCTACCGGTGTGGAGGCGCTGCCCCGAACCCACTGCCTATGTTTCGGTGATCCTCGGCCCCTTGTGCCTCTGTGAGAAACGAATCAACCCCCGCCAATCCGCCTGTCTGACCCGGCGGCGCCGCCTGGCCTGGAAAGACCCTTTCCTGAAACGCCCTCATCCACCGCCGCATTCAAACTTCGCACAGCCTGAAGCACCCGCGCCCATTGTTGACGCCCCTGCGTGTTCCTGGCCATAACCAATGAAAAATACGCGTCGAAAAGCGCCGTCAGAACTCCCGGCGGTTCCCCGTAGCGCCGCACATAAGCCGCTCGCACACGTTTCCACAGGTCGATCCGCCGAAATGCCCGCATCGGCTCAGCGTCCCACTGAATCGAGAACCTCCAATCAGCAGATGTCCCCGGCGCGGGACCGGCCTCGAACAATCCCGCCCGCAGAGCATATAGGCCGCCTCGCGCATAGGACTCGTATTTCACCAGATCGAAAAGCGGTGGACCCTTCCACACGCCCGCGACGGAAACCGGATCGATCAGCCACATCCGCTGTTCCGGCGCGGCGGACCCGTCCCACAGCACATTTTCGAGAATGAGATCGCCGTGCAACCGGACGCAGGGTTCCGCGTCGAAGGCTTCCGGCAGTCCCGCGCGGAGCACCGCCGTCAGAATGCTGCGCAAACCCAGGCAAACAGCCCCCTCCACCTTGAGCTGCGGAGAGTCGAAGAGCGGAGCCAAAGTCTCGATCTCACTCAGCACTTCCACGGAGTCCTCCATGGTCCTGCTCCAATGCTCGCGGAAGGGCGGATCCCCTACGCATCTCTCTGAATGCAGATCCGCAAATACCGCCTCCGCCACCGAATCCTGCAACGCAGCGGCTTCCTGCTCATTCAAGGGGCCTTCCAGAACCAGGTTGGCGGCATCACGCGCGCCGCGCAGGTAGGGGATGGCGTATCCCAACCGATCGCCGTCATCCCAGCTTTCCAGCAGCGGCGGGAACCATTTGCGGGCCCGTTCCGGAAGGCTGCGCAGATAAGCGATCTCCCCGAGCAGAGCAGCCTGAGCCCAGGGCCCATCCCGGCCCGGACTGCGCAATTCCTTGCGAACCACCTCCGAACCGTCGCTCTTGCGCCACACCGTGGTTTGCTCCCAAAAGCCGTCTCTCAGAGTGAACAAGAATTCCTCGCCTCCGCTCTCCATGGAAATCCCGGGTTGCGTCCTTGCTTCCCACCCTCGCTCTCGAATAGGCTCTCCGGCAAGTCTTCATGAATGCTGAACCGACATTCTCCGTTGCTGTCGTGGGCTACGGCTGGGCCGCCGCCGCCCACATCGACGCCCTCAACGCCACCGGCCTGGCCCGGGTTACGGCAGTGTGTTCTTCCCGGAGTCCCGACCCGGCCGAGCTGACTGCGCGACACGGCGGAAAAATCCAAGTCTGGACCAGTCTGGATTCGATGCTGGCTCAATCCGGCGTCGATGCCGTTTCGCTTTGCAGTTACCCGAGCCGGCGCCGCGAGGAAGCGCTGGCTGTGGCCCGTGCGGGAAAACATCTTATCATTGAGAAACCTCTGGCCCTGAGTTTGCGCGATTGCCAGGATATACTCGAGGCGGTGGAAGCCGCGGGGATCCAAGCCTGTGTCTGTTTCGAATGCCGCTACTCCAACCAGTTCCTGGTCACCCGCGCCGTCATCGATGCCGGCCTGCTTGGTGAGATCCATTACGGGGAAGTCGATTACTTTCACGGAATCGGCCCGTGGTACGGGCAGTTTCGCTGGAACATTACCCGGGAGGAAGGCGGCAGCAGCCTTCTCTCCGCCGGCTGTCACGCCCTGGACGCCCTTCTTCTCTGCATGAACGGGGAAGTCGAATCGGTATTCAGCGCAGCCACCGCTTCCCGCAGCGCCGAGTTCGCTCCCTACCGCTACCCCACGACCAGCGCCACCATCCTCCAGTTCAGCGATGGCCGCGTCGGAAAGGTGGCCTCGGTCATCGATTGCCTGCAGCCCTATTACTTCCACACCCACCTGGTGGGCAGCCGCGGCTCCCTCCTCGACCGCCGCCTCCACTCCGAAGAACTCGCCCTCAACAAGTCCTCCTGGTCGGAACTCTCCATGAAGCTGCTGGACTCCGGCGATGTCTCCGATCATCCCTACGAGGCGCAGTTCCGCGCTTTCTTCACCGCGCTGAGCGAAAACAAACCCATGCCCCTAACCAACCTCCGCGAGGCTTATCGCAGCTTCGAAGTTGTTTTCGCCGCGGACCGCTCTGCGGAAAAGCGGCGCCCCGTGACTCTGGAAGAATTGCGGTCTCCCTGAGATTCTCGGCGGGTCACCCTCTCGTTCACCGCGAGGGCCCTTCCCCGGGCTCCGGCGGCCAGGTCCGGTAAGGGCAGCGGCTCAGATTCACGTTGTAATAGCGGTAGTCGCCCGTCACTTCAGGCCCCACCCAAACCGGGAGATCGATATCCGCTCCCTCGCTCTCCAGCTCGATTTCCGCCAGGACCAACCCGGCATTCTCCGCCTCGAAGGCGTCCACCTCCCAGACCCAGTCGCTTTGTTTCACCCGATGCCGGACTTTCTCGATGAGCGGTTGTTCGCACAGGGTCAGGAGAAACTCCGCGTCCGGCCGCGGTATGGGATACTCGAATTCCGCGCGCTCGGGGCCGCGCGAATCTCCTTTCACCGTAATCCAGGCTCCTTCTCCAGCCACCCGGATCCGAACCGTCGCCCGCGTTCCCGTGGTCAAATACCCTTGCCGGATTCGCACCGCTTCAGATCCGGCTTGCCACTCCTTCCCGGTCACGAGGAATTTCCGCTCGATTTCCCTGGGCATGCCCCATGCTGCCGGAAAGCGAGGCGACCTGACTACCAACGAAATCGTAACGCAATAAAAAGTGAGAAAGAGATTGACAAGCGGGTTCCGCTTCCCATTTATCCCATTCCCTTTCGAACGAGAGGCTCTCCGTATGACCCATTCCTTCCGGCACGAAGCCCATCGCATGCTCGCCGGATTCTACGTCCGGCAATCGAGCATCGGCCGGACCGGTGTGGCCGGAGAGCGTTGAGACCCGATTTATAGCCTTTCCCATAGGATTTCTCGCGGCCCCGCTCTCCTCCCGGAGACGGGGCCTTTTCGTTTCGCCCGATGCCGTCAACACCACCAGCAGAAAGCCCGCAGCAGCCAGCGCCTTCCCCGCGCATCGGATGGTTCTCCTCCTTTGTTTCGGAATTCCGGGCCTTTCCTCCGGCCGTATGGATTCTCTTTGCGGGCATGTTTATATGCCGTTTTGGGGCATTCGTCCTTCCCTTCCTAACGATTTATCTCAAGCGGCTCGGCTACAGCTTGGAACATGCCGCTTTGGCCATCGGTTGCTACGGGGCCGGGAACTTCGTCGCTGCATTCCTCGGCGGAGATCTGGCCGACCGGATCGGGCGCCGCAGAACCATCGTCATCTCGATGTTCTCAAGCGCTGCCGCCCTCATGCTTCTGCACTCCGCCAAAGGACTCCCAGCCATCTTTGCTTGCGTCTTCCTGGCCGGCCTCACTTCGGAACTCTATCGTCCGGCATCATCCGCCCTGATCGCCGATCTCGTGCCGCCGTCCCGACGGGTCCTGGCCTTCGGCGTCTTGCGCTTCGCCATCAACGCCGGCTGGGCTCTCGGTCCCGCCACCGCCGGTCTGCTCGCCGCCTGGTCTTTCTCCTGGATCTTTGCTGGGAACGCTCTGGCCAGCGTTCTCTTCGGCCTCCTGGCCTGTTTTGCGCTCCCCAAGGGCGTGCGCGGCGACGGCGAAGTCCGGTCGCACGGACTCCTTCCCGCACTGCGGCACGTGGCCCGGGACCGCAACTTCATCCTCTTGTCCATCGCCGGCTTCGCCACAGCCTTTATCTTCTTTCAGACCGGATCGAGCTACAGCATCTACGTCACGGAGCACCTGCACTTCTCCGAGCAAACTTATGGCCTCCTTGTCTCGCTCAACGGAGTCCTCATCGTATTGCTGGAGATTCCCCTCACTTTCTGGACGCGCCGCATGAATCCGCTCCGTCCCATGGCCGTGGGCTTCTTCCTGTTGGGCGCCGGATTCGGTTTGAATGTTCTGGGCCCGTCCGCCGGCCTGATCGCGCTCGCCGCCGCCATGAGCGTGCACACCATCGGCGAAATGATCGCGTTCCCAGTTCAGGGAGCCTACGCCGCAGCTTTAGCTCCCGCTCACATGCGCGGCCGGTACCTCGGTCTGCTCGGCATGACTTTCTCTATCGCCCTGATTGTTTCTCCCTTCGCGGGAGCCCGAATCTACGCCATTCACCCCGACGCCTTGTGGTGGACTTGCGTCCTGCTGGGCGCCGTTGCCGCGGCAGCCATTCTCGGCAGCCGGATCGTTCCTGCGACGGCGCCAGCCGAAGGGAACCGCCAAGAGGAGCCCATGTGACGGCCGCCAGACCAGCAGAAGCCCGCTCCACCAGGAATCCTGACGAACATGAAAACCGGACCGGGGACCGGCGCGGTGATCCCACTCATTCCTTGGCCGGCTGCAGCCATGTCATGACCCGCTCCAACCTCTCGTCTTGGATCCATCCTTCGTTCTCTGTCCCTACCCGGACAAAAATCCAGCCGCCGTCCGATCCGGCAATCTCCGCCCACTGCGCCGGACGAAGCCGACCCGTGTTCGCGGCCTCCTTGAATGGACCCGCCTTTAGCTCCACGGGCTCCGGCGTCGTGACCCAAGCGTTGTCCGGCCGGGGAACACCCCGGCAAAGCCACCAACCTGACGCCGCCATCGCCAAAAACGGAATCGCCCAGAGCGCCGCCCGGAAAAAACCCCTCACGCCCTGCCGAAGCCAAGCCAGCGCTCCCATCCACATGAGCAGCCAAAACCCCGCGGTCCCTCCCCACAGCAGCCATCCCCGCCATTGCGCCCGCTTGGCCGAGGAGAGGAGGGCCAGGAAACGGTCCTCCTCGTTGAGCGCGCGGAGCGCCGAACGCAACAATTCCCGGGCCTCCGGATCCTGGGGATGCAACAAAAGGGCCCGGTAAGCGCCCAGAGCGGACAATCCGGGGTTTCCTGCGTGTTCCGCCGCCGCCGCAAGATTTAAGAACAGCTCGGGCGCAGCCCAACCTCCTTTCGCGATGGCGTCATAGACTTCCAAAGCTCCTTCGGCGTCCCCTCCCTCCAAGAGCCCGTTCGCTTCCGCGAAACGCCGTTCGACCTCTTCGAAGGTCATCCCCCATTCCGCACCCGGAACAGCCGTCCCGGTCAGAAAAACAAGAGCCGGAACGATCCACCGACAGCCCCTTCCCTTCATTCCTGCGCTCCCTTTGGATCGCTGGCCAATTGCCGCAACACGGTGCGCACGGATTCGCGTGTCGCTCTCTCCTCGACCTGCCCTGCACCGCCGCGCACACCGTCGCGCGACCAACGTGTCTTCTCCGCGGCGCTCACAACGGCTTCGAGCGCCTCGACATCGCCAGGCTTCAGACCCGCCTGAAGCCGCACCAGCGCTTCCCGCGCCGTCGCCCGTGTCTTCTCGCCTGGACTACTTCCCAAAACGGCGATCAGGTCCGCAGCCACAGCGGCGAAGGCTTCTTGCGACAGCGAGTCGTCGGCCAGTTTCGTAAGCAGCGCCCGCTTTTCCGCCCTCCACAAACGCCTGGCCGCCAGCACCGGATCGCGCTTTCCTCGAACCAAAGCGCCCATCCCCAGCACCGCCCCCACCAACAGGGCCCCAGCGGCTTGCATTCCGCCAAACCACGGATTCGCCAAAACAAAGGGCCGAGGGCCTGCTATCCAATCACTCGCCGTCCCACGGATCGCCGGCTTGTTCCGATCCTCCGGCGGATCTTCCCCTTCCCCGCCTTCGCCAATGGAATCCTCCTCCCCTGCAAGCGAAGCGGATGCCGCCTGGCCTGTTACTTGCACGGCGATCGGCGGCGCGATGAGGCGAACATATTCCCGCTTTATGGGATCGAAGAAACTGAACGCGATCTCCGGTCCACGATCCGTCGGGCCGCGCGCAAAAAACACCTGCTCGAATCGTTTCTCTCCGCGGCGTCCTAACTGATCGTTCGCCGTAAACCCGGAAGTCGGCGGATAGGCTTTCCAGTCCTCTCCTTCCTCGACGCTCAGCGTCTGGATCCGGTCGAAATTCCCCTGCCCTTCGATGCGCGCCCGCACGGTGAGAGCCTCATCCACCTTCAAGCGCGCCGGATCCGCCGCGACTTCCAATCTGAAGTCCCCGATCGCGCCGCGGAAATCCTCGGGCCGGCCTTCCTTGGGAAGCGGCAACACCTTCCAGACCATGGCATCGGTGGTCAACGGCATACGTTCCGAGGAGGCGCGGTCGAGGAAACTGTCGAAAAAAGGATCGTTTCCCAACACCCGGTCAAAAATGCTCTCCCGGCGGCTGTCGCGAGGCCGGGCGCCGGCAGGAAGGCGAACCGTCGCTTCGACGGTCACGGGCTCCACGCGCACCTCTCCCGGTTTCACCGCTGAAAACACGGTATCATAGCTAAACACTTGATATTGAACGGACCCAACGGTCTCCACGCCGCGACGCGCCGGACCACTCGGTTGAAAAATAAGATCCTCCCCTTGCAGGGCGATCTGGCGCTGCAGATCCACCACCTGCACCCCCGGTCCGAAGTAGGCCTTCACTGTGGCTCCAGCGGATTCTCCCACGAAGATCTCGGGGCGCTCCGCCTCGATCCTAATAAAAGCGGCCGGGCTGCGCACATTGCCTCCCGCCGCCGGATCGCCCGCCTCCCTCGCCGTCAGGGTCAGTGAGTTGCTCTTCAGCGCCTTTCCATCCGCCGTCACGGCCACTTCAGGAATGACGAATTCCCCCGCCCGGTTCGCTTTGGCCCTGTAAGCCAGAATCTTCTTCACGAGCACAGATCGGCCGCTGCGCCCCATGGAAAACTCGGTCGACGAACTCACACCCACATAGTCGATGGTGAGTCCTTCGACCTCGATCTCAGGAACGCGCACCTGATTTCCGGGAACTTCAAGTTGAAGCCGGAAATGCTCACCCACCACCGGCTCGAGGGTGCTCGCCTCGAGCGCGGCTTCTTGCGCTCCGGCCACAGGGGCCCAAATCCCCATCGTCCATCCAGCAAGCAACGCCAGACCTGCGGAAGCGGATCGCCGCCGCGCAAAGCCTGATCCCTCTGGTCTTGCCCTGAAAGAGTCCATCGGCGCCCTCAGCCCTTCGGCTTGTCCAGGTTGAGATAGGTGTACTCGCCCACGCGATTGCCCGTCCGCGGATCCACCGTTTCCACCCGCAACTCCTTGAGCATCCAGATCTTCTCCTTGCCTTCCGAAGAGGGAACCTCCATTCGCTGCCCTGAGATGACCTGAAACCGCTTCACCAGCGCGCCCGACCGGTCGAATCCGTGCACCTGCAACAGCGCGCCGCTGACCTTGTCCACCCAGACGAGAGCCTGTCCATAAGGACCGCTCCGGCCGGGATTGACGACCCGGATCTTCCAAGTGATGCGCTCGGGGCGAACCACAGCCTCTCCCAAAAGCTCGGGCCGGGGCCAATAGAGAAAGCGCAGCGCGAGATCTTCGTAGGTCACGTCCGTTTCACGGATCGCTTCTCCGTAACGCGCAGCCGGCACTTCCTTCTCGGAGCCGCCCTCCCTCGATTCCAGAAGCCGGCAGGCGGCATCGCCCAGATCCAGACGGACGCTCTGCGCCGGCTTGGCAAATACGAATTGGATGGAAGGGCCGTCCAGAAAAAGATCGAAGCGATGCCGTTCCCGGCCCTGCCGCAGTGTCCCCTTCGTTTGCAAGCGATTTGCCGTCTGGCTGTAACGCACAAAGCCGAGAATCTCTTCGGCGGTAAACTTCTCCTGTTGCCCGTGAAGGACGGCGCCTCCGGGAAACAACCAAGCCAGAGCGGCCGCAGCCGCGATTCGAAGGTGGGAATGGATCACAGGGCTCAAGATCACCAATAGGTTCGGAGCGGCTTCAGGCAACCCCCTAATCAGCGTCGCCGCTCCGCCGTTTTGGGTTGAAATTCCAAGCTCTCTGCCTCAAACGGCATCATGTCCGAATCCGGGCCCCCGGAGGTCTCCATCGTCGTTCCCCTCTTCAACGAGTCGGAAAACGTCGCGCCGCTTCTCGAAGAAATCGCTCGAGCGTTGAGCGGCCGGGTCTACGAACTGATCCTCGTCGACGACGGCTCAACCGACTCGACCTCCAGCCGTGTTCCCCAGGAGGATTCCGCCGTCCGGCTGATCCGCTTTTCCCGAAACCGAGGTCAAAGCGCCGCGCTCTACGCCGGGATGTGCGCCGCCCGTGCCCCCCTCCTCGTGTTCCTCGACGGCGACCTGCAAAATGACCCAGCCGACATTCCCCGGCTTCTCCAAGAGATCGCCGTGGGCGCGGACCTCGTCTGCGGCTACCGCGTCGAGAGGATGGATTCGTTCAGTCGCAAACTGCAAAGCCGCATTGCCAACGCGATCCGGCGCGCCTTCACCCACGACGGCATCCGGGACACCGGGTGCACGCTCAAAGCCATGCGCAGCGAATGCCGTGAAGCCCTCCCCCTGTTCAACGGTCTCCACCGGTTCATCCCGGCCTTCGTCCGCGCCGCAGGTTGCCAGGTCCGCGAAATCCCGGTCTCCCACAGGCCGCGCCGGCACGGCTCGAGCAAGTATTCCCTGTCCAATCGCGCCTGGCGTGGGCTCGTGGATCTCTTCGGCGTTTGCTGGTTGATCGCCCGTCGCAAGGGTGTTTTGGAGGGTCCCGCACCGGGCAGCCAGCCAACGCTTGACGGGCAAGTCCTGCCCCACCATGCTCCCGGCGAATCCCGATGAACCTCCGCGAACAGCTCAAGGAGATCCTACCCAACTGCCTGCCGAAATCTCCGGGCGATGCAGTAAAGGGCACCGAGCTGATCAAGGTCGTCAAACACAAACTGACGCAGCATTACAGCGACGCGACCCTGCGCTATCACTTTTCGGTGATGTCCTGCGACCCCGCCTCGCCCATCGCCAAAGTGACCCAGGGCCAGGGCTATTACCTCCGCCGCCGCCAGCCTGTCCGCCTCGTCGAGAAACAACCGCCTCTCCTCAAGTCCCAAGAAGTCAACATCCCACTTGCCGCCTCCGAGGACGCCCTCCGTTGGCGCATTTTTCAGGCCCTCTTCGAACGCTGCACCGGAGATGAAAACCGCTTCGTTTTCCCTCTCCATCACCCTCTCACTGAGCAAAGGTCCCGCGCTCATCTTTGGACCGTTCCCGACGCCGTGGTCGTCGATTGGAAAGCCGGCGAACTCACCGATGCGGGATTTCTCTTGAAACGCGAATTGCTCACGGTGCTCGACCACCCCTTCCAGTTGACCAGCGTTCGCCTGGCCTTGGAGGCGGGGCCCGACTCAACACGCGAGCTGGTCTTCCAGACCTTGAGCGCCGGAGCCTGGGCCCACCGCTCCGAACTCGTCTACGCTGCTCCCATCGCCGACCAAGGGTTGGCCGACGAATTGCGTTCTCTGGGCGATCGCTATGGAGTCGCCGTCACCACTATGGGCATCGAACGGCACAAGCTCGACGCCTGGCAATCCCCCACAGAAATCCGCTCCCTGGGACCCCGGGAAATCGAGAATCTCCAGAACGAGCTGCCACTCCGGAAAATCTGCGCTCCACCGCCTCGCCGGGACTCGGACCCGGACGGGCTCGTCGAACTGCGAGAGCGCGCTCCCGAGATCGGCGACCTTTTCGGCTGGATTCACCGGTGCATGGCCGACAGCCGCGCCTACACCTTCGCAGCCTTCCGGCATTTATGCTAACAACGGCTTCGCCGCGGCCCAGACGAAGAACCTTTTCCGGCTCTCTCCCCGTCCGGGGTTCCGCCTTCAGGGCGTGTCGATTTATTCGGTGATGCCGCGCGGGACTTGGTGGAAGGGTTGGCACGGCGCGAGGTGGGAGCGAATTGAAATTCGTGACCGACGAGCAACAAAGCCAACGCTTTCAACAAGTTATGCCCGAAGGGTCGCGCAGTTGGCTGGCTCGCGGAGCGATACTTTCGCCCTGCTCTGAGGGCGCGCGACGCGGTGTTGCAGAATAAATCAACACGCCCTTCAGGCGGTTCCAGGCAACGGGCTCCAGCTTCCAGACCCGCGTAAACGCGGAACCCCGGACTGCCCCCAACGCGGCCTCCCCTCCGTCCGGGGTTCCGCCTTCAGGCGGCTCCAGGTAACGGGCTCCAGCTTCCAGACCCGCGTAAACGCGGAACCCCGGACTGCCCCCAACGCGGCCTCCCCTCCGGCCGGGGGTTCCGCCTTCAGGCGGCTCCAGGTAACGGGCTCCAGCTTCCAGACCCGCGTAAACGCGGAACCCCGGACTGCCCCCAACGCGGCCTCCCCTCCGTCCGGGGTTCCGCCTTCAGGCGGTTCCAGGCAACGGGCTCCAGCTTCCAGACCCGCGTAAACGCGGAACCCCGGACTGCCCCCAACGCGGCCTCCCCTCCGTCCGGGGTTCCGCCTTCAGGCGGTTCCAGGTAACGAACTCCAGCTTCCAGACCCGCGTAAACGCGGAACCCCGGACTGCCCCCAACGCGGCTCTCCCCCCGTCCGGGGTTCCGCCTTCAGGCGGTTCCAGGTAACGGGCTCCAGCTCCCAGACCCGCGTAAACGCGGAACCCCGGACTGCCCCCAACGCTGCCTCCCTCCGTCCGGGGTTCCGCCTTCAGGCGGTTCCCTGCGAAGAACCTTTTCCTCACAAGAACCGCGTAAACGCGGAACCCCACGCTTCAGCGCCGCCGGATGGATGCTGGTCCCAGGTGGGACAAGGATTCATAGGATGAGATCACGCTGCACGGGCCGCCACGGGGTCATCGAACCGCCAACCCCGGTCCTATCGCAGCCACACTCAGAGCTATTGTATTCTGGATGCGCAGCCGGAATGCCCTGGGCGCGCCCTTCTTCCCACCCCTCGTCCTACACCGCTGCCGGTCGCAAGGCGTGCCCGGGAAAAACCCGCTCCGGATCGCACTTCCCGTGCCGTCCTAACACGGACCACAACACGTCGCGGTAGTTCGTAGTTACCCGAAGGTCTCCGGGCGCCTCAAGTTGATCGTCCTCCAGACCTGGCCATTCCGCAATGACCTTCCCCCCGCCCGGCGTTCCCCCGCCCAGCACAAACATGCACCCCGCCCGGCCGTGGTCCGTCCCAAACGCGGAATTCTCCCGCAAGCGCCGGCCGAACTCCGACATCACCACCACCGAAGTCGTGGCCATGCGTTCTCCCAGATCCCGCCGGAATGCGGCCAGCCCCGAAGCCAGATGCTCCATCAGCGGTTCGATCAGCGTCTCCTGGGTGAGATGCGAATCCCAGCCGTGCAAATCCACCGTGATCGCTTCGACACCCAAGCCGGACCGGATCAGCCGCGCCGCCTGCGCCAGCGAACGGCTGAAAGCGTCGTCGCCATAGACAACGCCGTTCTTCGGGGGCGCGTCGCGATTCTCCGCCAGAGTAGCCAAAGAACGCAAAGCCCGCAACGTCTGCTCCCCACGCGGACCCAGGACCACCGGATCGAGTCCATAGAGTTTCCCCAACCCCTCCAACAACGACTGCATCCCTTCGGGCACGGCAAACTCTGCCAACGATTCGATCACCGTTGTGCCCGGGGCCCCTCGCAGACATTCCGGAGCCCTCGTCCCGAAAGCCACCGCAGACAGCGGACCTCCGCTCCGGCCCTCCCGGTAACGAAGAAACCGCCCGAGCCATCCCCCCGCCTCCAGTCCCCCGTGCTCCATGAAATCCTGCGCTTCAAAATGGGAGCGCGAGTCCTCCTCCGATCCCACCGCGTGGAGAACCGTCAATTCACCATCCCGGAACAGCCTTTCCAGCGGAGCCATGCGGCGAGGAATGGAAAAGCGTTCGTCCAGGGCGATGGCTGCCTCGGACTTGATCCCCAAGCGCGGGCGGGCCCGGTAGTAAGCGTCTTCAAAGACCGGAGCCACCAGACTCAAGGCGTCCGCTCCCCCTCGCAGAAACACCACCACCAAGGTCCGCTCGCCGCTTTCCTCGCCGGAAAGGTAGACTCCCAAGGGACCGTTGACCAAAGCGTCTTGCATCATCCTCTTCTCGCTCAAAACCATTGAAAAGCCGGCGATGCCAGCACCGCTTCCACCTTGAAGTCGAGTTCACCCAACACCGCCGCTTCGCCGGCGCCCGCGCGGCGCCCCAAAAGACTGGCGGTAAGTTTTTCCCTTCCGCCCGCATACTCCGTGAGCCGTTCCAAATCGAACTCGGCTCCCTTGACCTCCCCGTTGGCCAGCGCGTAGGCGAAACGCCAGCGCCATAGAAGACTCTCCATCCATGGAGCGGCCTCGGCGGGATATCCGTCGGGCGTGGGATACTGAAAAGGCACGTGCCCCATCCGCCGCAAGTGATCGACCAGGGAAGGAGCCGGATTCCCCGTCACGCCCAACCCCCGCACTGCCGAAACGACAAAATGAAAGGGCCGCTTGAACTTGTTTCCACGCTGATCCCAAAAAGCCGTGCACTGAAAGACCGCCCGCAACGTCTCCCGGATGTCGCCGCCGCTCCGCGAAAAGGCGGCCGCCACGCTCTCCGTCGCTTCCGCAGGCGGTTCGTCGGCGATGAACCAGCGGCACAGCTTCCAGGCGATGTAACGCGCCGTGGAAGGATGCTCACACACGATGTCGAGCACCCGCTCCAAATCCTGCTTCCCGCCGCCGGCGGGCAGCACCTGCGCCAGCACCTCCTTGGCTCCGTCGTCGTGCCGCTCCGGACGGAATTCGGGCTCTCCCAGCCGCCGCCAGGCCTGTCCGCGCTCGCGCACGATCCATCCCGATAAGGCCCGGGCCACTTCCATCACATCCCGCTGGCTGTAACCGCCGTGAACCCCCAAGGTGTGCAATTCGAGCAGTTCCCGCGCGTAGTTCTCGTTCGGTTTTTCGTTAGGATCTCCAGCCTGGTTGACCCGCCCATCCAGATACCACAGCATGGCCGGGCTCAGGGCGGAACCCCGCACCAAGTCCCGGAATCTCCCCAAGGCGTGCTTGCGCACCACTTCCCGATGATCCCACCCCACCAGCCAACGGCAGTCTCCCTTGGAAGAGTCGATATTGAAATGATCGGTCCAAAAGTGGACCATGACTTCGTTGAGCTGCCGGCGGCTGGCGATGGCCCGAAGCAAGGTGCTTCCCAGCAAGTCATCCAGAATGTGTTCCGGCCGGAACTCGAAGAACTGCCCCACCGGATCCTGCTGCACGATCTCGAAACGGCGGCGCCATTGAATATCGGCGTAACGGTCGTCCTGCTGCGCCTCGATCTGCTCTTCGATCCACAATTCAGCGGCCTCTCGCGGTTCTTGAGACCGCGTCCGGACCTGGCTGTACTCGAGCGGACCCGGCCCAAAACTGCAGCGGTTCAACGCGTGAGCCACGTCATCGATCTTCTCCCCGTCAGGGACAGTGAACGGTCCCAGCTTTGGAGCCGCCGGCAAACGCAAGGCCTCAAGCCACTGGCTCCGCCCGCAGCCAGCGCTGAGCAGCGAGGCAAAACCCGCACCCGTCTGCAAAAAGCGCCGCCTTCCCCGGTTCACGATTCCGCGCCGGGAAGAATCTCTCCCACGGTCTTGGTCCCGATCACTTCAAGGGCTCTCGCCTCGCGTCCGTCCCGCCTCCACTGCAAAAACCCGAGCACCGAAGCTCCAAACCCCACCACCAAGGTCAGCGGCAACACCACCAACCACCCGATGAAAGGCAGCAGGAAAAGCAGCGCCAACACCAGCCCTCCGCGAAACACGACCAATCCCTGACGTTCCGTGGCGACCGCCCCCAGCAGTCCTTCGCCCAAACGTTGGGCCACCGCCGCCGATCCGAGGAAGGCAAGGAACAAGGGTCCAGTCAAGACCACCATCCCCAGCATCTTGACGGCCGGATGCGCTGCATTCAAAAGGGCCACGCCCCCCACTGTCCACGGCACTCCCAAAAGCAGTCCGGCGGCAAGGGTCCGCAAAGGCTGCTTGAATCGCCTCCGGCAACAGCTCACCCATTCAGGAAACAGAGAAGCTCCCGCGAGCCAATAGGCCTCCATGATCAAAATCAATCCCAACAGGGAAAAAAGAATGGCGGATACGGTTCCCCAAGTCATGGTCTCGTTCTCCTAGTTAGCGCCGGTTTCTTCCGCGGCTTCCCCCGCTTCATCTCCCCCGCCGCGTCTCGCGCTGCGCAAAAGCTTCTCCAGTTCATCAAGCGTGTCCAGAATCTGGGTCCGGTCCTCGTCACTCTTGTAAGAAGTCGCCAAAACCTGTCCAGCCGTGTCGAAAATGGTCAACTGCGGCACGATCTTCTGGTTAAAAGCTTGTTGAATTTCCGGGCTGACCCCTCTTTTTCCCAACACCAGATCGATCACAGGAAAGGTCACCCCTTCGTCCTTCATGTACTTCAGCATCGCCGCTTCGGTGGCGTCGAAGCTGATCATGACCATCTCGAAGGCCGGCGTTCGCCGCCGCAATCGCTCGTAGGACTTGCTCAGACTGGCGACGAATTGATCATCGTGGGACTGCGTGTAGTAAACGGCGACCCACTTCAACTCTTCGGGTTGCTCGATAGCGTATGGTTCCAGCTTGCCATCGGCAAACTTGTAAAGGCTGCCCCGCAAGGCTTTGAGAATCGGCGTGTTGAAAATCTGATCCAGGCGCGCGTTGTCCAGCAGGCTGCGGTCCTCCGACGCTCGCTTGGCCCAGGCCTCCGCAAGGGCGCGGTCCTCCGGACTCAAAGAACTCAACGGCACCTCCAGATTCTTCACCGGTGGAGCCAAGATCACCTTCCCGTCTTCTACACCCACGATCTTGGCCTTAACCGCCTTGCCCCGGGTGTCCTTCCAAAGGCGGTAGTCGTCCGCTTCGGACGGCTCGACCGCCGTTGCCGCCATCCCTCCGGTCAACCCGGCCAGGAAACCAATCAGCGCTACCCTTTTCATCGCTCCTGCTATCCTAGCCCGGGAAGCCGGACACTCCACCCCCTTTTTTCAGCGGTGGGAAACGCCGTGGAGCCGCCTCAGCGTGCGCCCAAACAACGCCATGCCCCGTTGCACCTCCGCGTCGGGCTGTGAGAACGTCAAGCGCACACAGCGCTCAGCGTGGGGATGCTCTTCCTCCAGACCATAGAAAAAATAATGCCCCGGCACCACCAGGACCCCTTCCCGCTTCAGCTCCCGGTAAAGTTCCGCCGCAGAGGCCGGCAGCCGCGGGAATTCCACCCACAAAAACATGGCCCCTTCACTCTCGTGCACTCGCCACGGAAACGCCTCTCCCAATCCTTCCTCAAGCCAGGCCAATGCGCGCCTCCGTTTGGCCTCATAGAAAGGCCGGATCACCTCCCGGCAAATCCGCAACAGCTCGCCAGATTCGAGCAGTGGAGCCACCAAGGCCTGCCCGAGATTGTTGTTGGAAAGCGCCGTCACCGCATTCAAGGCCGCCATGGCCCGCACAATCCGCGGCTCCGCCACCAGAAACGCCGTTCGCACCCCTGGCAATCCCAGCTTCGACAAACTCATGGTCAGGATGATGCCCTCGTCCCACACCGGCCGGATCTCCTCAAACACGATCCCCGGGAACGGAGCCCCGTAAGCGTTGTCGATGATTAGCGGAATGTCCCGTTTCCCACACTCTCGACGCAGATGCTCGATCTCCGAGTCGCTCAATACATTCCCGGTCGGATTCGTCGGCCTCGATACGCACACGGCTCCGACGTCGGAAGCCACCTCCAAGCGATCGAAATCGATCTCGTATTTGAAGCGCCGTTCCCCGTGCCCGGTGATCCTCGGCGGCATGGCCCGAAAGAAATCTGCGCACAACCCCAGATTCGCATAACCAATATACTCCGGCATCAATGGCAGAAGGATCCTCCGGTGGCCTCCGCCGTCGAACACCCCGGCCAACAGATTGAACAAGAGAAAAAACGCCGTCTGACCGCCTGCCGTCACCACAATGTTTTCTGCGCTCACCGGCCAGCCGTATTCCCGGCGCAGCAGCGCCGCCAGCGCCGCCGTTGTCCGGGAATTGCCCTTGGGCGGATCGTAATGTCCCAACACCGCGTCGATCCCGCCGCTCTCCACCAGCTCGCTCAGGCGCTTCCTCCAGAGAGTCGCCACTTCCGGTATCACCGCCGGATTCCCCCCTCCCATCATGGCCAGATCGCCGCTGGTCATGGCCTCGCCCAGATCGTCCATCAGCTCGATGATGCCGCAATGGGCGCTGAGCCGTGTCCCGAACCGGGAAAACGAGATGTCTTTCATCCCCGTTTCAGGCTTTGACGAATAACATCCGGACACCCACTGCGATCATCACCAGCGCAAAGATCCGGGTCAGCCGGGCGTCGCTCAACGAACGCATCAGATCGGTCCCGAAAGCCGCCACAATCACCGCTCCCACCGCCGCCCCGGCAAACACTTTCCAATCCACCAGATCCGCGTGTGCATAACGCACTGTCGCGACCAAAGCCGTAGGGACGATCACCGCCAACGAGGTCGCCACCGCCTGTTTTTGGTCCATACCCAGCGCCAAAACGAAGGCCGGCACCATAACCACGCCCCCGCCTACCCCACACAAAGCCGCAATGAGACCGCCCAGGGATCCCACCAACAAAGCGATGATCAGCATCTTCATAGTTCGGGGGCCCGGGACCGGCCTCGCATCTTCCGCAGACCCTTCCCCCTTGTCAAACTTCCTCGTCCTGGGCTCGTTCGACGCGGACTTCCAAATGACCCCGGTGCAACATCACTCGCAGCGCGTCGCCGCTTTGCACTTGGCCTGCACGGCGAATCACACCTCCGGAGGCGTCCTTTACGATGCTAAAGCCGCGGGCCAACGTGGCCTCGGGCCCCAGCGCTCGCAGCCTCTTCTCAAGACCCGCCGCCTCCCGTTCCCTCAGAAACTGCCCGCGCCACGCGGCCTGCGGCAGCGCTCGCCGGATTCTCCGCAATCGTTCGGCTCCTTCCGCCAGCCGCCGCGCCGGAGCCAACAAACGCAGATAGCCCTCCCACTCAGCCAACACCCGCCGGTCCCGCTCCAACCGCCGCCGGGAATTCGCCCGCATCGCTTCCTCCAAGCCGTCGAGCCGCTGGACCCGGTCCCGCAATCGCCTCAGCGGATCGCCCAAGCGCGAATCCCGCGCCAGCCAACCCAGCCGTTCCGTAGCCCGCCGCCAACTCCGCCGCGCCTTGCTCTCGAAGAGGAGGCACAATCGTCGCAAGTGCTTCCGCAGTTGCGCTCCGTCCGGCGCAATCAATTCCGCCGCAGCGCTGGGAGTGGGAGCCCTCAGATCCGACACAAAATCGACAATGGTGAAATCGGTCTCATGGCCAACCGCTGACACCACAGGAATGGGACAAGCCGCCACCGCACGCGCCAGGCCTTCCTCATTGTAATTCCACAAATCCTCCAGACTGCCCCCACCCCTTCCCACCACGATCACATCGGCGCGCGGCAGTTTCTCCTGCTCCCAGCGGGACAAACGCTTCAGGGCCTGCGCCGTTTCCCGCCACGCCCCTTCCCCCTGAACCCGCACCGGATAGAGCACGATCCGGATCCAGGGCGCCCGGCGGGCGAAAATCCGCAGCATGTCCTGAAGCGCCGCGCCAGTGGAGGAGGTCAACAACGCCACGCAGGCAGGAAACGCGGGAAGCGCTTGCTTTCTCTCCTCCTCGAACAGCCCTTCCTCGCGCAAGGCCTGCTTCAAGGCTTCAAAGCGCGCGTGCAAATCGCCAGCCCCTTTCTCCTCCCCACGTTGCACCATCATCTGATACTGCCCCCGCGGCTCGTAGACGGTGATCTCGCCGAAAAGCCGGACTTGCCGGCCATCCGCCAGCCGGCAACCCACCCGTCCGGCCAGTCCCCGGAAGAGCACGCAGTTCAATTGAGCGCCCTCGTCCTTCAACGTGAAATAGGCGTGCCCGGAGGCCAGCAGCCGGTAATTGCTGATCTCTCCTTCCACCCCGACCTGCCCCACCTCCCACTCCAACACATCGCGGATCCGGCGGGTCAACTGGCTGACCGTCCACACTTCTCTTCCTGGCGCGCCGTCCTTCTCAGTCATCGATTCTCCGCTCAAACCTAACCCGCCCCGGCTCGCATCGTCCACTCCTCCCGCGCACCGCGCGAACGCGCACCATCCCGTCCGCGAACTCGACCAGTTGCGCCGGAGGCATGGAAACAAACCCGCCCGTGTTGATCACGGCGCGCTTGCCCCGGAGCCAAACTCCCGGCCAATGCGTGTGCCCTACAACCATGATCCGCGTGTCCGGGACCATCCTCTCCATGGCGCGAAAGGCGCGCCCCGGATTGCGCAGCCACACTTCCACGATCCTCAACGCCCGTTTCGGAGAGCCAATGTCGTGCAGCATTTCGAGCAGCTTGGCCATCCGGCTGAGACCTTCCCTGGGAGCCGCCGTCTCCAGCAAATCGCAGCAAGCCCGCGCCAGATCCAACCGGTAATCGAGGTCGCTCTCCCAGCGCAGCGGATCGGCGCTCTCCAGCAAGCTCTCCATCTCCGCCCGGCATCGATCCAGACGCCGGCTCCACGGCGAAATAAACGGAACCAGAAAATCGCCGTGAGTCGCCAGCAACCTCCCCTCCCCCAGCAGCAGCGCATGCTGCTCCGAATACCGCGGATCATGATTCCCGGTCAGAAATATTGACGCGACCCCGCGCCGGTCGAGCAGAGCTTGCAAAGAGCCTAACAATTCCAGCGCCCTCTCGCACTGTGGTCCGGCCCGCACTTCCGCGCTGTCGCCGTTGAACACCACCGTGCCCGCATGGGCGATCAAGGGCCACAGATCCTCCGGCTCCCCAATTCGGCTCAAGGGATGTCCGAGATGCAAATCAGAAAGAATGCGCAGCGGCTCCAGCGGGGTTGCAACCAGGATCATCGGCCCCGCCCATCACTCACGCTTGCAAGGCGCGGCCCAAACACGCTCCTTCAGCCAGTTCGAAGCCGCGGAGGAATTCCGCCGCCGTCATCCGGCGACGCCCTTCCAACTGCACCTCTCCCAAGACCAGCCTCCCCCGGCCCGTCTCCACCGCCAGCCCGTCAACACCCAAGATTTGCACCCGGCCCGGCCGCCCGCCCCTTCCCGGCTCCACCGCCACCGGAGGAAAAACTTTGAGAATCCGCAATCCATCCTGCCCTGGAATCAGGGTCCACGTGCCCGGCCAGAGATGAAAAGCTCGAATCCGACGTTCCAACTCCTCCGCGCTCAACGACCAATCCATTTCCCCGTCGCTGCGCTCCAGTTTATGAGTGAGCGTGGCCTCTCTCTCATCTTGCGGGATTCGCCCGGCCGTCCCGCATTGCAATTGATCCAAGGCATCCCCCATCGCAGCCGGAGCCAGGTTCGCCAACCGGTCATGCAAAGACTCCCCGGTCTCCTCAGGTCTCAGCGGCAACTCACGGCGCAACAGAATGTCTCCCGTGTCCAGTCCTTCATCCATAAAGATGATCGTCAGCCCAGATTCCCCGTCGCCTGCCAAGATCGCCGCTTGCACCGGTGATGCTCCGCGATGCCGCGGAAGCAACGAAGCGTGAACATTAATACAGCCCAGCCGCGGCAACCTCAGCACCTTGGTTGGCAGCAGCATGCCGTAGGCCATAACGATCCCAAGATCGGAGTCGAACCGGCGCAGGAGCCGCCGCGTTTCCACCGTTCGCAAAGAGTTTGGTTGGACCACCGGGATGCCCCGGCTCTCGGCCCAGGCCTTGATCGGACCGGCAGCCACAGAGCCGCCGCGCCCGGATGGCCGGTCGGGCTGGGTCACCACCCCTATCACCTCATCCCCGGTGCGCTCGCAGAGCGCCCGGAGCAAGGGCAGCCCGATCGCCCCCGTCCCCATGAAGAGCAACCGCATCTACACTCCGATCGCTTCAAAACTGCGGAGCGAGGTCAAGTGTTGAAGGATCTCCAACAACACCTTCACCGGCGGTTCCGAGGCATCGATTTCCGCCACCAAATCCTTGCCGTAGTAATCCAGCATCGGCTTGGTCTCCGCCTCGTAGGTCCGCAGACGCCGCTCGATCACCCCGTCTTCCGCGTCGTCTAGCCGGTTTTCCTTGATCGCCCGCTTGCGCAAACGCCGGGCCAACTCTGCACGGTTCGGACAAGACAGGTGGTAGACCTGCTGCACATCGACATAACTCGCAATGATCTCCGCTTGCTGCAGGTTCCTGGGAATTCCATCGAGCACCAGATAATCGATGTCCGGCTTGAACGCGTGCGATTCCACCTGGTTGTCGATTTGCTCCTTCCACAGACGCACCGTCAGCTCATCTGGAACCAGCAGCCCCTGGCTCGAGTAATGCACGAACTCTTGACCAATCTTCGTTCGCGTGTCCAACGAGCGGAAGACGTCTCCACAAGAACAGTGATAGAACCTCGGAACGGCGCCCAAGATTCTTCCCTGGGTCCCCTTCCCGCTCCCCGGAGCCCCAATGATGAGAAATGTCAGGAATCTGCCTTCCGGTCTGCTCATGGCTCTCTCTTACTCCGGATTGCTCAATTGCCAACTCTCGCCGCCGCCAAAACCTCATCCTCCAGCGCGGTGAACAGGTCGAGATCTCGTCGAGCCAGCAAGCGCGGAATATTCACTTGGCTCACCTGTTCCGGACTTTCCCGGTAAAGAATGCTCAAGTAAGGAGTCAGCCGGTCCATCTCCGCCACCCCGGCATGCACCAAACCGGCCACGATCCCGCCATCCACCTGGTCGACTGCGGTGAACAGATTGGAAGCCCGGAACACCACCGCGCCCTGATCCCAATCCATCTCCAAGGCCCCCAGGGTCATCTGTTGGCAAGTCCGCAAAACCAACTCCGCCGCCGCCGCACGGTGGGTAGACGGGAAGCGCAACGGACTTCCCGTCACCACATGGATCCCACAAATCTCCGGAAAGGCCTGAACGTGGACCGGCACCCGCGTGTGATGCGCCTCAAAATCGGCGCGGATCACCGGCCGGCCCGGGACCCGCTCGAAACTCCAGCCCCGCTCTTGGAAGATCTCCTCCAGTCTTGTGATCAGTTCCGGCATGGTCCGGCCCCCTGCCACGCCCCTGCTCCCGGGTCAAGGGCAAAGGACAGCGGAAAGGGGAGCACCACAGATCTGCCTGCGCCTCCGTGACGCCGGGCTACAAGGCGGACGGCCACATGCTTTCCGGCGGGCGGTGGAGAACCGGGACAGGCAAACCCTCCAGGTCCCAGGTCCGCAAGGGTGCCTACGACAGTCTGTCTCGGGCCGCCCGCATTGCTGCCCTCGGCTGTTTCATCCGGCAACGGCTCGGCCACGAGAAACTCGAGACGTCAGCCATTCACACGGAGGTCTCCATCGAGCAGTTGAAAGCGGTGCATGCCCGGACCCCCGGCGAAAGTTGACCGGGAGAACGGCAAGGGCGCCTGAGAAATCCCAGATCCACCAGAGAGTTTCGCGAGCCTCCAACAGCTTCTTTCCTTAGCCGCCAGCCGCTGCTAGGTTGGCGCCCACCGACGATGGGTTACAACATCACAGAGGGCTTCCAGGCTACGGGACAAAAGTCCCGGCAAACGCATGCCGGGGGCTCAGGGGCAGGACACGAAACGAGCGGGTTCTAATTAGAGTATGTTCCGGAGGAAGGCGAATGCGATCCGAAATGCCTAAGCCCAGCGATTGCATGAACCTGGGAAGGAAGAATAGCATCCTCGCTCCCATCGTAGTTGTTTGGATGGTATTGGAGATCTTTAGCGGCGCTATTGAAGCAGCGCTATTAACAAGCGAGTCTTATATTGTTTTGTCGGCTGACGAAACGCGGTTTCTTTATATGCGAGGCGTGGGGCCTCCGAGGAAACCTTGGAAGGAGTGGACTATAGGCAGCCAGGACAAGATCATTAATGAGGAGACGCTGCTGGGTTCGGGCGTGTATGAAGTTAAAGATCTACAGCGGATCCATCGCGTAGACCGTTATGTAAGGGACGAGGATCTTGAAGTGAGCCCCGATCTAAGATATTTTTGTATGGTAAATCGATTTGGGATGGAATCCAGGGAAGCGGTGACGTTCTATAAAATGGGAGTTAGGCAGAGGACTTATGAATGTTCCGACTTGCTTCGCTTGCTTTCCCATAGGGTGTTTTTCCGATTTTCACCAAGCGGATATAGAGAGTGGATCATGAGTCTCGATTCCGGCGCTTCCACGGTTAGGATATATACGAGCACGCGCTTTGTTTGTGGAGTTCCCATTAATTATCATGAGATGTATGAATTGGATTTTGCGTCCGGGGAAATCCTGAATACGAGTTATCGCCTTTTCGGAATTACGTTGTCCAGTGTACTAGCGTTATATGGAATTGTATGGAGTATTGTTGTAGTGGCGATCGTTTCAGGAGGCGTGCTGTGCTATCACCTGGGCAGATGGGTCACACGGAGGCTCATGGAGAAGATTTGAGGATCGGGTGTTTTTCTGTAAGCACCGGAAACTACTGACCCACAAGCGAGACCTGCGATTCGTATGGGGTCAGTCCTAGAATTTTGAATTTGGCCCGCTTCGTGGCCCCGCCTACTCTGCTCCCCCATGCCGAGAACTCCGCTGAGTCAGCCGCCTCCTAGCCCGTGTCTGGATATCAGGAGGAAGCCTCCGGCTCCTCCGCCCTTCAAAGATCTTCTCGGTCTCTCGGCAGGCAAAGGGAGCTATCGCCGCTGAAACTTACCTGATCTAGTAAGTCGCGCAATCTGTTTCTGCGGGCCAACGTTTCAAGCGCACCCACCCTCTGGGCTGGGTGGCGCGTCGAACGCAGAGTAAAGGTTGGAGTGAGAAAAAGGCGAGTCCGACACAGCAGCCCAGAGGGTTGGGCTGCTGCGCCTTGTTAGTCGTTGCGTTCATTTGCGAATTGGGTGATCTTGTCTCATGCTTTGATGATCAACGTGGCAATCTTGAAATCTTTGAGAGTGAAGTAGTAACGAAGCTGAACTGGGCTTCCTGGGAAATTGCCGCTGACTTGCGCAGTGATAACGAACTGGTCGCCGTCATGCGTGATGTCGGTGACGTCGGCAGTTGGCTTGGCGTCCGCAGTAGCTCGATCGATCCAATCTGCGATTTGGGCGCCGTAGTAATCGTTGGCCTCGTCGTTGACGTGGGCATCGTCGGTGAATAGTGAAAGGAAATCGGCGAACTCCCGAATGTTGGTGGATTGGAAGAATGCAGCGATGACTGGTGGCAGCTCTGTGTTCATGGTGTTCGTGTGAAAGATGAGGTTGAGAGAGTTGTTGTACGGCTGTGCTGAAGGCGCGAGCACGCGTAGCGGGTTGATGTGCGCCGTCCTGTTCAGCACTCAGAGCGGTAGGTAGTAAAAGTGTCCGCCAAAACTGCCAAAAACAAACCGAAAAGCAATCATGAAAACGCCTAGGAAAGCTAGAGCAATGCAATACGGCGAGCGCCCGAATCTCATGATGACTGCTGGGAAGAGAATAAATCCTGCCCATCCGAAATCGATAATCGTATGCCAAAATGGGTAGGGCGGATGCTGCATATGTCCTGCCATGCATAAATGGGCCCTGAAACACCAAGCTTGTCCAAACAATCCTATGAGAAAGAGAAGAAGGCTTAGAACAACAGAACCGGAAACCTTCCACGATGGAAGTGAGCCGCAGAGCCAATAAAGAGTAGCTCCAAGAGCGAATAGCCAGAGAATGCATGCAATGTCAAAAGCGGGAAATCGATACAGAAAACCTAAAGGCATGAACCGTAACCATAGCTGAATGGAAAGAGGTGCAAAGGCTCCCAATAAGGCTGCAATATAGAAACCGC
The DNA here is from genome assembly GCA_041749135.1 of Verrucomicrobiales bacterium. Classification (GTDB taxonomy): domain Bacteria; phylum Verrucomicrobiota; class Verrucomicrobiia; order Verrucomicrobiales; family DEV007; genus DATKCT01. The sequence continues at coordinate 36,365 of JBGTBW010000223.1, forward strand.
GCCCAAGCCCGAAAGGACGCTTGAACAACCCGCGTATGCGAAGGGCTAAGCTTGGTTTGGCTACTTCCATGTCTCTGCTGAACGTTGAGGCCACTCAGCCATCCGAGTTCCACTTTCCCGTTGCGAATATCGTCTTGGAGCGCGAGCTTTGCCTCCGCCTCAAGCCGAATTCTTGTCTGAGTCTGATCGTCGAACTGCCTGTTAAAGCAGCAATTGTCGAGATAGACCCGCATCGTTCATCTCTTGGCAGAACGTAAAGGCCACTCACCCGCTACCGGGAGCCGGCCTCCGGATGCTGCCGAAAAGTTCTCCTCATGAATCTGCTTTCGACTCGGGACGGGTAGCGGATTGAGTGCGCCGTCTTGTTCGGCCTGTTCATGAGGTAAGCGGCGCATAATGCAGCACGATCAGTTGACTCGCCGGAATGGCCGCCATCGCGTAGGCACGCCCATCGTCTCCACTGAACTCCACTTCAAAGTGATCGTCAGCGAGGCTCTGGACCACGGTGCCAACCTGGCCCGCCACCAAACCCCTATCTAGCCGGTCCCTCAGCAGGGCGACCACATCGAGCTCGTCGATCGTATCTTTCATGCGAGTATTGTTCAGAGTACGTAACAGGAAGTCAACCGCGGGAAATCCTCCCCTGTCCTGACGATCCAGGTTGTCCGGACTGTCGCCGTCTTGCCCTGTCGCGTCCACCGGAAGTCCACGGAATAGCGTTCTCAAAATCTGTCACCTTCTCCCGACTTGCATTGTTCCTCGGCAACGGCCTCCGTAATTCTCGCTTCAAGTTCTGCTGCGTTCTCCATTGAAACGTTCAAAGCCGTCTGGAATACCCGGGCCTTGTGTCGCCCCCTCGGATTCTCTAGCGATAGCGAATACTCCTCAAGCTTGCTTCGGTCGACGAAAGCTCGTGAGCCGCCCGGGAGAGTCATGATTCACTCGCTGCCGAAAGTTAGCGTTGAGTCGCGCCGTCAGACGTTGCTGCACACTTGGACGCGCCAATTGGTCTATCATCCGCATGTCCACTTCGTTGTAGCTCAGGGCGGCCTGACTCCCAAGGGCGGCTGGGTGCGCAGTAAGAGCGTGGACTACTTCCTTCCGCACAAGCTGCTCTCCGTGCGCATGCGCATGAGCATGGAGCAGGCTCTGCGGAAACGCGATGCGGCCCTTCACCAAAGTATCGCTCCAGGGCTATGGCGTGAAGCATGGATAGTGCACATCAAGGCGGCGGGAAGCGGGCAACACGCCATCGACTATCTCTCGCGCTACGTCGCTCAAACTGCCCTGTCCTCCAAACGCATTCTGGCGGACGACGGACAACGCCTGACCATGGCCTACACGGAGAGCGGGAGCGGGCTGAGCAAGACAGTGCGCCTTACAGCAATGGAGTTCATCCGCCGCTTCCTGCAACACGTGCTTCCCTGCGGCTTCAAACGGATACGCTACTAC
>JBGTBW010000224.1:0-7983 GCA_041749135.1 Verrucomicrobiales bacterium
CCTGAATAAGCAAGCTGGCCGAACAAGGCGGAGCACCGAACCCCTGACCCGTCGCGGGCTTCAGCCTTCATCTTGATTCAACCCTCAACCTGTAGTCGAAGGGGCGCTCCCGGTCAGGAGTTCGGTGTCCTCTGACGTTCGGCAGAAATCATGAAGACTATGAGATCGCAAGTCCCCGTGCCCGGAATTGTCGGGAGGAGAATTCTGATCCGCTTCGGTCTTCCTGCCTTGTCCCTGTTGCTAACCTCGTGCGTCGTACCATATCCTCATAGAACTCATCTACGGAATGGATTGTCCGGCACGGTCTTAGACAGGCAGAATCGCGAACCAATCCGCAACGCTGAAATCCGCGTGGATTACCAGCAAGAGATCGTCAGCGCCACCACGGATCGTCAGGGAGATTTTTACGTGCGAGGACGATATATCCAGCACTGGGCGCTGATGCTGGCACCTCTTGAGATGTCTCTCCTGCCTGCACGCGGCGGCGTTTCAACTGGTCTGCCTGCTCGACCATCGGCGATCGACATATCCAAGCCTGGCTACAGAACGCAAAGAATTGCCATTCCGCCAGATAGTGACAAAAGGGTTACATTCCTACTGGATCCCGATTAGACATTCAAGAAGCCGAAGGCCTCGACGTTCGGCGACATAACATTGCGAGTGCTTCCAAACTACACCAAGAAGCAAGGGCAGTATTTGGCGTTCATTTATTACTACGCCAAGCTCAACGGCCGTGCGCCAGCCGAGGCAGACATTCAGCGATACTTCCGGGTTTCGCCTCCCTCGGTTCATCAGATGATTTTAACATTGGAGCGCCAGGGTTTCATTTCCCGAGTGCGCGGCGAGGGCCGTTCCATTATGCTGCGGTTGACGAGAGAGCAGTTACCAGATTTGGATTGAGATCATGACGCGAACATCGCCGAACCATACGCTCCAGCGAACCGCCCACTCGTTGTCCGCTCGATGCACTTTGGATCCTCGTAGGCCCGTGCTCCGCTCCACCGCCGCGTCCGGGCGGTCGCTGAGCTTGGGGCGTTGGGCGAATTCATAATGGCCACCGGTACTCCCATGACACGGTCGAGGGCCTTATGGATTGGATTGGCGGTGAGCGTCGTTTTGGTTCTTTGCAGCCCTCTTTTGGCGCGGATGGGTTCCTGGCGTGAGCTTACCCGATGGGAGTGTCCGGAGCCGAACCCGTGGGGCCATGCCCATCCGCTATACGCCTCCATCGAAGAGTCGACATCCTCCTTCGATCCTTTTGGGCTCTACCGAAGCCAGCGCCTCTTGGTCACGGACGGAGGCTATGCGTACATCGTGTATTTCGATGTGCCCTCGTATCCATCCAAGGCATGGGTTGAGGCTTGCGAGGTGCGATGGGACCCGAGCGGAGTGCGCCTGCAATCTCCGAGCGGGCTTGCCATAGAGGTGAGCAAGGAGGCGGTGCTTCAACAGCTATGAGTCCGAGCCCAACAAGTCACCCCACCGAACCGGAGCCCAACGCGCGGATTTCCGTGGCGTCACTCAATTTGAACGTCGGATTCGCTGCCGGCACCCGCTTCCCGGCCCCGGTCGGTGACTTTCGTCGTTGGACGAAATAGACTATCGCCTACGAAAAAGGTCTTTACATGGCGATAGGGGCATGATAGAGAGCGCCTTGTGGCTGAGGCGCGACGCTCAATGACCTGCTGCGTGACCACCGGGATTGGTGGCCCGGGGGGTTGAGCGAGCATCAGTATTCGACGCTCAGGATGCTTTGGCTGATCCAATGCCGGCGCCGCTTCCTCCCAGTCGATCCCGCCGGGACCCTCAAGGCCTCCCATTCCTTTCCCATTCCCTGAGATCAGGAGTTCTGAGCCTCCTCTTCTTCGGCCTGCCCTCCCGCGCCGTCGCCCCTCAGCTATACACGCGGTCCCGCCACGCCACCCGTTTTCCGCACAGTTCTCCCAACAGCGCCGACCACTGCAGCAAGAGAAACAGCCCGATCCCCACTGGATGCAGGATTGCCCCCAGCAGAGATTGCCGGAAAAACGCGACGCCAAGAAAGCGCGGCAACCAAGCGGCCACAACCGCTCCGCTCAACCACATGGCCGTCCGTCCATCAAAGGGCGCCACGCCCGCCAGGCCAAGCCACACCCACAGAAAGGGAATGATCTGTCCCCCGCCCAACAAAACCGTGAACGGCCCGATCAACCACGGCGAGGCGATCCCTTCCCCCGCGTTCTTCCTCAAGCCTCGCCACACTTCGCTCCCGGAACGGTACATCCGGCAGGATGCCGCCCGGGTCGCGTCGCATAAGTCCGTATGAAGTCCGGCCCGCCGGAAGGCCCGGGGAAGGGTTACTCCGTCATGCAAACTCCGGCAAATGGCCCGGTGGCCCCCCGCCCTCAGGTAGTCTTGCCTCCGGGCCATCATCAACTGCCCGCAGCCCGCGCCGAACGCCGGATGACGGAAGCGCCGCATTCCCGCGAAAGGAAGATAACCGAGCAACAGAAAATGAATCAGCGGTATCAGCAGCTTCTCCCCCAGCGTCCCTGTTGTCTGCCGCGGAACACCGCTAACCAGGGAAGCTCTTGACCGCTCGAGAAACCCCGCCAGGCGCGCCGCCGCCTCAGGTTCCAACCGCACGTCGGCATCGACAAACAGCATCAACTCGCCTCGCGCCGCCTCCGCCAACAGCCAGCAGGCATGCTGTTTTCCACACCAGCCCGCCGGCAGGCTGGATGCCCGCAAGAGCCTTGCCCGTGGATCCCTTCGCGCCAGTTCCTCAACAGAGGCCGCCGTGCCGTCCTCGGACTGGTCGTCCATCACCAGCACTTCCACGGAAACCCCTCTGCTGGTCAGGGCTGCCCGGACCGCGTCCCCGATCCCCGCCTCTTCATTCCTCGCTGGAATGAGGATGGAAATCAGACGCTCTCTCGCGCCCGGTTCACCGCTCTCCACCGCCGGCGGCCGGAACAAGAAAAGATTCCAGACAAACAAACCCGCCGGAATGGCTGCCAGCAGAAAAACCACCAAAGCCACATCTTCCGCACTCATGAAGATTCGCTCAGATGCTTGGGGTCAAACCGCCGTCCCCGAACCCAGCAAGCCGTCCGCCGGCACAAGTCGTAGATCCCGCCCACCCCAGGCTTGCCCTGCAACAGCGTCCGGAATCCCGAGCCGTCTCGCAACCTGACGCTCTCCGCCAGCCGGTCCTGCAGCCCTTCCAAGGCCCGCGCACAATGGCTGAGTTCCCGCCGCTCTCCCCGTAAGGCGGGCCCCACCCGCACCCAGACCTCCGGAAGCCGTTCCGGACCAAACGCGTACTCGATGGCCACTGGCAAACACACCGCATCCCGGCTGCGCGCCGCGGCAGCCGCTATCCCCGGCTTCAACACCACCGGACGTTGCCGCACGTCCTGAAACTCTCCCTGCGCCGTCACCCACAAAAGGATGTCCGGTTGCGCCAGAATCGCGTCCACGGTCCGCAGGAACTTCCTCGCCCCGGCCGCCGTTTCCTGGTCCACTCCGAAGAACCCCAGCTTACGAAACACTCCGTACTTTTCCAAAGCCGCCCCATCGATGGGAGCATAAGGAGCCCGGTTAGGAAAACATCCCTGCGCTACGGCTGTCGCCACCAAGGGATCCCACCAGGATGGATGATTGGAGAACACCAGGAGGGGCTCCGAGTCTCGGATTTCTCCGGCTCCCTCCTCCAGCACCCGGAGCGCCCCGAATTGCCGCCGAATCATCCGGAGCACATAAGCCGTAAACCCGCGACACAACCACTCCCGGCGATCCGGAAGGTCTCCGCTTTCTTCTTTTTGTGAACCGCCGTCCTTCATGCCTCCCGGGTCTGCCCGGCCGGTTGCCCCCGGGAACACACCCCCTTCCGGGCCGCATCAGAGTCCAGCGAATCCGCGGCAATCCATCCTGACATGAGCGCCATCGGCATTCCCGGACCAGGGTGCGCCGCTCCGCCGGCCAAATAAAGGCCGCGATAGGACGGACTGCGGTTGGCCGGTTTGAAGGCTCCGACATAGCGGCCGTGGCTCGCCAACCCGTAAATGGCTCCCTTCCAAACCCGGTAGCGGTCCTGAATCCCCTGCGGCGTCAGCGCCCTTTCGCAAACCAGCCGGTCCTCCAGATCCACCAACCCCGCCGTGCGCGCAAGCTTGTCCAGGATCACCCGCCGGTAAGCCGACAGCATCCGGACCCAATCGTGCCCGGGACGCAGATACGGAGTGTGCACCAACACATAGAGCGCCTCCCCGCCACGCGGAGCGGTTTCCGGCTCGGTCCTCGCCGGAGCACACAAATAGCAGGTCGGATCCGGAGCGGGCTCCCCCTTGTGGTAAATCCAGTCGAATTCCTCCTCGGGATCTTCCGAGAAAACAAAATTGTGATGGAGCAAATGGGAATAGCGCTCGCGCAAACCCAGGTAGAGCACCACGCCGGAACAAGCGGGTTCGAATCGCCCGTTCCGGTAAGGACGCCGGTCCCGGTCCCCTAACAACTCCTCGTAAGTCCGCACCGAGTCGCTGTTGGAAACCACGGCCGCCGCAGGCAAAACCTCCCCCTCGGCCAACTCCACTCCCCGCACCGATCCCCCCTCGCTGAGAATCCTTTCCACCCGCTCCCCCAACCGAAACACCACCCCCAACTCCCGCGCCAAGCGCTCCAGGGCCAATGGAACGCTCCGCGTGCCTCCCACCGGATACCACACCCCTTCGCTCACCTGCATCGAGGCAATGCCGCACAGCACCGCCGGAGACGCCTCCGGCGATGAACCCACATACTGGGTGAAATGATCCAGCATCTGCGCCACCCGCGGATCGTCCACATAACTGCGAATCGTCCCCGCCACCGTTTGCCCCATCCGCATCGCCAGCAGATCCCGGAGAACCGAAACCTGAAAGGTTCCCCGCACATCCAGGGTGTCCATCACCGAACCCACCGAGCGCCAAAAAAAATACCGGTCCGAGATCCGGGCCAGCCGCTCCGCATAGCTGATAAACTCCCGGTAAGCGCGGCCCTCCCCGGGAACGCGCGCGTTCTCGTCCAGACGCGCACTCATCTTTTCCACGTTCGCCTCCAAATCGAGCGTCGATCCATCCGCAAAAAAACATCTCCACTGCGGATCCAAGCGCACGAGTTCGAGGTAGTCCTCCAACCTCCGGCCCGCCTCAGAGAAAATCCTCCGCAAAACAGAAGGCAGCGTGAGAATCGTCGGCCCCATGTCGAAGCGAAAGCCCGCCTCCCGGTGTTCTGCGGCCTTTCCCCCAATCCATCCGTTCTTATCGATCAAGGTCACCCGGTGTCCGCGCGCCGCCAAAGTACAGGCCGCCGCCAACCCCCCCAGGCCGCCGCCCACCACCACCACGAAGTCATCCACATCTCCCATCGTCTCCATTCCGCCCCTATCGCCTCAAATCACTTCCAAAGGAAGGGGAGCCACCGTAGTCTCCCGTTGCACTTTCTGGGACGGAGCCCAGCCGGGTTCCACTTCGAGATCGCACAACAGCAATCCCGCGCTGATCCGTGCCGATTCAAAGATGACCGGCAACCCGCTGCCCGGATGCGTTCCGCCCCCAACCAAATACACCCCTTCCAAGTCTTCAAAGCGGTTGCGGGGCCGGAGATGCAACATCTGGCCGAAATTGTGCGCGAGATTGAAGGTCGCGCCCAGATGAATCTCCATCTCTCCAGACCAATCGTCAGGCGTGGTGATCTTCTCATATCGAATGCGTTCCTCGATTCCCCGGATCCCCACTTTCTCCAACCGTTGCAAAATCAAGCGCCGGTAACGCTCCTTCTCCCGTCCCCAATCCACGTTGGCGTGCTGATGGGTCACAGGAGCCAGCACATACAAGGTGCTCATCCCCGAAGGAGCCAGGCTGGAATCGGTAACCGAAGCATTCTGCACGTAGAAAGACGGTTCCTCCGACAACACGTGACCGTCTTCGATCTCTCGCAAATTCCGCCGGTAATCCCGGCTCATGAAAATGGTGTGATGCGCCAAATCGTCGTAGCGCCCTTCCAAACCAAGATAGAGCATGAAGGTGGAACAGGAAAACTTCTTCCGCGCCATCCTGGCGTTCTTCCAACGGTTGCGCAGATCGTCCGGAACCAGCCGTCGCATGGCCCGCGCAAAATCCGCGTTGATGACCAGTGCGTCGGTCTCATAACGGCCCTCCTGCGTGCGCAACGCGCGCACCTTTCTCCCCGTGAACTCGAGTTCCCGGACCTCCTCTCCCAAATGAATCTGCACTCCCAATTCCTCGGCCGCCGTGGCCATCGCCCGCGTCAGCGCCCCGCAGCCGCCCACCGGATGAAATACCCCATACTCATATTCCAAGAAGGACAAGATGGTGAACAGACTCGGACACTTGAACGGCGACATTCCCAGATACTTCGACTGAAAACTAAACGCCAGCCTAACCCGGGGATCCCGGAAATACCGGCGCAAATCCCCGTCTACCGACGTCCATGGTCGCAACAGCGCCAGCGACCGGCCCAAGGTAGAGTTCATCAAATGCCAAGCACTGCCGAAGGGCCTCTGCAAAATGGGCCGGAAGGCCTCGAGCTTACGCCGGTTGTCGGCCAAAAATGACCGCAATTGCCCGGCGTCCTCAGGCGACAACTTCGCCAGTTCCGCCTCCATCCGCGTCACGTCCGGCGTGGCCAGGATCTCACCGCCCTCTTCGAATATCAGGTGATACTGCGGATCCAGCTTCACCAGCTCCACCGACTCGCGCAGATTTTTGCCCGCCGCCTCGAACAATTCCTCCAAAATCTGAGGATACATGAAAAACGTCGCACCCACATCAAAGCGAAATCCCTCGGCTTCGAAAGTCGCCGTTCTCCCCCCAATTCTCTGCTGACGTTCGAAGACGTGAACCTCTATCCCCGCCCGGCCCAAAAGCATCGCCGCCGCGAGACCCCCGGGTCCCGCCCCAATAATATGAACCTTCCGTCGCTTCCTCATGACATCGGCCGCCAGAACGCAACGCACCGGCTTGAAAGATGAAAATCTTGCATCCTCTTACGGATGACCCGGCGTTTCGGATTGGACCGAATCGTCCCCGCGCACCCTGCGCAGAACATCCGCGGCCTGTCGGAATGGCGAAGCATGCAAGTCCCGCCACACCAGGGTTCCATCGTGAAAGAGAAAGCTGATCCGCCGAGACCAGCCGAAGACCGTCGGCACCCCAAAAGCCTTCAGAAGGCGATGGTCCGGGTCGGGCAAAAACCGGAAAGGAAGGGAGTGCCGTTGCTGAAAACGCTTTGACCTCTCCATGGTATCCACGCTCACCCCCACCACGCCCACATCCGCCTTCCGGAGATCTTCGAACGCGTCCCGCAATTTGCATGCTTGAATGGTGCATCCCGGCGTGTCCGCCCGAGGGAAAAAGTAGATCAGCCACCAGCCTCGCCCGAATTCTGCAGCCAAATCCACCTCGGCCCCGTCCTGATCCGCCACAGTCGCCTGCGGAAGGGGCTCCCCCTCCTTCAGAAGTTCCGTCCCCGGACTTCGCTCCAGCAAGCGCCCCAGTCTTTGAAACATCGATTCCCGGAACATCCAACACGAGCCGCCGTCCGTATGCAATGCCGGAAACTAGCCCGCATGTCTCACGGCGCTTTGTCGCGAGCTGTCGCGAGGCCCCCTTCTGACCGGGCGCGCGACGCCGAGAGCGCGGAGCTGGGCAAACGAACACTCTCCCGGCCCGAGGCAAGCGGAACGAAGGCAGGATGGGGTGCAGCGCGCCGCAGCCCTCGCCACGTCTCGCCACCCTTCCACCCCCGGCGGGGATCCGGCCCCCTACCGTTTTTGGTGATGCCCCGGCTTCAAAAAATGCGGCGCCAGCTTCAGAACTCCTGATCTGGAGGAATTTGGATGAGCTGGAAGGGTATGTGGCGCGGGCACTCCTGCCCGCGAACTCTTCAGGTTCCATCGGCGGACAGGAGTGTCCGCCCCACAAGTAGGGCGTCATCTGCCGAGAG
>JBGTBW010000225.1:0-5104 GCA_041749135.1 Verrucomicrobiales bacterium
TGAAGATCAGGACTACGATGCGGATGGTTTAACTGATGGGCAAGAGTTTGCCATCGGAACCGATCCGGTTCAGCCGGACACCGACGAGGACGGACTTTTGGATGGCGCGGAGATTGCTCAGGGGACCGACCCCCTCGATCCCGACACAGACAAGGACGGATTGCTGGACGGGCAGGAGGTTGCTCTCGGCACGAACCCTTTAGCTGCCGACACGGACGGGGACGGCCTTGACGACAAGGTGGAAGTGGATGCAGGCACGGACCCGCTTTCACCAGACCCTGATGGAGACGGGTTGACCGACCCCGAGGAACTCGCCGCCGGCACGGACCCGAACGTCGCGGATACCGACGGCGACGGGCTCTCAGACGGGCGGGAAGTCAACGAGATTGGCAGCGATCCCCTACTGGCGGATACCGACGGCGACGGACTCTCGGACTCGCAGGAAGTCAAGATCGGCACGAGCCCCACCAACCCGGACTCGGATGGCGACGGCCTGAGCGACGGTGAGGAGCACAGCGATCACGGGACCGATCCTCTCCTGGCCGACACGGATGGGGACGGGTTCACAGACTACGAGGAGGTTGGCTTCGGGTCGGACCCGCTCGATGCCCAAGCTGATGCCGACCAGGACGGGCTTACCGACTCTCAGGAATTCGACGCTGGCACGCACCCTTTCTTAGCAGACACGGACGGCGACGGCGCTCCGGACGGTTGGGAGGTCAGGGAAGGAACCGATCCGGTGAGCGCGAGTTCCGCCGATCTCTACGCCTATGCCTTCGAAGCCGGGGCTCCCGTGGTTGAGGCCGGCCGGGACCGGGTGTTCCAGATCGAATATCTTCGCCGCCAGAACGTGCCGGTCACCTACACTGTCGAACTCACCACCGACCTCGTGACTTGGAGAACCGGGCAACTGCAAGAAGACGTTGAGGACCTTGGAAACGGCTGGGAACGGGTGACGACCAGCTACACGCCCCCGGGATTTGCTCGCGATGGTTGCGCTAGGTTAGCCATTCGTCTGAGTAGAATCCCGCTTTAACCCCAACACATTACACAGCCTCCAATGTCACCTATAAAAATCTCCGCTCTCCTTGGTGCCTTCATTTTCCGGTGTACAACTTTTTCCGTAAACGCTACTGAAGGCGACCCGCCAGGATTTCTTAGATTTACTCTCCCTGCAAATAGTGCACCCGTCTACCTATTCGATATGCTAGTTCCGAAATCAGGAGGGGAAAACCTGGCCCTCAGATCAGCTCCTGTCTACTTTGGTCCTACTCCATGGAAATCGAATGACATGCATGTTTATTATGAGGATTCCACTGTCGCTTGGGGGATCGTTGATGTGCTTGCTATCGGTAATTTATATAACGATTTTCCGGAAGGTCCAATCTTGATTGAAAGCAGCATTACTGCGACTGAGTGCAATGCTGACGGGGATGAGTTATCGGATAATTTCTTTTCAATGGATTCAATTTATAGAATGGAGAATGGTGATGTTCGGTACTTTCGGCGTGTCATGTTCATGACCCGCAATGCGACTAATGGCTGGATAAACCGTAGTAACATGGATTTCAATGAGCCCGCTGCCACTCCCTTTGATAGGGAGGAACAGCTTGTAAAGTGGCGTCTGGAGGATTTTGATGATAACGGCGATGTTGATCTTATTATCGAGGAAGAAGGGAATCCTTTGAATTTCTATCTCTTTGATGATGTGGAATCCTATTCGGAAGGTTATTACAAGTCGAGAGCAAATGATCCTATCCAAGTCCCACTATTTATTGCTACTGGCGTCGGTGTTGACCCTCCCTCGATAGATAATATTGGAGTTGAATGGGTAAATGTTGGTCCTGCACACGACAAGCCGTTTTGGTACGTGCCCCGCGAATGGGTAGAAATTCCACTCGAAGAATATGCGTTTAACAACAGTAAACCTATGATTAGCGTCGGACGAGATCGAGTTTTTCAAGTGGAATACTTGAGGCGGAAAGGCCCCGAGCTTTCCTATGCACTGCAATTGTCAACCGACCTCAGTACATGGCTCTCAGGTAACTTACCCGAGGTCGTCCAGGATTTGGGCAATGGATGGGAACGCGTCTTCACGAGCTATGTACCCCCGGGCTTCGCCAAGACTGGGTATGCTAGGGTGGCCGTAAAAAGAAACTAATCTCCGCTCGAAAGGAAGCGCCTCTACGACTGGAAGTGCCCGTTCTTGGAGGAGCTTCAGACTGTCAGCAATTCTGAGGGTGCCCAGCGATGCGAACACGCTGCCGGACTCCGGAAGCGACCCGGACTTCATTGGCTCAAGGTCCCGGGAGGGCCGCTGTGGCTGCTCGGATGCCAACTCGCCCCTGTCTTTGATTGGGTGTCACGAAATTGGGGTGCCCCTCCGCCAATTTCTGTGTAGATTCGGCAAGAGTGTGCGAGAGCCGACGTTTCCCCGGCTAGGCTCAGGTCCAAGCCTAAAGGACCCTCACATGCCTGGATGCCGTTTCTCCGCGACGGACCTCGACACTTTCCAGCGGCCGCCTGGATGCTGGCGTCAATCCCAGAGGGACTACTGCCGTCTCCCGGTAACGACGGGTGGCGGCGGTGCCCCTCACAGTCCCAGTCGTGCACCTGCCGGAATCTCCTGGAGCGTTCACCCGCCGCACTCCCCGCACGCCTTCCCCTCGCCCGGCCCACCGAGCCGTCCCCGCTTGGTCTTCCCGAACCACCGGCAGCGCTCGTTGTGGCGGACGTTCGAGGAGGTATTGAGCCAGAAACGGCCCGGTGAGCCGCCGGCGGCAGCCTCGTCGTCCACAGTCGCCCCAGCGGGAGCGCGTTTCAATTCCCGGAACTCCCAAGGCGGCATCGGCCGGAAACCCTGCCAGAGGCCGAGCCCCTCCGCCTGTGCCGCCTTCTGCGCGGCAGCAAGTTCCTCGGCCTGATTATAGCGGAGAAGCTACCAGGCCCACCCATTTCGGAGGAGCGAGAGGTTCACGTCCTCATCCCCGAGGAAAAGGACGCCCAGTGTGTGCCCAGAGCGGTCTTTCCCCGTCACTCTGAGGCGCACCTCTTTCCCTTGGGCCTTCTTGGCGAGGGCTTCCCGCGCTTTCGTCCCGAATTCCTGCCCCTTCTCCGGCGCGTCGATGCCCTCCAACCGGACTTTGATCTGTGCCTTCCCGGCGGCCAGGAGGGTCACGGTGTCTCCGTCGGTCACGCCGACGACCCATCAGGAGACGGGTTCCGCGAGGGCCACAGCACGCGTTCACTGGATTCACGCGAGCACTAGGATCGGGGGAGGGGTGATCCGAGTAGCCCGGCTAGACTTCTAGCTCTCAAGCCGAGAACTGCTTCAGGCTTGCTTCCAGTTCGCCCAACACTCTAGCGTGCGGCGTGACAACTGAAAGTGCTGCGGACTCCATACCGAAGCTTCGAACGACGCGATCGATCCCAATGTTCCCAGAGCCTCTCTCAGGTTTTTGCCCAAACCGAGACGCCATTTTCAGGGGAATACCTTGGAGGATCTCGCGGAAAAAGGGTCTCCGCGGAAGGCCTGATCGACGGAGCGCACCGTGAATCCTATTTCGACTCATGTCTTTCGACCCCGTTCACCTCTTTAAACTGCGCCTCGCCGTCGCCCGTTTTGGGGAAATGGACGGCGCCGGATGGTGGAACACCCATGGAATCCTCGGCAGTGCGGGGCGGTCAGCGCTCTCGCGCGGGTTCCCTGCCAGCCACTATTTCGCCCAAGCCCGCGTAGCCTGCGCCGTTGCTGCCGTCCGGTGCTCCTCCGTGTTCGCCCCGCCCGGATGCCTTACACTGTGGAACCTCCCGGCCCGGATCGAAGATGAACTGGCAAGCCGATGGCCCCGCTGGAGTCAGACACCGGATGTTTGGAGGCCGTTCTTTGAAGATCTGGCTCCTCGATGCGGAGGAGACCTAATAAACCACCTTCGAGACTTGCAGTTGATCGGTCCGGCCACCGAAGATGCGCTCAAGGCGCTTCGCCGCTCCGCGGAGGGCAAGGCAGTCGCTCTTCCGGGTATGGGCAAACCCAGCCAATCCACGCTGATGTTGCTGGCAGCCGCGTTCGCGAAAGGCGAAAAGCACAAGCCCGCTGTCCCCTACATCCGTTCTGAGGAATGATCACGGCCCAGACTGCCGCGAAATTCTCCGGCCGGCTGATGCGCAAGGGCGTGCTGGTCGAGGAAACCTATCGTGTGTTGGCCTGTTGGGACCTTTCTCGGTCCCTGCGCGATAACATCACGACCATCCGGCGCGACAATCCGGTCGGGGCCTCCAACCAGGCCTGGCTCCGTGAGGTGACCGCCACCATCTCCAACCGTTTCTCCAGTGGCGATCCAGTGGCGCCACTCGTCGTGCTCGCCAGGGGAAACCTCCCGATCGAAACATGGAAGTATTGCTTCCTCTGGCACCTCGCCAGCACCGATGGCCTCTATTCCGCCTTCGCCCGGGATTTCCTCCACCCACGCATTGAGTCAGGGATCGCGATTTTCACCACGGATGACGTCATTCCGTTCGTGCGCGAATTAGAAGCTCGCGGCGTGTTCGTGGAGAAGTTGTCGGACTACGCCATACGCCGCATGGGGCGGGACCTGTTGCGTGCCGCTGGCGAGTTCGGGCTTGTGCACGGGCGGGCCCGCCGCGAAGTGGGCCGTCCGCTCGTTCCCGAGGATGCTGTGCTCTACGCCGTCTACAGTCTGCGGGAACGAATACCCAATGCTGAGAGGCTGATTTCGTCTGACCGCTGGCGGCTGTTTTTAATGGGGCCAGCGCAAGTCGAGCACGAGCTGCTCGATCTGCACCAGTTCCGCCGCCTCCGTTATGAGCGTGCAGGCACGGTGCGGGAACTCTCGTTGCCTTACGGTTCGCTGCTCGAATTCGCCCAATCCCTCGTGTCATGAATTGGAAAGAGCGCCTCGAGTTGGATCTCGAACCGATCCTCGCAAGCCCGGACCCTAGGCCTTAAAGAAGCGCTCGAAAAAGCGCTTTCCAGTTAAAAAAAGCTCGAAATGCCCGTAAAACCTTGGTTTACTGAAGTTCTTGAAACCAAAAGAAACCAAAGAGAAAGGGCATTTCGAGTGAAGAAGAATTACACCAAGAT
>JBGTBW010000226.1:0-19943 GCA_041749135.1 Verrucomicrobiales bacterium
TTGGCGGCGTTCTGTGCGCGCCCGAAAGCGGCGATTCTCGCCGCAGTCCAAGGGCGGCGGCCAAGCCGCCGCTAAGATGGCCCCGTCAAGCCACGCCGGAGGCCCTTGGGTGGGGATGCGGAGTCCGTGGGAGGCCAAGGCGGGGTTGGGATTGGCGACGTTCTGCGCGCGCCCGAAAGCGGCGATGCTAAGATGGCCCCGTCGAGCCACGCCGGAGGCCCTTGGACTGCGGCGAGCATCGCCGCTCTCTATAAGGCGCGGAGCGCCGTGCCTGCGGAACCTTGTAGAGTGCGTCAGTCCTCTGGGGCTTTGGATGGGGACGCGGAGTCCCTGGGAGGCCAAGGCGGGGTTGGGTTTGGCGGCGTTCTGTGTGGGCCCGAAAGCGGCGATTCTCGCCGCAGTCCAAGGGCGGCGGACAAGCCGCCGCTATTGAGGCCTTGTCGAGCCACGCCGGAGGCCCTTGGACTGCGGCGAGTATCGCCGCTCTCTATAAGGCGCGGAGCGCCGTGCCTGCGGAAGCTTGTAGAGCGCGTCAGTCCTCTGGGGTTTTGGATGGGTACGCGGAGTCTCTGGGAGGCCAAGGCGGGGTTGGGATTGGCGGAGTTCTGTGCGCGCCCGAAAGCGGCGATTCTCGCCGCAGTCCAAGGGCGGCGGCCAAGCCGCCGCTAAGATGGCCCCGTCAAGCCACGCCGGAGGCCCTTGGACTGCGGCGAGTATCGCCGCTCTCTATAAGGCGCGGAGCGCCGTACCTGGGGAACCTTCTAGAGCGCGTCAGTCCTCTGGGGCTTTGGATGGGGATGCGGAGTCCGTGGGAGGCGGAGGCGGTGTTGGGTTTGGCGGAGTTCTGTGCGCGCCCGAAAGCGGCGATTCTCGCCGCTTTCTCCCGGCGCGGAGCGCCGTCCCCGTAGCTGCATTCGCAAGAATGCAGACTGCCCGCCAGGCCCCAATCGGCGCCTAGGCAGTGCCTTAGCGCCTGCTCACGCGCATGGCCTGGCGGCGCACGGCGTGCACAATCCTCTCTTCCACTCCCTCCTGCCACGGTGAGGGCAACCCGTAATACACCATCGCGCCGCCCCCTTCGTAGCCGCCTTCCTCCAGCACCCGCTGCGAAGGAATGTAGGCCATCACATCGTTGGCGTAGGCCGTTGCCCACACGCCCCTTCGCCCAAAATCCCGCTTGAATCGCAGGGCGTAATCGACCACGACTTCTCCTCCTAAAAAGAGCCATAGCGGGCCCACTTCTCCCAGCTTCCAGGCTTGCACTGGATACGGATAGGACGCCGCCAATGCTCCCTCGTGATCGAGGCGCTCGAGCAGTAAGCGGGCCCGGTTCGCCTCAAAAAGGTTCTCCCCCGCAATGTGCGCCTGCAATTCCTCCCGGGACGGGATCCGGGCGAACGGCAAGCCTATCTCCTCAAAGCCGGCCTGGATCGATCCCCTCAACGCTTGCATGCGACCCTCTACAACTTCCGCCACCGACGCCGCCAACACCTCCCCGTAACGCCGGGCCAGTTCCACCTCTCGCCGCGGGAGAGGATTGAGGTCGGCTCCGCAACCCGCCCAAAACAAGGCCACGGCGCCCGGATAACTCTCTTCCAAGGCGATCTGCGCAAAGCCTGGGTAGTCCCCAGACCATTGATAGGAATTCAGAACCGTGGCGTGACAGGCGTAGCCGAAGACAAGCGCCCGGATCCTGCCCTCCCTGGCCACCCGCAACACCGGCACGGAATGATCCACCGGCCCTAACAACGCCCCCGCGGTCCGGCGAAGCAGGATTTCGGACTCCGGATTGTTCCGGCGATTCACGGCGAACCCGGCGAACCCCTCTTCCCAGGCCACATCCGCCGGCTCGAGCCCCGCCATGGCTTGGTCCACCGCTTCCCCGATCCGCTGCTCCAGAAACGGAAGATACTCCGCTGCCTTCTGCCGCTCTCCGTCGTCGAGAACAAACATGGTCGCCAGACTGGCGCCGGCCACCGGACCGGAATGCGTGTGCGAAGCACACAGCGCCACCCGCTCCCGTCCGAGACCGTAATCGCGCTCGATCCGGCTGGCGACCCGGGCTGACAAGGAGGCGTCCATACCCACCAAGTCCAGAGTGATGAGAACGGCCTGCCGCCCGGCCTCGTCTTCCAGGGCCAGGGCTTTGGCCCAAAGCTCCGTAAGAGTTCCCTCAGCAGGCCGATCCCGGGAAGCGTAACCAGACATCCACATCGCTTCGCCCGGAGTGATGCAGCGCGTTCCGGCGCCTGCCTTCCAACCCGCCCCGGCTTCACCCGGCGACAGAAGGACCAGCAAACCGAGCACGGCAGCCGCTCTCTTCCGCAGGCCCATCCCCCGCTGGCCATGCGAAAAAGAGAGCAGGAAGCGCGCAAAGTCCGCGTCCTCCTCGCGTTGGTCAGGAGAAAGTGTTTCGCAGAGTTGGGCGATTCCGCCGGGCTTCATGAACGCATCATGCGATTGCCCGGGCTTAGCACGCAAGCTCGTCTTCCATCCCGGTCCGCAGATGCCCGGCGTGGGACGCCTCCACCACCAAGGGATCACTGTTTGACTGGACGCGAATCCATTGCGAATCCAACGTTCCGTCCCGCCCCATGACCATCTCAGACATCGATTGGCATCCCAGCGACAAAAAATTGCGGGAATTCGCCTGGATCTGGCTGGCCGGCTTCGGCCTCGTTGGGCTGATCGTCGCTTGGCGGACCGGGGCCTGGACCGGGCGCAGCGGGTGGGAATGGCCGCTGGGAATCTGGACCGCCGCGGTCCTGGTGGGCCTGCCCGGAACTGTTCGCCCGCGTTCGGTCGCCGTGGTTTATCGCGTGTGGATGGCTCTCGCCTTCCCGATCGGGTGGCTCGTTTCCCGCCTGGTTCTGGCCTTTACCTACTTCGTGCTGTTCACGCCCTTGGCTCTCTGGTTTCGCTTGACGGGCCGGGACGCCCTCCAAAGAGCGTGGAAAAGCGACCAGGAAAGCTATTGGATCCCGCTTGGCAAAGCGCCCGATCCAAAGCAATATTACCGGCAGTTTTAATTGCTTCCGCACTGAGCATGTCTGATCCCGATTTGGGCAACGAATTTGTCCGGGCTGGTGAAGGCCGCCGGGAAAGCCTTCCTTCGCAATTCCTGCGCTTCCTGGCGCAGAACAAGAAGTGGTGGCTGCTGCCGATCGTGGTTGTGCTCCTGTTCTTGGGTGTCCTGATCATGCTGGGCGGGACCCCGTTGGCGCCGTTTATCTATCCCCTGTTCTGATCGGTTCTGTGCGGGCCCGAAAGCGGCGATGCTCAGAGACCTCGTCGAGCCACGCCCGAGGCTCTTGGACTGCGGCGAGCATCGCCGCTCTCTATAAGGCGCGGAGCGCCGTGCCTGCGGAAGCTTGTAGAGCGCGCCAGTCCTCTGGGGCTTTCGATGGGGACGCGGAGTCCGTGGGAGGCCAAGGCGGGGTTGGGTTTGGCGGAGTTCTGTGCGCGCTCGAAAGCGGCGATTCTCGCCGCAGTCCAAGGGCGGCGGCCAAGCCGCCGCTAAGATGCCCCGTCGAGCCACGCCGGAGGCCCTTGGACTGCGGCGAGTATCGCCGCTCTCTATAAGGCGCGGAGCGCCGTGCCTGCGGAACCCTGTAGAGTGCGTCAGTCCTCTGGGGCTCTTCGATGGGGACGCGGAGTCTCAGGGAGGCCAAGGCGGGGGTTGGGTTTGGCGGCGTTCTGTGCGCGCGCGAAAGCGGCGATTCTCGCCGCAGTCCAAGGGCGGCGGACAAGCCGCCGCTAAGATGCCCCGTCAAGCACGCCTGAGGCTCTTGGATGGGGACGCGGAGTCCGTGGGAGGCCAAGGCGGGGTTGGGTTTGGCGGAGTTCTGTGCGGGCCCGAAAGCGGCGATGCTAAGAGGCCTCGTCGAGCCACGCCGGAGGCCCTTGGACTGCGGCGAGAATCGCCGCTCTCTCTAAGGCGCGGAGCGCCGTGGTGGGCGGAACCTTGTAGAGCGCGTCAGTCCTCTGGGGCTTTGGATGGGGATGCGGAGTCCGTGGGAGGCGGAGGCGGTGTTGGGTTTGGCGGCGTTCTGTGCGCGCCCGAAAGCGGCGATTCTCGCCGCAGTCCAAGGGCGGCGGACAAGCCGCCGCTAAGAGGCCTCGTCGAGCCAAGCCCCGTCGAGCCACGCCGGAGGCCCTTGGACTGCGGCGAGTATCGCCGCTCTCTCTAAGGCGCGGAGCGCCGTGCCTGCGGAAGCTTGTAGAGGGCGCCAGTCCTCTGGGGCTTTCGATGGGGATGCGGAGTCTCAGGGAGGCCAAGGAGGGGGTTGGGTTTGGCGGCGTTCTGTGCGCGCTCGAAAGCGGCGATTCTCGCCGCAGTCCAAGGGCGGCGGACAAGCCGCCGCTAAGAGGCCTCGTCGAGCCAAGCCGCGTCGAGCCACGCCGGAGGCCCTTGGACTGCGGCGAGTATCGCCGCTCTCTCTAAGGCGCGGAGCGCCGTGCCTGGGGAACCTTGTAGAGCGCGCGAGTCCTCTGGGGCTTTCGATGGGGATGCGGAGTCCGTGGGAGGCCGAGGCCGGGTTGGGTTTGGCGGCGTTCTGTGCGCGCTCGAAAGCGGCGATTCTCGCCGCAGTCCAAGGGCGGCGGCCAAGCCGCCGCTAAGATGCCCCGTCAAGCACGCCCGAGGCTCTTGGATGGGGACGCGGAGTCCGTGGGAGGCCAAGGCGGGGGTTGGGTTTGGTGGAGTTCTGTGCGCGCTCGAAAGCGGCGATGCTAAGAGGCCTCGTCGAGCCACGCCGGAGGCCCTTGGACTGCGGCGAGAATCGCCGCTCTCTATAAGGCGCGGAGCGCCGTGCCTGGGGAACCTTGTAGAGCGCGTCAGTCCTCTGGGGCGTTTGGATGGAAACGTGGAGTCCCTGGGAGGCCAAGGCGGGGTTGGGTTTGGCGGAGTTCTGTGCGCGCTCGAAAGCGGCGATTCTCGCCGCAGTCCAAGGGCGGCGGCCAAGCCGCCGCTAAGATGCCCCGTCGAGCATCGCCGCTCTCTCTCAAGGCGCGGAGCGCCGTGCGTGCGGGAAGCAGTCCGGGCGCCTCATTGCGTGTCAATGGAAATCGCATAGCGAAATCCGTAGCGCGCGTTCAGATAAACCGGGTTATGCCCGTGGCGGTCCGACACACGAGCATGGCTCGCAGCGCGGCCCCAGCGGCCGCCGCGCAACACGCGCCCTAGACCGCTCGACGGTCCCTTGGGATCTTTCGCCGAAGACTCCGCGTAATAATTCCCTCCAAGAGTCCACAAGTTCCAGTCCCAAACGTACTCGCGAATGTTTCCCGCCATATCGTAGAGTCCGTATCCGTTAGGAGGAAACGATCCTACGGGAGCGGCAGCGTAATTTGCTTCCTCATCGTAGTATGCCGGATGGTAACCGGCCGTCGCACTCAGGTCATAAGCTGAACCCCCCGTGCTGTAATAGTTGGCCAAATCATGGGAGATGGTGTCGCCCCAAGGAAATCGTTTCCCCTCCAGCCCCCCCCGGGCGGCCTTCTCCCATTCCGCCTCGGTCGGAAGCCGGTAACCGTCCGCATTCCATTTCGGGTGAGGATGCTGCAGTTTGCCTGTCCGATAGATTTCCTGAAACCCCGTATCCCGATAGTAGACAGGCTCGCGCCCCTCCATCACGGAGCGTGCATTGCACCATTTCACCATGTCGAACCACGTCACGAAATCCACCGGATATTCCGGCCCCTTGCCGACTCCGGGATTGTCGAAGTCGTATCCCATGGACTCTGCCGCTTCCTTGACAGGATCCCACAGACCCTTGGTCACCTCGTAGCGACCGATCAGAAAGGTGCTGACGTAGACCTCGTGAACGGGCAACTCATCCGCATGGGCTTCCGCAAACGCGTCTCCCATCTGAAAAGAGCCCGCCGGAATCAGAGCCAACCCAGCCGACTCCAAAGAAGCCAGCGGCAGCGTCCAGTCGCCCACATGGGAGAGCCCGCCCTCCACAGCTTCGACGGTAGCGGCGGCATGGCCGTAGAGATCGCCCTGAAGAACGCTGAGGCTGAGCCGGATGGATCCGTTTTCAGGCAACGGCAAACGCCGAAAACTAAAGTTTCCTTCGGCATCGGTGAGGGCGGGTTCTACACCGGTAAAGGGAAGGCGCACGGTAGCGCCCTCCAACGGCAGGCCAGATTCTCCCAGGACACGGCCGGTCACTGTGGTCCTGCCCGCGCCGAACTTGCGAACCACCCGAAGGCGGGCGAAAACCGAGCCGGCGTCGCGGAGGCCGGCCGGAGGCGCGACCGCAGCCTCTCGCCAACCGTCTCCGCTTGCCATGAAGCGGGGCTCTGCGGGTTCAGAAGGTTCCCACGCTTGCAAGCCGGCCGACCATTCTACCCAAAAATGGAGATCGCCGATCCAACCCGGGCTCCGGACAACGGCAACCGGTCCCTGCGGTCTCGACTCCATGGCGAGATGGGCAGCGTCCGGCGTATGGGGAGACAGCCCGAGCGCAAACTCGACGAGATTGCCCAGACCATCCTCATCCGGATCGGCCAGATCGCCGGAGATCGCCGGATCGTCCAACTCTGCAGTGGAAAAATGTCTGGCCAGCCAGTCTTCCCATGCCTCCATCACCACAAAATCAGCGGAGTCTTCACCGATGCCTGTGGTTGCCGCGACACGGTAGAAACCCGGCAGCGAAAAGCTCGCTGCAGTCTCGGCGGCTGTCGGGTCGGCAAACAAGACACTTCCGGGCCCGCTCCGCACCGTCCACAACACTTCCGCCGCAGCCAAAGCCGGCAAGCCCTCATCGAAGGCCTGCACCGACACGACTGTTCTCCCGCCGGGTTGAACCAAGCCTCCTTCGACCTTCGTGCTCAGAACCGGCGTCCCCGGAGATCCTCCCAATGCGGCGCTGGCTCTCCAGCCCTCTTTCTCGTTCCAGTCCGCAGCCGGCCCATAAGGCCATCGGGCTTCCAGCGAATAACCCTGGCCGTCGGCTGCGGGATACCATCCGTCATCGTAGGCGAAACGAAGGATGGCCAAATCCCAGGGAGCAGGCAGCAGCAACGCCAACGTCTCCCCTCCGTTGGACAGGCGGCCTTCGTAGGGTCCCAGGACCGGAATCGCTTCTCCATAATGCGCAGCGAAAGCATCCGGATTTCCGGCCACCACCACGCGCGCTCCCGGAGCCAACTCCTTTGGCCCGAAGGTATAACTGATCCCACTCCTCAGCCGGATCCCCTCGAGGTCCAACACAGAGTCCCCAATGTTTCGCAATTCGACAAACTCCGTGTCGCCGTCTTCGTCGGCCGGATGAAAATGGATCTCCGTAATCCGGAGTCCATCGAAGAACGGGCGAAGAAACTCGCTGGCAGGAATCTCTTCGATCTGGTCGAGGACAACTCCGAAAACGAGGTCCTCACTGGCCGCGTCGTCCTGATGCACCTCGACGGCCAGCACGTTCTCGTCGCTCGCAAGAAAAATGCTGGGCAAGATCACCACTTCTTCGGCTACCGGACCCGGGTGACTTTCCGCCGGTGTGTCAAAAGTCACCTCCCCTTCCGGAAGCCGGAAACGGTGAATCTCTTCCCCGTTCAAATGAAACACCGCCCCGTCGTTCACCAAGCAGCGCAGGCGCAGAAAACTCTCCCCAGGTTCACCATCGAAGGCGAAGCGGACCCGGAAATAGGTTGTGGCGCGGCCTTCGGAGCCCAACGTCGTGCCAACGCTCTGTGCGACATCCGGATCGCCGCGGACGATTACCCCAGCGCCCTCCGGCCACGAAACGTCGTCATACTCCGGAAGCCGCCAGCCGGTCCCCAGATCCACACCGCTGTCTTCGATTCGCCATGAGGCGTCCCAATCCAGCAATGCCGTCGAAACCGCAAAGGGGGGGAGGATGTTGGCGAGGCCCGGGGTCGGCAACGGCTGCTCCGTGAAATGGGCGTCGCCCGGCTCCGTGCGTCCTTCCGGAACGTCCGGACGACTGGCATAATAAAAGGCCTGATCGATGACGCCGCCTTCCGAGTCCACCAAACCGACCCAGCCCTGCTCCGCGGACAATCCAAAGCCCAGTCCG
Source organism: Verrucomicrobiales bacterium (assembly GCA_041749135.1). Classification (GTDB taxonomy): domain Bacteria; phylum Verrucomicrobiota; class Verrucomicrobiia; order Verrucomicrobiales; family DEV007; genus DATKCT01. The sequence continues at coordinate 8,043 of JBGTBW010000226.1, forward strand.
TCGGGGCGATCCCGGTCGTCGCCCTCGAATACGGCATAACCCTGCGGCCCGACAAAGCTCAGGGAAGGAATCTTCCGTTTGCGCGGATCGGCCGCCGGCCGGTCGGTCAGATGGAGCCCGCCGAGGGCCACCGGCAGATCCAGGGGGTTGTAGATCTCTAGGTAATCGTCGCTCGCCGAAAGGCCCGCCGCGGCTAACCACTCACTGATGCGCAAAGCGCCCGGCGAACCTAATTTCACGAAAGCGTTCTGTGCATCCGGTGTAGGGCGGCCGAGCAGCCACTCGCCCGCCGGGGTCCTCCCCATGGAGTAACCGTCCGCTTGCAGCCCATAGGCCAATTGATCCGCCTCCCTTCCCTCAGGGTCGAACAAGCTGATAATTTCTCCCTCCGCGGCAAACTGAAAGCCGAGCCGCAACTCCCCATCCCCAGCATTGCCGCCGGCACGGAGAAGCAGAAGGGAGCCCGGAGCCAAGCTCACACCCTCAGGAATCACATAACGGCGTGGGTCGCTGGGATCGTCGGAGATGGACCACCCTCCCAGCTCCAAGTCCCCGCCTCCATGGTTCACCAGCTCCAAGAAATCCTCTCCATCCCCGCCGGAAGCATAAAGTTCGTTGAGCCGGAGCAAGGCCGCTCCAGAATCCACCGTCCACTTTCGTGAATGATAGGCGGCGTCCTCGGTCTGCCAAACTCCCGCCGAATTCTTGCCGATGGCGCGAACGCGGTGCTCACCGTCGCTGAGATCTTGCAAAACGATAGGACTCGCAACCGGGATCTCGGCACTGAAGGCTGCGTCGTCCAGAGCATAACGGTAGGAGACGATGCCAGGTCCTCCTACGGCGAGAACCGCGGCGGCAGCACCGGTCAAGGGCGGCGGATCCCCGGAAATCCGCACGCCGCCGGGAGTGTGGGCGCCCATATCCATCCCCAGAGGTCCCGAGCCCACAGAAGGAGACTCCGGAAGCAGCCGCAAATCGGCGCCGGCCGCATCGAGAAACAGCGGGTCGGCATCGATGTTGCCGGTTCCCCGGGAATGCCATTCGCCAGGCAAATTCGATTGATGCACCTCCAAAGCGACCTCCTCGATGACATTGTGAAAGGTCGCGGGGTTGTCCCGGAAGATGCTGCCCCGAATAATCGCTCCCTTTCCGTAAGCGGCTCCCCGTTCGGGTTCGCCGAAGTTCACAGCCGCCACTCCCGAAGAAACCACGGTGTTGTTCTCGAACACGGCGGTGCTATCGAGCTTCAGCAAGAGGGCGTGGTCGCAGCCGATGAATTGATTGCGCACCACCGTCAGATCCGAGCCGGCTCCGTCGCGACCCCCGGTCGAGATGGCGTTGGCCGTGCTCGTGGATTGGTTATTCTTCCGGATGTCGAGAAACGTGTTGCCTTCGATGTGCGCGTCCGTGCCGTCGAGGTCCAGAGCTTCATCTGATCCGCCAAGAAAAGTGTTGTTGTACATCTGCAAAATGGGCCCAGGACGCTTTCCCCCCTTCCAATCGATGATGTCGTTGTAGCCGCTCGTCCCGCCGAAGGTATTTCCATCGAAGATGAGGTATCGATCGCCCGTTAGCCCCGAGCCGATGACCGTCTGTTTTGCGTCCAGGCCTGGAAAAACGCTGTTGCGCACCACGAGCTGTGGCTGAGTTAGAAAGAGGACGGTAGCCGGAGTGTCGTGAAAGGAGAGTTCCTCAAATCGCGCCTCGCATTCCACCATGGAAATGTTGGCGCCGCCTGTAGAGCCGGCGAATCGCACGTCGATGTGCCTGAGCACATTGCCGCCGGAACCGGAACGGAAATTGATGCGGTTCCACAGGGAGTCGTCCCCGGCCGGGGTTCGCGTCAGTTGAATCCGGGCCACCTCACTTCCCTCAGCAACAAGGCGGCCAGCGACGACCAAGCTGCGGTCCGGATCGACATAAATGGTGGTCCCGGGCATGATCGTGAGCGTTCCCGCCGCCGTCACCGTGACGCTATCGACGATATGATAGGGTCCTTCCTCCGCCTGCAAGGTCATGGCGCCGCGGATCTGGGCGGGCAGGATATTGCGATAGCCGGTCTCCCGGCGGATAAAGAGTTGCGAGCGGTTCACTTCCTTCCCGTCAAGGTCAAGGGCCTGCACCAGAATGCGATTCTCGCCAGGATACAGGTGCACGCTTTCGTGTGTCCACTCTCCAGTGATGGGCGCGTAGGCGGCTTCGCTTCCGTTGACGAGGATTCGCCAGGTTGAAGCGACGTCCGCACTTCCGCGAAGCGTCGCGGCCGGTTCCGTTGTTTCCTGGCGACCGTTGATCACCGGCAAGTCCGACTCCGCCGTGAACGTCTCCGAAAGAATCGAGAGCACATGGTCCCGGCGTTGTCGGAGAAAGGCCTTCATCTTTTCAATCACAGCCACGGGGACGGTCGAACCGACCATCCGATCGAGTTCGCGGTCAAAAGCTGAAGGTTCGAACACGGTTCCGGCCAACTCACGGATGAAGGCGTAGTAGCGAGGGACCAGAGCGGGGTGCTCAAGGAAGCGTTGCACCTGCGGATGTGCCGAGGCTTCGAACAAGCTAACGCCCGGTGAACTCACGAGGATGGAATCGAGGTCCTTGGGCAGGAGGCGAAACCGCGTGTCGACCACCCCGCGGTACAAAGCAAAGTCTCCAGTGCCTCCCCGGGTTATGGTCGACTCGCGATTCACCAAAAAGGCATTGACGGCGAAGAACCGCAGCCATTGATCCACATCGGCAACTTGAGCAAACTCCGCCAGAAAGGTTTCGTCAGGCGAGTTGGCCAAGACGTCGCCCAACCGGTGCAAGTCGCTGTAATCTCCCTCCGCCGAGTTGGTTTGCTTCTCGTAGTAGTTCGGATAGCTCCTCAACTCCGTGGCGTAGGACAGGCCCCTCCAAATCACCGAGTAGAGATTGCCTTGGTCGTCCTCAGGAAAGTGGTTCTCGGCGTAACTGGAGTCGAAAGCCTCGATCTGAGCGTAGTGACCATAACTCGGATCCTCGGGAATCGAAAGATCCGTTCCATTCACACGAAGCCGGACTGGAAGCAGGTCGCTGGCGGGTAGACCAGCGAGCTGATAGAACTTGTTGCCGATGATGGCCCTGTAGCCGCCTCGCCCCTTGATGGCAACTGCCGTCAGACCATTCCACGGTTCGTCGGAGCGGAAGTTCACCCGGTAGCTGTTGGGTTGCATGAAGCGGCTCGTGAGACCCCGGTTGCGGATCCCGGCGTTGTAACGGCATTCCAAGCGGCCCCCGATGCTGGAGATGAACGTGGCGTTCATCTGGGCATTGCTCTTCCACTCGTCAGTGATCTCAGTGATGCGTCCGATCGTCTCCAGTTCCGCGCGTTCCGCCTCCGTCATGATCAGCAGGTAGAGCGGCGTCCTCGCAGCGGCGGCTTCGGCAACGAATCCGTCGTAGACCTGCAAGAGAAAGTCCGGGCCGGGGGATCCCTCCGGAACATCCGTGACAGGATACCGGCGGACGAGCCCACCGGGCTGCCTGGCTTCGATGAAGAACTCCAGGATGCTCCGGTCCGGCTGCGGGGGTATCACCCCTCCGAACCGGTCATCGCCGGGTTCTCCGTCGCCATGTTCTCCGTCGTCATACATCAATTCACGGCGATAGTCCGTCTCTCCATCGAGCCGCCAGAACAGGGATACCGCCACATTTGAAGATCCGGACGTTAGAACCCGGGAAGTGACGATGATAGGATCATGAGAGGAAGGAACAACCGGGGCATGGGCTGCTCCCGTGATCAAGGGGGGAGACATCTCGGAGTAGGCTTCGTTGCGGCGTCCCGGAGTGCCCCCGTCGCTCGCGCTCGGCCGCCAGGCCAGCCCGACGGCATTGTCGAGATGCGGATGCGTCAGTTCGAGGCTTTTCCCTCCTCCGTCGTGCGGCGCCGACCAAACCCAACCGCGATGGTTCAAATCCAAGGGTCCAGGCACGCGCACGGCCCAATCTCCCTCGTCGGCAAAGTTCACCTCGTCGATGACTGCATTCTCCGCATCCCGCAAGCGGATCGTCTCGCCGCTATTGCGCAACCGTCCTTCCCAAGGGCCCACGACGCCGGCCACGCTGGGATTGGCTGAAGCAAAGGCGGCCGGATCGGCGGTAACGACGAGATACTCTCCCGGCGCAATGGCAACCGAACCAAAGGTGTAGTCCACACCGCTGCTCAAGCGCCAACCCGCGAGATTCACCGGTTGAAACCCCGCATTGTGCAACTCCACGAACTCCAAGGCTGGGTTCTCGAACGGACCGAGGCGCCCGCGGACATCGGTGCGCGGGTAGGAATAAATTTCGTTGATCACCACCTCGGCGCGCAGAAACCAGGGAGCGAGCAGAAGACCGGCGGCGACCACGGCAATACCGCAGGCGGATGATTTGAAAGGAACAGGAGGCATTATATCAAAAAAGCAAGGTCGGTTTGAGGTTGAGCATCTCTTAAAACTTTCCGGCCCAACTGCGCGGAAGCCACAGCCGCATCAAAGAACGGTGGGGGTTCGGCCGTTCGCGATCCCGTGCAGTTTTGGCGCCAGATTGCACCGTGTCAAGGTTGGCGGCCGAAGTCCTGCCCTGACCAAAGGATCGGAACTGAAGCAGCGCGGCCGCCTGTCCGGGGATTTCCATCCCGTCCGCGGTTCCGCCCTTCAGAGGTTCCAAGAGAAGAACCTTCTCCCTCCTCCGTCCGGGGTTCCGCCCTTCAGGCGGGTCGATTTATTGGGGAATGAAGTGCGTTTTTGTGATCTTGCGCCCCTTCAGGGCGCGGATTCTCCTTGGGAGCTAACCCGGGATGCAGGATGCGGGATGCAGGATGCAGGATGCGGGATGGAGGATGGAGGATGCAGGATGCGGGATGGAGGTTCCGGGATGGAGACCCATGGCATGACAGGGCGTGCGGGAGCCCGCCCCTCCAGGATATCGTAACCAATCTGTCAGACCAGACCTGGAGGGCCGTCGTCCCCGGCGGCCTGGTCCCGGGATTCAGATCCATGGCGTGGCCCAACCTGGAGGGCCGGCCTCCGTGACGGCCTGGTCCCGGGATCCAGACCCATCGCCGCACAGGGCTTGCTCACACACGAGCAAAGGCCGGCGGCTTTATCGCCTATCTCCTCCGCTCCGGCCGCAAGTAACGAGGAACGAAGAAGACGAAAGTTCTTCGTTCTTTGTTCTTGGTTCTTCGTTCGTGAACGGCCGGTTCATCAGCCCGGCTAAGGGCAGGGAAGCCGAGCACGAGAAACGAACGAGAACATTATGAAAATCGAACGTTTCGAGGACATCGAAGCCTGGCAGCTTGGGAGAGAACTCACGCATATCTCCTCCGCTCCGGCCGCAAGTAACGAGGAACAAGGAACAAAGAACAAAGAACATCCCCCCGTCTTTGCGCTCTTTGCGAGAAATGCATCTTCTTCGTCGGTCTTCATCTGTGTCCATCCGTGGTTCCCAATCATCCCCGTCCGGGGTTCCGCCGCGCTACGCCCCTCTTGACAAAGAGTTTGACGGTTCTGTTGCTTGACTTTAGGCTGAAAACTCGCGGCGAGAGCCAAAATCTCGCTGCGAATCTGGTTCAGGAAGATCGAAAGCGAGATGGTTTCCAACTCTGGAATCTGTGGCCGGATCACGACAACTCGGGAGGTTCCGTTGGCCGTTCTCGCCGTCGCCTGTGTGCTTTGCACCGCGATCCCCGTCCCCGCTTCGGTCCGCATATCGGAATTGACGGCGGCGACCTCGGAGCGCGTGCTTCAGCGTTCCCAAACGGGTCCACCGCTCCTCGGCAACCTGCCGCGCTGGCAGGACGACGCCTATGACGACTCCCATTGGGAGGAAGGTCCGGGGCCCTTCGGAGCCGGTTACCCCAGTTTGGGAACCATCCTGACGGTGCGGCATGCCGACGACCCGGCCGGTTTGTATCTCCGGAAGCGGATCCCAGCGGAGCCCGCTCTCGCGGACGGCGAAGAAACCCTCGAACTTCGGATCGACTACGACACGGGTTTTGTCCTTTGGATCAACGGCCGGGAAGCCCTTCGCAAGAACCTCGGTCCACCCGGAATGTTCGTTTACCGTGATCAACCCGCCTTCAATACGCATCCCGCCGGCCAGCAGGAGCAATACCCTTTGGGCCCAGCCAAAGATTGGCTCCACGCAGGAGAGAATCTCGTCTGCCTCCAGGTCCAACCCGCGGAAACCGGCGCCAAAATCAAGATCGCTGTCGAACTGATCGTCATGGGCGAGGAAGAAAGCGTCCTCATCAGACCGGAGGATGTCTTCCGCATTTTTCAACATCCCGTCGAACCCGCGGGAGGGTTGTTCGATCCCTTGGCGGAGAATCCGTCCTTCGCCGACTGGATCGAACTGCACAATGACGGACCCGATACTGCCGATCTGTCAGACTGGCGATTGAGCGACCGCCCTGACGGTCTCAAGGCTTTCGTGTTTCCCGCGAATACGCTGCTGGCGCCGAATGAGGTCATCGTCGCCCTCGTTTCCGGAGCAGGCGGAGGCGGATCGGGAGGGCAGGCCTCCTTTGGGCTGGATGCCGGTGGCGAGACCGTGTTCCTTGCAAACCGCGACGGCGAGGTTGTGGACAGCGTGACCTATCCGGCCCAGGATTTTTTTCACAGCTATGGACGCGCCGGGAGCGTCGGCGACTGGGTCTACTTTCGCGAGGCAAGTCCCGGGCGCCCCAATCCGGCTGCGGGTCTGACGGCCTGGGTAGAACGGCCGGAAGCCAGTTTGCCCGGTGGGTTTCATGACGGTCCCGTGGCAGTTGAGCTGACCACGGCGACGCCCGGAGCCCTCATCCGCTTCACGATGGATGGCTCTGAGCCCGAGGAAACCACGGGGACGCCCTACAGCGAACCGCTGGTCATCGAGCCCGGAAGCGCTCTGGCCTTGCGCGCGCGCGCCTTCCGGGAAGGCTGGATTGCGTCGCCGGTGTTCACTTGCGCCTACCTGGTGGGACAACCCGAAGCCATTCGGTCGCTGCCGGCGGTCTGCCTCACGGGGGACCGTGAGACCACGCTCTTCAAGCCGCAGGGGGTAACCGCCCTCGTTCCGCAACATCCACCAGGAACGAGATGGATTCCTGCTGGGCCTGACGACTACAACATTCCGATCATGCACGGGCGGCCCTTTGAGAAGCCGGCATCGCTGGAGGTCCACTACGCCGACGGCCGGGAAGGAGCACAACGCAACGTAGGTCTGCGCATTGCCGGCAGCGGCTGGGCCCGTCCACGCTATTCCCTCATCGGGATCGACGGACCCGGTCCATGGTCGGGTCTGCCGCGCCACAAACCCTCCTTTAGCATTTTTCTCCGCTCGAACTACGGATCGGCCCGGTGGGGAACTGATCTTTTCGGAACAGGCTCCACATTCCACGATGAAATCCGGCTGCGTGCGGGAAGCAACGATCACTTCAACCCGTTTGTGCGCGATGAACTGGTGCGCCGCTTGTTCGGGGCCATGGGCCAGGTCAGCAGCAGAGGCATTCTGGCGACCCTGTTCGTGAATGGCGAGTTCAAGGGTTACTACAATCCGACGGAAACCCTAAACGAGACGTTCTTCCAGAACGCCTACGATTCCGAGGAGGAATGGGATATTATGAAATTGACAGGAGCCGACGAAGGCGACCTGGAGCGGTGGACGGCGTTCTATGCATCGGTCCGGAGCGCCGATCTCACGAATCTTCAGGAGTATCAGCAAAGCATCTCGGATCTCGATGTGACGAATCTCGTCGATTACATCATTCTCAACGCCTATGCGGTAGTGAGGGATTGGCCGACAAACAATTTCGTGCTCGCCCGCGAACGTTCGTCCACGGGCAAGTGGCGCTATTGTGTCTGGGATGCGGAGTCTTCCTTTGGGGAAATCGAAACGTCGGGGGTCGATTACAACCTCTTTCCCGGCGTGATCCGCCGTGAAGATCTCCTGAACCGGCCCTCGCCGCAGTATGGGCTTCCCAACCTTTACACCCTGTTGTCCGCCAGCTCCGAGTTTAGACTCACATTCGCCGACCGCCTGCAGAAGCACCTGTTTGACGGAGGCGCGCTGACCGCCGAGCGAGTTGTCAGGGAGGCTTCCGTGCTGACGGAAGAAATGACGCCCATCATGCACTATGTCCGGAACCGGCGGGTGGCGGATCCCTTTACGCCTTGGGCCGAAGCCCGCACCCCGTTTCTGCTGGAACACTGCGCGGCGGAGGGCCTCTGGCCGGCGCTGCGGGCGCCGGATTTCAGCCGGGATCCGGGCGAAGCGGCGCCGGGAGAGCAACTGGAGTTGACGGTCGAGGATCCCACGGCAGAGATCTACTACACCGTGGACGGGACGGATCCGCGGGCGCCCGGCGGAGCGGTGGCCGGGTTGCTTTACCAGGGCGCGTTTGCCCTCACCGAACCCGTGACCGTGCGCGCCCGGGCATTCAAGGATTCGGAGTGGAGCCCCCTGCGGGAACTGGAGTTGACGGCGGCGCTGCCCCCGGTGGTGATCAGCGAGATCATGTATCATCCCCGCGACGAGAACGAACCCGGGGATGGCGAAGAGCGGGAGTTCCTCGAACTGCAAAACCGGGGCGCGGCAACGGCCGACTTGTCTAACTGGACCCTCTCCGACGGAATCGAGTTTACCTTCCCGGAAGGAAGTTTGCTTGAACCCGGCGGCGTTCTGGTTCTGGTGCGCAATCCGGATGGATTCGAACGCGCCTACCCCAATGTCGAATGGGCAGGCGCCTACGTTGGCGCCCTCAACAACGCAGGAGAACGCGTGGCTTTGTCCGATGCCTCCGGAAACGAGATTTTTGTGGTGGAATACGACGATGAAGGCGAGTGGCCCAAGGCCTCCACAGACGGAGGGGGATGGTCTTTGGTCTACTCGAATGCCTCCGGCGCAGAGCCGGGTGGGGCGGCATGGTGGACGCCAGGCCGCACGGCTGGCGGCAGCCCAGGTTGGATCGAACCCGTCGCCGGAGCGCACACGGGCCCCCATTGGCTTCGCATCCACGGATTAGCCGACTGGGCTAGCGATATCGACGGCGACGGAATCAGCGAGCTGCTCGAATACAGCTTCGCCCTGGATCCGCACCGCGGCGATCCCTCCAGCGCGGTGAATGTATCCCTGGCCGAAGCGCCCGAAACCGGCGAGGTCGTCCTCTCCACGCGGTGGAACCCGGTTGCGGAAGACCTGATCTTGACTGTGGAAACGAGCTTGGATCTGGATGACTGGGAGGCTCTCGAAAACGACGTGATTCGCGATATGACCGTGTCGGACGGCAGCGGAGGCTACCGGAGACAGTTCACCCTTCCGAATACTGAGCAGGGAGCGTTTTACCGGTTCAGGGTGACTCTCGGTGATCGTCGATAGCGGAAGCTCAAAAGCTTCCGCGCGCGGACCTCTCTGGAAGACGTCGGAACTCTTGCGAGTTCCGCTACGGGCCTTAGAACAGGCTATGTCCGCCCTCCGTGTGGTCTCCGTGGTCGCAACGGAGGGCGGGTTTTCCAACCCGCCTTCCTGGATCGGCGGACAGAGTGTCCGCTTCCCGCGCGAACCGCCTTCGCCGCCCACGGCGCTCCGCGCCTTGGAGAGAGCGGCGATGCTCGCCGCAGTCCAAGGGCCTCCGGCGTGGCTCGACGGGGCCTCTTAGCGGCGGCTTGTCCGCCGCCCTTGGACTGCGGCGAGAATCGCCGCTTTCGGGCCGCACAGAACTCCACCAATCCCAACCCCGCCTTGGATCCCAGAGACTCCCTATCCCCATCCAAGGGCCCCAGAGGACTGGCGCACCTACAAGCTTCGCCGACCACGGCGCTCCGCGCCTTAGAGAGAGCGGCGATGCTCGCCGCAGTCCAAGGGCCTCCGGCTTCAAGAGCCTGCGGCGAGGTTCGACCGGGCTTCTTAGCGGCGGCATGTCCGCCCTCCGTTTGACCTCCATGGCGAACCGCAACGGAGGGCGGCTTTTCCAACCCGCCTCTTCCCCCCCTTCGATAAACGGAGGGCGGGTTTTCCAACCCGCCTCTTTCTCCCCTTAGAACTGGAAGTAGATAAAGCGCCCCGGCGATCCGGAGTTGGTGAAGATCAACGCCAACATCAGGGCGTAGGCCACCCATTCCCACCTTCGCCTCAGTCCTCTCCAGCTCGGTGCAGCTTTCGCCATGTTCTCCAAGTAGAAGACCAGATGATAGAGCGCCACCGGTGTTCCGTAGACGACGAACACGAAGAGAAACTGAAACTTGATGTCCCAACCCTTCGTCAACAGCAACTCCACATAACGTCGCACCTGGGCGAAGTCCGGCATGAGAAAAAGCAACCACAAGGCGGAGACCACGTGAAAAACCAGACCTATTCGCAGGATCCTCACCCACCGGTTCTCGGGCATCGTTTCCAGGGATCCCCGGAACAACCGCCGTTCGACCGCCAAGAGCACCCCATGCGCCGTGCCCCAGAGGGCATAACTCCAAGCCGCGCCGTGCCAGAGTCCTCCGAGAAACATGACGATGAACAGATTCAGATACGTCCGCCGCTCTCCCTTCCGGTTTCCTCCCAGCGGGAAATAGAGATACTCGCGAAGCCACGACGAAAGGGACAGATGCCAACGGCGCCAGAAATCCGTGACGGAAGTGGCCACATAGGGAAAGTGGAAGTTCACCGGAAGGGCGTAACCGAACATCCCCGCCAGGCCGAGGGCAATGAGCGAGTACCCGGCGAAGTCGGCAAAGATCTGGAAAGAATAGGCGTAGAGAATGCAAATGAGATCTCCTTTGGCCATGAACTCCATATTGGGCGTGCCCAACAAGCTCGTGATCTCCTTGAGATTGTCCGCCACATACATCTTCAGGAAATACCCGAGGAGCAGTTGACGCAAAGCGGGATCCCAGCGGATCTGCCCCGGCTCCCGAGGGCCGATCTGACCGACGAAATCGTGGGCCTTGACGATAGGGCCGGCGATGAGTTGGGGAAAGAAAGAGATGAAGAAGGCGACCTTGGTGGCGAATCGGAGAAAGCTTCGATTCTGGACGTCGCGGATCAGGTTTTCCACACCCGTTTTCCGGCCGCTGCGCAGGTCCGCCAACAAGCTGATGGCCTGAAAGCTGTAGAAAGAAATGCCGATGGGAAGCGGAATGGAACCTAGCCAATAGCGCGGCGCCTCGAATACCGCTCCGGGAAAGAAGGTTTCCGCGAAGAGTCCCGCGTACTTGAAGAAGCCCAGAAGCGCCAGATTGAATACGACCCCTCCGGTCAGGAATCCGCGCGGACTGCGCCCGCCCGAAAGCCGGTGGATCATCCCATAAGCGAATCCGGCGTTCCCGGTCACCGAGACCGCCAGCAGGAGCACCAGAGGGGGATTCTCCCAAGCATAAAAGAAGAAGCTGACCGCGGTCAACAACAGCGCTTGAATCCGTCCTTTCCAAGCGCCCCGGGGAATGGCGTAATAGGCCGCCAGGGTAACGAGGAGAAGACAGAGAAACACCCATGAGTTGAAGAGCATGGAGTCTGAGTTGGCGGTCCTTGGTCCCTAACTCTCCTCCGTTAGGAAAGCAGGTCAGCGGCAGGAAAAACTGGACAGGAACATTCTAACTTCCCGGGGCAACGGCTAGCCCGGATTTCTCATACTGTTTCGTCGCGAGGGGCCGGAGAGCCCCTTGCGGACCAGGCGCGCGCAGCAGAAGGCGCAGGGCTGGGTGAGGACACCTTGTTCAAGCATCAGAACTCCTGATCTATCGAAGGAGATCATGGACAGGGAGGAAAATCGCTGAGCCGAAGCGAGACCGCCTCTCGGCAGATGACGCCCTACTTGTGGGGCGGACACTCCTGTCCGCCGATGGAACCTCAAGAGTTCGCGGGCAGGAGTGCCCGCGGCACATACCCTTCCAGCTCATCCAAATTCCTCGAGATCAGGAGTTCTGAGCC
>JBGTBW010000227.1:0-13954 GCA_041749135.1 Verrucomicrobiales bacterium
GGGAGAGAGCGGCGATGCTCGCCGCAGTCCAAGGGCCTCCGGCTTCCCTTCTTTCCTCCAACTCCTTGTATCCGCCCGCCAGACCAGAAGTTTTGAGGATAGCGTAACCGATCTGTCAGATACGACCTGGAGGGCCGGCATCCCCGGCGGCCTGGCATCCGCGGCGGTCGCCTTGGAGGGCTGTTATGCCAAGAAACGCCGTCTGCGGATGGCAAATGCTGCCGCGGCTGCCGCCGCCAGCAAGCCTATCGCCGATGGTTCGGGAACGATTCCCAATCGAACATTGTCGATGTAGATCGTAATAGGTGAAAGGACGTTTTTACTGATGTAGAATTGAAACGCAGAGGCGACCGTCAGATCGGTTTCACCGGGGCCGAAGATGTCGATGAACGATTCGCCGGGACGGTAGGGGCCGAGGGAGAAATCAAGATCGATTCGCTGGTCCAGATGCGTGCCGGCGCCCAAGCCGGCGAGAGACACTTCATCCAGGAATTGCACTTGATGTCCGAACTGCGCCCCCCCGGAGGCATTGAGTGCGTGTCCGAAGATGGTGATGCCGATGTTGGCGAACGTGTCTTCATAGGCTTGCGGAAGCGTCACGTCGAAGAGCACATAGAGGACGCCCGGAGGATCGTTGAGCGCTGCAGGAATGACGGTTTCGGTGCGCGCTCCAACAAATCCGCCGACGTCCACTTCGTACTTCATCGAGTTAAGCAAGTCCGTGGCGCCGATGGTGTCCTGCGACACGGTCGCTCCCAAGCCGAAGAATCCGTCCGGCCCGGCCGGCGGGGAGGCCTCGAAAGAATACGCCAGCACGGTTGAAGCCTGCACGGTCTGTATACTGGACGAAAAGAGCGCCGCAACGGCAATCGACAAGAGAAGACACCACTTCATGGCAGAATTGTCGGCACGCTCATGAGGTTGGCAGACTCGCGCCCGCTGAGCAAGCAGAACTTGGCAGGCGCCGCAACATGATGGACAGGCGCCTGCGGCGCGTGGAGTTCAAGTTCCTGCCAAACAGTAATCGCCATACTGCTCCGCCATAACCGGCTCCTCCAGAGGCCGGTAATAATCGTGATGCAGAGCATTGGCCCGCGCCTTTCCCCACGGGCTGCCCGGATCACAGTCGCCGGTCTGCGGCAGGCCGGGGGCGAGGTCAGCATGGCGCAATTGCCGCGGCCGAAACTGCCGCTGGATCGGCGGATCTCCCCCGTTCCCCTTTGCACCGGCGAAACAAAATAAATGGCCGCAGTCCAATATTTTGCTTGCGGCGATAATCCGGAATACTTAAGCTTTTTCCAACCTACCCGAGTTCTCATGGCCAAACGAAAGAGGCGATCCACCACGGCAAGGCGAGCCCGAAGCGATTCAATCCTCCTCATGTCTAGAGGGGCCCGCCGCTTAGGCGCCGCAGCAGGCAAAGCGCCTGATCTGATGACCCTGTATTTGGGCGCCTTCGAGATCACCTATGAGCCGCTGGAGACCCCGGCGATGGAGGCCCTCCCATCCAATGTGAAAAACCGCTTGGACGAGTTGTGCGAGATGGTCCGGTCCGACCCGGCGCGTGCTCTCGTCGAGGTGGAGCCGCTCTCCGCCCGGTTCCCGGAGGTGCTTTCCCTGGCAAACTGGCGGATCACCTGCATGGCCCGATTGGGACGCGAGAAAGAAGCGCGGGAGCTTGCGGAAAAGCTAGCCGTGGAAAATCCGGATTACTTTTTCGGCCGGCTCACGCTGGCCGAACTTTGTTTGCACGACCTGGACTTGGATCGCGCCGGCCGGGTCTTGGGAAAGATCAAGCATCCCTGTGTGGTCTGCCCAGACCGGACCGTCTTTCACATCTCGGAGATCCTCGGGTATTTCCATTTATGCACTATGTATTACATCCTGCGCGGCGAGTTTGAGATTGCCGAGAACTTTCTGGAGCTTCTCCAAAGCATTGATGCGGAAGCGCCCTCAACGCGGGAACTGACCGAGTACTTCAAGGCCTGCCGCAGCGGATTCACCAGCCTTCTGTCTGCTATGGATGAGATCGTCAAAGAAACCGGGGCACTCCAACCGGCCGCACGCCGCAGCAAGAGAGGCGTCGCAAGCGTTGGTTAGGGATCTGGCGCAGCTCGCGAGGAAACAGCATGAAAAAAGCGGGCTAGCAGTCAGCCTTTGATGAGTTTGTCATGAGTAAGCTCTGCCGCTTGAAAGTTTAACGGCGATCTCCCCAAGTCTCACGCCTCGACGATGACTTTGAAGCCGCCGTAGGCCATCCGTTTGAAATCAAAAGGCGCGTTGGCGGGATCGCACATGGCGTTGATGCGGGGATCCGCCATCACTTTGGCGTTCACCGCGTCACGGTGTTCGCGGGATTCATAGACGATGTAGGCCAGAACGACGGTTTCCTCCGGCACAGCGCCGGCCATTTTGGGGAAAGGCATTTGGCACTCCACGTCGAGGTCGTCGCCAACCGCTTCGACGTATTCGAGCGCACCGTATTCCATCCAAATGGCCGAGGCCTTGGAGGCCATGTCCCGGTAGTCTTCCAGTCTCGCTTTGGGGACCGGGATCACGAACCCGTCGATGTATCTGCTCATTGTGTTACACTTTCTCTATTCTTTTTTTTGTTATTCCGCCGTAGCTATTGGAACGATCAGCAAGAATGTGTTCAGAATCAACGGGCTCTCTCAGGCGCGCGCCGCTCAAGTCAGGATCTCCCGCACCACCCGTCCGTGCACGTCGGTCAGCCGGAAATCGCGGCCCTGAAAGCGATAGGTCAACTGCTCGTGATCAAACCCCAGCAAGTGCAAAATGGTCGCATGCAAATCGTGCACGTGGACACGTCCGTCGATCACACCGAACCCGAGATCGTCCGTGGCGCCATGAATCAAACCGGGCTTCGTGCCTCCACCGGCCACCCAAAGAGTGAAGGCATCGATGTGGTGATCGCGTCCCACCGTGTCCCGCACTTCCCCCATGGGCGTCCGGCCAAATTCCCCGCCCCAGATCACCAGGGTGTCTTCGAGCATTCCTCGCTCCTTCAGATCGAGCACCAAGGCCGCGCTGGCTTGGTCCACGTCGCGACAGACGGTCTCGAAATCCTGGTTGAGATTCTCTCCGGGGCCTCCGTGGCTGTCCCAATTGGTGTGATACAACTGCACGAACCGGACGCCCCGCTCCACCAGCCGCCGGGCCAGGACACAGTTAGCCCCAAACGAAGGCTGGCCCGGCGTGACTCCATAGGATTCCAAGGTCCGTGCAGGCTCGGCGCTGATCTCCATCAGCTCCGGAGCGCTGGTCTGCATCCGGAAGGCCATCTCATACGCGTTGAGCCGGGTCAGGATCTCGGGATCGCCCGTTTCCGCCAGGCGCTCTTGGTTCAGGGCTCCCACCACGTCGTAAAAGGCCCGTTCCCTGTTCCGGGTCAGGCCCTCCGGACTGCGCAGATGCAAAATCGGATCGCCTTTCCCTCGGAAGGGCACTCCTTGAAACGAAGTCGGCAGGAATCCGCTCGACCATAAGGAACTTCCCGCCCGCGGACCCCGCGGACCGCTCTGCAAGACGACAAAGCCCGGCATGTCGCTGGCTTCGCTGCCCAGGCCGTAAGTTGCCCAGGCCCCCATAGCAGGCCGGCCGGGAGCCTGGAAGCCCGTGTTCATGAACAGCTTGGCTGGTCCATGATTGAACACATCGGTGGTCATGCCCCGTAGCCAGCAAACCTCATCCACGATCTTGCGGTGATGGGGGAACAGCTCGCTCAGGCTCATTCCGGAGCGTCCGTAACGCCCGAACTTCCGCCCCGACCCTAACAAGGTCTCGGTCCCCTTGAGGAAGGCGAAGCGTTTGCCTTGCATCAAGCTCTTCGGGGGAGCCTGCCCATGATATTGGCGCAGCGCCGGCTTGTCCTCGAACAGCTCCAACTGACTCGGACCTCCGGCCATGAACAGATAAATGACGTTTTTCACCCTTGGCGATTCCGGAGCAGAGCGCGAGGCCATGGGAACCGCCGGATCGATCCGCGGCCGATAGCCCGCCCACCCGTCCGTCGCGAGCAACTGCTGCAGCGCCGCGGAACCCACTCCCAGGCCGCAGTTGCGGAAAAAATGGCGCCGAGTCTGGTCTCGCAGAAGTCTCTCGTGGTTCTTCATTCTCTGGTGATGAAAGAGTCTGTATTGAACAACGCCCGCGCCACGCAGACGAGCGCCGCGGCGCGCTCCGGAGCCAACTCCGATGCCCGCAGCTTCTCGTCCAAAAGCGCCATTCCCGCCTCCGGCTCAGCGCCAAAGCTCTCGGCCTGCTCTTCCGCATAACGGATCAACAGCTCCGCTTCCCTTGCGCCGGGAGCCCGTCCCTGAGTCGCGACAAAGCCAAACCGCACTTGCTCCGGAAGCGCGGCGCTCGATTCCGCCATCCGTCCGGCCAGAGCCTGGGCGCATTCCATAAACGCCGGATCGTTCGCCATCGTCAATGCTTGCAAAGGGGTGTTCGATCGCGCCCGGCGCGTGCACACGGTCTGAAAATCCGGGGCATCGAAGGTCGTGAACAAGGGATACGGGGCGCTCCGGTAAAAAAACGTGTAGAGACCCCGCCGGTAGCGATCCGGTCCGGTGTCGGCTTTCCAGTTCTTGGCCCGCTGGGTAAAGGCATAGACCCCGTCCGGCTGCGGTGGCCGCACGCTGGGACCGCCGATCTCCGGAGATAGCAACCCGCTGGAGAGAAGGGCCGCGTCTCGCGCGATCTCCCCCTCTACGCGCAGACGTGCTTGGCGCGCCAGCAGCACATTGCGGGGATCGATCTCGTTCAGGTCTGGTCTGACCAGGGACGACTGCCGGTAGGTCGCGCTGTTCACGATCAAGCGATGCAAGGACTTCATGGACCAGCCGCCGGCAATGAACTGCCCGCTCAGCCAGTCCAACAGCTCCGGATGCGACGGGTAACTGCTCTGCGTTCCGAGATCCTCTTCGGTTTCCACCAATCCTCGCCCAAAGAAGCGCATCCACACACGGTTCACCGTCACTCGCGGCGTCAGCGGATTCTCCGGGTCCACCAGCCACCGGGCCAGGTCGAGCCGGGTCGCCGGAGCCTCCGATTCCGGAAGCGCCGGAGGAACCGCCGACGGAACTCCGGGTCGCAGCGGCCCCAGTTCCCGGTCCGGGCGAGTGAAATCCCCGCGCGTCAGCAGAAACGTCTCCCGCGGCTTCTCCAGCTCTTGCATGATCATCAACGGCACGGCTCCCCGCAGCGGATTCGCTTTCCGGCCTTGCTGGCCGGGAGCCTCCTGTTCCACCGCGGGTTCATCTCGGGCCTCTCCCAAGAGATCGCCTTGCCGCACACTCAAAGTCGCTCCGCGGTTGTTGCGGTCGGTGCTGTTATTGAAGAAGGCGAAAAACTCGTAGTATTCGCGCTGGGTCACCGGATCGAACTTGTGGGTATGACACTGCGCGCAACCCAAAGTCAGTCCTAACCAAACCGCTCCGGTGGTGTTGGTCCGGTCCACCACCGCCTCGACCCGGAATTGCTCCGGATCGCTCCCGCCCTCCTCGTTGATCAGGGTATTGCGCTGAAACGCCGTGGCCGCCAATTGACCGCGTGTGGGCTGAGGCAAAAGGTCTCCCGCCAATTGCTCGATGGTGAAACGGTCAAAGGGCATATCCTCGTTCAGGGCCCGGATGACCCAATCCCGGTACGGCCACATCTGCCGCTCCCCGTCGATGGCGTATCCGTCGGAATCGGCATAGCGCGCCTGGTCCAGCCAGTGGCGGCCCCAGCGTTCGCCGTAGTGCGGACTGCGCAACAGCTCCTCCACCAAGCGCTCCCAGGCATCCGGCCGCTCGTCGGCCAGAAACCGCTCCCGCTGCTCCGAACCGGGCGGAAGCCCGGTCAAGTCCAGACACACGCGCCGCAAAAGAACCTCGCGGCCGGCCTCCGGCGACGGCGGGATCCCTTTCGCCTGGAGCTGCGCTAGGATGAAATGGTCGATCCCGTTGCGGACCCAAGGCTCCTCCGTTTGCGGCGGTTCCGCCTTGCTCAAAGGGGCGAACGCCCAGTGGCCCACATACGGCGCGCCGCTCTCGATCCAGCGCCGCAACATCGCGGTCTGCACCTCGCTGAGCCGGGGTTTCTTCGATTTCGGAGGCGGCATGACGTCTCCGGGGTCCGTCGAGGTGACCCGGCGCAGCAATTCGCTCGCATCGGGGTCGCCCGGAGCCACTCCAGCATAGCCGCCCAAGTCCGAAGTAGCCCCTGCGAAACTGTCCAGCCGAAGATCGGCCTCTCGCTCCGCGCTATCCGGACCGTGGCACTGAAAACAGTTGTTCGAGAGGATGGGACGGATGTCGCGATTGAAATCGATGGCGGGCTCCGCGGCGGCAGACGTCTGCTGCCCGCCCCACACGGTGAACACCGCCAGCGTCGCTGCCGCGGTCCGCAGCGCTGATTTTGCAGAAACCATCATGGGAATGTTTAGTTTAAGACAGCTTTCTTGATCTCGCCAGCGCACTTCGGCTATGCTCCCGCGTCGTCCGGTGAACCGCACCCTTCCGTTGCCCCACAAGCGCCTGCAGTTGATGATCACCTGCCTCTGCGACGCGTTCTATGCCGACGTGGCCCAGGCCAGCGTCGAGATCCTTGAGCACCTGGGCTGCGAGATTGAGTTTCCGGAGGCCCAAACTTGTTGCGGTCAGCCCGCCTTCAACAGCGGCGATTGGGAGGCCGCCCGGCGCGTCATCCGCCATACAGAAACCGTCTTCGGGGGCAACCTTCCCATCGTCGTGCCTTCCGGGTCGTGCTCCGCCATGCTGCAGCACGGCAACGCCCTGTGCTTCGAGCGCCAGCCCGATCTTCCGCAAATTGTCGATCTCGGCCGGCGGGCCTGGGAAATCGTCGATTACATCGTCAACGGCCTCGGCGTCCGCTGCTGGCCGGGACGCCTCGCCGCCCGCGCCGCCTTCCACGCCTCCTGCCATTCCCGGGGCAGCCGCACCACCGAGGCGGCATCCCGTTTGCTCTCCACCATTTCCGGCCTCGAACTCCTCCACCCCAACGAACCGGAACAATGCTGCGGATTCGGCGGCAGTTTCGCGGTGACTTTTCCTCACATTTCCACGTCGATGGGCAACCTCAAGATCGAAAACCTCCTCGCTCTCGAACCAGATTTCGTCGTGTCGGCCGACATGAGTTGTCTCATGCACCAACAAGGGCTCGCGCAGAAACAGGGCCGCCCCTTGACCGTGCGACACTTCGTCCAGGTGCTGCGCGATGCCCTGCGCAACGGCGGTTTCCTTGGACCGGCATGAACCCGCAACCCCTCGATCGATTCGCCGAAAGGCTTCGGCCCGAAGTCCGTCAGTCGGTCCACCTCGGCTGCGCCGGAGCTACCCAGGCGCGCCTCACCGCATTGACCCGGGATTTCGAAGATCCTGAACCTCTCCGCCGTCTCGCCGCGGAAATCCGTCAGCACACCCTCGATCACCTCGACACCTACCTGGAGGCCGCCGAGTCGTCCATGCGGCGTCGCGGCATCGAAGTGCACTTCGCGGAGGACGGCGAAACCGCCCGCAAGCTGATCCTCTCGCTACTACGAGACCACGGTGCACAGCGAATCTGCAAGTCCAAGAGCATGGCCAGCGAGGAGATCGAGCTGAATGGCTTTCTGACGCGCGCAGGCATCGCAGTGGTCGAAACCGACCTCGGAGAATTCATCATCCAACTCGATGAAGATCACCCCAGCCATGTCGTCCGCCCTATCGCTCACCGCAACCGGGGCGACGTCGCCTCCACTTTCCAGAAACATGGGCTGGGAGATTGGGACGACCGTCCTGAGATCATCACGCGGCGCGCGCGCGCCTACATGCGAAATCAATATCTCTCCTCTCACGCCGCCCTCACAGGCGGAAACTTTATCTCCGCGGAATCCGGCCGGCTCGTCCTGGTCACCAACGAGGGCAACGCCCGCTTCAGTCTCGCCGCGTCCCGGCTTCACATCGCCCTGGTCGGCATTGAAAAGATCGTTCCGCGCGATCGCGATCTCTCGGTGCTGCTGGGGTTGCTGGCGCGTTCCGCCACCGGCCAGCATCTCAGCGTGTATACGGAATTCATCGCCGGCCCCAAGGCCCCCGGTCAACCCGACGGTCCCGAGGCCATGCACGTCATCCTCTTCGACAACCACCGCAGCACGGTCCTGGCTTCGTCCTGCCGCGAGATCCTCCGCTGCATCCGCTGTGGAGCCTGCATGAACGTCTGCCCTGTCTATCGCCAAGCCTCCGGGCACGCCTACCGGCACGTCTACCCAGGACCCCTCGGAGCCGTCCTCGGGCCGCTGTTGCGCGACCCCGCGGAATTCCCGGAGATGGCCGATCTCCCCAAGGCTTCCAGTCTCTGCGGAGCCTGCCAGGAAGTCTGCCCGGTCGACATACCCATTCCGGATCTGCTCCTCCGTCTCCGGGATCGCACGCACCGGGAAAAGATCCCTTCCAGCGGCAGTTCCCTACCCCTGCGGGAGTGGTCTCTCCTGGCCAGCCATCCCCTGGCCTGGCGCGCCGCACTCTTCGCCGGCTCCGCCGTCAACTTGCTCCCCCCCGCTCTCCTCCCCTCCGCAGCGCTGCGGACCTGGAGCCAACACCGGACTCTGCCGAAGTGGCGAGGCGGAGCGTTCCGCGCCTGGTTCCGCCTAAGGCGGCGTCCCGGCGGTCCGGAGGCGGAAGCCCTTGCTCTCGAAGCCGAAGAACTCCTCCCGGGAACTCCGGTCTAACAAGCGAGATCACAGCTCTTTTATGACCGGCGACCATCGCGAACGCATCCTCCAGTCCGTGCGCGACGCTCTGCGTCCCTTGCGCGAACACGGCCATCCGGCGCCGTATCCGGAATATGATGTCGCCTCCACTGTCGCCTCCCGCCGCCTCACCGGCGGACCTTCCTGGGAGAGCTTCCGTTCCAACCTCGAATCCGTGCACGGCGTCTTCCTCGACAGCCCCGCGGCCTTGGTTTCCTACCTGCACTCGCGGGACGCCCAACGCGGATACTGCGATCCCGCTCTGGCCTCTTCTGTCCGCCGGCTTCTTGGACCCGACTTCACACTGGATACCGTCTTCGATCGCGACCAGATTGACCTTTACGCTTTTGGCATCACCAAAGCCGCCGCCGCCATCGCGGAAACCGGGACCGTCATCCTGCACGATACCAGGACTTCTTCCCGCCTCGGCGCTCTTGCTCCTTGGATTCACGTCGCCTGGTTGACCCGCGACTCCTTGCTGACCAGCCTCGGCCAGGCTGTAAGCAGCCTGGGCGATGATCCCAATATCGTCTTCGTCACTGGCCCCTCCAAAACCGCCGACGTTGAAAGCGTCATCGTCGAGGGCGTTCACGGTCCCGGCGAACAGGTTGTCTACCTGTCAGACTGAGCGGGCGGAGCCTTCGCCCACTACGGCGCTCCGCGCCTTGAGAGAGAGCGGCGATACTCGCCGCAGTCCAAGAGCCTCCGGCTTCCCTTGGCGTTGACCCAGGCGTGGACACTCTTGTCCACCTCTGGCCGCAAGAGTTCGCCCGCAGGGGCGCCCGCGCCACAGTGTTCCTCTTACCGGGGGGGGCGGACACTTTTGATCGCCATTGAGCCTCATCAGTTCGCGGGCACTCTCGCCCGCCAACTCCAGGTCAACCCCCGTCCTCCGGGGAACCCGGACCGCCCTCCCGCTTCCCCTCCAACCCAAAAAAATCCCGCAGCACCTGCCGGTAAACCGCCCGCTTGAACTCAGGCAGCCATTCTACCCGGAATTCTTCCGGCGCAATCCAGCGCACCCCGCGAAACTCCGGATGCGCCGTGTCCACACGGATGCTCCCAGCGTCCCCCAAAAACCGGCAGCGAAAATAGGTCTGCTCCTGACCCGCAAACATTTCATGCTTCCGGTGGACCGGCGGAAAAGCGTAACGGTAACCTCCCCGCCGTTCCACGATTTCGTAGAGGCCGGAGGTGAGCCCCAGCTCCTCTTCCATCTCTCTCCGAAACGCTTCTTCCAAGCCTTCTCCGGGATCGACGCCGCCCTGGGGAAACTGCCAGCACCCGGGAAAATCGCTGCGTTCGGCTACCAGCATTTTTCCTTTCGCATCCAGGAAAATCCCCGCCACGTTGGACCGATAAAGCCGCGCCATGATTCGTTTTGCCGGGAAACCGCCTGGCCGGCAAACTTGATGCCATGTCCCTCACCTTGCGCAACCGCCTTCTCATCGTGGCCGCCCTGGCCATCTTTATCCCGCTCTGGCTCTTCTTCGTGCGCTGGACGCCAGGAGCCGAAGTCAAGCGACACCAAAAGGCTTTCTTCCGCGCCATCGAATCCGCGGATTGGGACAGCCTCAACGCCCTGCTCGATCCCAGTTACCAGGATGGCTGGGAACTCAATCGCGAACAGTTCGTCCACCTCGTCGAGGAAGGTCGCGCCCAGTTTCTCTATCTCGACATCGAAGCTCAGGATCCGGTGATCGATGCGAAATCCATCCCCGCCGAGTACAGAGCAGTCCTGCGCATCTCCGGTTCCGGCCACGCCCTGACTCAACAGGCTCAAAAGCGTTTCAACCGGCTGCAATCCCCCTTCGTGTTCACCTGGCGCAAAAGCGGACCGAAACCCTGGGACTGGCAGTTGGTCTCGATCTCCAATCCGGGTCTGAATCTCAACGATTTCTCCGCGGGCGCCGACCTTCTGGATTTTTAGTTAATACTCTTCGACGAGGACCTCACAGATCTTTCCTAACCATTTTCCTGCTTCCCGCACTTTGGCCCGGTCGTCGACGAGGACGTCGTTCAAGAACAGGGCGAACACCAGTTCACGCCCGCTGGCCGTCTCGAGGAAACCGGATAGCGCCTTGCTAGTGAGCAGATACCTGCCGTCCAAACCGTTTCTCCAAATCAATGTCCCCGTCTTGGCCCTGACCTTCCCTCGCGCCGGGCTCTCCGGGCCCACCACGTCGGCCAGCGTTCCGTCCACCCCCAGCACCGGAAGCGCCGCACGGTAGGCTTCCGCGTCGCGGTGGCTGGCCATGTAACGCAAGAAGCGCACCGCCGCCCGCGGCGTCACCCGGTCGGCCCGTTCCCCTCCCGCTCCTCCCGCCAAGGAGATCTCGCCCCGGTCCAGTCCGGCTCTCCGGAAAAACTCCCCCTCGAGCCGCATCCCGGCATCGAAATCCCTTTCCCCGTTCCGAACCGCCAACAGGAGAGGCAAGGTGCTCGCGTGAAGATTGTGACTCACTTTCAGGATCACCTTGGTATTCTCCGAAAAAGGCGGGGACAGCAATTCCGCCAGTTTCACCCAACCCGCATAACCATCGAGTTGGTCCGGCATTTGGTCTTTCCCTGAATTCCCTTCGCCGTCCAGCACTTCGACGCCGGCTGCGCGCAACCGCTCAACGAACAGTCCCGCCCCGAGCGCCGCCGGATCTTCCATTTCCTCGATCCGGACTAACGGTTCGGCATCCGATGCGATCTTTCCGCTCACTTCAAATCTTGAACCGCCCCGGCGAACGATGCGGATCTGCGACTCCGATCCCTCCCCGCCGGTTTCCACCCGGGACTCCACGGCGATGGCTGCGCCTTGCGGACGCCAGTTTATCTGAGCGGCTTCGCCTTCCTTTCCGGGCGCGATCTGGAAATCAACGACCTGATCGTTCAACACAAAGCTCGACACCCGGGCCGGACCGCTCCCGCTGCTCGAAGCCGGCTCGAAGAGCCTCTCATCCACTATCACCCCGCCGCGCACCGTCTTCACTCCGGCGCCGGCGATCTGTCTGGCTAGCGTATCCAGCCCCGCCAAGGGATCCACCTCCACCAAGCCGACTTTGTCGAGAAAGCTCGCGTAAGTGTGATCGCTGTCGGTAAAAGCCAGCGTCTCGTCCTCCACGGTGCGGCCGCCCAAGGTGAGATCCCCCGACGCCACAAGCACCAAAGGTCCCGCAATTGCCCCTTCGGCATCCGGCCCGCTGCGGGCGTAGACCGGCGTCCGGAACCGGTAATCAGAGCCCAGACCGTCCAGCGCCGCTCCCACGGTGAAAAGCTTGGTCACCGAAGCCGGAACGAAGAGCCGGTCGCCATTCCTCGCACACAACTCTTCTCCCGTCTTCAAATCCACCACAGCGAGACCCCACTTGCCGGCACGATAGTCTCTCTCTCGCATCAGCCGCCGCACTTCGCCGGGAGGCGGCGCGCCCCAGGCTGCGAAACCATCGCCCAAAAACGCCGCCAAAAAACCCACCAGGATGATCCTTGCCGTCTTCCCAAGCATTGCCCGCCTGTTCGTCATCCGGGAGGTTTCCCCGGATCCGAAGGAGATGCAATCCTTGATGCCGCTGGCTCCTTCCGCAGGCCGCCGGTGAGCCGTTCCGCCTTGTCCTTTCCGCATTCCCGTCTCTGCTGTGAGGTACCCACCTCTTTCTCACGTGATTGCTCACCGGGTCTCCGTTCTCACCGCCGCGTGCAGTCTTTTCCTCCTTGGCGCCTCCGCCCTCCGCGCCGCGGAAGACGCGCCGGCCCCGCCGGGCCTTCAGGTCGGGACCGCCGCCATTGAGATCGAGGCGGACGACTCCATGATCATCGCCGGCGGCATCGGGCCTGGCAAAGCCTCCGGTCAAGAAGGCGCGCTCCGGGCTACGGCCGTCGTCTTGCGGGACCGCCACGGCACGACTCTGGCCATCGCCACATTGGACATTCTCATGATCACCCGGTCGGAGTTGGATCCCGTTCTCGAAGCCGTCGAGAAGGAAACGGGTATCCCGCGCTCGCACATTTTGGTCAATTGCACCCACACCCATCACGCTCCCAGCACTCTCACCGTGCACGGTTACCGGGGAGACCCTACCTTCACGGCTCGCGTGCGCGAAAGCCTGCGCCAGGCCCTGATCGACGCCCACGCCCGGCTCGAAGCCGAGCCCTGCACCTTTCATTTCCACCTCGGCCGGGAAGAGACGGTGGGACAAAACAGCCGCCAGCTCCTTCCCGACGGGTCGATTTATTGGATCGGTCCGCGCGACCAGTTCGTGCGGCCCACCGGTCCCTTCGACCCCGAATTGCCCGTGCTGGCGTTCCGCGGTCCGGATCAGTCATTGCGCGCCCTGCTTTTCAATCATTCGACTCACACGATCGGTACGCTGCGACCCGGCGTGCGGTCTCCCTCGTTTTACGGTCTCGCGGCTCAGGAACTGGAGGAAAGGCTCGGCGGCGTTGTGTTGTTCCTTGAGGGAGCCTCCGGCTCCACCCACAACCTCGAACTGCCATGCGACGTCATGAAACGCCGCATTATGGGCGCCGCGCTCGACGCTTTGGAGAAAAGTGAGGCCCGCCCTGTCGAACGCGTCGCTTCGTTAAAACGGCCCTTTCGCTTCCGGGTCCGCGACTTCGACGAGGAGCAAGAAGACGCCGCGGTAAGCCGCTACTGCCGGACTTGGACCGGAGCGAATGCGGAGGAGGTGATCTCCGTGTTTCGGCGAATGCGCGAGGCGCTGCATCCCCAGCGCGGAGAAGAACGCGACACCTGGATCCAAGCCCTGCTCATCGGGGACGTCGCCATCGTGGGTGTTCCCGCCGAGTTCTTCACCAAGCTCGGAATCGACATCAAGAACCGCTCGCCTTTTCGTTACACCTATGTCGCCGAACTCGCCAACGACTGGATCGGTTACCTTCCCGATCTCGACGCCCATCGGCTCGGGGGTTACCAAGTGTGGACCGGTTTTCATAGTTATGCCGAACCGGGCACAGGAGAACGCCTGGCCGACGCTGCAGTCGAGCTATTGAAAGAGCTTGCGGCGCAACAGCGGGAGTGAGGCCGCAATCCCCGTAGCTGCATTCGCAAGAATCAGAACTCCTGATCTCGAGGAATTTGGATGAGCTGGAAGGGTATGTGGCGCGGGCACTCCTGCCCGCGAACTCTTCAGGTTCCATCGGCGGACAGGAGTGTCCGCCCCACAAGTAGGGCGTCATCTGCCGAGAGGCGGT
>JBGTBW010000228.1:0-11635 GCA_041749135.1 Verrucomicrobiales bacterium
ACCGCCTCTCGGCAGATGACGCCCTACTTGTGGGGCGGACACTCCTGTCCGCCGATGGAACCTCAAGAGTTCGCGGGCAGGAGTGCCCGCGCCACATACCCTTCCAGCTCATCCAAATTCCTCGAGATCAGGAGTTCTGAGTGTAGGCAGGAAGCTCGAATAGAGCGCACTTGCCTTTGGAGCTTCCCTATCGCGCGTGTAGACATACTGCACATGAATTCCCGTCGCGCCCCGCGCCAACAGGCCCACACCCGGCTTTTCGTGGCTCTCGCAATCATTTTGATTGCCGGCGCCCAGCCCGCCAGGAAGGGCTTCGCCGCTGACCCGCCCGGATCACCCGCTGAACTCTCCTTCGCGGTGCTGCCCTCCGCCCGGTTTCTCAGCCCCAGCCGCGCCCTGGTCGAATGGGAGTTCCCCGAAAACTTCGATGCCGCGGCCGCCGTCGCCTGCGGTCCCAGCCGCGACCTCGGGCCCATCGTCGCCGCCCAACGCGAGGGGAGCCGCTACTCCGCTATCTTCGAGGGACTCGAACCGCACACCCTCTACTACTACCGCATCGGAGCCCGGACCGAATCCGGCCGTTTGTTCAGCCCCATCTACACCTTCGACAACGCCCTGAACTACTCGGCTCCGAGCCTCGCTGATCTCGGAGCACAGCCACCCCAACCCACTTCCACCGTCGCGGCGGCTGCGCAACGGGCCCTCGACGCCGCCTTCGGCCCGGCCGCCAGCGATGACCCCTCCGGCCCGCGCGGCTTCGCCCTTGTTCTCGGGCTGGACGACGCCGGACTCGCCATCGCCCTCGTTTCCCACAGCCGCTTGACCGTCGTCGGCGTCGATACGGACGAAGCCCGGGTCCACGCGCTCCGCCGCACCCTCAACCAATCGGGAGTCTACGGCGTGCGGCTCTCCCTCTTTGCCGCCGAATCGTTCGACGATCTCCCGTTCACCAGCGGGATGTTCAATCTCGCCGTTTCGGAAACTTGCCTAACAAACGGTCGTGTCCCAGCGCCTCCCGCGGAAGTCCTGCGCGTGCTCCAACCCGGCGGAGTCGCCCGTTTTGAAGCCCCGGAAGCCGCTGCCGCCACGTTGAGGGCATGGGCCGGAGCCGAGGCCCTTTTTGCCTCGCCTGCGCCGCCGGAAACGCCCGTCCCCGCGGCCATCGAAGCGCGCCAACCCGCCATCGCCGGGTCCGGCAGTTGGACCCACCAATACGGCGACGCCGGCAACACCGCCAATAGCCACGACAGCCTCTCCGGCGTCGATTCCGCCGAGCAACTCGAAGTCCAGTGGGTAGGCCGGCCTGGAGCCGATTTCGGCATCGACCGCAGTCCGCGCATGCCCGCGCCGCTCTCGGTGAACAACCGGCTCTTCCACCAGGGCATGAACCGCATGATCGCCCTCGACGCCCACAACGGTTCCGTCCTTTGGAGCCTTGAGATTCCCGGCTTGCGACGGGTCAACATCCCTCGCGACGCCGCCAACTGGTGTGCCGATGCCAGCAGCCTCTACGTCGCCGTGGGAGATCGCGCCTGGATCCTCGACGCCGCTTCCGGTCTCCGCACCGCCTCCCTGCCGCTGCCCGAGAACGACCGCGCCACCCATGACTGGGGCTACCTCGCCCTCGCCGGCGACCGCCTTCTCGGCAGCAGCGTGCTGCGCAGCGCGCCCTACACGGAATACTGGTCGGAAGCCATGTGGTACGAGGGCAAGGACGCTGCCTCGACCGCCCAAGTCTGCAGCGACGCGCTCTTCGCCTACCCAACCGCCGGCGCAGCCGCCCTCGCCTGGGAATACCGCGGCGGAGTCGTGATCAACACTTCGCTCTGCGCATCCGCGGACACCCTCTACTTCGCCGAATCCCGCAATGCCGAGGTCCGCTCCAACGCCTCCCGCCGTCTCCCCGGCGAGGCGCTCACCCGCGATCTCTTCGCCGTGGCGCTCGACATTTCCACCGGTTCCCCGCGCTGGGAGCAAGCTCTCGAAGTCCCTAACGAGGCGCTTATTTTCTATGGTCTGACCACGCCCGAAGCCCTCGTCTTCGTCACTTCCTCCGAAGGCGAGTTTCATCTGCGCACGCTCGATCCGAAAACCGGCCGGAAACTCTGGAGCCGCAGCAACCCCTGGGCCGACGACCATCACAGCGGCCACATCCAGCATCCCGTGGCCGTGGGAGACCGCCTCTACCTCCAGCCTTTCGGCATGCACCTTGCCGATGGCGCTATCTTTACCAAAAACATGGGCGTCCGCGAGGGCTGTCACACCTACGTGGGGGCTGGACACGCACTCGTCTTCCGCGGAACCAACCGTCAGATCTCCATGTGGTCGCTCGCGACCGAAAAGACGACCCACTGGCCGCGCCTGCGACCCAGTTGCTGGCTGAGCGTCATCCCCGCCAACGGACTCCTCCTCATGCCCGAAGGCGGCGGAGGTTGCTCCTGCGGCGGCTGGATGGAGACCAGTCTCGGCTTCCGGCCCGCCCCGGCGAACCCCATTCACTGACAGCATGTTCTCAGGCCCGGCCGTTCGCTTATTCCTGACGTTCCTCCTCGTCTCCGGCGCCGTCTCCCGCGCCGAGGACTGGCCCGTCTACGCCCACGACAACCGCCGCAGCGGCGTCACCGCCGAACGCCTCGATCTGCCGCTGGACCGGGTTTGGACCTTCGAATCCCCGGCTCCTCCCGCCACCGCCTGGACGGGTCCGGCCAAATGGGACTCCTATTCCGGAAACGCTGGACTCCAATCCATGCGCAACTTCGATCCGGTCTTCTTCGTCACCGCCGTCTCCGGCCGAGTGTATTTTGGATCGTCCGTCGACCACAGCGCCCATTGCCTCGACGCCGCCACCGGTGAACGGCTCTGGGTCTTTCCCACCGGGGCTCCGGTTCGCTTTCCCCCCTCCGTGCAACAGGGCCGGGCCTGGTTCGGCTCCGACGACGGATTCGTCTATTGCACCGGGGCCGCATTGGGAGACCTCGTTTGGAAACTGCGCGCAGCCCCGTCCCCGCGGCTCATTCCCAGCAACGGCGGTCTCATTTCACCCTGGCCCGTGCGCACCGGCGTGCTGCTCGACCGGGGCCGCGCACTGTTCGCCGCTTCTCTCCTTCCCTGGGAACCGTCCTACCTCTACGCCGCCGATGCCGCCACCGGCGCTTTCGAAGGCGACGGCCTTTTCCGCGCAGAACTCAGCGACGTCACCCTCCAAGGCGCTATGCTCGCTTCCGCCAGCAACCTCTACGCACCCCAAGGCCGCTCCGCCCCCCTCACTTACGACCTCCAAACCGGAGCCGCCGGCGGCATCATCCCCGACGCCGGAGGAGTCTTCTGCATCCTCACCGAAGACGATCAACTGGTCGCGGGACCCGCCGACCAAAAGAGCCCGGAAGATGTGGTCCGCCTCAGCGACGCCAAGAGCAACCAGAAGTTGGTCAGCTTCAGCGGGGCCAGCCGCATCCTCGTCGATGGACCCACAGCCTGGTTGCACCGTGCCGGCAACCTTCAAGCCATCGACCGCGCCGCCATCATCCGCCTCACGCCGGAACGCGATGCTCTGGCCGCCAAGAAAGACCGCGACAGCGATGAGAACGCCCGGTTGGCCCAACTTGAAGAATTGATCCGCGCCTGTGTCCTCTGGGAAGAACCCGCGCCCGACCCGTTTGGATTCATCCTGGCAGGCGGTGTGCTCATCGCCGGTCTCGAAAACGCCGTCCGGGCTGTCGATGCAGCTTCGGGACGGACCCTCTGGGAAGCTCCTGTCCCGGGCCGCGCCTACGGCCTCGCCGCCGCCGAAGGCCGGCTCTTCGTCAGCACTGATCGTGGACACATCTGCTGTTTCGCGACACCCTAAGTGGTCATGCGTCTTGGACGGGCCCTTTCCCCTTTTCTCCCGCCCGCAGCGGCTGCCCGGTTCCCGGTCGCCGTCGCTCTCGCCCTCGTTTCCCTGCCGGTTCCGGCGAAAGCATGCCAAGTCCCCGTCTTCCGCTACGCCCTGGAACGTTGGGAGCCCGACCCCTTTCACGCCATCCTCTTCCATCCCGGCGAACCCTCTCCCGAGCTGCGCGAAACCTTGGCCATTCTCGAAGCCGCTTCCCTCCATGCAAACTTGCAAACGGAAGTCCATCGGACCGACACCCTCACCGAAGAACAACTCTGGCGTCTGGAACGGCCGCCGAGCGATCCGCATCGTGCGGTGATCCAGGTGTTTTCCCACGGCCGCTCCGGCGCGCGCCAGCTCTGCCTGGAACTCGAAGCCAATCCAGAGAACGCAGCCCTCCTCGTCGATTCCCCCTGCCGGCGATCGATCGTCCAGTCTCTCTCTCACGGCAGTTCCGCCGTCTGGATCCTTCTGGAAGGATCCGGCGCGGATGACAACGCCCGGGCCTGGTCCAGTCTCACAAAAACTCTGGCGGAAACCGCGCCCACGCTAACCATTCCGGAAGGCGTCATCCCATCGGCAGCCGCAGCCGCCTCCCGCGAAGGAGAGGCTCCCTTGGAATTGGACGATGTGCTCCGCTCCGGCATCCCTCTGCGCATCGAGTTCACTCCCATCCGCCTCTCCCGCGACGATCCCGCCGAGTCCGCCCTGATTGCCCTCATCGATCGCCTTCGTCCCCTTGACCCCGCATTGCCCTACGCGATTCCCGTATTCGGACGCGGCCGCATTCTCCCTCCCCTTCCCGCCGCACCGCTCGATCCGGCCGCCGTCGCCGCCGCGTGCCGTTACCTCACTGAAGCATGTTCCTGCCAGGTCAAAAGCGAAAACCCCGGAGCCGATCTCCTCCTAAACGCCGATTGGAATGCCCTCCTCGACCAGTCCTGGGTTGTCCTCGAAAAATCTCTTCCTCCCCTCGAAGGAGCCGGCATCCTCGTTTCCGATCCACCTCCAACTCCATTGCCGCCTTCGTCCCCAAGCCCCCCATCGCCCTCCCCGGTCCGTCTGTCCT
Source organism: Verrucomicrobiales bacterium (assembly GCA_041749135.1). Taxonomy (GTDB): domain Bacteria; phylum Verrucomicrobiota; class Verrucomicrobiia; order Verrucomicrobiales; family DEV007; genus DATKCT01. The sequence continues at coordinate 4,944 of JBGTBW010000228.1, forward strand.
GGATCGTCCTCGCCTCCACGGCCCTGCTCGCCACCGTGTTCAGCGCCGCCGCCGCCGTCCTCCTGCTCCGCCGTCCGCGTCCATGACCCTGCGCCACTTGATCGTTCAGGAAATCCGCCACCGGCCGGGCATCTTCGCTCTTGGAGTCGCCCTCACGTTGCTGGCCACCCTCGCCATGGCTGGATCCCTGCTCCTATTGCGGGGATACGACCGGGAAACCTATCGACTGGCCGCCGCTGCGAGTGCCGGCACGGCCACCCGGATGCAGGAACTCGAAGATCGCATCCGCGTTTCCATGAAAGGCCTCGGCTTCAACATCCATATTTTCCCCGAGGATCAGAATCTGGCGGAAGTGTATGAACGCGGGTTCGCCGTCAAAACCATGCCCGAAGAATACGTCGACCGGCTGGCCGGCTCGGACATCGTCACCGTCAACCATCTCCTGCCGAGTCTCACCCGGCGCGTAAACTGGGAACAAGCCGGCGGGTCCGTGCTGCTGGTCGGCATCCGAGGCGAAGTGCCCTTGCGTCACCGTCAGCCTCTCGCGCCGCTTCTCGAAGCGGTTCCGGCCGGTCATCTCGTCCTCGGCCACTCGCTCCATCAGCGGCTCGGGCTCGGCCCCGGCGAGACCACCCAGTTTTTCGGGCGCACCTTCACCATCCGCCAAGTCCACGAAGAACGCGGTTCTGCTGACGATCTCACCGTTTGGATGAACCTGGCCGAAGCACAAGAATTGTTAGGGATGCCGGGACGCATCAGCGCCATCCTCGCCCTTGAATGCAATTGCGAATCGGCCGACCGCCTCGGCGAGGTCCGAGCCGAACTGCTGCGCATCCTCCCGGGAACCCAGATCATCGAAAAACAAAGCCAGGCCTTGGCCCGCGCCGAGGCGCGCCTCACCGCCAAGGCAGCCGCCGAGGGCCAGCTCGAAGCCTTGCGCGAGGAGCGCGCTCGCCAGCGCACCGCCTGGACCGGGTTCGCCTCCGTCTTCATTCCTCTTCTTGCGCTCTTGGCTCTCGGCGGCATCGGTCTGCTCACCGTCCTCAACGTCCGCGCCCGCTGGCCCGAGATCGCCGTCCTCCGCGCCGTCGGTCTCTCCAGCCGCAGCTTGCTGACCTTGTTCGTCGGAAAGGCCCTCATCGCTGGACTCCTGGGAAGCCTGCTGGGAATCCTCCTCGCCCTCTTCCTGCCCTGGGCCCCCTGGCTCAGCCTCAAAGACAGCTTCCGCCTCCTCCATCCCGGCGAACTCGCCGCCATCGTCTTCGGCGCTCCCCTCCTCGCCGCTCTCGCCGCCCTTCCGCCCGCTCTCATCGCCTCCCAACAAGACCCCTGCGACCTCTTGCGCCATGACTGACGCTCCGGACCTGCCGCCGTCCTCACGTTCCCGCACTCTGCGCCTTACCGAGGTCGGAAAGACCTTCTACGGTCCCGACGGCCCTGTCCACGCCGTGCAATACGTGCACCTCGAGGTGGAACCCGGCGAATGCGTCGCCATTTGTGGTTGCAATGGGTGCGGAAAAACAACGCTCCTGCTCTCCGCCGGGGGACTCCTCCAACCCGACGCCGGCAGCGTCAGTTTTGCAGGCACAGATCCCTACTCCCTTTCCCCCAATGAACGGGCCGCCTGGCGATCCCGCCATGTCGGCTTTGTTTTTCAGCAAGTCCACCTCATCCCCTACCTGAACGTCCTGGAGAATGTCCTGGCGCCTTCCCTGGCGATTCCTGGTGAAGACCGCAGCGACCGCGCTCAGGCCCTCCTCCGATTCTTTCAACTCGATCACCGCGTCCACCATCTCCCGGGCGCGCTCAGCAGTGGCGAGCGCCAGCGCGTAGGTCTCGCGCGCGCCACCCTCCACCAGCCCCGGATCCTGCTTGCCGACGAACCCACCGGGAATCTCGACGCCGAAACCTCGGCGGCCGTCCTCTCTTTCTGCCGCAGCTATGCCGGTCAAGGCGGCATCGTGATCATGGCCACCCATGATCCTCAAGCCCGCGCCGCCGCCACTCGGGTCGTCCCCATGGATCACGGCCGTTTGGCTTAACTCCGACCCATCAGCGGTTCCTCGCCCCCTTGCCGCTCCACCGCTTTTCCCATGCCTCCTCCCAGCGCCTCATCGCCCTCTCTTCTCCCAATCCGGTTGCACTACGCTGCTCAGCTCGGACTCGCCGCCGGACGCTCCGAGGAAACGGCCCTGGTTGCCCCTGGAACCCTCCTCTCCGAAACCCTGCAAAGCCTCGCCTCCAACCACTCTCCCCTCTTCCGCCAGTTGCTTTTTGATGAGAACAATTGCCCGCGAAAATCTCTCGTCGTCGCCGTGGACGGCGTTCAGTTAGCAGTTCTCGAGGGTTTCCGCCTGCGGCAAGGCCACGACATTCTCCTCCTGACTCCGATGGCCGGCGGTTGATCTCCCGGCGCAGCAGCCCCGCACCCAACTAACTTCAGCCGTCGGCAATCGCGACCTGTTTCACCCCCGCCTCCAGCCGGCTCTTCACTCCCTCGCACGACGCCTCGTGACCACACGCACCACCCTCAGCCATGAAGAGCGGGCTCTCTATTCCTGGCAGATCGATCTTCCCTTCCTCGGAGAGAACGGGCAGCTCCGCCTGCGCAACGCCACCGCCCTAGTTAGCCGCATCGGCGGAGTCGGCGGCTCCATCGTGCTCCAACTCGCCGCCGCCGGCATCGGCCGCCTCATCCTCGTCCACGGCGGCGACCTCGAACTCTCCGACCTCAACCGGCAGATTCTCATGCGCTACGCCGGCTTGGGCGCTCCCCGCATCGACAGCGCCCGGAAAACCCTCGCGGAGTTCAACCCTCACGTTGCCGTCGAGACCGTCGATTCACATATCGATGAATCCAACGTCGCGGATCTCGTCGCCCAAGCCGACATCGTCTTCGATGCCGCCCCGCGCTTCCGCGAACGCTTTCTCCTCAACCGCGAGTCAATCCGCCGCGGGATTCCCTTGCTCGACGCCGCCGTTTTCGGGATGGAAGCGCAACTCTTCACCGTCTTGCCAGGCGGCGCGCCCTGCCTCGCCTGCCTTTACCCGGAGGATCCTGTCCACTGGAATCGGCGGTTTCCCGTCCTCGGAGCCGTCGCCTCTCTCATCGCCAGCGTCGCCGCGATCGAAGGCGTCAAGATCCTGACCGGTCATCCCCCGGCGGCGCCCGGCGCTCTGCTCTACACCGACACCATGACCATGGAATGGCGCCGCATTCCCATCGCCGCGCGAAAGGATTGTCCGATTTGCGGCAATTGCCCGGAAGCCAATCTAGGTTGATGACGACAAGCCCCTCCCGTCCCCTGCTTGTCGCCGGCGCACTCGGCTCGATCCTCATTGCGCTCTGCGTCTTTCTGGTTCTGCGCGACCGGCAACCCAATCGCGCCGGCGTGGAGATCACCTTGCACTGCGCCGCAGGGTTGCGCCTCCCCGTCAGCGAAATTGCCCGGCGCTACCAAGAAGAGTTGGGGATCCCCGTCCGGATCCAATTCGGCGGCTCTGGAGAACTCGCCTCCCAACTCTCCGTCGCCGGCGGCGATCTCTACCTTCCGGCAGACCTCAGTTACATCGAGTCCACCCGGCGGTCGGGCCTTGTGCGCGAGTCCATCCCCGTGCTCACTCTCACAGCCGGAATCGTCTTGAGCAAGGGGAACCCGAAAGAGATCGGCTCCCTGGGCGATTTGGCCCGCGCGGATGTCAGGGTCAGCTTGGCGGATCCCTCCACCGCCGTGGGTCGCCTCACCCGCGACGTGCTCCAGGAGGCAGGCCTTTGGACTTCCATCGAGGCGAACGCCGCCGTCTTCAAACCCACCGTCAACAACGTGGCTGAAGACGTGGCCCTCAGCACGGTCGACGCCGGCATCGTCTGGGATGCCGTCGCCTCTCAGTTCGATCAACTTGAGTTCCTTCACGTCCCGCTCTTCGACGCCCAGCCGGCCGCGGCCGCCATCGGCGTGCTCGCAGCATCCCCACAGCCAACGGAAGCGCTCCGCTTCGCGCGCTACCTGACCGCATCCGACCGGGGGCTTCCTTTGTTTCGCCTGCATCATTTCGCGACGGAGCAAGGCGATCCTTGGTCGCTCACGCCCGAGATCACGCTCTTCAGCGGTTCCATGCTTCGCCCTGCCATCCGCGACCCGCTCGCTGCTTTCGAGCAACGTGAGGGTGTTCGCATTCAAGTCGTCTACGAGGGCTGTGGAACCCTGGTGTCCCAAATGCGCGCCGGAGCCCAACCCGATGCCTATTTCTCCTGCGATCTGAAGTTCCTGGACATGGTCCACGACCGTTTCCAAGAAGGCCTGATCGTCAGCCGCAACGACATCGTCCTGCTCGTCCAGCGCGGGAATCCGCTGGCTCTCCGGCAGTTGGCGGATCTGGCCAGGCCCGGTCTCCGGGTCGGGCTCGCTCATCCCGAGAAATCCGCACTCGGGGACCTGTCGCAGGACCTTCTCCGCCGGCACAGCGTCGAGAAACCTCTCCAAGAATCGGGAAATCTGACCGTCGTCGCCTCCAAAGGAGATGAACTGGTCAATCAAATGCAGCTTGGAGCCCTCGACGCCGCCCTGCTCTACCGCAGCAACGCCTTGGCCAGCCCGGCCATCCTCCAGTCCTGCGAGATTGTGCCATTGTCAGTGCCGGGAGCCCAAGCCACCCAACCCTTCGCTCTCAGCCGCGATTCCCCCCACCGCCAGCTCCTGGCCCGTCTCCGGCTCGCCCTCACCGGACCCGACGGCCGCGCCGCCTTCGAGCGATTCGGGTTCCAATGGAATCTTCCAAATACGGAGGCCCACGGAGATTCTCCCTTCCCCCGTTAGACCGGCATGCCTCCCGATCCGCCTTCCAAACCTACGCCTCCTCGCCGCCGGGTTCCTTCCGACGGTCCCTTCTTCATCGGGCTCTTCGTCCTGGCCGGGATTTACCTCGCCTTGATCCTAACGTTCACGGCAGCGGACGTCGTTTACCTCTTTCGCCACAGCCCGGGAACTGACGAAGCCACAGGTGGATGGCAGACGCTGAAGACCACTCTCGCTACACCCGAGATCACCGACTCTATCATCCTGACGCTGGTTACCTGCTCCATTTCCGCCATCCTCTCCCTCTTCGTCGCCGTGCCCGCCGGTTACCTCCTCTCGCGGGTTCGCTTCCCCGGCCGCCGCATCGCCGACGCTTTGCTCGATATCCCCATCCTCCTGCCGCCGCTCGTCGTCGGCCTCAGCCTGCTCATTCTCTTCAATCAGATTCCGTTATTCGGCCGGACCATCGAGCAGTGGAGCGCGGCCGCCTTTTCCTGGATTGGCGTGATCAACCCCAATCTCCGTCCTGGCGTCACGTTCAAAGTTCCGGCGGTGATTCTGGCCCAGTTCAGCGTCGCCGCCGCCTTCGCCATCCGCACGATGCAAACAGCGTTCGACGAGATTCATTCCCGGCAGGAAGCCGTCGCCTTGACCCTGGGCTGCAATCGCGCCGCCGCATTCTGGCATATCCTCCTGCCGCAAGCCCGCAGGGGAATGCTGACGGCGGCCACCCTCGCCTGGGCTCGCGCGCTCGGAGAGTTCGGTCCCATCCTCGTGTTCGCCGGAGCCACTCGCGGACGCACGGAAGTTCTTTCCACCTCTGTCTTTCTTGAAATCAATATCGGAAACCTGCGTGGAGCCGTCGCAGTCTCCCTCCTCATGATCCTTCTCGCCCTGGCCATGATCGCCGCCGTCCGGATGGCGGGCATCCCTCGTGATCTCGAAACCACCGGACGCCGCGCTGGTTATGCTTGAAATCCGCAAACTGACCGTGCGAGCCGGAAACTTTCGCCTGTCCGGAATCGATCTCGAAGTTCCTGCCGGCGCCTGTGCCGCTCTCATGGGCCGGACCGGTTGCGGCAAATCCACGCTGCTGGAGGCCGTGTGTGGACTGCGCCCTGTCGAATGCGGTCACATCCGTTTTCAGGGCCGCGACCTCACTCGCTTGCGTCCGGGCGAACGCGGCATCGGGCTGTTGCCCCAGGATTGCGCGCTGTTCTCTGCGCTCACCGTCAGGGAGAATCTGGCTTTTGGACCCCGAATCCACCGCTGGCCCGCAGTGGACGTCGAATGCGCCGTCGAAACTCTCGCCTCGCAACTGGGGATCGCCCACCTCCTCCACCGCAAACCTCAGGGATTGAGCGGAGGCGAAGCCCGCCGCGTCGGTCTCGGCCGGGCCCTCGCCCTGCGGCCCGGGTTGCTTTGCCTGGACGAGCCTCTCACTGGGCTCGATGCAGAGACGCACAACGAAATCCTGACGCTGCTCCAGTCGATCATCCGCGCCCACGCCATCACCACGCTCTTCGTCACCCACAATCCCGAGGAAGCCCGCGCACTGGCCAGCATCACGCTTCGGCTCTCGGATTGACCTGGATCCCAGAGCGCTGCGGCGATGCTCGCTTTAGCCCGCATTTCTCATCCAAGAGCCTCAGAACTCCTGACTTCGGGGAATTCTGATGAGCCGTGAGTCCAGGAAAGTTCTGCGATTCGCCCGGGCGCACCCGGTGCAGTGGAGGATCAAGCCGCGGCACTTGGACTGCTGCCATCCTGTTTCGTTGATCCCCCTGTGTTCGCTCGCAAGAGCGGGAATTCGAAGGTTTGCCGGATCCCACGCCTTAGTGGTCATGAGCATAAATGCGGTGACATTCGTTGCGCCAGGTTTGGCCTGTGGCGAGG
>JBGTBW010000229.1:0-11505 GCA_041749135.1 Verrucomicrobiales bacterium
CCGCGAACTCTTGAGGTTCCATCGGCGGACAGGAGTGTCCGCCCCACAAGTAGGGCGTCATCTGCCGAGAGGCGGTCTCGCTTCGGCTCAGCGATTTTCCTCCCTGTCCATGATCTCCCTCGATAGGTCAGGAGTTCTGACGCTGGGGGGGAAAGTGACTCAACTTCACCGCCAGGAAATGGACCTTCGATTAGGAGCACCGCTTCGCTGAGCACGAGCACGAAAGGGAGAAGAAGCAGCCCGGGAGAAATGGACCTACGATTACGAGCAGCGCTTCGCTGAGCACCGCTTCGCTGGGCAACGGGAAAGCGGCAAGGGCGAAACGGGTGCTTTTCCGGTTATGATGGACAAAGCATCTCTTCCCCATGAATTTGCGGATCGATCCCGCCGGAGGCGACGAGGCGCCTTCGGAGCCGACCAGGGTATGATCGGCTAACCGGAAGTCGTGAGCACCACGCGCAGGCGCATGTAGAGTTGGTCGCCCTGCGCAATCGCCGAGGCCGTTTGGATGCGCACGTTCTCCAGCCCCTGGGAAAGAGGTGTTGCTTCGGGATCCGATGTGTAGACTTGGCCCGAGCCGTCGCCATTGTGATGCCAACGGTTCAGATCGAAGGAAACTTCCACCCGATACTCCAAGTCTTCAGTCTGCTGAAAGCGGGTGAATTCGAGCGCTCCGAAGCGACCCCCGTTGGCCGGCCGAAGGGAGACGGCGAAGGGGTCTCGACGTTCCCGGCTTCGCATCGGGTGCGTGGCCAAGGCGTACTCCAGTAAGTTGTTCCGCTCGTCATCGTCGGCGTCAGTCGTCGCTTCTTGAAGCTGATCCGGTGTGTCGCGAAGAAAGAAGCGCGTGCGCCACTCTGCATAACTTCGGGTTCGCAGATCGAGGTCCACATCCCAGGGCTGCGAGAGATCGATGAGAACCTCAATCAGCTTGCCTCCATCCATATCGGAACGGTTGACGGCTCCGCCCCCGGTGCTGCCAATCACGTTGTTGGTTCCGGTATCGGCCCAATACGTCATCCTGGCAAGAGGATCGAGAACCATGCCGTGCGGCGTGTCGAGACCCGTGATGACGTCTTCCATTTCCGATCCGTCGAGACGAGCGCGCTGGATTTTGTGTGCCTCGCGGTCGCACCAGTAGAGGCGAGCATCCAAGAGGTCCAATTTGACTCCGCGCACCTGGTGCAGTCCGGAGACGACGGGCGCTTCCCCGCCGCTTGGCAAATCGATCCGAAAGATGTTCGGTTGATTGCGGGCCGGCGTGGCTGTGAAGAGCCCCCAGTAGAGCCTTTGGTTTTCCGAGTCGAGATCCAGAAAATAGGGCGCATTCGGTTCGTGAAGCGTCTCGAGTTCTGAGCCGTCCGCGTTGGCGCGCTGGAGTCGATCGCCGGCTTGATCGCACCAATAGAGTTTTTGACTGGCTGCGTCGAAGAGGACGTCGGCTGGGAAGCCGAGGCCGCTCACGAGTTCTTCCTGATTCCCGCCGTCCAAATCGACGCGTAAGATCTTGTGGCTTCCATTGTCCGCGAAGTAGATCCGACCGCCCGCGATATCGACGGAAATGCCTCGAAGATTGCTTCCCGCGGGAAAGGCGACGAGCGTCTCGACTTCGGATCCGTCGAGATTGGAACGTTGGACCTTGCCGGCCCCGCGATCCGTCCAATAAAGTTTGGCCCCGTGACCAGGGCAGGCCAGGGCCGCCAGGGAGACTCCCGCGAAAATGGCCCACTGGAGGGCAACGGCGGGACGAGCGGTAGTGAACATGGGCAAGGGGAGGGGAAGGGAAGGCATTTCTTCTTCTCAAGGTGTGGACGCCACTCCGAATTGCATGACTGACGGCTAATCACTGCGAGCGCATCGCCCGCACGAATCCCTCCGTCGAAAACCCGAGGGGGAACTGCTCGTCGAGTTTACGGGCACGGCTCACAAGCTCGCCCTTCGTCACCCGCGGTGCATCGACCACACCAATGGCGATGATGTTGCCCGACCTGGGAACATCTATGAAATAGTGCGTGGGGAAAGCCTCCCGGATCGACTGTAGATCTTCTTCCGTCCGCGTGTGCCTGAGCAAGTTGATTACGAGCATCCCGGCCGGCCGATGCAGGTTCTTATGCAGGCTCTTGAGAAAAGCCACCGTCTTCAGCCGCCGGGGCACTCCCCGGGCGTCGGTCCCCGAACTGGGTTCAAGGAATGTGTCCATGTAAATCGCGTCGTATTGCTCGCGGGTGCGCCGGAGAAAGACAAACGCGTCCTCGGTGACGATCTCGGTCCGGTCGTTCTGGCGCGCTCCAAAGAACCGGCTGGCGACATCCACCACGGCGGGATCGATCTCGACGACGTCGATCCGGGTTTCCGGACAACATTCTTGGAGAAAACGCACCATCGCCCCACCGCCGAGTCCAAGAATGAGAACCTTCTCCTGGGGATAACGCAGGGCGAAACTCGAAAACATCGCTTTGGGATAGGAACTGACAAGCCTCTGCGGCGCGTCCTTCTCCATCATGGTTTGAAGAGACTCTTCGCCCGATGCATTGACGAAGTGCAGAGCACGAATCTTGCCGTAGTCCTTCACCCGGATATGGGAAAACGCGGATTGCGTCTCGTAGACCAGCGTAACCGGCCCCGCCGCCGAATTCGCCGCGAGTGCTGGATGAACAGACGCAGAGCCCGCCTGCTCACCGCAACCACTAAACCCGCAGCACGCCACGGCCGCCAGAACCGGACAGAGCAACCTCATCACGCGGCTCACAGCTCGTCCGGTTCCTCCCTCAGCCATGTGACGCAATCCTAGAGCGGCCGGCATACGGCGTGTCCAGGACAAGCCCTGAGCGCCCCGCAAGTGCCGACTTTCTTTTCTCTTCTCATTTCGCCAGAAAAGTTGGTTGGCCAAAACCCTGGCGCCCTGCTCCAGGTGCGCCTTGACCGCCGCCGGGCTTCTTCCGCGCACGGCATGGCACAGTGCAGTCGCGCCACCCTTGAGCGCTGCAAGAATCCGCCTCGCTGGCTGCGCCGGCTCCGGATTTCGTTCGCGAAAAATGTCAACAAATTCCTTCTCCATTTAATCGGCTTCCTCCTTAATGCTCGCCCAAGAAAAGTAAAGTACTCCGTCGAACGACGCCGGCAACCGCGAGAAAAAGCCAAACGGGACTGGGTATATTCCTACGGTCTGCCGGTTGCCCCTTCTACCCTTTCGCGCGTTTAGCTCATGACGTGTAGAAATTGCCCTCCAGGGCGGGGATCCCCCATCACGCACGCGCGTCTCATGCGCGGCATCCTGCCGCAATTCGAGGCCCGTGAGCCGAAAGCGCAGAGCTGGGTGTAAACATCCTGTTCAAGCCAGAGCCTGAGGCCAGCGCAACACTGCTAGAATGAGGCGCAGCGGACTACACTAGCAAAGGTATGATAAATGCGGGCTAAACTGGAGTAAGGAGTATGCGGAACACCGGCACTCTATTCCCCGCCCAAAAGACCGTTTCGTTCGACATCCTTGGCGATGTCCCGCCCATACAATTCCCGGATCCTCGCCAGGCTGTTTCGGCCGGCTGCCTCCACTCCGCCCTCGGGCCCTGCCTGTGGAGCCGCATTCAATAGTCCCAACATATCCGTGGCCGCCTCGAACCGGTCCGCATCAGGAAGTTCGTACCGAGACAGAACGTGCAAGAGACGTTGCAGGTTCGCGCTCCGGACATAGACAGTTCCCGTACCCTCGATTTCCACGTAGGGCGCGCCCTCTTCTCCATCTCCGCTCGCTGTGAAGTCTCCGCGCCCGACAACCTCGATGGCACGCCCTCGTCCTTCCTCGCTCAACTCACTCAAGGCCCAAACCCTTGCTGTGGCGTTGCCCGAATTCTTCGTAAGAGGATTACCTTCTACGGCATATCTGCGAATCTCATTCTCGAATTCCAGGAGCGCTTCCACCTGACTTTGATCTCCCCACAAGGCCTTAATCAACTCCTCTCTCTTCTTGATAGCGATGCTCGCTCGCTGGCGCCGGATATCGTTGTTCTCGATCTGTTCCCAAGGAGCCAGCATGTTGGCATACCCCTCAACCAATGCCTGCATGCAAACATTATTGATCTCCGGCAGGACCGCTGCGCACACCCAACTCTCTGGGAGCCCCAAGCTTCTTAGCCGGCGAGCCGTCTCCTGCACATCCTCCGGTTCTGCGTTCCCATTGTCGGAAACATCGCCTGCGTTTGCTTGTTCCAGGTCCGCGGGTGAATCGCGAAGCGCCGGATTTCCAACGGTGCGTAAGTCTTCCGGTCGAAGGGACACTGTCTTCTCCCTGGCAGTCAGCCACGCCAGGCCCAAGACGATGGTTATCCCCACGGACGCAGCCAAGATTTTCGTGTCCCGCTTCATAAAGTGCTGCTGCCCATCAAAGCCCGGCCTTCTCGAGTTCCTCGTTCACCGCCATCTGTTCCCGGTAGCGCAAATAGGGACCGCTTCCCAGCACGGCTTGCAGCTCCTGCTCATACCGTTCGATCCTTTCTTGCTCAGTCGCTGAGATGCCAGCCTTTTGTATTGCTCTGATATCATCAAAGAACGCCGCTCGAACTTGCGCCACTTCCAGAATCTGCTCATCTGCCAAGCGAATACCTGAGCTGCCGCCGGTGCTGGTTCCGAGGTATTCCATAAGCGGGTCCTCTTTGGCGAGCCACCGTCTCCAGCCCGCTCCCAGCGACCCATCGAGCACTCGGATGTCCTCCGTGCTCAACGACCAGATGTCGAGCCGGCTGGATTGTTCATAAACAGCGGCTGCCGGATTCTCGGGCAGGAATCTCGTGAGAAGCAACTTCAGTTGAGCCGGCGTTAGTCCTTCGAGCAGCTCGTCCGTGTTAGCGTTTGGGGCATCCGTCGCTCGCCAGAAAAAAAAGCGCCGCGCGGCTTCCTCGAGTTCGCCTTCTCCGATCTTCTCGTCCCACATGTTCTCGAGATCTGTAAAGGCCTGCTGCTTGGCCTCTTCGAGAGCGGAATACGGCGAACCGTCTTGCAACGCTTCAAGCTGAGAGAAGTAGTTCTCCGCTGCGCCCAACACACTGCGGAGTTCCGGGTTACTCTTGACATGCCCGTAGAACGCGCCGGTCTTGGCCGCTGCTTCCGGAGTGAAGCTAAACCGGAAGGGTTCCGGGTCGCTGCCGGGCATGATCTGCTCCAAGAACTCCCGGCGTTCCTGATCCTGATCAATCGCCGCCTGAGTCCGCGCCGCCCTCTCCCACCACCACTCGTTCATGAGGAGACCTTCTCGCCGGATGTCAAGAAGTTGCCGGCGTTTCTCCGCAAACCGTCGATGAACAAGCGCCGTGATAATGTTGTCCGCGTGTTGGGCAGACAGTCCCGCCGCCAGAAGATCGCTTCTCAATTCCTTCCACAAGCCAACATCCAGAGTTCGTGGAGCCGTCCAACGATCTCCAGTTGCTCGGCCAGAACTGCTTCGGGATTCAGATCCCAACATCGAGACCGTTCTCGCCACTGCTTCCCGTGAACCGCCGTCCCGCGATGAGTTTTTATCAGAATCTGTCCAAGTCCTCAGCAGGGCGACGAACAAAAGAGCGTTTAACAAGAACGAGGCCACGATGGCCAGTGATTTCGCATAACTGATAGGAATAGGCTTTGCAAAGGCTGCCGGTCCCGCCTGGTCAGAGGGGAGAGTTGGAGGGGGTTGAGGGGGAGGAAGGGGTGCGGATTGGTCGTCCTGGCTCATTTCCGGTAGGTTCAGGCGGAACCGGCGCTTCGCGCAAGGGTAATGTCGAGCGGTTTCGCGCATTTTGGGCGCTCTTTTGCGGACCGGAGACACGGCTCCGCCGGGCGGATGGCGCGATCAAGCTCCAGCGCGGTGCTCAGAGGGTTTGGCCTTGCCGCTCAACCGGCCGGATAGACTGGCAATCCGTCGTCCGGAAGCGGCGTTTCGGATTCTACCGAGTTCTACTTGGGGTCGGGGTCGGGGTCGATTCCAACCGTCTTCTACACAGCCTGCTTCTCAGGAGTCGCGTACCCCCGCCGTCCAAGCTTGGTTAGCATGGCCACGATCCGGTCGAGCAAGGCCTTGGCTTTGGCGTTTTCCGCTTCCGAGATCGCGCCGGAGACTTGCAGGACATCCTGCACGACAGATGGATCGCCTCACTCTGGTGACCACAGACGTCAAGACCGGCGATTATCCCCATGTCAAGACGCTTTCCTGACGAGCTTTTCGCTGGACGCTAAAAGGCGTCCGGCTGTGAACGCCTGGGAGGTGTAGTTTGTAATTGTCTTGGCTTGTTTGCGTTTCGTGTTGGGGCTCCTCATTCCATGGTGTGCCGAGCATCGGTGCTCCTTACGGGTGGATCTGCACTGGGAATCTTTCACCTCGATCATCCTAGGATGAAGCCGGGCGGAAAAACCTTGACACCAAACACGAATCGTGCATGACTCGTGTATGCCCACCAAGACCATCACTCTCGAGTTGGATGCCTATGAGAAGCTCAAGGCCGCCAAGCGAGGTCGCGAATCATTCTCTGCAGTCGTGCGCCGCTGCATCATCCCGAATGGGCCGAAAACCGGCCAGGCCCTTCTCCACTCCCTAAGGACGAGAACCGCCTTTCTGACTGAAGAAGAGCTGGACGCCATTGAGTCCATCGATCGGGATGATCCTCCCCCGGTCAATCCATGGGAGGAACAGGGGTGATCTTCGACACCGATGTCTTGATCAGGCTCGAGCGAGAAACCCGGCGAGGTATCGAGGGGCCGGCGAGCGCGTTTGTCCTCGGGCTTCCACAAACGCGGATGTGCATCACCCCCACCATCGCCGGGGAATTCAGCTCAGGAATCTCGATGTCGGACCGATCTGGCTGGGAAGCTCTCTGCGCCGCGTATGAAATGCTCCCCATCACCTCGGATACCGCCTGGATCTATGGAGAGATCTACCGGCATTTGGCCGGTCAAGGGCAGTTGATCGGGACCAACGACCTGTGGATCGCCGCGACCGGACTGACCCACAATCTTCCCATTGCCACAGGCAATGTGAAGGAATTCAGCCGTGTGCCAGACCTGCATGTTGTCGGAGTTGGTTAGGCTGCGAGCGGGGTTTTCCCGGCCGCGGCCAGCGGCATCTCCTTTTCTCTCCGCCCAGGAAGAGTGAAGGCCCGCCCTTGGGAGTCAATCCAGATAGGCGCGCCCGCACACTACGCGGAGCAACTCCAGTAATGATCATGTAGGTGGGTCGAAAGGGGACTCTAACATCGTTCCATGACACAAGGATAAACTGACCGCTAGGAATTCGCTTTTCAAAGGCTGCCGGTCCCGCCTGGTCAGAGGGGCGGGTTGGAGGGGGTTGAACGAGTTGCCTTTGGAGGAACTGCTGAAGGTAGGAGCGCAGCGTGCTCCTGGTCGTCATGCTAGGAACCCTGCGCCCCTTGTGTAGCCAGAATCCACTCCCTCGCCATGGCTCGGCAGTCAAGAAACGTCAGTTCATCCGTCTGCAGGCGATTGGCGGCACAGATGTTCGGAACCTGAGCGCTGAATTCGGCAAATTCCTCGGAGATTGCGCGGCCACCCGGCACTTTCGGGCTTTGCGCGGTGTCGCGCAGCCACGTGGCGACCTCTTCGATCAGCCGGGAAGTAATCCGGAACGGATCACCGTGAAGACGATCGCGTTGAACTTCTCCGCGTAGTCCGCAGAGAATGGGCAGTTGATGAAGACGTCGCTGTCGTTCATCCAGCCGGGTCGCTCTTCAACACTTGAGCGATGGCGCGCCGCAGTTCCTCTGATGTGAAGTGGGTCGCTCCCTGGGTCGGCTTCAGGATCGCTATCCCATCTCGGCCCATACTCTAAGAACCAAGTCGCCGCGATCATCCGTCGCTGCACGGCTGCTGCAAATGCCCTCCCCCGCCCGTCTTCACCCACTCGCACAGCCTTCCCAACGCGAAGCCGCGCGGTCAACTCCGCCTCCGGAGACTTGGGATCGGCATAAAATACCCCGACCCCTTCGGCAGCCGCCGAGTCCTCGTGGTTGAAGTGCAGGCTGACAAAAAACGCCCTCCAGTATCCGTTCGCTGACTGACTGCTAGAATTCGCTTTGCAAAGACTGCCGGTCCCGCCTGGTCAGAGGGGCGGGTTGGGGGGTTGAAGGGGAGGAAGGGGTGCGGATTGGTCGGCCTGGCTCATTTCTGGTAGTATGAGCAGCGGCTCTTCGCCTGGGTGCTGATGGGCAGCCATAACCATGTTGGAGCGCCTCAACTTGGACCCACTTTCACCAATCTTCGCAGAGCAAGCCCGGCACCCTTTTGAATTCCTTCAGATTTGAGGTGATCAAGGTTGCCGCGTGGGCTCGTGTCGTCGCAGCGATGATGAGGTCGTTTGGGCCGATCCGCATTCCCTGTCTTTCGAGAAGTTCCCGGATGTCGGTATAATGTTCCACAGCTTCCCCCGCGAAAGGCAAAAGCTTCAACGGTTCGAGAAATGCCTCCACAAGATTGATGTTTTCCTGAGGATGACCACTCTTGCGAGCTCCCGTCAGCAATTCCGCCCGGACCATTTCCGGAACGACCACTCGTTCTGGCCCGAGCGTGATCATCCGCGTCTTGAGGGCATCACCCTGGCCTCGCAAGCCCCGAATGATGACGTTTGTATCGAGACTGTAGATCACATCTCGGCCCGTTCCGTGTCGGCGCTCCACTGAATCTCTTCCGGTTCGCGGAAAGTGTCGTCAGTTAGACTCCCGAGGAGGTCGAAATAGCCGGGGGACCACCCTCGCCGCTTGGCGGCCGCCAGAAGATGTCCCCGAGCCCAACGCGAAAGAGAGCAACCTTCGCGCCGGGCGGCTTCCTCCACCTCGCGTTGCGTCTCCCGGTCCAGATAAATGGTCAACTGTGGCACGATGGAAGGTGGAGCCAATTCCCATCGAGGCAAGTATATTCTCAAGTATGATTTCTCGCTCCACCTCGGCGGAAGGATCCGTCCGGCCAGGTGGATCGCGGAGCGCCTCAACCTTGAAACCCCTCCGGCAGCTTATCGGCGACCAGATTCAGCAGAACGGTCTGGCAATATTGCCAGTAGAGATGGAGCATGTGCTTCAGTTGGATTCGCTGCCGCCTCATCACAAAGACCCGTTTGACCGGATGCTCATCGCGCAGGCCCTGGCGGAAGGCTGCTCCATCGTGAGCCAGGACCGGGTATTTCCCGTGTATTCCACGCCAGTCATCTGGTGAGACTCTTGCCTGAGCCGCGACTACCGCAGCCGAAGCGAAGGGCCGGCCAAAGACCATGGCCGGAAGCCGGCTGTGGAGATCATGTCCGAGGCGGCTCGGCACTACGGCTGGGATGAGCCCATGCGCGAGCGTGCTTGTCACGGAGACCGATGAAGCGCTATAGTCTGCTCCGTGAGAGTTGTGATTCTGTGCGTGATCGCTGCGGCAGCATTTCTATTGGGAGTGGCTGTGGACCGGGCGATCCTTCATTCCTGGGGCAGTGGGGAGACCCGGGAAGGACAAGGGAAAAGCCTCGATCGGGGTGTGTCGGGTGGGGCGGGGACGCTTCCGGAGGAGTCCGGAGGGGCGGCCATTGCGAAAAGGGAGGGCGAGCAGGGCGATGCATCGCGCCAAGGGGATAGGGAAGAGGACCAGGGAGAGCGGGCGGAGTGGCGCCGGTTCCAAGAAACCCTGGGCGCAACGACGAAAGAATCGATCGGAGATTTGGTGGCCTCTTTGCGCGGGGCGGCTGAGGGGAGCGATGAGGGACACGGCCGGCTGATGAGCGCTTACCGGCGTTGGGCTGAACTGGATCCGGGCGCGGCGCTGACTGCGGCCATGCGGGAACCCAACGACCGCCTGAGGAGGTCGGCCGTACACACCTTGTTCCGGACGCTGGCGGAACGGGACCTAGGGTCGGCGCAGCGGATGCTGGCTTCGGTGGCGGATCCGAATCTGCGCCGTGAAGCGCTCCATGCGATGGCCGATATCGGAGGGCGAGAGGCTCCCGGCGCGTTCGCGCGTTTTTTGGAAGGGTTGCCGGACGGCCGCGATTTCGGGCATTTCTTTCGGGATTGGGCGGGGCGGGATCCATCTGCGGCGGCGGGGTATGTCTTGTCGGTGGAGGATGCTGCGGTGCGGTCCGAATGGATCCGGGGGGTCGCCTCTGGTTGGGCCAGCGGGGATCCTGAAGCTGCGGCGGCTTGGGTTGAATCGCTGGGCGGCACAGCGGATTTTTGGCCGGCGGCAGAGATGTTGGTGGAGGAGATGGCCCGCACGGATCCCGCGGCGGCGGCGGCGCTGGTTTCCGAGTTGCCTTCGGGCGACCGGCGCCGCCATTTGATCGAGCGGGTCTCGAGTTCTTGGGCGCGGCAAGATTTGGAGGCCGCGCTGAGCTGGGTCGAGTCTCAGCCGGGATTTCAAAGCGCCGCCGCCTTGGATCCGCTGCTGCGGGAGTGGACGGGTTCCGATCCTGCTGCTGCGGCGGCTTATGTGGGGAATCTTCCGGTTTCGGAGCGCACCCTGCGCGCCGCTCATCAGCTCGCGGAACAGTGGGGGAACTCGGATCCGGAGGCCGCTTTGGCTTGGGCCGCGGCTCAAGAGGATCCCGCGCTGCGAGACCGGGCCATGCACGGGGCTCTCTCGGCCTGGGCCGAACAGGATCTGAACGCCGCATCTCAGTTTGCCGCTTCGCTGGAGGACAACGCGGAATCGCGCAATGCCGTGCGGGCGGTAGCGGAGCAATGGGCGGAGCGGGATCCGGCGGGCGCCATGGACTGGGTGGAATCGTTGCCGGCTGGCGTGCGGGGCGAGGGGGGCCGGGAGATACTCAATCATCTGGCGCGGGAGGATCCCCGCACGGCAGCGGGGTTTTACGAAGCGCTCACTTCTGGAGATCTGGGCGAGTGGGGGGCTTCGGAGCCTGGTTTGTTTGTCGATGCTGCTGGGGATATCGCGGGAAGGTGGAGCGAGTTGTTGCCGGCCGAGGCAGCCGACTGGGCGACGGGGCTTCCGGAAGGCGAGGCTCAAGCCCGCGCGATTGGAGCGGTGGCCGACCGCTGGGTTTGGGCCGATTCGCTTGGCGCTTCCGAATGGATCGGGAGTCTGCCGGCCGGCGAGATCCGCGACGTCGCCGCCGAGCGCTTGGTCAATCACATTGCTTCGAGCGATCCCGCGGCAGCCTTTCAATGGGCATTGAGCGTCGAGGCGGAAGGGCGGCGCCTCCATTTGACCCGGCGTGTCCTCGACCGGTGGACATCGGTGGATCCCGGGGCAGCCCAGTCTGCGCTCGACGCCTCCGGGCTGTCTCCAAATCAGCGGGCCCGGGTGGAACCGCAATCGAACTAACAGATCATATCTGATAGAGACGGACCTGGAGGGCCGGCCTCCGTGACGGCCTGGTCGAGAGCGGTGCATAGCCTCAGAACTCCTGATCTCGAGGAATTTGGATGAGCTGGAAGGGTATGTGGCGCGGGCACTCCTGCCCGCGAACTCTTGAGGTTCCATCGGCGGACAGGAGTGTCCGCCCCACAAGTAGGGCGTCATCTGCCGAGAGGCGGT
>JBGTBW010000230.1:0-34781 GCA_041749135.1 Verrucomicrobiales bacterium
TTGCCCGCGCTGGTCTACCGGCAAGCCAAGAACGCCCCGGGCGTGGAGGGCTTCCCCGAATGGGCTCCGGGGCTGGGCGACTGGCGCCGCGACCAGGTAATCCTGGACGTCGTTTCCGAAACGGCCGACGCCAGGATGGTGCGGGCCTCGTTCCCCGCCCTGGGCGGCGGCCAGTCGGGCTTCGCACGCTTGGCAGCGGAGAAGCAGTAAACCTGCAGAGGAAAATAAAGGCAGCAAACGGCAACCAAACCGGGCTGGGAAATGAGGGAGCGACAACTTGCGTCCTTTTCGTTCTCATCCTCAGGGTGAAGGACGGGGCATCCCGTCCGTCGCGGCCCCTCGCCCGGGCCTTGCTGACCCCCCTCCCACCCACGCCTCTGGGCAGGCGGAAAGACCAGGCTTTGAGTAGCCTGACGCCTATAGATAGTCAATCCGCTTCCTGGTTAGCGGGCCGTGAATTCTTTTCGACAAGCTTAGACTCCGCGAACACCGTTCAGCGTCTCCCATGAGTCCCGCATCGGTTATTCCACGCCCGCTGCCGAGCGTCTGCGGGCTTCTGCTGCTGCTGGCCATTTGCATGCCGGCGCCCGCGCAGGATGCCGACCTCATCCTGCATCACGGAAAGATCGTGACGGTGGACGAGGGATTCACCGTGACGCAGGCAATGGCGGTCAAAGACGGCGTCATCCTGCGGGTGGGGACAGACCGGGATGTCCTCGAACTCAAGGGGCCGCAAACGGAACTGTTGGATCTGGGCGAGAACATGGTGCTGCCGGGACTCATCGATTCGCACACGCATCCCCTGAGCGCCGCGATGACCGAGTTTGATCACGAGATCCCACCGATGGACTCCATCCCGGATGTGCTGGCCTACGTGGAGGACCGGGCGAAGGCTGAATCCCCTGGCGATTGGATCGTGCTTCAGCAGGTGTTCATCACTCGGTTGCGAGAGCAGCGCTACCCAAGCCGCGCCGAACTCGACGCCGCTGCGCCGCACCATCCCGTGGCGTTTCGCACCGGGCCGGACGCGTCTTTCAATTCGCTGGCGCTGAAGCTGACCGGAATCGACCGCGACTTCCGAATCCCCGCGGGCACGGCTGGCCGCGTGGAGACTGACGCCGCCGGCGAACCCACGGGCATCCTGCGAAACTTCGCCAACTACGGGAATCTCCCAGCCGCCGCCGGCGCCCCGCCCGCTTCTGACGCCCAGAAAGCCGAGCGGCTGGAAATGCTGCTCAGGGATTACAACGCGAACGGGATCACCGCCATAGCCGACCGCAATGGCAGTCCCGAAGCGCTGGCTCTCTACCAGAAGCTGCGCGCGGAAGGAGACCTCAGCGTGCGCGTCGCCATTTCGCATCACATCGATGCGGGCCGCCCCGTTGCGGAGGTTCAAAGGAGTATCCGTCAGGTCGCCCTCCATGCGTTGTTCCGCGAGAGGGATCCGTTTCTTCGCATCATCGGCATCAAGACCTTCCTCGATGGCGGAATGTTGACGGGCAGCGCCTACCTGCGGGAACCTTGGGGCGTGAGCGATATCTACGCCATCACGGATCCAGCCTACCGGGGCGTGCTATTCATTCCCAAAGAGAAGCTGCGGCCCCTGGTGGAGACCGCCGTCGAGTCTGGGCTGCAATTCACCGCACACTCTGTCGGCGACGGCGCGGTGCATACGCTGCTCGAGGTTTATGATGAAGTGGCGAGCACCCGCTCGATCCGCGAGACCCGTCCATGCCTCACCCACGCCAACTTCATGAGCAGTGAAGCCGTGAAGCAAATCGCGCGCCTGGGCGTCGTCGTGGATATGCAGCCGGCTTGGCTCTGGCTCGACACCCGGACACTGCTGAAGCACTTCGGCAATGAGCGAATGCGGTGGTTCCAGCCGCTGAAGAGCCTTATGGAAAACGGAGCGATCATCGGCGGCGGGTCGGACCATATGCAAAAGATCGGCGCGCTGCGGGCGGTAAATCCTTACAATCCATTCCTCGGCATGTGGGTCGCCATCACGCGGCAGGCGAAGGACACGGAGAGCGCGCTGCATCCGGAGGAGGCTCTGACGCGCGAAGAGGCCATTCGTTTCTACACGGCCAACAACGCGTGGCTGACGTTCCGCGAAGCAGACACCGGATCGCTGGAACCCGGCAAACTCGCGGATTTCATTGTCCTGGACACCGACCTGCTCTCCTGTCCAGCGGAAGCCATCCCGCGCACCCAAGCGCTTCGCACCTATCTGGGAGGCAAGCTCGTTTATTCTCGAGAAATCGATCGCTGAGATGGATCAGAGCGCCGCGGCGCCTAAGCCCACAAATGCGGGCTATGCCCGCTGAAATGGGCGAAGCGCGTCAGCGGCCCCATCGATGGGAGGGCGACCGGGGTTTGCCCGCCCAGGTAAATGATGCAATTCGCTTGCGTTTTGTCGAATCGCGTTCAAAATGCAAGCTGTCTGCATTTTGCCATGCTCGCACCACCCCGCATTCCCAACATCCCCCGGCTCCTCGCCCTCGCCCTCGCCCTCGCTTGTGCCCCACTCCCCATTCCCGCCGGTGAACCCACCCTCTCAGGACCCTCCCCTGCTCCTGGGGATTTCTCCGGTTCCACTGATCCGCGTCCCAATCTTTGGACCGGAGAAAACGTCAGCCTCGGCGGTGTTCTCTTTCCCCATTTTCATTTTCTGAGTTCCTTCGGCTACTCCACGGCGGAGGACATCGAGGAAACCTTGGTTGCTGGGCACCACGACCCCAATCGCGATGGGTTCACCGTCCAAAACATCGAGATGGGAGCCTCCCTGCGCTTGGGCAATTATGTGCGGGGATTTGCGACCTACGCCGCGGTGATCGACCTCGACGACGAATGGTCCGGCGGCTGGGAGGAAGCCTTTGGCAAACTCGAAAACCTCCCAGGAGGTTTCGAGCTGCGCGGAGGCCGCTACTTCAACCGCCTGGGCTTTGCCAATGCCCTGCACCCGCACGGCTACTTCTTCGTGGACAAGGATCTGGTCGAAGCGCGGATGTTCGGAGAGGACGGCATCACCTCCGAGGGCGTTGAACTGACCTGGCGTCTGCCCACGCCTTTCACCAGCGTCATCTCCTACTCCTACGGCGACGTCTTCGTGGAAGACGAGGGGCACGCTCACGGCGGCGAGGAGCACGCTCACGAAGCTCCATTCGACATCGAGGGCGCGGGTTTCGCCGGCGACGTGCAGACCCTGCACTGGATCAACCGTTGGAACTACAACGACTTCCACCAATTCACCGGTCACGTCTCCGCCGCTTGGGGAGACAACCTTTTCCGGTGCGACACGGTCATTTTCGCCGGTGGACTCGAATACCTGTGGCGGCAGAACGGCTTTGAACCGGGCGGTAAACATCTCCGGTTGCGCGCCTCGGCGATTCTCCGGGATATCGGGGCTCGAAGCGGAGAACTTCCTGGCGAGGAACCGCATGGCCATGAGGACGAGCACGGGGAGGAAACTCACGCGCCGGGCCGGTCCCGCGATCTTCGGGAATGGGGAACCGGCCTTTCCGCAGAACTGGGATTCGCCGATCGTTGGGAAGCCGGATTGGGCCTCTCCTGGGTGGAAGGCATCGCTGAGGCGGAGGTTCCGGAGCGCTTTCGATTCTCGCCGATTCTCGTTTACAAGCCGTGGACCAACACGCGTCTCAAGCTTCAGTATAACTACGACCACCTCGGCGGCCACGACGGAGGAGACGAACACAGCATTTGGCTTGGCCTTGTCTTCAACTGGGGTGGAGCCGAGGTTCGCTAGCCAGCATCAGCCCTTCCCATCGCCATGAACGCCCGAATCCTCCTCGCCGTTTTCATCGTCGCCGCCCTGAGCCTCGCCGCGCTCCCGGCCCAGCTCCGCGTTGCCACGACCCATCCTCTCCTCGGAGATCTGGCCCGGCAAGTCGGTGGAGAACACGTCGCGGTCATCGACCTCCTGCGCCCCGGTCAAGACCTCCACCACTTCGAACCCGCAGCGAGCGACTTGCGCGCCCTGGCCGGGGTGCCCCTGGTGCTGGCCTCCGGCAAGAATCTCGAGAGTTACCTGCCGAAACTACAAGATTCCCTGGGACCAGGAGTCCGGATCGTCGAAGTCGGCCGCACCATCCCTTCCCTAAAAGTCACTCCGGGCGACGCCGTGTTCCTCTGTTGCCCGGAACACATGGCCGGAGGCATTGATCCCCATTGGTGGCACAGTCCCGCCAACATGGCGCGCGCCGCGGGCATCGTGGCCAAGGCCTTCGCGGAGGCGGATCCGGCCAACGCCGCGGCCTACAAGGCCAATGGCGACGCCGCGGCCAAACGGATCCACGCCCTGAAGGCCTGGGCCAAAGAACAAATCGCCGTAATCCCACGTTCCAAACGCAAACTGGTGACGGCGCACGCTGCTTTCGGCTATTTCTGTAAAGAATTCGGCTTTCAATTCATCCCGGTGATGGGACTGGCCCAGGAAGAGGACTATTCTCCGAAGTTTATCGCCGAAGCCCTACGCATCATCCGCGAAGAAAAGATCACCGGCATCTTCCCCGAAGACCAATCCAACCCACGAATCCTCCGGGAGATCTCCCGCCAATCCGGAGTGGCGGTGGCCAAACCGCTCATTGCCGACGGCACGAACCCTGGAGCCGGATCCACGTTTGAAGGCATGTTGCGCCACAATGTCGCCGCCATCGTGGAAACACTATCGCAACCCTAAACTCGCTTGGCAACACAGTTTCCCACCGCCGCATGAGAGGTTCGCCCCCGTTTCGCATCGGCGTCGCCCTCCTGGGCGTCGGGCTCGCCGCCATCCCCTTGGTCCATCTCACTCGAGCACGGGAAGCCCTGCCGCCGGCCACATCCCTTCCCGGCCGCCCCGCCGGCGAGGCTGAGGAAATTCCGGCTCTTCTCCGGCTGCGCTATTCCCCTCAACCGCTTTCAGTGGTAGTTTTGATAGAGGGCCGGGAGTTGATCCGCCTGATTGAGCCCGCGGAGGGCAGGCAGGAGTTTCCTGCGGCCTTCCCCATTCCTGCTGAAGGCATCGAACTGGCTGTAGAAGCCCACTGGCCGCGCGACACCCATCAGGCCGCATTGACTCTCGAAGTGGAACCCGAAAGCCTCGAGACGCTTTCCCGGACAGGGTGGACCGACGGTCCGGAGATGAAGGATTACTTTCTCTACCAATGGAAATGACCCCGAGCGTCCACCGCGATTCGCCGCATGATCACGATCACGCACCTGCCGGGGCAGGCCACGCGGATCCAGACCATGTCTGCTGGGGAGCGGACAGCCCGGGCCACGAGCACCACCGCCTCGAGGTTCGGGGGCTGAGCGTCGCCTACGGCCGGCATGTGGCTCTGGAGAACATCGAATTCACCACGGCTTGCGGACGCAGCCTGGCGCTCATCGGTCCCAATGGAGCGGGAAAGAGTTCCCTCCTCAAAGCTCTGGCCGGCGTGCTCCCCATCCGCTCCGGCGAGATTCTCTGGCGCAACCGGCCGTTGCGCAAAGCCCACCAGGAACTCGCCTACCTTCCTCAACGCAGTCACATCGATTGGAGCTTTCCCGTCACCGTGCGCGGCCTCGTGGAAATGGGCCGCTACGCCCAGCTCGGCAACTGGAGGCCCTACCGGGCCCACGACCGCGAGATCGTCGAGAAGGCCCTCGACGCCATGGAACTCGCCAGCGTTGCCGGCCGGCAAATTGGGGCGTTGAGCGGAGGGCAACAACAGCGGGCCTTCATCGCCCGGGCCCTGGCGCAGGAGGCCCACGTCCTGCTGCTCGACGAACCCTTTGCCGGCCTAGACCGGACCGCTCAAGGAATGCTCCGCGACCTCTTTCGCTCACTCAGCGCCGAAGGACGTTTGCTTATCGCCAGCCACCACGATCTCGACTCGGTGCGCAACACTTTCGATGAGGTCCTGCTCCTGCGCCGGGCCCAGATCTCCTTCGGTTCCATCGACGCCGCCTTCACCCCCGAAAGCGTGTCCGCCGCCTACGCCCACTGATTGCCCCGCCGCGCATGCAAGCTTTGCAGGATTGTCTCACCATGCCCATCACCCAGCGGGCCTTGCTGGCCTGCCTGTTGATCGGCTTCGCCAACGGTTACGTCAGCGCTTTTGTGGTGTTGAAGAAGAGCGCCTTGAAAGTGGGCACCATCAGCCACGGACTGCTTCCCGGGATCGCCCTGGGCGTTTTCCTTCTCGGGCTCGGCCAATGGAGCGTCTTGGGCGGGGCTATTGCGGCGGCTTTGTTCATGGGTCTCGGCTCTCTCTTCGTCTCTCGCACCTCCCGGATCGATCAAGACACCGTCCTGGGCATCTTTTACACCGCCGGTTTTGCTGGGGGACTCCTCATCATTTCTCATCACGGCACCCGTCAGAAGTTGGACGAGTGGCTCTTTGGCGGCTTACTGGGTATGGCTGACTCCGACCTCTGGATCGCCTTCGGCATCAGCACGGTGGCCATTCTCGTCCTCACGGCCTGGCAGCGATCCATCCTGCTGCTTCTTTTCGAGCCTGACGTGGCCGCGAGCCTCGGCGTTCCCGTCCGGGCGCTGCACTACGCGCTTTTGGGGGTGGTGATCCTCGTCCTCGTCTCTAGCCTGCAAGCCGTCGGCTGCATTCTCAGCGTGGGCTTGCTCGTCGCTCCCGCAGCCACGGTTTCCATGTTCTCCGACAAAGCGGCGACCCTTTTCTTCGGCGGCGGAATCATCGGAGCTGCCGGTTCCTGTATCGCATTCCTTCTGGCCTACCAATTCGATTGGGCCGCGGGTTCCACCATTGTTCTCTTTCTCGGAGTGCTCTTCCTCCTTAGTTATCTCTTATCGCCGAAATACGGTTTGCTCAGCCGCCTCCAAGCGTGAACAACGCCGCCGCCAGGTTCCGGCGCGGAACCGGTATCAGACAGATCACGTTTGCCACGGTCTGGTCCCGGGATGCAGACCCAGGGCGTGGCCAAACCTGGAGGGCCGGCCTCCGTGACGGCCTGGTCCCGGAATGCAGACCCATCGCGCGACAGGGCGTGCGGGAGCCCGCCCCTCCAGGATAGCGTAACCAATCTGTCAGACAAGACCTCGAAGGCCGCCGCCACCGCGGCCTGGTCCCGGAATAAAGCCCCTACCCCGCCGGATCAATCTCCAGAAGGTAGGGATAACTGTAAAGCCCAGTCCTGTGCCCGTCGCTGAAGTGAAATTGGATCGCGTAACCGCCCACCGGCTCCCATCCCGTCACCCGCACCCCGGGAAATGATCTCGGACCGCCCCCCCCGATGACCTGACCCAACAAATCCCGTTCGCCCTGAGTCTCCGCACTCGGCGACCGCGCTCTCAGGTAGGCCATGGGATAATACGTCTCCCTCCCGTCCTCCCAGCGGATCGCCACTTCGTCCCCAATCACTTGAATCAACTCCGGACGCGTCATCGAACGCAGATCCCTTCAGATTTCCTCCGTCCGTCCCAACCCCTCCGGAGACCGCACGGTCCCCGTCTCGCCCGCTTCCACCTCCCCGTTGTGCCGCTGAAAACGCATCTGGAGGATGCGCTTTCCGTCGGTCTTCTCGATGGTAACGACAAACCCTTCCACCTCGATGCTTTCGCCCTCGACTGGCAGGCGGCCAAAGCGGTGCGTCACATACCCTCCGACCGTGCTGACTTCGGGGTCTTCCCAGTGCAGTCCGGTGTGTTCCTCCAATTCATAAAGCGGCAGCCCGCCCTCGACCACAAACTCGCCTTCCGTCACCTGAATGAACGGTTGTTCCGACTGTTCGTCTTCGTCGAATTCGTCGCGAATCTCACCGACCAGTTCCTCCAACACGTCTTCCAAGGAAACTACCCCCACCGCGCCCCCGAACTCGTCGACCACCACGGCCATATGGAGACTGCGGCTCAGAAAATGATTCAACAACCGGTCCGCGGTCATCATCTCCGGCACCACTTCGGCCTTTTTGCGGATTTTGAGAAGATCGGGACCGTTCGAGCCGATCAGCGGAATCATGTCTTTGATATGCACGAATCCAAGGGTCTGATCGAGGTGCCCGTTCACCAGGGGAAAGCGAGTGTAGCGGGATTCCACGGCAATGTGGAGATTCTTCTCGAAAGGATCGCCCGGATCGAGCGTGATGACCTCGTTTCTCGGCCGCATGATGTCGCGCACGACTAGCTCGCTGAGTTGGAGCGCGTTGATGAGGATCTCCCGCTCGGTCTCAGTGACTTGATCGGCCTCCTCGCTGGCCCGGACGATCAACCGCAGTTCCTCAGAACTGTGCGAATGCCCGTCGACACCCAGGGGATCAACCCGGAACACGTGCTTGAGCACCGCATTGGCGCTCCCGTTGAGGATCCATATTGCCGGCTTGAGAACCACGTAGAAAAAGTGGAGCGGCCGCGCGATCCACAGCGTCGTGACCAGCGACTTGCGAATGGCCAGCGATTTCGGCGTCAGTTCGCCGAGCACCACATGCAGAAACGTGATGAACCCGAATGCCAGAAAGAGGGAGATCCGGTGGAGCGTCTCCTCGTGCCCCACGGGAACGAATATGCGGAAAAGGGGCTCGAAGAGCCGAGCCACGAAGGGCTCACCCAACATTCCCAAGACAATCGAGGCGATGGTGATGCCGAGCTGCGTCGCCGAGAGATAGGCGTCGAGATGCCCCGTCACCTTTCGGGCGAAAATGGCGTGTGCGCTGCCTTCCCCCGCCAAGGTCGCCAATTGGCTTCCCCGCACCTTCACGATGGCGAACTCCGATGCGACGAAAAACCCGTTCAACAAAACGAAGAACAGGATCACGAGCAACTTGAAGACGACGTCGCCGAAGCTCAAGCCCTCCGAACTCTCCGCGGCCAACAATCCCGCCGTGGCGACGAGGTATCCACTCATCCCTGCGCGGCCCGCCACCCATGGGCCGATCCGTTGCTGCTCACCGGGGCCTTCACAGCTTCTCGTAGACCCCCTTGTCCCGGCGCTGCAGAATAGTGAATCCCGCCGCCTTCGCGTCCGAAACGGACAAAGGCTTGGTCAGGCGCGGTGTGTTTACCCGCGCGATCACCTTCTTGACCGGAACCCGGCACAGCGGGCACACCTCGAGAGGAGGGCGCTGCACGGGTCTTCGCAACTCAAAACCCCTCCGGCAAACGCGGCAGCCGCGTTCTGGGTCGGAGGAAATATATTCGTAAATGGGCATTGGGGCCGGGCCAGGCCTGCCCGAATCACCAGCTCGACTTCGTCACTCCGGGTATCAACCCCGAGGAAGCCAGCTCGCGGAAGGTGATTCGCGACATCCGGAAACGGCGTATAAAGGAGCGCCGGCGCCCTGTGACTTCGCAACGGTTCACCACCCGGGTGGGGCTGGCGTTGCGCGGCAACATCGATAGGCCAACCCAATCGCGCGCAGCTTTCAACTCCGCGCGTTTGGCGGCGTGCTTTTCCACCGCCTTCTGCTTCCGCTTGTTGCGGGCGATCCAACTCTTCTTGGCCATAAGAGGGCGCAGTTTCCGGCAAAGCTAAGCAGGCGCAAGCGATTTTTCAATGAGTTCTACCGCAGATCTCAGCCACGGCCCCCGCCGCCCCTTGCCTTTCCCTCTCCCCTCGGCCAGCATAGCCGCCGTTTCATGAGCAACCGGATCGACGCCGCCTTCATCACCCTGCGCGCCAGCCAAAAGCGCGCATTCATCGCTTACATTTGCTGTGGCGACCCGGACCTCTCCTCCACCGTCGAACTCGCCCTCGCCCTGGAGGAGGCTGGAGCCGATCTCATCGAGTTGGGCATCCCGTTTTCCGATCCTCTGGCTGATGGAGTGGTGAATCAAATGGCGGCCCAGCGCGCTCTCGACGCCGGAACGACGGCCGCCGGCGTCCTCGAGACCGTCCACAAGATCCGCCGGCGCAGCGAGATCCCTCTGGTCCTGTTCACCTACCTCAACCCCGTGTATGCCTACGGCTTCGCCGCCTTCGACCGCGACGCCTCCGAGGCCGGAGCCGACGGCATTCTCGTCCTGGATCTCCCTCCGGACGAAGCCGCGCGCCACGCCGAACTCTCGGAACCACCGGCCCTCCGCCAAATCCGGCTCATCGCTCCCACCACGCCCCGCGAGCGCATCGCTGTCATCGCCGCGGCGAGCCAGGGCTTTATCTACTATGTCTCGCGCGAAGGCGTCACCGGAGAACAAGACAACCTCTCCCTCACCATCGACGGCCAACTCGCCCTGATTCGCGCCGCCGCCGCCGCTCCCATCGCTGTCGGCTTTGGCATTCACACCCCAGACCAGGCCCGCCGCATCGCCTCGCTTGCAGACGGCGTCGTCGTCGGCAGCGCCATCGTCCGCCGCATCGCCGAACACGGGCCGGGCCCAGGCCTTGCCGCCGCCGTCCGCGATTTTGTGATTCCGCTTGTCGAAGCCGTGAAGTCCATCTAAAGACTCCTCTCGGTCCGCCGCATGATCGCCTTCACCAAGATGAACGGCGCCGGCAACGACTTCGTGGTCATCGACAACCGCGACCGCCGGCTCCAGCTCAACCCACAACACATCGCCAGGATCTGCGACCGGCATCGCGGCATCGGAGCCGATGGCCTCCTGCTCGTGGAGCCTCCCCAAGGCCCTGCCACGGCGCGCATGCGCTATTACAACAGCGACGGAGGCGAGGCGGAAATGTGCGGAAATGGGGCCCGGTGTTTCGCCCGGTTCGTCAACCGCTTGCACGGTAACCAACTCTCTCTTCTCCGCTTCGAAACCCTCGCCGGCGTCATCGAAGCCGCCTTCCCCGGAGAACTCGTCCGCGTCCAGCTCAGCCCGCCATCGACGCCAGAACTCGGAATCTCTCTCGAAGCCGGCGGTCAATCCTGGGAAGTGCACTACGTCGATACCGGTGTGCCTCACGCCGTGGTCGTCGTCCATGACATAGACGCCATTGACCTGGCCCGCTTTGGACCAGCCCTGCGGCGTCACCCCCATTTCGCCCCGCGCGGAGCCAATGTGAATTTTCAACAGGTCCTCGCCCCCGGCTCACTCCGAATCCGCACCTACGAGCGCGGTGTCGAGGCGGAAACCCTCGCCTGCGGCACCGGCGTCGTCGCCAACGCCATCATCCATCACCAGCTTACCGGCTGCCCGCCCCCGGTTTCGGTCGCCGTCGCCGGCGGCGAAACCCTCCTGGTCGAGTTCACCCCTGCCGCCTCAGGTTACGAGGGCGTCGCCCTCACCGGACCCGCTGCGTTTGTCTTCGATGGAGCCCTCGCGTCACTGCCCTGAATCCGGCATGTCCCATCCCACCCCCAGCGAACGTTTCGCCGGCGTCCACACCGCCCTGATCACCCCTTTCCAGGACGGAGCATTCGACGCCCCCGCCTTCCGCAATCTCATCGACCTCCAATGCCAAGCCGGCATCGCCGGGATCGTCCCGGTCGGCACCACCGGAGAATCGCCCACTCTCTCTCACCAGGAACACGCCCGGGTCATCGAGACCGCAGTGCAGCACACCGCTGGACGCGCCCTCATTATCGCCGGAACCGGCTCGAACTCCACCTCCGAAGCCATCAGTCTAACCAAGGCCGCCGAACGCGCCGGAGCCGACGCCGCCCTCCTCGTTGCTCCCTATTACAACAAACCTTCCCAAGAAGGCCTCTTTCTCCACTTTCAGGCCATTGCCGGAGCGGCCGCCCTGCCGCTCATCCTCTACAGCATCCCCGGCCGCTGCGGGATCGAAATCGGCGTGGAAACCGTCGCACGCCTCGCCGCAGCCGCTCCAACCATCGCCGGCATCAAGGAAGCCGGCGGCACGCCGGAACGCGTCTCCCAACTTCGCGAGGCTTTGCCCAACAGCTTCGCCATTCTCTCCGGCGACGATTCCCTCACCCTCCCCTTCCTCGCCGTCGGAGCTTGTGGCGTTGTCAGTGTCGCCGCCAATCTCATCCCTCAGGTCATGGCCGATCTGGTCCGGCTCGCCCTGAGTGGAGATTGGGACGAAGCCCGCGCCCTTCACACCCGATATTACCCTGTCCTGCGGGCCCTGCTCCAACTCGATACGAATCCCGTCCCCATCAAAACCGCCATGGAACTCGCCGGTCTCGCCAACGCGGAACTCCGCTTGCCTCTCGCCCCCATGTCCACCCCAGGCCGCCAACAGCTCTCCCAAGTCCTGCGCGACCTCGACCTACTCCCTTGACCCATGAAACCCGCCAAATTGCTCGTCTCCGGTTGCCTCGGACGCATGGGCCAAACCATCATCGACTGCGCCGCCC
Organism: Verrucomicrobiales bacterium; assembly: GCA_041749135.1. Classification (GTDB taxonomy): domain Bacteria; phylum Verrucomicrobiota; class Verrucomicrobiia; order Verrucomicrobiales; family DEV007; genus DATKCT01. The sequence continues at coordinate 12,217 of JBGTBW010000230.1, forward strand.
GCGACCCGGAAGTCTCCGTCGCCGCCCGCATCGACATCGATGATTCCCTCTTCGCCAATCTCCCGGACTGCGATGTCGCCATCGACTTCAGTGTTCCCTCCTTCACCCGCGAACTTGTCCGCGGTTGTGCTGAACTGGGAAAACCCCTGGTCATGGGCACCACCGGACACAACGCCGACCAGCTCGCCTGTATTCGCCAAGCCGCCGCCAGGCTCCCCATCGTGTTGGCGCCCAACTTCAGCGTCGGCGTGAACGCTCTCTTCTGGCTCACCGGCAAGGCTGCGGAAATCTTGGGCCCCGGCTTTGACCTCGAAGTCGTCGAGATGCATCACGGCTTGAAGCAGGATGCTCCTAGCGGGACCGCCAAAAAGCTGGCTGAGATCCTGGCCGATGCCCGGCAACTCAATTACACCGAAGCCGCCCGCCACGGGCGGGAGGGGCTCGTCGGTCCCCGTTCCCAATCGGAAATCGGCGTCCATGCCCTGCGCGGCGGGTCCGTCGTCGGCGACCACACTGTGGTTCTGGCAGGACCAGGCGAGCGGCTCGAACTCACCCACCGCGCCGCCAGCCGCGAAACCTTCGCCCTCGGAGCCGTCCGCGCCGCGAAATGGCTGCACCGCCAGCCTCCCGGTCTTTACGACATGATGGACGTCCTGGGCCTCACCCCGTGAAGGACTCCCTCCCCTACGGAATTGCCCTGGGCAGTAATCTCGGCCGCCGTCTCGACCATCTGCGCCATGCGCGAGACCGCCTCCTCGCCCTGCCTCAAAGCCAAGCCTCCTCTCTCCTCGCCGCGGGCGTCTACCGAACCCTGCCGGTCGATTGCCCGCCGGGTTCGCCCTCATTTCTCAACACCGTCATCGAACTCCGCATCGCCCTCCCGCCCCTCCGCCTCCTCCAGATCACTCAGGAAATGGAAAGTCTTCTCGGCCGCGTCCAGACCCCGGTTCCTCATGCCCCTCGCGCCGTCGACATCGATCTCCTCTATGCCGGCGACGCCGTCCTCGAACATCCACGGCTCGTCCTGCCCCATCCCCGGCTCTCCCACCGCGCTTTCGTGCTGGCTCCTCTCGCCGACATCCGCCCCGGCTGGACCCCGCCGGGTTCGACGGCGCCGGTGCTCGAACTCCTTCAACGCATCCCCCAGCCCCGGGGTGTGAAGCTCTACCGCCGCCTCTGGTGACATCTTCCAATCCCAGTGCTCTCGACTCCCTGGCCCGCCTCCATGCGCAAGGCCTCCCCGTCGCCGCCCTCACCGCTTATGATTATCCCACGGCGCGACTCCTCGATGAAGCCGGCGTCGACCTCATTCTCGTCGGAGATTCTCTCGGCATGGTCGTCTTAGGGCTGCCCGACACCACCGGGGTCACGCTCGACGCCATGCTCCATCACACTCGCGCTTGCCGGCGCGGTGTGACTCGCGCTCTCCTCGTCGCCGATCTGCCCTATCATACTTATGAGACTCCGGAACAAGCCCTAACCAGCGCCAAAGACCTCCTCGAGGCCGGAGCCGACGCCGTCAAACTCGAAGGAGGCACGGCCATCGCCGCCCAAATCCATGCCTTGGCCCAAGCCGGCATTCCCCTCGTCGGTCATGTCGGTATGCTCCCCCAGCAAATCCGGGAAGAGGGGGCCTACAAGAAAAAGGGCCGCAGCCCGGTCGAAGCGCAACGGCTGGAAGCCGACGCTCAGTTCCTGCAGTCCCAAGGAGCCCTCGCCATCGTTCTTGAAGGTCTCGTTCCCAACGTCGCCGCCGCCATCACTCAGGCCCTTGCCATCCCCACCATCGGCATCGGCTCCGGAGACGCCTGCAGCGGACAGATCCTCGTCATCCACGATCTCCTGGGGGCCTTTCCCTGGTTCCGGCCGCCCTTCGCCACCCCGCGCGCCGATCTCGCCGCCGCCATCACCCAGGCGGCCCAAGAATTCATCGCCGCCGTCCGCCACGGCGCCGATTGACCGGCATCTCGTGGCGCGGGCAGGTTCCGCCGCGGAGCCGCTCGTGTCTCTTATTTCTCATGTTCCCCAGGAGCGCAGTCCAGACCAACGAAAACCGCTGCCCGGACCGCCGCAGGCGCCGCTTGTGAAAAATTTCACAAATCGCTTGCCGCTCTCAACCCCCATCCCCATACTGACCCCGCGGGCTGTCGCAGGGCCGGAGCCGCCCAAACTGCCCGGTCGCACATGGCCAAAACGACCACGGAGTTCGAATCGCCCGACACCGCCGCCATGGCGGCCCGGCAGGCCGAAGCCTACCAGCAAAGCACCGGCGACCTCGTCGGCGAGAAACTGACCCTCAACATGGGTCCCTCCCACCCCGCCACCCACGGGGTGTTGCGCCTGGTCCTCGAACTCGACGGCGAGATCATCACCAAAGCCACCCCGGATATCGGGTTTCTCCACCGCGGCGATGAAAAGATCGCCGAGAACATGCATTACAACCAGTTCGTCCCTTACACGGATCGGCTGGACTATCTGGCGCCCCTCGCCAACAACGTCGCCTACGCCTGCGCCGTGGAAAAGCTGCTGGGCTGGGAACTCCCCGCCCGCGGCCAAGCCATCCGCGTCCTTTGCTGCGAACTCGCCCGCATTTCGGCCCACCTGCTCGGGCTCGGAGCCTTCGCCATGGACGTCGGAGCCATGACCGTCTTCCTCTACACCTTTACGGAGCGCGAAACAATTTACGACCTCTGTGAAAAAATCTCGGGCGCCCGCTTCACCACATCCTACACCCGGGCCGGCGGTCAGATCCGCGACCTCTCGCCTGCGACCCTTGAAGACGTCCGGGCCTTCCTAAAACAATTCAGCCCGCGCCTGGAAGAAGTAGACCGTCTCTTGACGCGGAATCGCATTTTCATCGAACGCACCAAGGACGTCGGCATCATTTCCCGGCCGGATGCCGTGGCCTACGGACTCAGCGGACCCAATCTCCGCGGCTCCGGTGTCGAGTTTGATTTGCGTAAAAACCATCCTTATCTCGGTTACGATCAATACGATTTCGATATTCCTATCGGGGAGTTCGGCGACAGCTACGACCGTTATCTGGTGCGAATGGAGGAAATGCGCCAAAGTGTGCGGATTCTCCATCAGGTCCTCGACCAAATGCCCGGCGGCCCCATCAACGTGGTTGACCCCAAGAACACCTTGCCGCCCAAAGAGACGGTGCTCATGAGCATGGAGGAACTCATCCACCATTTCATCGTGTCCACCCAAGGCATCGACGCACCCCCCGGCGAAGTCTATTTCGCCGCGGAAAATCCCAAGGGCGAATTGGGCTTTTACATCAACAGCAAAGGGGGCGGTGTTCCGCACCGGCTCAAGATCCGCAGCCCATCCTTCGTCAATCTGAGCATTCTTCCCAAACTTCTCCCCGGACATTCCATGAGCGACGTGGTGGCCATCCTCGGCAGCCTCGACTTCGTCATGGGCGAATGTGACCGCTGACCCTTCCCGTTTCGCCGACATGGATATACCCAGGGAGCTTGCCGAAAGGATTGACGAGGCCATCTCGCACTATCCGGTGATGAAACGCAGCGCCGCGCTGCCCGTACTGCATTTGTTGCAGGAACACTTCGGCTATTTGACGGCGAATGCCGTCGAATGGACCGCCAGCCGCCTCGGCCTCGAACCCATCAACATCCACGAACTGGTCACCTTTTACCCCGGCTTCCGGCAGACCGCTCCCGGCCGTTGGCATATCCGCGTCTGCCGGACTCTGTCTTGCGCCATGGCCGGCAGTCACGACCTCATGGACCGGCTCTGCCGGCTCACCGGCATCGACCGCGACTCCACCAGCCACGATCATCCCTTTGCCGTAAGCCCGGATGGCCGCTTCAGCATTGAGTTTGCTGAATGCTTGGCCAGTTGCGGAACCGGACCCGTCTGTCTCGTCAACGACGATTTCCACGAGAAAGTCACCGCGGACCGAGCTGAAGCGCTTCTCCAACACTACGCCCAGTGAGCAGGTCCGAAGTCAGCTACCTCGAAGGACGCCAGCCGCACGCGCGGGAACGCAGGCTCGTGTTCCGAAACATCGATCGCGTGGGCTGGTCCACCGCGCTGTCGGATTACCTTGCGGACGGCGGCTATGAGGCCCTCAAGTCCGCCTTCGGCCGGCCTCCAGCCGATATCGTCGACGAAGTCAAACGTTCCGGTCTGCGCGGCCGCGGAGGAGCCGGGTTTCCTACGGGCGTGAAGTGGGGTTTTATCAATCCTCAAAACCCCAAACCCGTCTACCTGATCTGCAACGCCGACGAATCGGAACCCGGCACCTTCAAGGACCGCTATATCCTCCACCAGGACCCGCACCAACTCCTCGAGGGGATGATCATCTCCTGTTTCGCTGTGGGAGCCCACCTGGCCTATATCTACATCCGGGAAGAATTCCCAGAGGGCGCACGCATCCTCGAACGAGCCCTCGCCGAAGCGCGCAGCCACGGATTTCTCGGCAAGAACATTCTGGGAACCGGATTCGACCTCGAAATCTACGTCCATCGCGGAGCCGGAGCCTATATTTGCGGGGAGGAAACCGGCCTCATCGAGTCATTGGAAGGCAAACGCCCCTATCCACGCATCAAGCCGCCCTATTTCCCGGCGGCGCTTGGGCTTTATATGTGCCCGACGATCGTCAACAACGTCGAGACCCTCTGCAATGTGAAGCACATCATCCGAATGGGCGGCGAGGCCTTCGCTCGACTCGGAACCCCAGGCAACACCGGCACCCGCATCCTCTGCGTCAGTGGCGACGTTCAAAAGCCAGGTTATTTCGAGATCGAGGTCGGCAAGATCACCATGGGTGAGCTGCTGAACGATCTCTGCGGCGGCCCCAAACCCGGGCGGAACTTCAAAGCCGTCATCCCCGGCGGCAGTTCCGCGAAAGTGCTGCGCGCCGGCGAACGGTTCCGCATCAAGCGCGGCGACGAGCAAGTGGAGATCGGTCTTGAAGACATCCCCATGGATTTCGACACACTCATGAGCTGCGGCACCATGGCCGGCTCCGGCGGCGTCATCGTCTTGGACGATTCACGCTCCATGCCCTGGGTTCTCCATAACATCAATGCCTTCTACTCCCACGAAAGCTGCGGCCAATGCACCCCTTGCCGGGAAGGTTCCCTGTGGATGGAGAAAATCACCGGCCGCATGATCGCTGGCGGCGGAGTTCCCGCGGATGTCGCGACCCTGAACAGCGTGGCCGATCAGATCGCCGGCCGGACCATCTGCGCATTTGGTGAAGCCTGCGCCTGGCCGACTCAAAGTTTTGTCTTGAAGTTCCGCGAGGAATTCGAAGCCTGCACCGACCCGGCCAATCTAGCCCAGCCCGCCAACCCCGAACGCGAGGCCCAGCGCCGCTACCTGCACCCGGCTTGAACCCTCGCCCCTGCACTGTGCCCGATATGCTGGAAAGCCGATTGACCGAAGCCGTCGTGACCTTGGGACGGAAAATCCATCACACCCTGGGTCCCGGTTTCGACCGGGAAGCCTATCTCAACGCCCTCGCCATCGAATTCACGGAAAGTCGCTTTCGTCACGAGCGGAACCGGACCCTCGACGTCCTCTACCGGCGGCGCGTCGTCGGAGCTTTCACCGCTGACTTCGTCGTCCAGGACCGCGTCCTCGTCCTTGTCCGAAGCACCTCCCCCCTCACTCCAGCCGACGATGTCCACCTCATCAACCGGGTCGCCGCCACCGGAACCGAATCCGGTGTCCTCCTGAATTTCGGAACCCCGGAACTCGAAGTCCGCGTTCACCGCATTGGCGAGAAAGCCACGGCTCCGGGACATGCTGCTGCTCCTCTCCACGACCGGCTAAAACCTCCAGCCCGCGTCCTCTGACCGCCGCCCGTTTTCATGAGTTCTCCCGACACCGCCCCACCGGCCGATACGGTCAATGTGCAAATCGATGGGGTCTGGATGCCGGTTCCTCGCGGAACCCGCGTGATCGAAGCCTGCCGTCTCGCAGGCCGGGAAGTGCCCCACTATTGCTATCACCCCAAGCTTTCCTCCCCCGGCAACTGCCGGATGTGTTTGGTGGAAACGGGCATGCCGCCGCGCACCCCGCCTGGTCAGAATCCGCCGCTCGACGAGCATGGATACCCGCAGATCCTGTGGATTCCCCGGCCCGCAATCGCCTGCGCCAACACCGTCGCCGATGGGATGGGCATCCGCACCCAGGGTCCCTTAGTGGAAGAATGCCGCAACGGGGTCATGGAGTTTCTCCTCCTCAATCACCCGCTCGATTGCCCCATCTGCGATCAAGCCGGCGAGTGTGTCCTCCAAGAATACAGCGTCGAACACGGCCGCGGCGGATCGCGCTTCCTGGATCAAAAAGTTAAAAAACCCAAGAACGTCGCCGTCGGTCCCCGCATCCGGCTCGATGACGAACGCTGTATTCTTTGCTCGAGGTGTATTCGTTTCTGTCAGGAAATTGTGGACGACGACGTGCTCGGCTTCACGGGCCGCGGCAGTCATACGGTGCTCACAGTTTGGCCCGGCAAAAAGCTCGAAAACAATTACAGCCTCAATACCGTCGATATCTGCCCGGTGGGAGCGCTCACCTCGAACGATTTCCGCTTTCAAATGCGGGTGTGGTTCCTCAAGGAAACGCCCTCGATCTGCACCAGTTGCGGGCGCGGCTGCAACGCCCTCCTTGCATCGCGCGAAGATCAGCTCCTCCGTCTCACTCCGCGCGAGAACAATGAGGTCAATTCCACGTGGATGTGCGATTACGGACGCCTCAACTTCCACTACCTCACCAGTCCGGCCCGGCTCCTTGAGCCGCTTGTGCGCGGCGACCACGGCCATGCCGCCGTTACTTGGACCGAGGCCCTCGCCGCCGCCGCCGATGGTCTGCGCCGCGCCGCTCCCGGCCGCATCGCCGTGATCGGCTCCGGTCGAATGACCAACGAAGAGCTCTTCCTCCTGCGAGGTTTGGCCCGGCTCCTCGAAGCGGCCTACCTGGACATCGTGCCCCGGCCCCAAGAAGGAGACGCCTGGCTCGTCGCCCCTGACGGAAACCCCAACACCGTGGGAGCCCGCCACATCCTCCCCGGCCTCGAAAATCCCGGGTCCCGTCTGCCCGCCATCCGCGATGCCCTGCGCAATGGTTCCATCGAGGCTCTCCTCATCTGGGGTGAAGACCTTTGTGAAGCGGGGTTCACACCGGACGAACTCTCCTCGGCCCGCTGCATCGTTTCTTCGCATCTCCTGGCCAATCCCACCGCCGACGCCTCTCACGTCGTCCTGCCGGGCAGCGGTTTCGCGGAAAAACGGGGCTCCATGATCAATCTCACCGGCCGATTGCAACGCCTCAACCAAGCTGTGTCCGCACCCGGAGAAGCTCGCGACGACTGGGAGATTCTCCGCGACCTCACCGCCGCCTTGTCCAGCGCTGAGCCGGCCCTGTTCATCGAAGACGTCTTCCGCGCCATGGCTGCTGAAATCCCCCTTTTCGCCGGTCTAAGCTTGAGCCGGATCGGCGATGCCGGCCTGCCCCTCGTGGAAACCGGAGCCTCCATCCCCTTGCTGGAACGTGAGCGAGAACGCATCGCCCGCGGCGAAATCGTCGGCTGAATCCCCCTTTCCCTTTCGTCGCCCATGCCCTGGCCCCTACTCATCGAAGCCGCGCTCAAGATCGGGATTCTCGTCTTTCTCGTGATCCTCCCGGCGGTGGCCCTGTCCGTCTACGCGGAACGCCGGGTCAGCGCCATTATTCAGGACCGGGTTGGCCCCAACCGCGTCGGACTTCCCCTCACCCTGTTCGGAGCCAAAAAGGATTGGTCTTTCTTCGGTCTCTTTCAACCCGCTGCCGACGGTCTCAAGTTCATCCTCAAGGAAGACGTCACTCCCGGACACGTGAACCGGTTCTACTACTGGCTGGCGCCGGTCCTGGTCATGGTTCCCGCCCTGCTCACCTGCGCGGTTCTTCCATTCGGCAGCACCCTCCCACTACCCTTCACTGGCCGCCCCATCCCCATGGTCATCGCCAATCTCGACGTGGGGATCCTCTTCGTCTTCGCCATCGCCTCGCTGGGCGTCTACGGCATCGTGTTAGCGGGATGGTCGTCCAATTCGAAATATCCCTTTCTCGGAGGCGTTCGCTCCAGCAGCCAGATGATCTCTTACGAGATTTCTCTCGGCCTATCCGTCGTGCCCATGTTGATGATCTACGGCGATCTCAATCTCGTTCGCATCAGCGAATACCAAAACACTTACGGATGGGCCCTGCTCCCCCTCAGCTCGAATCCTCTCGGCTTCGGTTGGAAAGGTCTGCTCCTCTGGATCCCCATCTTCATCTCCTTTCTCGTGTTCGTCGTCTCCCTCTTCGCCGAAACAAACCGGCTGCCTTTCGACTTGCCTGAATGCGAAACGGAACTCGTCGCCGGATACCACACCGAGTACAGCTCCATGAAGTTCGCCCTCTTCTTCATGGGCGAATACGCCGCCATGCTCATCGGAGCGGGCTTCGCCGTCACACTGTTCCTCGGCGGCTGGTCGCTGCCCTTCGGCCTCGGCCTGACCGGCGATCATGGCCTTCTCGCGGGTCTCCTCAACATCGCCACCTTCTTCGCCAAAGTCGCCCTCTTCCTCCTCTTCTTCATCTGGGTGCGCTGGACGATTCCCCGCTTCCGCTACGACCAGCTCATGCGTCTGGGCTGGGTCTATTTTTTCGAGATCGCCCTCTTCAACATCTTTCTCACCGCCGGCATCCTCCTTTTGCTCCGTTGATCCGGCCCCTCCCGCCCCCCCCTAAGCCCCCCTTCTCACCGCATGGCCATAGTCGTTAAACGCCCTCAGCTTAGCTGGTTCGAGAAGCTGTTTCTCCCAGGCATCGTGGAAGGGCTGCGCATCACCCTCCGCCACGCCCTTCGCATCCTCCAAGGCCGCCGCAAGGTCACCATGCAATACCCGGAAGAACGCTGGGACAGCCATCTCCCGGAATACTACCGCGGCGCTCCCGCTCTCGTCATCGACGAGCAAGGACGCGAACGCTGCGTCGCCTGCCAACTGTGCGAATTCATCTGCCCGCCTCGCGCCATTCGCATGACGCCCGCTGAAATCCCGCCCGGCGATCCGTGGGCCAAAGTCGAGAAATACCCGCTCGATTTCGACATCGACATGATCCGCTGCATCTACTGCGGGCTCTGCGAGGAAGTCTGCCCCGAACAAGCCATCTTCCTGCGCAAAGATTACGCCATTACCGGATACACCCGGGAAGAGATGGTGCATGACAAACAAAAACTCTACGAAATCGGCGGGGTGCGGGTGGGCCTCGTCAACAAGTGGAACGAATTGAAGTAAAACTCCGGGCTCCGCTTCACCCCATCGCCAGTCTTGCCCATGCTGCTTTTCTACCTTTTCGCCCTCATCGCGCTCCTCTTCGGAGCCGGGGTCGTCGTCAACCGCAACCCGGTTTCCAGCGCGCTTTGCCTGGTCATGTCCTTCGTGGGCCTCGCCGCCTTGTTCATTCAGTTGGACGCCTTCCTCATCGGCATCGTTCAGATCCTGGTCTACGCGGGCGCGGTCATGGTCCTCTTTCTCTTTATCATCATGCTCTTGGATCTCCGTTCCGAAACGCGGCGCCGCATCAACCTGCTGGCCTGGATCGGCGGAGCCGGAGTGACCGCAGCCTTTGTTCTCTTGCTGTTCACGGCCCTCAAAGATTTCGAGGGGGAACATTTCCCGGCTTTGCGTCCCGACATCGCCGCCTCACTGCGGGCGGAGAATCTGCCGCCTGACGCCTCTTCCACCGACAGCGCCCTGCTCGCGCTCTCCGCGGGCCGGCTGCCCGATGTGCATCTGACCGGCGAAACCCTCTTCACGCGCTCTGCTCTCCCGCTCCAAATCGTCGGCGTGCTCCTGCTCGTCGCTACCGTGGGCGTCGTCGTGCTGAGCAAGCGCCGCCTCACCTGATTCCCTTTCGCAACCCGCAATCATGCCCGCCCTCAACGATTACCTGCTCGTCAGCGGCCTTCTCTTCGCCATCGGCCTCGCGGGGGTCATTCTCCGGCGCAACATCATTATCATCTTCATGTCCCTGGAGCTGATGCTCAACGGAGCCAACCTTTCTCTCGTGGCCTTCTCCCGTTACCGGCTCGTCAACGGCCTCCCTGATTACAACGCCCAAGCCCTCGTCTTCTTCATCATCACCGTCGCCGCCGCAGAAGTCGCCGTCGGCCTGGCCATCATCGTGGCCCTCTACCGGGCTCGCAAAACCACTCACGTCGAGGACATCAACTCGATGCATTACTGACCATCTCCCGCTCCCAACGCCCCGCCGCATCTGCACATGGATCCCGCCTGGTTTCTCCTGCTCCTCCCTCTGCTCGCCGCCGCGGTCATCATCCTCTTCACCCGGAAGTGGAAGACCCTCAGCAGCGCCATTTCCGTCGGTTCTGCCGCTGCCGCTTTTCTCATTAGCCTCAGCCTTCTCGGCAGTGACGACGAGAAAATCCTGCACTTCCGATGGATGGAAATCGGAGATCTCCGGATCGACATCGGCATCCTCCTCGACGGTCTCAGCCGAAGCATGCTCTTCACCGTCACCACCGTGGGTCTCCTCATCCACATCTACTCTCTCGGTTACATGAAGAACGATGAGGGGAAATCACGCTACTTCGCCGGGCTCTCCCTCTTCATGTTCTCCATGACCGGCATCGTCTTGGCCGAGAACTTCATCATGATGTTCATCTTCTGGGAACTTGTCGGAGCCAGCTCTTACATTCTCATAGGGCATTGGTTCACCCGCAATCCGCCGGTGGAGGCAGCCAAAAAAGCCTTCATCACCAACCGCATCGGCGACTTTGGGTTCCTCGTCGGGATTCTCTTGATCTGGAGCCTCACCGGTTCGCTCGCCTTCAGCGGAATCGAGGAAGGGCTCCCCGCCGCTGCCGCCTACCCGTCCGCGCTCGGCGTCGCCGTGCTCTGCCTCTTCTGTGGAGCCGTGGGAAAATCCGCGCAATTGCCTCTGCACGTCTGGCTGCCTGACGCCATGGAGGGCCCCACTCCCGTTTCGGCGCTGATCCATGCCGCCACCATGGTCGCCGCCGGAGTCTACATGCTCGCCCGGATCGGCTTCCTCCTCGCGGCGGCCCCCTCCGCCGTTCTCATCGCTTGGATCGGAGCCCTCACCGCTCTCTTCGCCGCCGTCGTCGCCACCCAGCAAGACGATATCAAGAGGATCCTGGCTTACTCCACGCTTTCTCAACTCGGCTACATGATCATGGCCGCCGGTTTGCTGGCTACCCAGGCCGCCATGTTCCACTTGTTTACCCATGCCTTCTTCAAGGCCCTCTTGTTCCTGGGAGCCGGGGCCGTCATCCACGCTTGCCGCCACGAGCAGAACATTTGGAAAATGGGAGGCCTGCGCAAAACCATGCCCCTCACTTTCGTGACCTTCGCCATCGGAACCGCCGCGCTCGCCGCTGTCCCCTACGTCACCAGCGGATTCTTCAGCAAGGAATACATCCTCGACGCCGCTTGGAGCCAAGAAAACCGGGCCCTCTTTTGGATCGCCGCCCTCGTCGCCTTCCTCACACCCTTTTACATGACCCGCCTCTTGCTCGTCGCCTTCTTCGGACGCCCCCGCAGCCGCCCGGTGGAACAGGCGCGCGAAGTTCCCCTTGTTATGGCCTTGCCCCTCCTCCTTCTCGCCGTTCCCTCGATCGCCATCGCCTGGTTCTCCGGTCTGCTCGACTGGATTCAGATTCCCCGTCCGGAGCACCATACGACTCATCCCATGGTCCTGACCGTCTCCATTCTGGCGCTCCTCGGGGGAGCCGGTCTGGCCTTCCTCTTCTACCGCGAACGCGATTCGGAACCCTTCCGCGCCGGACCAATCGCAGATAAGTTTTACTTCGATGAACTCTACGACGGCTTGGTGCGTCACGTCCAAGGTGGTCTCGCCAGTCTGAGCGCTTTCCTGGACCGCTCGGTGATCGACGGAATCGCCGTCAAAGGCATCGGGCGCATCGCCGCCGGAACGGGTTATCTCCTCCGCCTCATTCAGGTCGGCAACATCCAAGCTTACGCCTTCCTCTTCGGCATGGGAGTCGTCCTCACCATCTTCCTGCTCCTCGCCCTGTGAAATCCCACGCCTCGCCCGCCGCTACGCCGTGAGCATCCTCGATTTCATCATCTTCCTCCCTCTGGCCGCCGCCATCGCCATCGGCTTTGGCCTGCCGGCCCGGCGAACCGCTCTCGCCGCCGCGGGCCTCAATCTCCTGCTCGGCTTCATTGCCCTGGCCAGATTCGGAAATCACGATCCGGCCTCCGGACCCGCCTTCGCGGCATCCCGGACCGTCTCGCAGAATCCCGAGATCGCCTGGGCCGTCGGGCTCGACGGAATGAGCCTGGTGCTCTTGCTCTTGACCGTGCTGGTCACCTTCGCCGCTCTCTGGCAAGCCGCCACGCCCAAAGACAACGTCAGGCTATTCTACATCTCCCTGCTCCTCATCTCCGCAGGATCCCTCGGCGCGTTTCTCACCACCGACCTCTTCTTCCTCTACGCCTTTCACGAACTCGCCCTCATCCCCACCTTTCTCCTCATCGGCATTTTCGGCAAAGGCGACCGCCGCGCCGCAGCCTGGAAGATCACCATCTACCTTGCCGCGGGCAGCCTGGTCCTGCTCGCCGGACTGCTCCTTTTGGTGATTTCGTTAGGGCAGGGCGGCGTTCTCACCTTCGATTTGGCCGCCCTCGCCCAACGCGCCGCCGCCCAGCCCATCGGCGCTTCTTCCCAATCCCTCATTTACCTCCTGCTCCTCATCGGGTTCGGAACCCTGGTTTCTCTCTTCCCGCTGCACAGTTGGGCCGCCCCAGCTTACGCCTCCGCTCCCACCCCCGCGGTCATGCTCCACGCCGGAGTCCTAAAAAAGTTCGGCCTCTACGGCCTGCTCCGCCTCTCTCCTCTTCTCCCCGCCGGAGCCGAACGCTGGCTCAGCCTCCTCCTCATCCTCCTGCTGGGCAACATCCTCTTCGTCGGTCTCGTCACGCTCTCCCAGAAGCGGCTGGACTCCATGCTCGCCCATTCCAGCGTCATGCACATGGGCTATATCTTCCTCGGCATCGCCGCCTTTCAGCCCGGCCACACCCTGGGCGCGACCGGAGCCGTCTTGCTCATGTTCGCCCATGGGCTCTCCATCGCCTTGCTCTTCGCCTTGGCCGGACGCCTCGAAGACAAGCTCGGCACCCTCGACATGACCAAACTCGGCGGCCTCGGCAAGATCACCCCGCGCTTCGCCTTCCTCTTTGGACTGGCCGCTTTCGCTTCCATCGGGCTTCCCGGGTTCGCCAATTTCACCGGCGAGATCCTCGTTTTCCTGGGCGGATTCCAATCTCACGAGCCGGGCGCGCCTCTTGGCGGCCTGCAAATCGCCACCATCCTCGCTGTCTGGGGCGTCGTCATTTCCGCCGTCTACATGCTGCGGGCCTACCGGGCCATCTTCCTCGGGGAACTGACGGAAAGCAACGCCACCGCCTCCCTAACCGATCTCACTCTGTCTCAGAAACTCCCCGCCGGATTGCTCGCCGCCGGTCTTCTCGCCATTGGAATCTATCCCTGGTTCCTCCAGCGCTTCCTCCAATTCTGATCGCCACCTGGATTCCTCCTCATGCCCGCCCATTGCCTCGAAGCCTGCGTTATTGTCCTTGGGCTCATCTTGCTTCTCCTCGAGGCGTTCCTGCCCAAGCCTCGCCGGCGCCTCATCGCGCTGACCGCCATCGCCGGTCTCGGAGCCGTTCTGGTCGCCCTCTTTTTTGTCGACCGGTCGCCGGAATCATCCGCAAGCCTCGGAGCCTATTACGTCGTCGACCCTCCCGCCCTCTTCTTCAAAGGCCTGGCCCTCCTCGCCACCATGCTGGTGCTGGTCATGAGTCTCGACTACGCCAGCGTCATCCGCAGTTACCTCCAAACCGATGAAGCCGAGCCGGATGCAGGACTCGGTGAATTCTTCTGCCTGCCGCTTTTCACCTGCGCCGGTCTCATGTGGATGGCCTCGGCCCGTGATCTCGTCGCCATCTTCGTCTCCCTCGAACTGGTCACCATTTCCTTTTACGTTCTCGTCGCCTACATGCGCCGCAACATCGGCTCCCTCGAAGCCGGCGTGAAATACCTGATTCTGGGCGCGCTTTCCACGGGTTTCTTCGTCTACGGCGTGGCCTGGCTTTATGGTTTGACCGGACATACCGATCTCCTTCGGATTGCTGAAGCCCTTCGGCCGTCTGAGACCGCGACCGTGGCTTCCTCCGCCGGGCTGGTCTTCGCCCTCGGTTTGCTGCTGTCCGGCTTGGGATTCAAAATCGCGGCCGTTCCTTTTCAAATATGGGTCCCCGATGTGTATCAGGGAGCCCCTACACCGGTGACCGCCTACCTATCCGTCGCATCGAAGGCCGCCGGATTCATCGTGACCTTGCGCATCCTCGAGCCTTTCCTGCAATCCCCCGTCGCGCGTCAGGCCATACTCGTCCTCCTGGTCCTCTCCGCGGCTTCCATCCTGTTCGGCAATCTTTGCGCCATTCCGCAAACCAACGTCAAACGGCTGCTGGCCTACTCCAGCATCGCCCACGCCGGCTTTCTCCTGTTGGCCGTAGCCAGCGTCCGTTCCAATTCCGGAGAGAGCGGCGGAATCACCGCTGGAGCAGCCATCTCCTTCTACCTTGCCGCCTACCTTCTGATGACCCTCCTCGTCTTCCTCGTGGTCACCCTGGTGCGCAGCCGCACTGGCGGCGAGGACCTCTCCGCATTCGACGGCCTCGGAAAGCGCTCGCCCTTCCTGGCCTTCGCCCTGTTGGTGGGCATGATCTCGCTCGCAGGAGTTCCCCTCACGGCGGGGTTTCTCGGAAAGTTTTACGTCTTCCTCCTCGCCCTCGAAGCCCGCTACTACACTCTCATCGCCATCGCCGCGCTGGGGGCCGCCGCGGGATTCTATTACTACTTCAAGATCCTGCGCTCGGTGTATTGGGAACGCGCAACCGACGAATCTCCCCTCTCCGTGCCCCTGCTGACGCGCTGCGCCATGACCGCGCTCATCGCCGCCATCTTTATTCTCGGGGTCTACCCCCAGCCTGTCCTCTCGATTTTCGAGTAAGGGCGGGGCCTCCCAGCCTTTCCCCCTGGGTTGCCGTCCGGCCTTGGTCAGGTCCCGCTCGCTCCTTCACTTCCTTCCCGGCTCGCCCAACGGTTGTCGCTGCCGCCGGAAATCGCGTCATGATAGGACTTCACCCTGACCAGAAACGCTCTCCACTTCGGGCCAGGCCGCCCATTGTCGAGGAGGAAATGCGGGCAGTTCTTGTTCGGCGGATTCTTTCCCCGGCGCGGCCAGTGGTAGTGCGGCACCACCTGACTCAACGGTATGTTGTGCTTCTGCATCAGATAGGCGGCGAGCTTGGCGGTCCGGTCCACCGTCTCCGCCCGGCTGTTTCCCGGATGCTCGCACATTTCGATGCCGATGGATTGCCGGTTCCCCGGACCATCATAATCGGCATGATTGCCGGTGATTGTCGTCGGCAGATGCTGCACGGCGACTTTGTCGTCCACCGTGAAATGCCAGGAAAGCCGGCCCAAGGTTCCCCGCTTCAAGGCCAGGGAATGCCGCCAAGGATCGGCCCCGCTGCTCCAATTCTGAGTGCTGTGAATCGTAATGTAACGGGGCCGCATTGCTCTGGAAGAGCTCCGGCCCCGGGCGCTGGCCGATAAAAAATCTTCCCGCAGCCGGACTTCCGTCAGCAACACGGACGGCGATTTCCGCGGGGCAGCCGGAGCCGTCACCAAGTGCGTTTGCGTCCGGCTGCGCGCCGCCGCGGGACGGGCCGCAGCAGGAGCAGTGAGTGAGGCGGTGTAAGGGTCCGTCCGGATTGGCAGCGAACCGTAGGATGAAGGCCTCTTCTTAACCTCCCGGGGTGACGAACACCCGGCCATCATTAGAATTCCCGCGCTCGCGAGACTCGCCGCAATAAGGGATACCAGCTTACCCATGCTGCCGAGCATCCCCCGGTTTTCGCATATCTCAAGCAGAACTCCACACGGGGCGATCTCGCCGAACGCTCCGCAAACTTCCGCACGCCCAGCCCGGGACCCCGCTCCCTTCGGTCCTCTCCCATCCTCTTCCATCCCGCCTTGCCCTCCAAGCGCACAACCAACCGATTATAAATCGCGTCGGAGCCGGAGAGATCGATCCCCATCTCAGAAATGGATTGTCACCGGCCACCCGGAAGGTCTACTTTCCCCAATCGGCCGTCGAGCGTTCACGAGCTGGTCCTCGGATAATCGACATCCGCAAGGCAACAAGCCCACCTCGGCGCCGGCGCTCAATTCGTTGAAAGCATAGTTCAAATGAAAATACAATCCTATCGAAGGGGAATGGCGATGATCCTGGCCACCGCCGTAATCGGGGGAGCCTCCACGGCGATCGCCGATCCCTATGGCTGGACCCCAGCCCAGATTCAAGATCTGCTCGATGTGACCGCCGCTTTCCATGGCGGCGCAGGGCAACTCAGCACCATCGACTCCATCACGCCAATCCCCAATGGCCTCGAACTCGGCGTGACCTTTCGGATTGGACAGGAAGCCGATCCGTTCGGCGCCAATTATGGTCTCAGCTTTGCCCGCGTCTCGCTTTCGGGTGGGCTTGGCTTCCCGGGCCTAAACCTCGGCAGTTTTACCGGCTCATCCCTGATGATCACAACGACGACCGACCTGACCATTCAGTCGTTTCTCCAGACGGATTTCACCGAGAATGGATCGACCATTGACGACGGCGACGCCAACCCCGGCGAAGTCTTCTCCTTATTGTTCTGGGAACACAATGACGGCGTGGCCGCCGGCGGCCCAACAGACGTCGAATTTGACTTCCTGTTGGGGACCGAGTTCGACGGCAATTGGAACGCTAGCAATCCACAACCCGTCCAGGGCACGGACGCGATCCGGCAATGGGGTTTGCAGCTCGCCAAGTTCAGCGGCATGTCCATCGGCGAACCCGTGCAGGCGACCATTCAGATCGAAGGCATTCCCGAACCCAGCGCCGGCGTCCTGGCGTCGTTGAGCGCGGCGGCCCTGCTCGGCCTTCGCCGCCGCCGCAGATCCTAGACTATATCTGGAGGGGCGGGCTCCTGCACGCCCTGTCCCGCCATGGGTCTCCATCCCGGGACCAGGCCAGTCTCCACCAGATCTCTCACGCTATCCTGGAGGGGCGGGCTCCCGCACGCCCTGTCTCGCCATGGGTCTCCATCCCGGGACCAGGCCGGGCTCTACCAGACCTCTCACGCTATCCTGGAGGGGCGGGCTCCCGCACGCCCTGTCTCGCCATGGGTCTCCATCCCGGGACCAGGCCGGGCTCTACCAGACCTCTCACGCTATCCTGGAGGGGCGGGCTCCTGCACGCCCTGTCCCGCCATGGTCTTCATCCAGGGACCAGGCCGCCGGGGACGACGGCTCTCCAACTCGGGCTCTGCCAGGTCTCTCACGCTATCCTGGAGGGGCGGGCTCCTGCACGCCCTGTCCCGCCATGGGTCTCCATCCCGGGACCAGGCCGTCACGGACGGCGCCGAAAGATCCGAACTGGGGACTGGTCTTGGGAACCACGGATGGATACAGATGAAGAAACCGCCTCGCTCGCAAAGAGCGCCAAGCCCGCCAAGGAGGGGAAAATGTTCTCTCGATGCGTCTCTGATTATGAACCAGGAGCTGGTGAGTATTCTCAAAGCCTTTGCGGGCTTGGCGCACTTGGCGAGAGACCGGGAAGCGCCTGCTCTCCCCAATCCCTAACGGCATTGGGGCTAGGGCGGAGGAGCGGCGCGGAATGGCCAGAGGAGGAACGTCAGGGACTTCACACGCGTGGACGGCCTCGTGATCGAGTGCTATCGATTCTCGCCATGATGCCGCATCGTGCCTTCCTGATCATCGCGCTCCTCGCCTTCGCGACGTGCACGTGCCCTCTCGCCACGTCCGCCGTTCGCGCCGCCGGCAAGCCGGTTATCAGCAATCACGAGAGCGGATCGACCGTCCGCTACCCGGTCGTGCTGCTGCGGGGGACCATCGACTCGGCCGCCACATCGCTGGAACGCCGGAACACCGCCACCGGCAACGACCCCGCCTTCATGGACGACACCAGGGTCGACCCCGCGCGGGTGCACGACGACTCGGCCGGCCGCGGCGTCATCTGGGGACTGGCCTCCACCACCATCGGAGCCACCCTCCACGAGATGGGGCACTCCTTCGGCCTGCCCCACTGCAAGGACCCGCTCGGCATCATGACCCGCGGGTTCGACCGCTTCAACCGCGTCTTCACCCTGACGGAACCATCAGCCCGCACGCGCCTGCGCGGCGCTGAGTTCACCGCGGAAGAAGAAGCCTACTTCGCCCCCATCTCCGCCGCCTACCTCCGCTGGTCCCGCTGGTTCCAGCCCGATCACACCCGTTGCCGCGACGACGAGCCGCCGGCCCTCGCCCATGACGAGGAAAAACACTGCATCTCCGTCGAATCCCGCCATGGCGTTCGCTGGATCGGATTCTGGGTCGGCGGAGACGTCGTCGCCTACAAGGACTATCCACAGGACGAACCGCCCAAGTCCGTCACCCTCACCGTGGCCGAGATTGAGACCCTCCTCGGCGGCGAATCGCTCAGCTCCGTCACCACCATCGCCGACAACGGCCAGTCCAGTAAACTCGACCTCCCCCGCTGAATTCCCGGAAATCCACCCCCCCCATGAAGCGTCCCACCCTCTTCGTCCCGCTGGCGTCCCTCTTCCCGCTCCTGAACCTCTTCTTGACCGCCACGCCCACGCTCCAGGCCGGCCCGGTCATTTCTGAGTTCGTCACGGACAACTCCCTCTTGGAGGACGAGGACACCGCCACGCCGGCCTGGATCGAGATCTACAACGACGGGGACTCCCCCGTGGATCTGGAGGGCTGGCGCCTCACCAACCGGGAAGACCAGCCGGATCTCTGGACCTTCGGGCCCCTCTTTCTCCAGCCGAAGGCTTACCGGGTGGTCTTCGCCTCTGGCAAAGACCGGCCCCTGACCGCCGCCACCATGGAAACCGGCTGGATCCACACCAACTTCAATCTGCCGGACAAACGCGGGTATCTGGCTCTCATCGAACCCGATGGCGTCACCGTGGCCAGCGCCTTCACGTATCCCGCCCAAGAGAAGGATGTGGCCTTCGGGCGCCAGAGCGATGTCGCCGGATACCTAACACCTCCTACCCCGGGAGCCGCCAACTCCCCCACTTTTGCGGAGAATCCCAGGGCTCCTGATGTCGTCTTTTCCCACGACGGCGGCCTGCTGGACGGCCCCCTCGACCTCGTTCTCGAAGTCCCGGATTCCCCGGAGGCAGTCATCCGCTACAGTCTCGACGGGGGCGAACCCTCCATCTTCACCTTCCAATACAACGGCCCCATCCGCGTCGATCGCAACGTGACGGTCCGCGCCCGCGTCGATCTCCCCGGCCATCTCCCGGGCCGCGTCCTCGGCCGAACCTTCCTCCTGATGGACGAATCCCTCCTGCAGTTCGCCGGCTCCGGCGAACCGTTCCATTCGAACCTCCCGATCCTCTTCCTGGACACCAACGGGGTCAATATTGACAGCACCCGCGAGTTCAAAACTGCCTACACGGTGGTCATCCCCCCCAATCCCAGCAGCGGCCGCGCCCGCATCCTTGGCGCCCCAGAGTTCCATGGACCGTCCGCCGCCCACGTGCGCGGTGAAAGCTCGGCAGGGTTTGATCAGAAGAGCTACGCCCTCGAACTGCGCGACGAAACCGGCGAGGACCTCGCCGTTAGCCTGCTCGGTATGCCCCGCGAATCGGACTGGATCCTCTACGGTCCCTGGAGCGAGAAATCGCTCATGCGCAACAAGCTGGTCTTTGACTGGATGCGCCAACTCCGGGGCGACGACGGAACTTCCATCCGCTCGGCCTTCGTCGAAGTCTTCCTCAACCAGCGCAAAACCGAAAAGTTGGGCTATACGAACTACCAAGGGGTCTACTTGCTCATGGAGAAGATCAAGCGTGACTCCGCCAGGGTCCCGCTCGCCAATCTCAACGACAAGACCACCGATCCGGAGTCGATCACCGGCGGCTACATCTTCCGCCGCGACAAGCCCGATTCCGGCAAGGACAGTTGGTCGACCTCGCGCTACGCCCAGCCCCTGCAAAGCTTCGATCCCGACCGGCTCAACGCGCCCCAGCTCGATTACCTGAAGACCTACGTCAACAACTTCGAGAACGCCCTGGCCGGCAATGCCTCCGCCGGCCCCAAAGGCTATGCGCGCTACATCGATCCCGACACCTTCATCGACGCCCAGTGGATGTTGGAGATCGCCAAACAAGTCGATGGCTACGTCTTCAGCACGTATTTCCACAAGGACCGCGACGGCCGCATGCGCGCCGGCCCGCTGTGGGATTTCAACATCTCCCTCGGCAACGCCGATTACGCCACGGGCGACGATCCCAAGGGCTGGCTTTATGGCAATGCGGGGGGCCGCGGCCAGAACTGGTATCCACGCCTGCACGACGATCCCGAATACCGTATGGCCCATTGGGACCGCTACTGGCACATGCGGCAGCGGTTCCTGGCCAACGAGGCCTTTAAGCGCACCATTCACGCCCACATGGCCTATCTCCTCGACGGCTCGGACCAGCCGGTGGGAAATCGCGAGCCTGACACCGTGCAGAACGCCGTGGCCCGCCATTTCCGGCGCTGGCCGCATCTGGGAACCCGCCAGTGGCCCAATCCCCCGGCGGAAACCGGCATCCGCACCTGGCAAGCGGAGGTCGCTTACATGCAGGACTGGATCGATACCCGGCTCAAGTGGCTCGACGATCAGAGCGTGGTCGAAGGGGGCAAGATCCACCGGGCCCCGATCTTCAGCCACTACGGCGGGGCGACCGAAGCTCCATTGAACCTGACCATCGATCGTTTCAAAGGGGGACTGTTCAATTCCGCTAACTACGCCGACGGACCCATCCATTACACGCTCGACGGCACGGATCCCCGGCTGCCCGGGGGAGAGTTGAATCCGGCTGCCTTGGTATACAACGACCCGCTGCCCATCTCTCGCGCTGTCACCGTCATGGCCCGGCTCCGGAACGGACTCATCTGGTCGCCGCTTACCGCCGCGACCTTTTTCCTGAACGCCGAGCCGCCCAGTCAGGCCAACCTGGCGGTCACCGAAATCCTTTATCACCCTGCAAAGCCGAACCCTCTGGAGGTCTTCGAAGGGATCAGCAAAGCCCGGTATTTCGAGTTCCTCGAGCTGAGCAACATCGGAAATCGGCCGGTCGATCTCACGGGCGTCCGGTTCAGCAACGGCATCCGGTTCGATTGGGCCTATACCGGTCACCCCCAGCGCCTCCTCCAGCCAGGGGTCTCCATCGTCCTGGCAGCCAATCGGGACGCCTTCCGTCTCCGTCATCCGGATGTGCCAGCGGAGCGGATCTTCGGAGAGTTCGGCGGAGCCTTGGATGACGGCGGGGAGCGCATCACCCTGGTCGATTCCGCCGGCCGGATCATTCTCGATTTCCGCTACGACGACGAAGACGGTTGGCCCACCGAGGCGGACGGCGGAGGCCCGAGTCTGGTCCTCGTCTCCCCCTCCTCACGGCCCAACCCGGACCTGCCGGAAAGCTGGCAGCCCAGCGCCGTGCCGGGCGGCGATCCGGGCGAAGCCAGTCTCGGCGGCTCGTCGCCAGTTGATCCGTTAGGCGACACCGATGGCGACGGCGTCGCCAATCTCATCGAATGGGTCACCGGATCCGATCCGCAAAACGCCGCTTCGGTTCACTTGCCAGAGGTCGTATCGGCCGATCCGGAAGGGAACGATCCTGCTGGGGGCTACGTCCAGGTCCGTTACCGGCGCGACCCGTCCGCCGCGGCCACCTACCGGATCGGCCTGCAGTGGAGCGAGGATTTGGCTACCTGGCAAGGCGACGACTCCCAGTTCGAGCAGATCTCAAGCACGGAAGAAGGTGGACTGCACGTCGAGACCTATCGCAGCCGGCTTCCCATTCAGGGCTCCCGCGGCCGCCTTTTCCTGCGGCTGCGCGTCGCTGAGCAGCATTCGGCGGCGGAATAAGACGCTCTTTGCCAGACGGCAGGCTTCTAACTCCGGCGTTCGCCGCCCGTAGCGCCATTCGCGTAGAATGCCGGTCCACGGAAAAGAAGGTTTCAGGACCGGAGGGCGGACATGCCTGTCCGCCATTCCAAGAGGAAAAGGCGGTTGGAAAACCCGCCCCTGGAGTTTTTACATTTCTGGCTGGACGTTGCCCCAAACTTCAGTGGAACGAGCTTGCAAAGCCGCGAGAGAAGCCGGAGGCTTCGCAGCTTGTAGCCGGTGGTGGCGCGCAGCGACACCACCGGAGAAGGTCCATCCATCACCAGCACCCCGGCAGGGGTGCTAGACCGCCGCCCTCTCCCTTCGCGGTGTTTCGTGGAGAAGATGACGTGATAGAGCAGGCATGTGTAGGTGGAGGGCATAGCCGGCCGGTTTCTGGCGCCCCTGCCGGGGTGCGGATCGAATTACGACTCACACCGGTGGTGTCGCTGCGCTTTACCACCGGCTACAAGCTGCGAAG
>JBGTBW010000231.1:0-2070 GCA_041749135.1 Verrucomicrobiales bacterium
CACATCCAACTCGTCCACGAT
This sequence comes from Verrucomicrobiales bacterium, assembly GCA_041749135.1. Lineage (GTDB taxonomy): Bacteria > Verrucomicrobiota > Verrucomicrobiia > Verrucomicrobiales > DEV007 > DATKCT01. The sequence goes on from JBGTBW010000231.1 coordinate 22, forward strand.
CATCGGCTGAGGCAGGCGCAGGATCAACCCCTGCCGCGCGATCTCCTGCCCATTGGAAGCACGCAAGATCTCGATCCGCACGTTGTTGTCGACTCCCAGCGGAGGCGTATCCACGTCCGCCGGCCCCAGCAGCCCCGGCGGCACGCGCACGGTGACGAACCCCGGCCGAACCGCCAAAATCTCCGCCTCTACCCGGGTCTCCAATCCATTGATCATGCGGACGAACTCAACCTTGAAACTCGCCGGACCGTCGTTCCCGGTCGGCGCGGGGATCTCGAGCTTCTGCCAGATTTCGACTTCCTGAGAAGGTAGCGGTGGTTCGTCGGCGAATCTGATGACTATTGGCTCGGACTTGGCGAGCACGGCTTGGCTGGCGTTCGAAGCGCCTTCCCTTGTCATTACCAAGGTCAATTCCATCTCTGTGAGACCTGCGCTCACGGTATTCAGCAAGAACGAATTAAACTGCTTGGCCGGCGCCGTGAAGGAGCCTCCAAAGGTGTTCCAGAGTGATGCAGCGAATGGCCAGTCACGAAAGCTCACGACGCCTTTTTCGGTACGCTTCTGAACCACCCACACCCAACAGTAGAGTTCTTGCGCTAGCCGGTAACGGATTTCAGCGCTGAAGATGAACTTGTCCAATCCCTCAGTAAGTCCTTCGACCTGGTTCGCGCCTCCTGGCACAAACGTATTCACGTGTCCTTCCGGCGGGTTGGGGATATCAGGATTGGCAAGACCGGTGTTGACTTCAATGACGAGCTTCTCCCACTCAATGGTCTCATTCTCCAGCGGCTTGGTGAGGCGATAGGCGTCCAACATGAGAACATTGGGAAAGCGACCGGGAAACTCCTTTGAATTGTTTGGTTCCTCCCAGGAAACTTTCAGGTCGTAGGCGCCGATTTGCCTTTCATGATTTGCGTTGAAGGGGCCGGTGTTGAAGAACGAGGGGCGAAGGGTGAACTCGAGGGTGTTGTCATCAATCACCTGAAAATCGCAAATGCTAGTCAATGAGGCCTCCCCGGAGTAGCCTCCGGCCTCCTTGCAAGGTTGTGCCGAGGAATCTCCGCTCATCCCGTTTTGCAAATCGGTTTTCAGAAAGGCGACATAAATTCTTTCGTTCAGTTTAAGCGTTTCAGTGAATCTCGCCTCGCTAACGACGATGCGCACTTTCTCCTCGGATCCCAACGACTGCTCCGAGGGAGTCACGCTCGTGATCTCGGGGTTTTTCACGACAAACTTAATCGCCGGGGAACGGGCAATTTCGACGCCGCCGGAATCAAAGAGGATTGCCGACACTTCCAATTCCGTCACTTTTCGATTGAAGGAATCTCTCGCATTTGGCGTGGACAAAACTTGCCTCGGAACCTCATAGCGCAGATCGGGAAGCGACTGCGGCTCCGCGGACGAGAAGAGGGTGCTCCTAAGATCCTCCTCGAAAATCCTCGATCCCTGATCGCTCGCTTCGTTGATCACGAGCTTTCCCATGGCCCCAAACGGGATGTCCGACATGCTAACCTTCGATTTGAAGATAAACCGATCGCCCGGATAAAGAATCTCGCTCTGATCTGGAGTCAGGGAAGCGATGGTGATGGATTGGGCGAACGCTCCTCCGGTATGGAGGAAAGTGAAAACGCCGAACAAATGGAGAAAGCATCGCGTTATTCCAGGCCGATTCGAAGGATAGAGGAGCATGGCGTGGTATCGGCGGGACAATCTGGTGAACGCGGTTCCAAGCGCCGCGTTTCTGGAATGGATGAAGCGAATGTTCATGGGAATTCGGAATTCAGGGTTGCTGGGACCCCTTGGTTGGCGGCTGTTTCTGTCATCGTCGTCTTAGGCTTATCACCGCTTCTCCGCAGCTAGGCGTGCGAAGCCCGACTGGCCGCCGCCCATGGCGGGGAAGGAGGCCCTCACCATCCTGGCGTCGGCCGTTTCGGAAACGACGTCCAGGATTACCTGGTCGCGGCGCCAGTCGCCCAGCCCCGGAGCCCATTCGGGGAAGCCCTCCACGCCCGGGGCGTTCTTGGCTTGCCGGTAGACCAGCGCGGGCAA
>JBGTBW010000232.1:0-5998 GCA_041749135.1 Verrucomicrobiales bacterium
CCGCCAATCCCAACCCCGCCTCGGCCTCTCAGAGACTCCGCGGCCCCATCCAAAACCCCAGAGGACTGGCGCACTCTACAAGCTTCCGCACGCACGGCGATGCTCGCCGCAGTCCAAGGGCCTCCGGCTTTGCTTGGCGTCAGAACTGTAGCGGAACTCGTGAGAGTTCCGAAGGCCTGGCGGCAGTCTGCATTCTTGCGAATGCAGCTACGGGGACGGCGCTCCGCGCCGGGAGAGAGAGCGGCGATGCTCGCCGCAGTCCAAGAGCCTCCGGCGTGGCTCGACGGGGCCTCTTTAGCGGCGGCTTGTCCGCCGCCCTTGGACTGCGGCGAGAATCGCCGCTTTCGGGCGCGCACAGAACCCCGCCAATTCCAACCCCGCCTCGGCCTCCCAGAGACTCCGCGTCCCCATCCAAAAGCCCAGAGGACTGGCGCATTCCACAAGCTTGCGCACGCATGGCGATGCTCGCCGCAGTCCAAGGGCCTCCGGCTTCCCTTGGCGTCAGAACTGTAGCGGAACTCGTGAGAGTTCCGAAGGCCTGGCGGGCAGTCTGCATTCTTGCGAATGCAGCTACGAGGACGGCGGCTCACCTACTTTCCTCCATCTCCTTGTATCCACCCGCCAGATTAGGAGTTTTGAGGCTAGTCTGCCGGCTCGGCCTTGATACGGTATCGGCCGGTGATTTTGAACTCGAATAGCCGGTCCTCCTCCCGTGCTCCACGTCCGATGTTGTGGATGATCAGCGGCGTGCCGGAGGCGTTCTTCCGATCGCTGACGACCATGATGTGAGGCAGATTGGGAGGGACGATGCAGGTGACGAGATCGCCTGGCAGGTAGTCGGCGGGGTCCTTGGAGGCCGGGAGTTCAAACTTCCGTCGCTTGAAGTAGGTCCGGAGGTTAGGAACCCGGCGGTGATCGATGTTTGAATCAGGCTTTTTCAGACCCCAGTTCCTGGGATAGCTGGCAAAGTGGTCCTTCATGTCCTCGTGCACGAGCTGCTGCAAATCCATGCGGAGCGCGGAGCGCAGGGCGCGGATGACGACGTCCGTGCAGACTCCGGTTTCAAGGGGCGGATCCCCTTCCGGGTAAGACAGGGCGCGGTAACTGGGATCGTAGCTCAGGGTCTTCCCGACCTGGGCGCGCGCTGCGGAGACGAACGTCAGAGATTCGGATGCCTCAGCAGCTCCGGAGGATTGCGGAAGGAGCAGGCAAAGCGCGGCGACGGCAGAGAGGGCTTTCATGGGCTCGATGCAGAAAAGATTGCGCCAACTGCTGTGGTCAATCCAGGGGCCTACACATCGCAGCTCTGGTCAGCGGCGTCGTGGCGACAGAGAAGCCGAAGGCTCCAGGGCGAACCCTTCAGCCCTGCACCAGCTTCCAGACCACGCCAGTTTCTCCGGTGAGTCCTCCCGCTTTGTTTGTTAGGACGTAGAGTTCTCCAGCGGCGTCTTCGCCGATGGCGAGCATGAAGGCGTCGATCTGACCGTTGGAAGCGCCTTCGACTGGAAGCGGCTCGAGTTCCCAGTGCGCCCCTTCGGTTTTCGCCGAGAAAAGGCTTCCTTTGCCCAGACCCCACATGAAGGTCCAGTCCCCAAAGACGTAGCGATCCCGGAGCCCGGGAATGCTTTGCCCGCGGTAGACGTAGCCCCCGCAGATGGAGGCTCCCCGGGCGTCGGCATCCGTGGGGAAGGCTTTTGGATTCTTGTAGACAAGCATGGGCTCGGCGAAGGGTTTGCCCTCGGCATCGACTTTGGGCTTCTCAATCACGACATCCATGGCCTTGTCAGGATCGAAGCCGCCAAAACCTTCGCGGGTGTTCCAGCCGTAGTTCCCGCCCTTCTCAATGATATTGACTTCCTCGAAACGGTTTTGACCGATGTCGGCCAGAATAAGGCGGCCGTCGGGAAGAAAGGCCAGACCCCAGGGATTGCGAAGACCGAGGGCAAAAATCTCGTCGCGCCCGTCGCGTCCGGCGAAAGGATTGTCGGCAGGAATCCCATAAGGATCGCCGCGGTCGATATCGATCCGAAGGATCTTCCCGAGCAATTGCTCCGGATCCTGGGCGTTGCCGCCCGGGACATGTCCCAGTCCCACGTCGTTGGCTGCGCCGCCGTCCCCCGTCGATATGTAAAGGAAGCCGTCCGGACCGAAAAGGACATTTCCGGAGTTGTGGTTAAACTGGGGTTGGTCGATTTGCAGGAGAACCTTTTCGGAAGCGAGATCGGCACTGCGTTCTCCCTCTTTCACCCGGAATTCGGCGATCACCGAGGTATGATCCCAGCCCCGCGGAGCGCCCTCGCGAAGCGGTCTGCTGTAATAAGCGAAAATGCGGCCGTTTGTGGAGAAGCTGGGATGAAAGGCGAGGCCAAGCAATCCCCGCTCGTCAAATCCCTCGTTGAGTTTGGCGACCTTCGAGCGCAGATCGAGGAAGGGCTCGGGCAGCCGTTTGCCGTCCGCTCCCACAAGCCAGGCCACTCCGACCTGATCCAGGATGGTGAGCAGTCCCTCTTCGCCAGGATAATCGACCAAACCCACGGGAGAGACGAAACCCTCGGCGACCTTTTCCAGTTTGAGCACTCCGATTTCTTCAGCGGGAATGGAGGCGGCGAGGAGAACGGATCCGGCGGCCACGGCGGCGAAAACGCGGACGCGGGAGGAGAGGGAGGACGAAGATGGACTCATGATGATGGTGCGGATGGACCGGCGGCCATGGTAGCGCCGGGAGAGCCAAGTGTTCAAACCGATTCTGTGGCGCGAAATGCCGCGTCGAACCTCTCGGCGAGGTCGGTGGGATCTTCGAGTCCGACCGCGACGCGGAGCAGGTGGGCCGGAACCCCGTGTTGGGCGGCCCAGTCCAGCTCACGGTAATGAGCCAGCAGCGTATAGGGACAGCACAAGGTGTAATCGGTGCCCAGACTGGGACCCTTGTTCACGGCGAGCGCGTCGTAGAAGCGAGGTGCGCGAAGCGGGCCATCCTTCAAGATCATCGAAAAGAGGCCTCCGTCCCCGCGTCCGGGACGGCGCAGGCGGGCGTAGGCTTCGGGACTACGAAGGGACGGATGATAAAGCCCGGTCACCTGCGGGTGACTTTCGAGGTGATGAACGAGGGCGGAAGTGTGTTGATTGATTCGCTCCATGCGCTGGGGAAAATCCCGGCTGTTCTGCTCTAGCACAGCCGCGTCCTCCAGCCAGAGTTCACCGTCGTCGCGATGGCGAAGGAAATCCCTCAAAGGTTCGGCGAAGCCGGAAGCCGAGCTAACGGCGATGGATCCGGCCATGACGTCGCCCCGGCCCGAGATGTTCTTGGTGAGACTGGTGGTGACGGCGTCGGCCCAGGGCGCGACATCGACGTTGTACACTGTGGCTACGGTGTCGTCGATGAAGAGAGGGACGCCATGCAGCCGGGCTAACTGAGCAGCGGTTTCGAGATCGATTGTGTCCAGGAGCGGATTGGACGGCGTTTCGCAGAAGATCCCCGCGACGGGGCCCGCTTCCAGCAAGGCGCGCAACCGTTCGAGGGACGCCGGTCCGGGGTCGGCCAGAAACTGCAGCTCGCGGCCGCAGCGCTTCTGGATTTCTAGGGTATCGACATAGGCAAACCCAAGTTGCACGGTCGGGCCGGACCGGCCTGCGTGGAGGAGAAAGCGGTGGAGCGTATACACCGCGTTCATGCCTGAAGGAAAGAGAAAGACGTCCGGGGGATCGCAGCCGATCCACCCGGCAAGACGCCGAATGAAGACCTCAGCAACCGCTTCGCGATTCGCCGGGAGACGCTGGTTTTCCAAGGCGGCACGAGCCAAACGGCTGCTGACGATCTCACCGGAGATCCGCCAGAAATGAAAAGCGTCGCGGAACAGCGATGACGGCAGGGAAACCGCGGTCAAACGGGCGAACCCAAAGTCGTGAATGGCCTCGTGGCCGGTTTCCGCCAGTCCAACAAAACGCAAACAGCGCCGGGCGGCTGCGGGACTGGGAAACACGAGGCAACGGTCGCCGTCGCGGGCGAAACGTTGTTCGGCAGCGGTGAAAAGGCGCAAAACGGCGGGATGCAGGACGAAGCGGGGGTAGCCGCAAGCCAGCGCGGCGAGGACTTCCGGGCGTTCTTCTTCATAGGCGATCACGCTGTCCCAGGTAGGCATACACACGGAGACGGCGTGGGGCGAATCCGGGATGGGTTTGCCCAGGTCTTCGGGTGTGCAGAGCGGGTCTCGCAAGAGGTCTCTCATCGTGCGCCGTGTTCCCGGCGGAAGGGCGGCACTCTAGAGAGAGCGGTCTCAAACGCAAACGGGGTGCGCCGCGAGGGCTGCATATCCCGGATGCTCGAAGGAATGGACCGGAATCGAGTGCGCCCCGAGCTCCACTCCCACGCCCTTGAAGGCGGAACTTCGAACGGGACCTTGAGGAATTGTCATGAGCCGCCAATCAGGGAACGGGAAAGCAATGGGGGACCTTGAAGGGTCACGCTATCCTGGAGGGTCGGCCTCCGTGACGGCCTGCTCCCGGGATGGAGACCCATGGCTGGACAGGGCGTGCGGGAGCCCGCCCCTCCAGGATACCGAGACAAGTCCTTGAACAAAGATTGGTGGAGGAACCATTCTCTCCCCCCTTGGCGGTCTTTGCGTTCTTAGCGAGAGATGCATCTTCTTCATTGGTGTTCATCTGTGTCCATCCGTGGTTCCCAAGGCCAGTTCCCAGGCGGGCTCTGGAGACTGCTTGAGCCAAAAGACTCTGGTTTCTCGCCAAGGCCGCAAAGCCCGCAAAGGAATCGAGAATCTCGCCAGGCAAGAGTTTGACGAAGTCTTTGGAGTGCGCGGCTGTGCCGCGCTTTTGATCGCCCATCGGAGGGGGAAGGCGGGTTGGAAAACCCGCCCTCCGTTGCGGCCCTCAAGCTGTCGAAGTGTGAACTCGCCTTGGAAGTCAAACGGAGTGCGGCATGGCTGTTAGTTCCGAAGTCCTGGCGGGCGGCCTGCATTCTTGCGAATGCAGCTACTGGGAAGAGCCTGCGGCTCACCGGCTTTCTCGAGCTCCTAGTACTATCACAAAGCCAGTCAAGCAGGCGGCGGGACCGGCCTCCGTCAGGACCCGTCTTGACCATGAATAACGGCCGGCAGAAGCGCCATTTTTCTCTTGCAACGGACCCAGGTTTTCATTCAAATTACCCCGTAAATGAACTCGTGCGCCGCTCAACGGCCCGCGGCCAGCGCCACATGGCAGTTTTGTTATTGCAGCGGACTCCGGGCCGATGAGCGAGAATCGATGGACGTGATGCGGCAGTTTATCGCCGGACGCGTCCTGCCGTCTGGCGATGGCTTGTTGTCTATCGGCATGCTTTTGACGGGAATCCTGACGTTTTCTCTCTGCGCCGGTTTTGTGAGCTAAACCATCGCCATCGGTTTAGGCGCCGGGGACGCTCAACGCATTGCGTTCATCGAACCTGCAGACGACAATTTGGCCAAGGCTTTGGCCAGTGACTCAGCCAACCTGGTGGTTGCCGTGGCACACGAACAGTCAGAGTTCACCGCATCGTTCGGCGAGGCGGCGCGGGGCGCGGGACCGGCATCGGGAGGTTGTGGCTGCGGCTTGTTCTCGGCCGCGTATCTGGATCGGCTGAACGCGCTGGAGGTCCAGGCGCGGCGAAAGCTCCGGGGCCGCTGGCCGCATCGTCCGGGCGCGGTCGCTCGGGCCCTGCGGGAGTTGAATGAGGTGGAAGAGGTCGCGAGCGCCTTGCTTATGGGACGGCCTAGGGGACCGGATCCCGGCCGGGGGTGGAAGGGTGGCGAGACGCTGTGGCCGTGGAGCAAGCTGGCGCCGCTTTTTTTGAAGCCGGGGCATCACGAAAACGGTAGGGGGCCCTATCCTCAGAACTCCTGACCTATCGAGGGAGATCATGGACAGGGAGGAAAATCGCTGAGCCGAAGCGAGACCGCCTCTCGGCAGATGACGCGCTACTTGTGGGGCGGACACTCTTGTCCGCCGAGTGAGCCTAGAGAGTTCGCGG
>JBGTBW010000233.1:0-8673 GCA_041749135.1 Verrucomicrobiales bacterium
AAGCGGATACAAGAGGAGATGGAGGGATGAAGAGAAGCGGGTGGCTCTTGGACTGCGGCGAGCATCGCCCCTCTCTCCCGGCGCGGAGCGCCGTCCCCGCAACTGCATTCGCAAGAATGCATACCGCCCGCCCAGGCCTTCGGAACTCTCACGAGTTCCGCTACAACCAGTGACCCTCAGGTCTCCCATTCCTTTCCCGTTCCCCGAGTGGCGGCTCATAATAATTCCCTGAGATCAGGAGTTCTGATCCTACTCTCCAATCCCTAACGGCATTGCGCTCAAAGTGGATAATCCCGCGCCGCGGGATCCAAGTCCGGCAACTCCCCACTGCTCTCTCCTCCTCTGCGCAAGAGGCAGCTAAACCCGCCGGCTCCAAATCCCTGATGAGGATACAGACGGTAACAAGGGAAGGCCGCTCCAACCGCCTGAAACTCTTGCAGCTTCGGGACATCCTTCGCAGACATCTCACCCACGCGTCTCAGCATCCAATCCACAGTTCGCTCGTTCTCTTCCGGCGAGAAAGTGCAGGTCGAGTACAACAACCATCCACCCGGCGCCACACAGCCCGCTGCGGCGGCGAGAATCCACCGCTGGCGTCGTGCGCTGCCCCGGACGGTCGCCTCGTGGAATGCGCCCGGGTTGCGAATGCCCTTGGCCACAAGCGCCTGACCACTGCAGGGGGCGTCCACCAACACCAAGTCGAATGCCCCCGCTCCGTGCGCTTTCCACTCCTCAGCCGTCCACCTTTGCGCATAGGCTTTCCCAGCGCCAAAACGCTTCAAGTTAGCCCGCAAGACCCGCAACCGCCGCGGCACGACTTCGTTGACGAACAACTCTGCCTCCGGCCACAGCCTCCGGCAGAACGCGCTCTTTCCCCCTGGCGCCGCGCAGAGGTCCAAAACGCGCCGGGGCGCCGGGTCCAGATCCATCACGGGGCTCGCCTCCCAAACCGAAGACAGGTCTAGCAGATACCCGGCTCCGTCTTCCTGGGACGCCTCTCCAGCGCCAGCGTCCGCATCCACCGGACACACAAAATGTGGAGCCCAATCCGGCAGGTCGCCCTCCCCGTTTTTCCTCTCCGCTCCGAAGGGCGCGATCCTCACCAGCCGCCGCGCCTTCCCGCCACGAAGGCTATTCAGGAATTCGCTTCGTTCGCGCTCATCATCGAACAGCCCGCACGCCAGCTTCTCCGCGAACCGGTTCATTTCCCGTGGACCCTACGGTTCCGGATCGTTCGCCGTCGGTTCCGAATCCGGATCCGCTGCAGCGCCGTCCAGTCGCTCCGCCCGCACTCCCAAATGACTGGCCGAAACCCGCTCAAGGCCCGGCCGCCCGCCGTGGATGGTGCGATTCACCACTTTGGCGCCGCCATCCGCATCCTCGATGACCAGGGTTGTCGTGCCGCCTCCATCCAGGTTCAACCCGTCCCAGGCCCCTAACGCCTGCAGCCAGATTCCCACTTCCCGCGTCGAAGCGCCTTCGCTGTGACCGGGCTGCCGCCCGTCGATCACCAGCAGAATCACCGTTTCCCCATCTCGTGACACACCGGCCGCGGTCCGCGGATGCAGCGGTTTGTCCTCACCGGCCAACTCACCGTCCCGCAGAACGATCCCAAAGCCCGAGACCGCATTCCAAAGTCCCTCCGCCCTCACCGGCCGTTCCACAATCCGGGCTCGCCCGTCCCGTTCCATCACCAGGGCGGGCCGCAGCTCCGCCGACACCACGGTTCCCTGGTTCACCAGCAGACCCGCCACATCCTGGGGCTTGTTCTCCGAGAGATGCACCGGGGAAAACGGCGCCGCGTTGATGGCCACCTGGCACCCCGTTTTCTTGAGAAAGGTCGACGTCTTCCAGCCGTCGGTCTCCCCCTCCCGCTCGCCGTTGGAAGGCGTCAGGACGAACTCGAGACCCGGCGCATCCCCGTCGATCCGCACGGCAAATCCCCTCATCTCCCGGGGAGTTTCCGCCTCCAGTTCCGCCAACTCCACTCCGCGGAAAACCGCCTTCCACTCGGGCTGACGGGAAAACACGCCGGCTGCCGTCGCCGGCGCTTCGGTGCCGATGCCGGGAACCGCAGCGCAGCAGCACGCGAGGCCATACAAGACGGCTCCTGCCGCCGCGAACCACCGCCGCCCGCCGCCGGGCCCCTCGTTCGAATACCCCGGGCGTCCACGTTTCATCCGCCCACCATGGCCAGCACGGGCCTCGTCGCAAGAAAGGGCAACTGCCGATTGATCCCATTCCGTCAGGCCCTATAGACTGCCGCCCTCCCTTCCCGTGTCTCAAACCGCATCGCCCTCCGCTATCGATCGCCGCGCCCAACTCGAAGCTTGGAGTCCTGTCTATACCAAGACCCTCAGGCTTCACCCCGAGTATGCGGACTGGCTCGAAGATCCAGGCAATCTGGACAGCACCTTCCGCATTGCCGACTACCGCGGGATTTGGAATACCGAGTTCCTGCCTACCCTCGGTGAAACAGAGCCCGCTTCCACCAACGAAGTGTCCCTGCGCAAATACACCCTCCTTCTGACCCGCTTTCGCCGCCTGCAAAGCCTGCGCATCGCCTACCGCGAAGTCAACGGGATCTCCCAAACGGAGGAAACCCTCACTGAACTCACCGCCCTGGCTGAGTTCTGCCTGAACACGCTCCTCAAACTGCTGCGGCCCGCGTGGGAAACCCGCCTCGGCCAACCCTGGAACGAAGAAACCGGCGCACCCGCCCATTTCTGCATTCTCGCCTTGGGAAAACTCGGCGGCCGCGAACTCAATTTCTGCTCCGACATCGATTTGATTTACCTCTTCGACGGCGCAGGCCAATGCCGGAAAGACGGACGTAGCCTACCCACGCCAAACCAGGAGTTTTTCACCCGGCTGTGTCGTGATCTCACCAGCCGCCTCCAAGACCGCTCGCCCGAGGGTTTCCTCTACAATGTGGATCTGCGCCTCCGTCCGGAAGGCGAGTCCGGTCCGCTCGTGCGCTCTTTGGCGGCCATGGAGCCCTACTACTACGTGGCCGGTCAAACCTGGGAGCGGCTGGCCCTGATCAAAGCCCGGCCCGTCGCCGGAGACATCGCCCTCGGCGAAGAACTGCTGGAAATCGTCAACCCTTTCCGCTTCCCGCGCCATCCCCCGCCCCTTCTTCTCGAAAGCATCGCCGGGGTGAAAATCCGCACGGAGAAAGAGGTCGCCGGAACCGAAAACCTCGACCGCGATCTCAAGAACGGCCGCGGCGGCATCCGCGAAATCGAGTTTTTCCTTCAGGCCCTCCAAATGATCAACGGAGCCGCCAACCCCTTCCTCCAAACTCCATCGACCTTGGAGGCTCTCAGCAAGTTCGAACGTTACGGCGTCCTGGACAGCGATCACGTGACCCGGCTTCGCAACGACTACCTTCAACTGCGCCGAATCGAAAACCTCATCCAAATGCAGGAGGAACGGCAAACGGCGCTCCTCCCATCGGACCCAGCGCGCTTCGACCTGCTGGCGCGATTGGCCGGATGCCAGGACGCCGCCGGGTTCGCCTCCCGGCTCGACGAATTGCGGACCCGCGTCCGGGCTAACTATCGGGAACTCTTTCGCGAATCCGATGCCGAGACCGCCGTCCAGGAATGGACCCTTTTCTTCACCGGCCAGGACGGCGGACCCCACATCCAAAGCCAGCTCCAAGCGTGGTTCGGTCCCGCCGCCCCTCAAGCCCCGGCCGTGCTCACGCGCCTCGTCCTCGGCGACCGCAACTCCGTCCTCGCCCGCGAGCAGATCGTCCAGTTCGTGGAGATGACTCGCGGTTTCGACGAACTCCTGGCCACGCTTTCCGCCCCTTTGGAGGTGCTCGACCTCGTCGCCCGCTTCGGCCAATCCTACGGCGCGCCGCGCCGCTTCTTCCGCACCCTCAACGCCAGCCCGCGCATGCTGCGGGCCCTCTGCCTCCTCTTCGACCGCAGCACCTTTATTTTCGAACTCCTCTCGCGCCACCCCGAAATCATCGAGGAAGTCCTCGGCTCCGGCCATCGTCTCCACAAGTCGGTCGCCGACCACGAGCGTGCTCTCGCCCTCCTGCCCGCCGATGACTCCTTTCCCCTATGGCTCTGGAAGTACGTCAAGGCCGAACAAGTTCGCATCGCCATTGCCGCCATTTTTGGGGAAGGCGCGGCCGCAGAGGTCGAAGCCGACCTCTCCAACCTTTCGGATGCCGCCATCCAGCAAGCCTTGCGGCGCTCCGGATCCACCCCCACGCTGGCCGTGGCCGGCCTCGGGAAACTCGGGGGGCGCGAAATCAGTTTCGGATCGGACCTCGACCTGCTCGTCCTGGCCAGCGCCGCCGACGCCTCCACTCCTGAGGCCGCGGCGGCCCTCCAGCGCCTGATCCGCACCCTGCAGCACAATCACCCGCCCGGGCCGACCTTCGAAATCGACCTCCGCCTGCGTCCCCACGGCCAGGATGGCCCAGCGCTGGTGACCCTCGCGGCACTCGAAAAATACCACAGCGGCGGGGGAGCCCTCTTCTGGGAACGCATGGTCCTCACTCGCGCCCGCGGCATCGCCGGCTCACCTCCTCTTCTCCAGGAATTCGAGGACTTTCGCACCCGCGAATTGTTCAGCCGGGCGGCCAGCCTCCAGGATCTCGAAGAAATTGGCGGCATGCGGCGGCGGATCGAGGTGGAGAAAGGCTGTCCCGAAGCTCCCGGGTGCGCCTTCAAAGCGGGGCGCGGCGGGATCATCGACATCGAGTTCCTCTGCCAACGCTTCCAGCTCTCTCATGGCTGGCGGCATCCGGAGTTGCGCGACCGCAACACCCGGCGCCTTCTCCGCAGCCTCGGAGAACTCGGCCTCATTACCCCCAGTTCCTCGGCCATCCTCCAAGAGAACTACCGGTTTCTTCGCACCCTCGAACACGCCGTCCGGCGTTACGACAACCGCAGCGCTTCCGTTCTTTCCTCCAGCCTCCTTCCCCGCACCGCAGTGTGGCTCGATCTGGCCGGACCAGAAACGCTCATTGCCCGCCTCCAAGACTGCTTCGACTCGACCCGCCAGACCGTAAAGGAGTCCATTCAACTGGACGCTTTCCCCGTTTGATGAAAAAGATTTGCCTGTCAGGCCTTGGCACGCTAAGTGCTCCCCTTTGCTGCGCCTAGGCTGGCAACCCGGATTGCACGCCACGGTGCTCCACGCCCCGGCGCCGCAATCCTTCCCTCCCCTTGTGCATCCGCACCCCAATACGATCCACCTTCAATCGCAAACCCATTCATGACACCCAACGAAGTCATCGCGCTCGCCAAACAGAAAAGCGTCAAGTCGCTCGACATCAAATTCTGCGACATCCACGGACGCTGGCAGCATTTCACCATCCCCTCTTCCGAACTCAGCGAGTCCCTCTTCGAGGACGGCCTCGGATTCGACGGTTCCTCCATCCGTGGATGGAAGGGCATCGAAGCCTCCGATATGCTCGTGATCCCCGATCCGGTCACTGCCGTCATCGACCCCTTCATCGAGCTGCCCACCCTCAGCATGATCGCTGATATCGAGGATCCCCTCACCCGCGAACCCTACGACCGGTCGCCCCGCGGCATCGCCCGGAAAGCCGAAGAATACCTCAAGTCCACCGGCATCGCCGACCAGTGCTTCTTCGGCCCCGAAGCCGAGTTCTTCGTCTTCGACCAGGTCCGTTACGAATCCACCGCCCACACCGTCTTCTTCTCCATCGATTCCAACGAGGCCGCTTGGACCACCGCCGACGATGAAGGACCCAACCTCGGCTACAAAATCCCTCATAAGGAAGGTTACCTCCCGACGCTGCCCATGGACAAACTCCACGATCTCCGCAACGAGATGGTGGAAACCATGCGCGACCTCGGTCTCCACGTCGAAGCCCATCACCACGAAGTCGCCACTGCCGGCCAATGCGAGATCGATCTCCGCTTCGACACTCTTTTGCGGATGGCCGACAGCATGTGTCTTTACAAGTATGTCGTGAAAAACGTCGCCTACCGCAACGGCAAGACCGCCACTTTCATGCCCAAGCCCATGTTCGGAGACAACGGCTCCGGCATGCACTGCCATTCCTCTCTTTGGAAAGACGGCAAACCGACCATGGCTGGCGATGGCTACGCGGGACTTAGTCAATTGGGGCTCTATTACATCGGCGGACTCCTCAAACACGCCCCCGCCCTCTGCGCCCTCACCAACCCGACCAACAACAGCTACAAACGGCTCGTGCCAGGTTATGAGGCCCCGGTCATCCTCGCTTACTCCGCGCGCAACCGCTCCGCCATCTGCCGGATCCCCACCTACAGCCCCAGCCCGAAGGCCAAACGCGTGGAGTTCCGCTGTCCGGATCCCTCCGCCAACCCTTACCTGGCCTTCTCCGCCATCATGCTGGCCGGCCTCGACGGCATCGAGAACCAGATCGATCCCGGCGAAGCCATGGACAAAAACCTCTACGACCTCCCGCCCGAGGAAGCCGCCAACCTCAAAACCGTCCCCGAATCCCTCAAAGGTTCCCTGGAGGCCCTCGCGGAGGACCACGAGTTCCTCCTCAAAGGCGACGTGTTCAGCATGGATTTCCTCGAGAACTTTATCGACCTGAAACGGGCGGAATACGACCAGGTCCGCCTCCGCCCGCACCCGCAGGAATACGTCCTCTACTACGACGTTTGACCCTGGCTGCCGTTCGGGATCCCGCCTTTAAAGGCGGTCGATTTATTCGGTGGAGCCTATAGGACATGATCTGCGCCCCTGAAGGGCGGAGCTTGCCACGTTCGCTCTCGCAAGATCAGGAGTTCTAAAGCCAAGGGAAGCCGGAGGCCCTTGGACTGCGGCGAGCATCGCAATGCGTGCGGAAGCTTGTAGAGTGCGCCAGTCCTCTGGGGTTTTGGATGGGGACGCGGAGTCTCTGGGAGGCCGAGGCGAGGTTAGGATTGGCGGGGTTCTGTGCGCGCCCGAAAGCGGCGATTCTCGCCGCTCTCTCCCGGCGCGGAGCGCCGTCGCGAGGGCAGGCGCTTTCACCCGGGTTAGGGTCTGAATTCGGTCGCGATGGCGAGTAGCGCACCATCGAACGGCTTCAGAAGCATCTGCGGCCAGGATTCCCAGTTGACCTCCCGCCCCCGATCATGTCGCTTGCCCGCATCCGCGTTTCCTCCTATCATGATGGATGATGCCGAAGCTCGCGGCGATCCGGCCCGTTCTGCCCCTCGTTCCTCGCGAGAAGATGAGGCAGATCGTATCGTCTCGGCGCTCGCTCACCTTGAGCGAAGTGCGGATGCAATTAGAGATGCATACTGGCAGGACTCTCCAGCAAGCCAGAGAGCCGCTCTCACGGAATGGGCGGACCGTATGGGTCTGCGTCTGAACCCCGCTGAGCACGCTCCCGGAGAAAGGCTTTATGGTTTGTGTGGATTTCCCGTTCAGCGAAACCGAACAAGAGCCCAAGCGAGCGCTCCGTAGACCAGCGGTCGAAGAACCGGAGGAAGGTGACCGACCGGGCGAGAACGCGATCCGAGAAGTCGCGAAAGTCGCCGCAGGAGAGGAGAGCGCCGAGGGAGAAGGCGCCATAGGCCGCCGAGAAATAGTAGGCTCCGAATAGGCGATCGGCCATCCAGCACCAGGAGAGGGGAACCAGGCCCCTTGGCAGATGACCCTCTTACTTGTGGGGCGGACACTCCTGTCCGCCGGTCGAGTCTCAAGGACTCGCGGTCAGGAGTGCCCGCGCCACACAGCTTTCCGGCTCATCCAAATTCCTCGAGATGAGGAGTTCTGAGGCTGCGGCCGACCGTGCAAACGTCGACAAACCGGCCGGTCTGAAAACGCGACGAATCTTGGAAACAATGGACGCGCCAACAGATCACAAGTCGTTGTAACTGAACAAAAGTAGAGTTCGCGGAAGAACCTTCGGAACAAGAAAAACGCGGATTCTGGAACCGGCCAATTCATTGACTTTTCAGACCGGCGCTAACACAGGCTCACTCCAAGAAAGGGAAATCCCGGAACTAACGACTGGTTCCGGGATCTTTTTTGTCATGAGAACGGACGGTTCAAGGCCTTCTCCACGAACCCGGCGAGGTCATGGTCCAGGAGTTGCCGTCGCTTTTCCCCAACCGCTCCTTTAGGGCTGGCCTCCCGGCCGGCCTAATCCATTCCCCAAGCCCCCATTCCCATCCTCCCTGGAGGGCCAGGACGCACAGGAGTGCGTCCCTCCAGGCCTTCCTGCCGCCCTTCACTCCACCGGTCGTTACCCGGCTTCACCACACGGTCCCGGCTCACTGCTCTCCGGCTCTGGTTGTCCCTCGCGTTGCTTGCACTCCTACGGCGGCTCTGACTCCTGCCGGGCGGGCTCTTCGGGCACTCGCGTGCCATGAACTCCCGTCCTGCCCCGGCAGGTCTCCCGTCTTCACGCTCGCGCTCTCTGCCAGACATACTGCTGCCAACCACCCTGGCAGGCTCTCTCCGTCCATCCGTGCTTGCAGACGGAGGGATGCGCCGCTTGCACGGCGCAGACTTCGCCATTCGCCAGAAGGTTCGTCGCCGCTGCTTAAGCCCAATCGTGTTCATTTTGTTGCGGTCTGTCTGGTTGTTTCCGTTGCTTCCCACCCCACCTCGCGGTGACGCAGTCCCTTCCACTTCTCCCCGGCCCAACGGCTGCCGGTGGCCTGGGTCTCTCACCCAGGGAGAGCGCGCCGC
>JBGTBW010000234.1:0-11085 GCA_041749135.1 Verrucomicrobiales bacterium
CGGCCCTCCAGGTTCAGAGCTCCTGATCTGGCAAGCGGATACAAGGAGATGGAAGAATGAAGGATCGCCGGAGGCCCTTGGACTGCGGCGAGAATCGCCGCTCTCTCCCGGCGCGGAGCGCCGTCTCCGTAGCTGCATTCGCAAGAATGCAGACTGCCCGCCAGGCCTTCGGAACTCTCACGAGTTCCGCTACACCAGGAACCCTCAAGGTCTTCCATACCTTTCCCGTTCCCTGATTGGCGGCTCATCCAAATTCCTCGAGATCAGGAGTTCGGACGCTGAACCGGCGGGCTACTTGAATCTGGCGAGACGGTAGAGTTTCGAGAATGCGCCTCCGAGGCGCTTCCGCTCGAACCGTTGAAGCGCCGCTTTGCGGCTGGCGCGCGCACGTGCTTTAGCGTAGTCCGCGAGCTTGGCTTCAATGACCTTGGCCAGGTCTCCTCGTCCCGCCTTTCTCAGAGGTTCGATCATTTCCCGCCAGAAACCCAAGTTGCCGATGCTGAGACTGCGGGAGAAGACTTTCAAAGTGGACTGGCGGTCGAGCGTCCCATCCTTGCGGCCGATGGCCTTGAGAGCCGGAGCTGTATTGGGAATGAGCGTCTGAAGGTGTTCCGGAGTGAGGTAGTCCACTGGATAGGACGGACAGCCCTTGAGCTTGTCATAGACCACCAATCCCGTCATGGTGCGAAGGCATTTCTCGCATTTGCCGCAGTTGAGGGAATCGGGCGGCCGGAACGGATCGAAACACGTGCGCAGGGTCTGCAAGGCCTCATGCCATTCGGAAATGATTCCCACTTTGTCCAAGCGCGAGAGGCGAATGCCGTCGTGCAGAATCTCCACACTGGCGCTGCTGTAGTTAGGATCAAGCAAGGGATGAGATCCCATGGGACTCAAGTCTTTGACGCTTGAACTCGCGGCGATCGTCGCCGCCGAAATGCGCCCCGAAAAGAATTGGGCCACGGTAGAGAGCGCGCATCCATAGACTTCCTGGAAGAAAAACAGGTCATTGTCGTCGAGGTGACGCAGATTCGTCGCTACGGGAATGAGCGTGGCGTTGGCTGCGTTCGCGAATCTGCTGAGCGAGGCGGCCGCAAGGGCAGAGTTTTCACGGTTTGAGTCCATTGCCTCGTACCCGCCGACATCCATTCCGTGAATGAAGAAGCAGTCTCGAATCGAAGCGGGGTGGTCTAATGGATAATCCAGGCGGTTCGTGCGGAACGTCGCAAGGGCATCCACGCCGCCGGAAAGAAACGATCCGGTGCGCTGAGAGGAGCGTGGCACGGGCGGGGCGAAGCCCTGAGTTGCCTCGATGAGCGGCGGCTGGTGATGGGCGTCGCCATACCAACTTCGCAGGATCATCATCGCTGTCGCCAACCCATTCCGCAGTTCCGGGCACACCGTTCCCTCGACGAGAACGCGGCGTTCTCCGTGGCGCATCGCCGGGAGAATCGCCGCTAGCAAGAAAGCGTTGGGATTGCAGCTCAGATCGCCGGCGAATCGCGCGTCCGTTTCGACGTAAATGCTCCGTTGCGGGCGACCGGAGTCCTCCCAGGTCATTGTTGCGGAGGCCCGGACAGAGTCGCCTCCCGTGACCTTGTTAATGTCATGGATCTTCACAGGCGTGGTTTCTCGATCATGGAGTGTTTGAAGGCGCTGTTTCCGAGGTTCAATGAGGCTTTCTTCTACACTGAGCCAAGAGGGTTGCGATGAACCGTCTCAGCGTCTGCGGCTTCGCCGAAGCCGGTTCATTTTCGATAAGAATCCTCCCAAGTACTTGCGGTCGAGTTCGTGGGCCCGGTTTCTCTTCCTTATCTGTGCTGCGTATTCTTCCTGCTCGGCCAACTTGGCTTCAATGACTTCAACGAGATCACCTCGTCCAATCTGCTGCAGTCCCGGCAGGAGGTCCCGCCAGAAATGGGCGACCTTTGGAGTAATCAACGCGAAGGGAGCGCTCTTTTGGACGTGGTGAAAGCGGACGTTGAGGGATCGCAACTGGCCGGGCGATATATCATCAAAGGGATAGGATGGGCAGTCCTGGAGTTTGCCGGCCGTCAACAAAGCCGTCATCGTGCGCAGACACTTCTCGCATTGGCCGCAGTTCATGGATTGGCTGGTCTGAGGAGGATTCACGCAGGCGCGGATCGTTCTCAGCGCTGGGTCCCATTTCGAGAGGAGGGTGAGCTTTTCGGATCGCGAGAAGCGTGCTCCGTCGTGCCTTATCGATAGTGCTGCGGTGCTGTAGCTCGGATCGAGGAGAGGATGTGAGCCGAGGGGAGCCAGGTCAGGTATAGTGTTCGTCGAAGCGATCAAGGCCCTGGTGATGCGCGGCGAAAAGGCATGTGCAACGGCGGCGAGAGCCGCGCCGTGAGATTCCTTGCTGAAGATGAAGTTGTTCTCAGGCAGGGCGCCAGGCCCTTCCAAATAACGGAGATTCGTGGAGACGGGGATGAGGGCGACCTGGGCGCTCTGGGCGAAAGTCCGTAGCGACCCAAGGGCGAGGTCGAAGGCTTCTTGGTTCCGGTCGAGATGCTCATAGCCGCCGATATCGAAGCCGTGCACGAAAAAGCAGTCCTGAATGGAGCCGGGATGGATCAAGGGGAAATCGAGGCGATTCGAGTAGAGCGTGGCTAGGGAATCGACCCCGCCGGAGAGGAACGAAGCAACGCGCTGTGGCTGGCGTGGCAGGGGTGGGCCGAAGCCCTGGGCGGCTTCGATGACAAACGGACGCTCTTTCGCGTGGCCGTACCAGTTCCGGATCAACTGCAAGGCGATGGTCAAGCCATTGCGAAGCTGGGGACAAAGGACTCCATCGACAAGCACCCGGCGCTCACCGTGATGCAGGGCGGGGATGACTGCCGCCAGCAGGAAAGCGTTGGGGTTGCAGCTCAGGTCGCCGGCGAACTTCGCGTCGGTTTCGAAGTAGATCTGGCGTTCCGGAAATCCAGAATCCTCCCAGGCCACGCTTGCGGAAACGCGGGGCCGGCTGTTCTGGATGTCTTTGCGGAAGCCATGAATCTTCATACGTTCAGGCGAGGATGGAGCGCACGACCTTGCCGTAAAGATCCGTGAGGCGAAAGTCGCGTCCTTGGAAGCGAAAAGTGAGCCTTTCGTGATCGAAACCGGCGAGGTGCATCCAAGTGGCTTGCAGATCGTGGACGTGGACGGGATCGCGCAAGACGTTGAAGCCGAGGTCGTCGGTTTCGCCGAAGGAGAAGCCGGGTTTGACCCCGCCGCCGGCCATCCAGACGGTGAAGGCATAGGGATGGTGATCGCGGCCCCAGCGCGGCCGGTCGTCGAAGCTGCCTTGGATGAAGGGAGTCCGGCCGAACTCGCCTCCCCAGATGACGAGAGTGTCGTCGAGGAGTCCGCGTTGCTTGAGATCCATGACCAGGGCCGCGGAGGGCTGATCCGTATCACGGCACTGGGTGTAAAGTTCTGTGGTGAGGCTGTTGTGCTGGTCCCATCCCGCGTGCATGAGCTGGACGAAACGCACGCCGCGCTCGATCATCCGGCGGGCCATGAGACAATTCCAGGCGAAGGAGCCCTGTTCGCGCACGGCGGGACCGTAGCGCTCGAGGACGGAGGCGGGCTCGTCCGAGAGATCGGTCAGCTCGGGGACGCTGGCCTGCATGCGAAAGGCCATCTCGTACTGGGCAAGACGGGTCGCGATCTCGGGGTCGCCGAATTCTGCGAGTTTCCTCTCATTGATGCGGGCGATGTCGTCGAGCATTTGCCTGCGGAGGGAGCGACTGATGCCCGGGGGATTCTCCAAATAAAGGACGGGGTTGTCGCTTCCGCGGAACTTGACCCCTTGGTAGCGGGACGGAAGGAAGCCGGAACCCCAGTAAAAGTCGTAGAAGATCTGGCCGCAGGTGGTGCCCTTGCTTACCGAGGTCATGGCCACAAAAGAGGGAAGGCGGTCGGATTCCGATCCGAGGCCGTAAGTCAGCCAGGCTCCGAGGGTCGGGCGGCCGGGAATCTCGGCTCCGCTGAGCAGAAAGGCGATGGCCGGAGCGTGGTTGACGGCCTCCGTGTGCATGCTTTTCACAAAGCAGAGTTCGTCGGCGATGGCGGCGGTGTAAGGGAGAAAGCGGCTGACCCAGGCCCCACTTCGGCCGTGCTGGGCGAAGGGCTCGACGGGAGCCAGCAAGAGCTTGCCGTCGGCTTTGCCGGTCATGGTGCTGAAGCGCTTCTCTCCCACGTATTCCTGGGGAACGGGGACGCCGTGCAGTCGCTTCAGTTTCGGTTTGTAGTCGAAGAGATCGACGTGGGTAGGCGCGCCGTTCTGGAAGAGGTAAATGATGCGCCGCGCCTTGGGAGCGAACGGAGCGGGAAAGGCGAAAGGATCACGCTGGCGATCGCCGGGACTTGCCGGCAACTCATCGCGCTGGAGTAAAGAGGCAAGCGCGGCGATGCCGATGCCGTTGGCCTGACGCCCGAAGAATTCCCGGCGCGAGACGTGGAGGCGGTTCTCCGCAAGGGGATTCATAGGCTACTCGCGGTTGAGCGCTTCATCGAGATTGAGCAGCGTGGAACAGACCAGAGTCCAGGCGGCCAGTTCGCCGGGGTCGATACCGGAAGGCAGGGAAGAATCCCCGGTGGAAAGCAGGCGTAAGGCCTCTTGCGGCTGTTGCGCGAAATGTTGTTGGTAACGGTCCGCGGCGGCGAGGAGCAACTCCTGGCTGGCGTGGTCCGGGGGACGAGCCAGGATGCGCTGGTGTGCTTCTGTCAGTCTTGCGGAAGAGTCGGGAGAGGAACGGAGGACGAGAGCGGCCAACGACCGCGCCGCTTCGATCCAGGCTTCATCATTGAGGGTGGCGAGCGCGTGAAGGGGCGTGTTGGTGCGGGCCGTGCGGACGGTGCAGACCTGGCGGCCGGCATTGTCGAAAAACATGGGAGGACCAGCGATGCGCCGCCAGAAGACGTAGAGACTGCGGCGATAGAGCGCTTCGCCGCCATCGCGGGTGTAGGTCTTGTTTCCGAAGGTCGCCTCTTCCCAGATGCCGGGAGGCTGGTAGGTCTTGACCGGCGGTCCGCCGAGGGGACCGGCGAGGAGTCCCGATGCGGCGAGGGCTTGGTCCCGAAGCATCCAGAACGGGAGCCGGTGACGGGGCGCGCGGGCGTGGAGCCGGTTATCGGGGTCGAGATGAGCAGCGGCCGGAGAGAGCTGGGAGCGTTGTCTGTAAGCGGCGCTGTGGAAAAAGAGACGGAGCAAATGCTTCAGGTCCCAGCCGCTTTCGACGAATTCGCAGGCGAGCCAGTCCAAGAGTTCGGGGTGAGTCGGCTGTTCGCCCTGGCGTCCGAAGTCTTCCGGAGTTCTCACCAGCCCAGCCCCGAACACTTGTTGCCAGAGGCGATTGACGGCGACGCGAGCGGTGAGGGGATTGTCAGGAGAAACGATCCAGTGAGCCAGGTCGAGCCTGTTTGCGGTGGGTCCCTCGTAAGCTGCGGCGATGCTGCGGGGGATGCCCGGATCTACGCTCTGCCGTGGTTGATCGTAGAGGCCTTTGGACAGAACGAAGGTCGGGCGGGGCTCGCTCCGGTCGGCCATGATCATGACTTGGACCGTTTGATCGGCTCCCGGAGCCTCAAGCACGGGCGGGGTTTGGGGATTGCCGCCGCCGCCGTCGACGGGAGTCTGGTTGAAGAAGGCGAACAGCCGGTAATAGTCTTCCTGGGTGAGAGGGTCGTACTTATGGTTGTGGCAGCGGCAGCAATTGAGCGTGAGGCCTAACCAGATGGAGCCGGCCGTCTCGGTCATGTCCATGACGTATTCGGCGCGGTTTTCTTCCGGGATGCGGCCGCCTTCTCCGTTGATCATGTGATTGCGGTTGAAGGCGGTGGCGAGCCGGGTTTCGAACGATGCCTCCGGGAGGAGATCGCCGGCGAGTTGGTGGATCGTGAAATCGTCGAAGGGGAGATTGCGGTTGAAGGCGCGGACGACCCAGTCGCGCCAGGGCCACATGGTGCGTTCGGAATCGCCTTGGTAGCCATTGGAATCTGCGTAACGGGCCGCATCGAGCCAATCCCAGGTCATGCGTTCGCCGAAGCGCGGCGAGGCTAGGAAACGATTGGCGAGCCGTTCCCAGGCATCCGGAGACTGGTCTGCGACAAACGCGTCGACTTCGGAGGGGTCGGGAGGGATGCCGCGAAGGTCGAGGGAAAGGCGCCGGACGAGAGTTTCCGGCGGAGCTTCCGGCGAGAAGGCCAGTCCCTCACGTTCCAGGCGGCTGAGAAGAAACGCATCAATTGGATTGCGGGCCCGGACGGGATCAGAAACGGGAGGTGGGACGGGACGCTCCGGCCGCTCGAAGGCCCAATGGTTTTCCCAGGCTGCGCCCTCCGCAATCCAGCGCCGAATCAGGTTCGTTGCGATGGGGTCGAGGGGACGCAGCGCCTCGGGTGGCGGCATAATCTCACCGGCATCGCTGGTGGTGATGCGGTGGAGCAGTTCACTGGATTCGATTCCTCCCGCGAGAACGGCGGCTGCGCCCTGTTGCGTGTCGAGCCGGAGACCGGCTTTCCGCGCTTCTTCGTCGGGTCCGTGGCACTGGAAACAGTGATCGGAAAGCAAGGGTAGGATTTCTCGCTGGAAACTGACGGGTGAGGGGGACGCCGCAGGAAGGGAGATCGCGAGCAGGGCGCTCGAGACCAGGACCGCGCTGCAGACGCGGCGCATCGTTGCGATAGGGGACCGGTGGAAATCCGTCATGCCGCCAGGGAGCTTACACGGGGTGGGGATCCACTCAACCGGCTCCTCAAGGCAAACGCGTAGCGGAACTCGCGAGAGTTCCGAGATGGGGGCAAGGCGAGACTCGGAAGCGTTGCCGCTTCCGCTGTGTAGCGGAACTCGCAAGAGTTCCGAGATGGGGGGGCAAGGCGAGACTCGGAAGCGTCGCCGCTTCCGCTACGAAGAGTTCCGAGATGGGGCGGCAAGGCTTGACTCGGAAGCGTTGCCGCTTCGGTTATGGAAGCGCGAGGATGCGCAGAATCTCGGCCATTGCGTCCGGATGTTTGAAAGCCCCGTGTCCAGCGGGAACGATCTTTTCTGATGCGACGTCCTCCAAGTGGCTGCTCCAATAGGGCACGACGCCGTCGCTGCTGCGCTCGATCGGCCCAGGTTTACCCCGGTTGCCGATGATGCTGTAGGCTGTGGTCCCCGCTTGGATTGGCAAGCTGGACAGGATCATCAAGCTGCGCTGCTTTGGAGACAGGGAGTGGACGCTGTCCAGACGTCCGGAGCCCAGGGCGGCGTAGGTTGGTGTGAAGGCCCCGGGATTGTTCGTCGAGATGCGCTGGTAGAAATCTTGGAACTCGCGTGGAGGCCCGGTGATCCAGCGGCCGATGCGTCCAGCGGGGTTGTCGGCGAAACGACTCCCTCGATGCGGTACAGCGATGAAGATGACGCGTTTGATGTAGGGTTCCGGTTCCCAGAAAAACGCGTCCCGAAGGACTGTCCGGTCTTCAGGGGTGAGTTCGAGATCCTCTAGCGGAAGAGTGAAGGCGGCCTCCCAAAAGGCTTCGCCAGGCCGGCACACAAGGGCTTTGCCCACGATTCCGCCCATGCTGTGGGTGAGCAAGGTCGTGGACTGCATGGCCGGGTCGCGTCCATCGGGATCCAGCATCGGCCGGAGTTCGCGCAACTGACGGCGGAGGATCCGTGCAGGGTAGAGTGCGGGCGCAGAGGTGTTGTAGAGATAATGCCAGATTTGGTATCGGTTGCGAATGAGCGGATCGGCCCAGAGGTCGTTGCTAAGATTGGCCCAGGCCAGAGGCGTGGACAGGAGACCGTGGATCATGATGAGTGGCTCCTTGCGCGGATCGTAGGGCTCCATGAGGTAGAGTTGCGGCATTCGCGAAGGCTCGCGGGTGAGGAGATCGGTGATGCGGGAGCGGTGTAGTTCTCCGGTGCGCCCGAGCAAGGCCGCCCAGGGAACGGAGAAATCCGCAGCCAAGGGTAGGTGGCGACCGTCTATCTCCACGCTGTCGTGATACAAGGGACAAAGAAGTTGGATGTAGACATCGCGGACAGCTTTGGAAGATGGCCCGGGCCGGATTAGCGCGGTGAGAGGGCGGGAAATGCTTTCCGGCGGATAGTAGCGCTCAATGGGCTCGCGGCTGCGGTTCTCGCGGAGGGCTGCCAATGGCGCTCCGGCTCCCCGGCGCCTGTGGTGGGTCAGATTTCGCACTTCGAAATCTTCGGCCGGAAGGATCTCATCAAAGTAATCGAGCGTGTAACTGCCCTCGCCACAGGGTTCGAAGACGACCCGGTAACGCTTGCTCCCCTCGTCTGCATTGGCGGCGGTGAGTCGCTCCTCCGGGGAACGGTCTTCCCGTTTCCACCGTTCCACGAAATGCGCCAGAGCATGAGTCGATGCGGCGGACTGCGGGTCTTGGAGGATGTATTCCAGCGTGGCGTGCAGCGACCATTCCTCTGCAGCCGGACAGCAAGTCGAGTGGTGGACGGAGAGACCGGCGTGGCCGATGCGCCGGGTCATGACCGGTGGAGCGGCACACGAGGCAAGACCAGCGACGAGGAGCAAAAGGACCGGCCTCCAAACTCCGGCTGAGACCGTGCCGCCCGGACGGCAGAGGGATTGCGTGACGGACGGCATGCGGCTCACATCAGCGCATGTTTCTTGAGAAACGGTTCGAGTTCCTCTACGCCGAAGTCGGCGAGGACGTCGCCCTGAAAGGACATGGTGGGGGCCTTGGTCTGACCGGAAATCTCCGCCAATTCCTGCATGGCGGAGGGGTTTCCGGTGACGGTCACGCTTCGATAAGCAATTGCGTGGCGAGCGAGGTATTCGACGGCGGCGGAACACCAAGGACAGCCGGTTTTTAAGTAGAGCACGGGGAGATTCATGGGCGGTGGATTTGCAGGAGAAGGATGGCGAGGAGATCGCGCCTGTCACCAGTCTTTGGACAGCCGGACTCAGGCAAGCGGTGGGAGATTGTCTCCGGCCTCATCATGGGAGACGTCGTCGAAGAAAACAAGGCGGTTGCAGGTGAGCCCGCGGGATTCGACGATGTGGAAGGCGGCTGGGAATTGGTCGAGATTGTCGCGATAACGGCGTGGATCGAAGCCGAGGAGAGAACTCAGCAGCAGGTGAATGGTGGCTTTGTGAGAAACGAGCGCTGCCTGACCGCCGGGATGGGACCTCAGGATCCTCATGGAGAACGGTGGCGCCGTGACGAATCAGATAGCTCCGGGTGATCATAGCGACTCAGTGGGATGACGGCGTGAGGATTCGTATTGGCTCACTTTGGCCAAGCGTTTGGCGTGCCGGCCTCCTTCGTAGGGTTCGGCCAGCCAAGCATCGACGATGGCCTCGGCTTCTGGAGCGCTAAGAAAGCGCCCTGCCAGGGCGATCATGTTGGCATCGTTGTGACTGCGGGAGAGGCGGGCGATTTCCACGGACCAACAAAGGGCGCAGCGAATCCCGCGGACTTTGTTGGCGGCGATGGCCTCCCCATTCCCGCTCCCGCCGAAAACGATTCCCAGGTCGCAGGCTCCCCGGGCTACGGCGTCGGCTGCCGGCAGGATGTAGTCCGGGTAGTCGCTGGACTGGTCGTCGTGCGCGCCAAAGTCCGCCACGGGATGTCCCAGATCCAGAAGGTGGGCTTGGACAGCGCATTTTAGGGCGAACCCGGCGTGGTCGGAGCCGAGGGCGATGCGAGGGAGCGGACTGGGCTCGGAGGGCGCCATAGGGGAGTATGCAGATGAGGATAGGGTTGGGCGGTTCGGAGAGGAATCAAGCAGGTGCGAGGAGCCGGTTCCTTTTCTTCTGCTGAAGGGGCGAAACTCGTGTTAGGAAATCAGGCGATCCGCATGCAGCTTGACGTGAAGATGGATGTGATCGTTGACTAGGTGCTTGCCGAGGAACTGAAAAAACCGGCCGGATCCGTAACGGCTGCCAAAATCGGTGCGGTCCACTTCGAACTGGGCCTGTCCGGTAATCCTATTGCCGTCAGCACAAGCAACGACGGCGAGGATTTGCTGGGGGTGAGGGATGCCCCGGATCGTGAGGCTGCATTGGATTACGTAGTTGGGAGTGCCCTCGCTGGCCCCCAAGAGCGGTTGGGCGTTGGCGAACTCGAGTCGCGCGGTGGGATGGTTCTCCACGTCAAAGAAATCGGGGCTTCGCAGATGTTGGATGAGCATGACGTTCCATTCCGCTTCGGTGAGGTCCTCACAGACGATGCTGTTCATGTCGATCAGGCAGTCCGCGGAGGCTATTTCCCCATTCTTGAGAACGATCTCACCGGAAGCGAAGCCGACGGTTCCGTTGTGATGATTGAAGAGATTGCGTCCAGTCCAGCGCACCACACTTTCTTGCACGTTGATTTCATAGGCGCCGTCGAGCGGCGCCATGACCGGCAGTTTCCCGTCGCCCTCCAGAGGGAATCCGGAGGCTTTCCACTCCGAAAGTCCACCGGGAAACCCCTCCACGCGGGTGTAGCCCTCTTTGATGAGCACATCCGCGGCGGTTTGGGAGTCGAGAGACCCTGTCCCCGCGCCATAAACGACGATGTCCTGGTCTTTCAGAGGAGCGAGCCGTGCAACATTGTGGAGGAAAGCTGTTTCGTAGACGCAGGCGTTCTGGGAACCCGGTATGCGTTGGGCTGTGAAGATCTCCTCCGGCAGCACGTGAAGCAGGAGGGGTGGGGAAGAAGAACGGAGGCGATCTTGAAGTTGGCGGGCGTTCATGCTTCGGAAGCATGGCTTGCGAGGGAGGGAAGGTCCAATGGGATGGAGGGGATTTTTCACATTGGTCACGGCAACCACGAGGACGCGCCTTTCTGGAGCGTCCCGCAATGGAAAACTGAGGTTGTCGCCTGCGCCCGGGATTTTAGCGGGGATGGCGCGGCAGGGCGCGAACCGATAGCGTCACCGAATAAATCAACACGCCCTGAAGGCGGAACCCAGACGGCGAGGCGAAGCCTAGTGTAGCGCGTCTTACAGATTGCATTTTATATGGAATCTGTCAAGCTGAGCTTATGCGAGTCGCACCGGCTATTATATTGGGCGCCACGGAGCGCAGAAAGTTGGAGAGAATGAGCAAGGCACGAAGCAGCCCGATT
>JBGTBW010000235.1:0-5325 GCA_041749135.1 Verrucomicrobiales bacterium
ATCCTGATCCCGCGCACCAGTTCCATCACGAAGTAAGGCCTGCCCGACTCGGTCGCTCCCCCATCGAACACCCTGGCGATGTTGGGATGATCCATCATCGCCAGCGCTTGGCGTTCGGCGTCGAAGCGCGCCACCACCTGCTTGGTGTCCATACCCAGCTTGATCACCTTGAGCGCGACCTGCCGCCGGACCGGCTGCTCTTGTTCGGCCATGAACACCACCCCACAGCCGCCTTCGCCGATCTGTTGCAGCAGTCGATACGATCCGATCCGGCTGCCCGGCAGAACATCGCTGATCGCCCCGGAAGCTTCCGCGGGCGGCGGAGGGGGTCCTGCCCCAGCCTCCGCCGCCAGCAACGCCTCGACCCGCTGGCGCAGCGACGTGTCGTTGCCGCACGCGGCCTCGAGATACGCCGCCCGCGCCCCCGGATCGTCCAACTCGGCGGCTTCGAGAAAAATCTCGCGCAACGGATTTTCCGGTTTGGTTTCCATGATCGACCCCGGTTCAAGCAGTCTTCGTCACCATACCTTCATGCGTAATTCACCGGCCAAACCGGACTCGCCTTGAACCGCGAATGTGCGCGGCCAGCCAGCATAACTCCGCGTAGACCAGGGGGAGAAACTCCGCGGATGCATCGCCGTCGCCTTGCGCGATGCCCTGCAGAAGCTGGGTGATCTGGTTCATGGACTTGCGCCAGCATGCTCTCCTCGAACCGACCGAACCTCAAGCCTCGTCTCACCGTCGGAAAACGCTCATTGTGAATTGGTTGCTTCGAATTGGAGCCTGCTGGAGGCGGCATGGGCTTGTTTTTGGGCCTGAAAAGTCGCCCTTGCGCGGGAGCGCTGACCGCAAACCAGAACCGCAATCGAACGCTGGCTCGAGATTCGCGATGCGGCCGGCCGCTTGATTACCGTGCTCGAACTCCTCAGCCCGTCCAACAAACTCGAATCCGTCGATCACGACCGTTACCTGAGAAAACGTCGCAACTTCGTCAGCGGCGGGATCAAGTTCGTGGCAATTGACCTGGTGCGCCATGCGCCACGGTACCTCCGTTATCGCCCAGCGCGCCCCTACCACACCAATCGGCAACTCTCACTCAAAGCGCGTTCCAGCCGTAGGCACGGCTTGTCAGCAGGCCGGGAAACGCGATAGTCTCCCCGCATGAGCCTATCCGCTGAACAAGTTGCCGAAGTGCTGGCCTTGCCGGAACAGGACCGGGCGTACCTGGCCCGGCAGCTTCTCGCCAGCCTGGATGACACCGTGGATAGCGACGCCGAAACAGAGTGGAACGAAGTCATTGACCGCCGTTCCCGCGAGATCGAGGAAGGCAAGGTGACCTGCCGCCCGGTGGAGGAAACCGTTCGGGACGTTCGCGCCAACCTCCATGCACGTCGTCAGCCATCCTGAAGCCGACCAAGAACTGGAAGCCGCCGTGCTCTGGTATGAGGATCGGCAGCCCGAACTCGGCAACGATTTCCTTCATGAGTTCGAATCCACCTTACGCCGCATCGTGGCCGAGCCAGAACGCTGGCGCAAGATGCGGGGTGAGAACCGCAAGCTAAACTTCCACCGCTTTCCCTACGCCATCGTTTACAGCGTGCGCGGAGACGTCCTCTACATCAAAGCCGTGATGCACCTGCACCGCCGTCCGTTCTACTGGCGCCACCGTTGAAACTTTTCTTCCTTAGTCTGCCGCTTTGGTGCGAGACCATGCGCCGTGGGTGGAGTCGGAGCCCTTGGGACAATTTCGAATGCCCGCGTTCGTACAATCGCCAGGTGATTTCCCCTTTTCATCGCTACAGATCGGTCTTGCAGCCATTTTCGGAGGCCCTTTTTTGGCGCTAAGGAGCACACCCACAGTGTTGTCAGACAGCCTTCTTAAGGCGCCGCCACTGGGAAAAAACGACTGGGGCACTTCGGGAGGCGGCCCCGCCTCGGCCTCCGCCGCCAGCAACGCCTCGATCCTTCGCCGAAGCTCCCCGTCACCCCGCAGACCTTGTCCAGGTACGCCGCACGCGCCCGGTGATCATAGATCTCCGCCGCATCGAGGAAAAATCCCACGCCGCGGATTGTCGGGGTTAGCGGGCATCAAAAGTCAGCGGTACACCTGCCGGCCGGTCGCGCCGTCACATCATCAGGCGCGATCCGTCGACGTAACCGGACAGCGGGCGGGAACATTCTGGAAACAAAGCGCGGGTGGAGGACGCGGTTCATGGAAACTCCAGCTTGGACAAAGACAGGTCGCCGGCGGGTGGCCGGATTTTTCAGGGTTGGTCGTCTGGTATCGATGAGGAACTGGACGCTGTTTCCGCGGCCTCAATCTGGTCCCAGGTCGGCGCGCCCCAGATGGTGAGCGTGCCGGCGGCGTCCATCAGACTGATGGCGTTACCGTCCGGGGAGAATTTCGCCCGGACGAAGTGGGCGCCCTCGCACTCCAAGGTCAGCACATCCTGCCAGCTCGCCACGTCCCAAAGTCTCAGCGCCTCCCGGACATTGCTGCCGCCACCGGTTGCCAGCCGCCGGCCGTCCGCGGAGAATGCCACAGAGTCGAGCCCAAGAAGGTAGCCGCCGAGCGTGGCGATTTCCTTCCAGGCAGCCGTCTCCCACATCCGCGCGTAGCCGTCATGGCTAGCGACGGCAAAGAGTTTTTTGTCAGGCGAGAAGGTCGCGACTTCGGTTTGAATAAAATCCAGACGCCGCTCCGTGGTTTGGCCATCGGTCAAGTTTTTCATTCGAACCGCGCCGTTTAAGGCGAATTCCAGGAGGCGCTGTGTGTCCGAGCCATCCGCGACATCGACGAAACCGGGCATTGCCGGCCATGATCTGACTTCCCGCCCCGTGGCTACGTCCCAGAGATGAAGCTGGTGGTCCTCTGAATGGCTCAGAAGGGTGCTCTCGTCTTCGATGAACTTGAGCCCCGTGACCGGGTGTCCGGCGTTATGGGTCAACTCACGTTCCAGGGCGCGCTGCGACAGATTCCATATCTGCACGTTCCCATTGGTGGAACAGACGGCCAAATACCGCCCATGCCGGGAGAAGCTATCCCTAACCATCCGGCCGGCATCCGGGGCGAAATTCAGCAGGAGTTCTTTTTGATGCAGTTGTCTCCCGGACCATTGCGCCACTTGCCCCTCGGGGGCCACGGTCAGCACCGACCGACCGTCCGGTCCCAAGACCCAGTCCCTGACCTTCTCCGGGATGGTCACGGGGCCCCGTAGTAACCGGGCGGCGGAAAGGTCCCACAAACAAACCTCCCCGTCTTTGGCACCGCTTACGAGCGTCTTGCCATCCGGCAGGAGTCCGAGCCGCCAGACTTCCTGTCGATGGCCTCGCATCACGTCGAGCAGGGTTCCGCTCGCCACATCCCAGAGGCCAATCGTTTGATCGGCGCTGCCAGAAGCCAACTTGGCGCCGTCCGGTGTGAACATCAGGGAATCCACATAAGCCGCGTGATGTTCCAAGTGGCCTATTTGCTTCCCGGTGGCCGCCTCCCACAGCCGGATGTCCGACTCGGCAAATCCGGCGGCGGAGGCGAGAGTTTTTCCGTCCGGGGAAAACGCCAGGGCTGCGATCAATTGTCTGGAGACCACCGTTTCCCAGAGTTCCTTCCCGTCACGCAGGTCAACCACGCGAAGCCGCCCTTGCTGCACCCCATAAGCCGCAACACTCAGATCGGGCGTGACGGCAAAGCCGGTCGGATTCAGCTCCCGGCCGAACTGTTCGGAAGGATAAGCGGCCAGCTTGGCGCCTTCAGGCATCTGCCAGAGCGTGATCTGTCCTTGCACCCCGGAAGAAGTTGAAGTCACCAACGTTCGACCATCCTGGGAGAACGCCAGCCCCACACACTCGCTATCCAGCCGGATCTCGGCGATCTCCTGGCGCGTCGCCACGCTCCAGAGACGCAAATGGGATTGGCGTTCCCCGGAAGCGTGCGCCTCCACGCTCGTGTATGCGAGGAGCGGTTCAGCCGGTGAGAAAGCGGCACGGACGTGTTCTTCGCCTTCTGACAGGCGAACCAACTCTTGTCGCGACTGAAGGTCCCATACCGACATCCCCGTATTGTAAGCGACACCGATGCCGAGCCATCTGCCGTCATGAGACGCGGCCAGCGCGGTGATCCCGTTCGGCTTCCGGCACAAGCTGAAGATCGCGTCGCTGCGGGTCTGCTGCCAGAGGTAACGCCATTCCCATCCGCGCAGGTCTTGCTGGCCGGGTTCGGGACGGTGTCGATCGAGCAGATCTCGCGCACGGCCCAGATTGTTGCCGTCCAGGGCGAGTTTGGCCACGTTCATGTCCGAGGCGTAGGCGCGCTGGCGGGCAGCAAGTTCCTGAGCTTCGGCCTCCTGCCGCAAGCGGCTCTGTTCCTGTTCTGCGGAGGTGACTCGCTCGAAGGCACGGCTCTTTTCCACAAACTGCCAGGTTGCGAATCCAAGCCCGATGACCAAAGCGGCAGTGACCGCACCCGCGGCGGCAAAGCCCAGTCGATTACGCCGAACAGCTTTATGAATCAAGTAAAGGCGGCTGGGGGGCCGGGCCACCACCGGCTCGCAGTTCAGGTGGCGCTGGATATCCATGGCCAGCCCATTCGCCGTTTCGTACCGCCTGTCGCGCTCCTTCTCGAGACACTTCATCACGATCCAGTCCAGGTCAGACTCGATTTCTGATCTCTGATTTTGGAGTTCGGATTTTCCCGAATGCGCTAATTGATTTGCCGAGCGCGACTGCGTGAGTCGCGTGCTGGGCCGGACTGGATCCACCTCCCGGATTGTGCGTCGCAGTTCGTCCAGGCCGGAAGCAAGGAGCGCCTTCGTGTCGAAGGGCGTCTCGCCGGTCAGCAGTTCGTAGAGCAGCACCCCCAGGCTGTAGATGTCGCTGCGCGTGTCGATATCCGATGCCGTCAGGGTAGCCTGCTCGGGACTCATGTAGGCGGGGGTCCCTATCAACTGCTCGAAGGCGGTGAACAGCGTCTGGTCGGTCAACCGTCCGGACACGGCCTTGGCGATGCCGAAATCGATGATCTTGGGCACCGGTCTGCCATCCACCTCGGTGACGAGGATGTTGGAGGGCTTGAGGTCGCGATGAATGATCCCCTTCTGATGGGCATGTTGCACGGCCTGGCAGATCTGGATGAACAGATCGAGCCGTCGCCGGGCCGGGAAGCGTTGTTGATCGCAATACTCGGTAATCCTGATCCCGCGCACCAGTTCCATCACGAAGTAAGGCCTGCCCGACTCGGTCGCTCCCCCATCGAACACCCTGGCGATGTTGGGATGATCCATCATCGCCAGCGCTTGGCGTTCGGCGTCGAAGCGCGCCACCACCTGC
>JBGTBW010000236.1:0-12842 GCA_041749135.1 Verrucomicrobiales bacterium
GTGCCCGCGCCACATAGTTTTCCGGCTCATCCAAATTCCTCGAGATCAGGAGTTCTGATCTTGGAGGGGCGGGCTCCCGCACGCCCTGTCGCGCGATGGGTCTCCATCCCGTGACTCGGCCATCTGGGAAGCCGGAGGCCCTTGGACTGCGGCGAGCATCGCCGCTCTCTTTCGGCGCGGAGCGCCGTGCGTGCGGAAGCTTGTAGAGTGCGCCAGTCCTCTGGGGTTTTGGATGGGGCCGCGGAGTCTCTGAGAGGCCGAGGCGGGGTTGGGATTGGCGGAGTTCTGTGCGCGCCCGAAAGCGGCGATTCTCGCCGCAGTCCAAAGGCAGCGGACAAGCCGCCGCTAAAGCGGCCCCGTCGAGCCACGCCGGAGGCCCTTGGACTGCGGCGAGCATCGCCGCTCTCTCCCGGCGCGGAGCGCCGTCCCCGCAACTCAATTCGCAAGAATGCAGACTGCCCGCCAGGCCTTCGGAACTCTCACGAGTTCCGCTACACCAGTGACCCTCAAGGTCTCCCAATCCCTTTCCGTTCCCTGATTGGCGGCTCATGACGATTCCCTGAGATCAGGAGTTCTGAGCCTTGAACAGGGTGTACTCACCCAGCCCTGCGCCTTCCGCTGCGCGCTCGTGGTCCAGCCGGGGCGGGTTCCCTCAGCGGAGCACATCTGGTTAGGTTGTCCCCCGTTCAATGATGCTGTCGAGGCAGATCCGCGGCAACCCGGAAGTCAATGAAGTGCCGCTCGAAATCGACTCGCGCCACTCGGACGTGAAGCCGGTCGCCCAATCCGAACTGCTCCCGTGTCGTCACCCCGGTGTAACGATAGAAGCCCGGTTCGAAAACGTATTCATCGTGCGGCAGATCGTCGATCTTCACGAGTCCTTTGACCATCAGACCGGTGAGTTCAACCATGAGTCCCCGGTGCATCGCATCGACAACCACCGCCGGGAAGGTGCGGTCCGGATCGTCGCGCAGCACGGCGTCGAAGTATTCCGCGATCTTCAAGCGTTTGCTTTCCTGCTCGGCGTCGGCGGCGTTGCGTTCCGTGGTGGAAACGTGGACGGCGATCTCGCCCGCGGCGGCGTAATTGGGCGTCCCTGTAGCAGCGCCGCCGGAGGTGAGCCGCCGCAGGACGCGATGCACGACCAGATCGGCGTAACGCCGTATCGGGCTGGTAAAATGGGTGTAGTTGTCCTTAGACAGACCGTAGTGGCCGAGCGGATCGGAGGAATAGACGGCGCGTTTCAGACTTTTAAGCAAAGCCACCTTGAGCGCGTGCTCTTCCGGATTGCCGCGCAGAGAGCGGAGCAGTTTCTGCACTTCTCCCTTTAGGGTAAGATCGCCCGCGGCATGGCCGTAGAGTCGCGCCAAGTCGCGGAATTCCATCAAGCGTTCTTCGTCAGGGTCCTCATGAATGCGGTAAAGGGAAGGGACTTCGGCGCGCCGGATCGTCTCGGCCACGGCTTCATTCGCCGCGAGCATGAACTCTTCAATGAGCTGATGGCTTTCGTCGTAGTCGATGCGGCGCAGTTCAACCGGCTTGCCACTGGCGTCGAGGATCACCTTGATCTCTGGGAAATCGAGATCGAGCGCTCCGCCGTCAAAGCGGGCCTCTCGCAGCCGGGCGGCGAGGGCCCAAGCGCGATGCAGGTGGGCTGTTACGGGGTCGTTCGTTTCTTCCCCGGGTTCGCGCAGGAGCCGATAGGCTTCTTCGTAGGTCAGTCGTTTCGAAGACCGGATTACGGCTGAGGCAAAACGGACCGAGTTACGGCGACCGCGAGTATCGAACTGCATGATGACTGCGTGGGTCAAGCGATCGACATCCGGTTTGAGGCTGCAAATGCCGTTGCTCAAGGCCTCCGGCAGCATGGGCAAGACCCGGTCGACCAGGTAAACGCTGTTGCCGCGGCGCCGGGCTTCCCGGTCCAGCTCCGAATCGGGACGGACATAGTGGGCCACATCGGCAATATGGACGGCCAGTTCCCAACCTCCTCCGGCGCGCGGTGTGACGCAGATGGCGTCGTCGAAATCCCGGGCGTCGAACGGATCGATGGTGATCACCTCGCGATCCCGCCAATCTTCCCGGCCGGTGATGTCCGCCTCAGAGACCCTCGCCGGGGCGCCTTCGGCATCCGCCTGCACCGCAGGCGGGAAGCTCTGCCGGAGCCGGTAGCGATGGATGATCGACAAAATGTCCACCCCGGGATCGCCCGCCCTGCCGAGAATGCCCACGATCTGGCCGCGGGGATGGTGTTGGCGGCTCTCCCAAGCGGTGATGCGGACGAGAACCTTGTCGCCGTTGCCCGGAGCGGGCTTTGGGTCGCCCTCGATCGTGACGGACTCGGGGTAGGCGCTTTCGTCGGGCGTCACCGTGAGAAAGCGTCCGCGGCGGTGATACGTGCCCACGACCGGCTCGGCGCTCCGCTCGAGAATCTTGATCACCCTCGCGCGGGGCCCCTGCGCCGTCTCCTCGAGCCGTTCGGAGATCGATTTGCGGACATGAGCGGGGAGCTTGCGCAGCCAGTGCTGGGGCCGGTCTTTCTCCAAGCGGACCAGGACCCGGTCGCCTTCGAGGGCCGTGAGCGTATTGCGGGAGAAGACGAAAAGGACCTGGGAGCCCTCCGGAAAAGGCGCTGTTCCCGGGTCCAGCGTGACTTCGCCGTGACCCCGGTGGCCGGAGAAGCGGAATACCCCCGCGACCGTGTCTCCACCGGAGCGTTGGAGGGCGAACCGCCCCTTTTTCAGGACGACGACTTGCCCGGAAGACTCCAGGCGCCGCAGCGCTTCGCGCAGAGCGGACCGCCCTTCGGAGGGGATCTCTAGGGCTTGGGCCAGTTCGGAACGGTTGAGGGGCCGGTAGCCCGGCTGGGCGAGGAGGCCTTTGAGCCGGTCCTCCAGGGATGTCTTCATGATCGAATTGAGCTTGTCATGGAGGGCCGGCCGTTCGTATGGTCGCCTGCCGTGGTTGCCCATGCCGGCTCTGAAACCCCTGATGATGAGGGATTTTCTTGTCCTTTCTGAGCGACTTCGTGTATACTTTATTTACAGAATTACCAAGGAGTACTCTTATGAAAACGCGTTCCCCCCATCCCGTTCGCGGCCGCGCCGCCTTCACTCTCATCGAGTTGCTCATCGTCATCACCATCATCGCCATTCTCGCGGCGGTGGCGGTGCCCGTGGGAAATAAGGTCATTATCGCGGCTCGTAAGGCCAGCGCCAAGAACGATTGCGTCCAACTGGTCAACTCGATCAAAATGTTCTACACGGAATACAACCGGTATCCAGTGGCTGGCGGCGGCGCCGGCGAAGGACCCTTCGACACCAACCGGCAGTTGATGGATGTGCTCATGAACAACCGCAATAGCCCCGAGGTTGCCGAAATGAACCCGCGGGGCATTGCCTTTTTCGAGCCGAGCAAGATCTCCAAAGAAGCCAAGGGCCATGGCTTCGTCGATGGGACCCGGGACTTCAACGATCCTTGGGGAACGCCATATCAAGTCTACATCGATGTGGATTACGACGAGCATGTCGAGGTGCCGCGGATGTACAGTCAGCAGACTTCGAACTCGACCTTGCCCAAGGGATGCATCGCTCATTCCGCCGGACCCGACCGCGATTTCAACAAGATCCGGGACAACGTCACTTCTTGGGAGTAAGCGTTGCTTGACCTTAGTTCCCACTGGGGAACCTGAAGCGCCGCCGCATGGGGTGGGGGCCTTAGGGGCCCCGGTCTGCTTTTTGCCAATGGAAGTGCGAGGGAAAGACGGCCAAGAATCCTCTTAAGGCGCTTTGACGGCTGGCTGCGAAGCCAGGGTCCATGTCCATGAATGATGACTCCTCGCAGGATCCGGCTGTGAGGTCCTCGCCGCCGGATTTAGGCCGGCGAAAGCAAAGGCCCATTATCAGTCGGTTCCTTATCGGATTCTCCATCATCGGGGCGCTGGGCCTTGGGGCCTTTCTATTGGGAAGGGGGGTCTTGAATTCGGTTCTTCAAGGCAACACCCGGCTTAACGCCAAGAAAGATTGCGTCCAACTGGTCAACTCGATCAAAATGTTCTACACGGAATACAACCGGTATCCAGTGGCTGGCGGCGGCGCCGGCGAAGGACCCTTCGACACCAACCGGCAGTTGATGGATGTGCTCACGAACAACCGCAATAGCCCGGAGGTTGCCGAAATGAACCCGTGGGGCATTGCCTTTTTCGAGCCGAGCAAGATTTCTAAAAAACCCAAGGGCCATGGGTTTGTCGAGGGGACCCGGGACTTCAACGATCCTTGGGGAACGCCATATCAAGTCTACATCGATGTGGATTACGACGGGCAGGTCCAGGCGCCGCCAGGCTACGGTGGACCGGCGGCTGGTTCGCCGTTAAAAAGGGGGGTCATCGCCCATTCCGCCGGACCGGACCGGAGTTTCAGCAAAACCCGGGACAACGTGACCTCCTGGAAGTAGGGGGGGAGATCCGCGACGCTCGCTGTTCTCACACGGGGTCACCCGGCCCGGCGAAATCCCGTGACAAGCAAACGCAGTGGACCTAGGATTCCCTGCATCCGCGGGTGTAGTTCAACGGTAGAACGCGAGCTTCCCAAGCTTGAGACGAGGGTTCGATTCCCTTCACCCGCTTTGCGTTGAAAATGAACGCTTTACAGCGTGGCAAGTGCTGAAGTTACACATTTTGTGGCACACAGTCCGCCACAATTCGTCACTGTAATCCACGGTTTTTTGTCTCGATCTCCCTCGGGTTTTTCCACACCCCTGCTCAAACGGGCTCGCCATAGGAATCCCGCGCCGGCCAACGCTCGCTTCATTTGAGGTGGACCGGACCGGTCTTTGGGACTCGTAACGGCCGCGAGGGGATCAACGAGTGCAGAGATTTTGGTTCGATG
Source organism: Verrucomicrobiales bacterium (assembly GCA_041749135.1). GTDB lineage: Bacteria > Verrucomicrobiota > Verrucomicrobiia > Verrucomicrobiales > DEV007 > DATKCT01. The sequence continues at coordinate 4,887 of JBGTBW010000236.1, forward strand.
CGGTGGCCGGGCTCTCCGATGGACGCGCGGATGAGTTGGTAGCGTGACTCGGGTTTACCCTGAGGGGCCGCGTGGGCGGTCGCCGGACTCGTGGCTCAGCGCACCCTGGCTATTCCTGCGGCAGCGGCTCCGCCGCCGGACCGGGAACCAGACAAACCCGGAAGCCCTCGGTCCCGAAGCGGATGCCAGGCCAGCCCCTCCCGCGAAACGCCGAGCGGCACCCGGCCGCGAAGTTGCCCCAGGACCCGCCCCGGATCACGCGGTCGGGGCCGTCCTGGCGACCGATGGGATCCACGACGCTGCCTGCCCCGTACGCTCCATACCCATCCTCACACCATTCCCACACGTTGCCATGCATGTCCTGCAGGCCGAACGCGTTCTCCCCTTTCTTGCCCGCTGGCCGGGTCTTTCCCTCGCGCTTGCCCTTAAACCAACCCGTAATAAGCGGCAATGTGTCCAACCATCCCTCAACCCTCGAGGGCTTGGCCCCGGAATTGCCAGCATACCACCCCGCCCGTTGCAACGCCTTCTCCCCATCTCCGGTGAAATAGGCAGTGGCTGTCCCAGCCCGGCAGGCGTATTCCCACTGCGCCTCGCTCGGCAGGCGAAACTCCCAACCGGCATCCAGCTTCCCTTCCCGCCGCACCCGCTCCGTCAAGGCAACTGCGAAGGCTTTGGCTTCATCCCAACTCACACTGTCCACAGGCAAACTCCCACCCTTGAAAATACTCGGATTGTCTGACATCAGCGCTGTCCATTGCCCCTGCGTCGTTTCCGTCTTCGCCATCCAGAACCCCTGGGTCAGAGTTACCTCGTGCTGGACCTCATTGGCTTCCCGCCCCGCTTCAGTCGCAGGGCTTCCCATCATAAAGGCTCCCGGAGGACACCAACAGAGGGTCATTTTCACTCCGTTGCCCAGGTCGAAGACCATTTCCTGCGCAGTCCCCTTCTCGGCCCCGCCGAACCAGCCCCTCTTCCACGCGCCGCCCAGCAGCAGGATCCCCAGCACCGCGCACGTCAGGGCCGTGGCGAGCAACACTCTGCGCCTCCTGCCTGATTGATACTGTGTGGCCATTCCAATGCCGTTCACCCCTCCCACTTTCCGCCTTCGTTTGAATTCTTCCACCGGAGCCCTGTCCTCGGGACCATGCCCGGGAGTGAAGGCCGGGAGGAAGGCCACCCCGCTGCTCCTGCTGCCCCTTGGCGCCTGTCATTTTCCTCCTGCGCTCGCCGACATGGGCGGCCGAAGACGCCTCCTGGAGAGCGGGACGGATATCCGGACGGTGCAGGATCTTCTCGGGCATGCGGATGTCGCCACCACGATGATCTACTTGCATGTCTTAAAGCGCCCCCGAGCAGGAGTCCTGAGCCCCTTGGATCAGCTTTGAGGCGGCTGAACTCTTCCCGACGAAATTCCGTGGGTTGCTCTATGATTTGCCCATGTACTGCTCCGCTCACGATCCGCCCAGGCTGCCTTTGCAGGAGTTATGCCGCACGCTGCATAACTCCTTTCTTATGCAGAGATCGCTGTTGGCGTTCTTAAGGGTTATACGATTCTCGAATCCCGATTCTGCGATCCTACGGCGTATGCGGAACCGCAGACCATCCCTTAATTGGACCTGGCGTCCATCCCCTTAGAAGCATTTCCCGAAGCTTGCGGTATTCGCTCGCGAGATTATGGTCGCGGCGGTCGAAGCCCGGAGCGACCGCTTTAGGAACACGGACTACTATTCTGTGCTACGTGAGGAAATTCTTCCCGGTCTACGCGAACAAAAAAATGCACACGCATGGGCATGAAATCTTATGGTGAATCAACAAAAATACGAAAATAAGCTGCGGGGTGGGTTGTAGGAATCATCTGTTTACCGTCTTTGCCGGGTATTGGTACTTCATTCAGATCACTCCAGGAAACGAGGTCAAAAGATCTTTGAATTCTGTAGCTTTTCTCCATCGGAAACGACCATTGAAGCATGATCACCTCATTCTCCAATGTAATCGACAAGATTTCCATTGCTTCACCGGGTGCAGGGGAACTGACGTTTCGGAACCATGCATTCCGTTGGCTCGGCAAGAATACATTCTGATGACCAAACAGATCCAAGTCGCCGTCATCATCAATATCTGCAAACAACACTGCAAAACGGTTTAATTCAACGGATTCACGGTCCGTGCCTCTTTCTAAACGAAAGCGATTGGAACCAAGGTTTCGCAACCAGTTCAGTCCGTCCCCGAGTCCCATGACATCCACGTCTCCGTCACCATCAAAGTCCCTGACAACAACCTCTGCATCAAATAATTGGGGCACGTTTGCAACCGGTGCGGTGACTAGCTCGCCATCCACCATCTCAAATAGTCCCCGGTCAACGATCACATCATCGTCTCCGTCACCATCAAAGTCGCCTGAAGCGACGAAAAACCCGCCCGAATGCAACAGATTGGTCCAATTAATAACTTTCCAATTCTCCAAATAGAAAAGCTCTCCACCCAAAACGACGTCGAGGTATCCATCTTTATTGGCGTCAATTGTGGTGAAACTTCGCTTATGGTTGGTTACATCACGCGATTCAAAAGATACCCTCCGGCGAAACGGACCATTCTCGAGATCGTTCTCGAAAATCTCAAGTTTTCCCACGTAACGGAAAAGGTCGGGATCTCCATCATCGTCAAAGTCGGCAAACTGTGGTCTAGGCCAGAAATTGTACCGAAACGTCAAAGCGTGTTGTCCTTCAAAAAACAAGACGGGTTCAGCAAATTGCCAATCGCCAAGACTCCGCAGGACATACCAACTGCCATCACCCAATAACAAATCATTCAGGCCATCTCCATCCAGATCGGCAATCTGGTATTCAAGTGGAAGGTATGGAAAAGGAGAGTCTACGGTTCGCCGCACTTCAAAAGACGCACCCTCTCGTTGGCGGATAACCACAAAAGGTTGATCGTCGATCCATTCTGCCGAGATGTATTCGTCCACGCCGTCGCCATTCAGATCGCCGGCTACCCAGTTTTCGGGTGAAACGGTTTCGCCATTCTCGGTAACAGGTCCACTAATCTGAAATAAGGGAACATCAATCGTGATTTCACTCGTGGCCGTTTTATTGCTAGCCGATCTAGCGGTTAGAAGAAAAGTTGTAGTTTCGTCTATATGCAAAGAAATCTCGCCAAGCGAAGGCACCTTACCCACGGACTGATTAATTAGGACTTCCTCAGCACCTCGAACTCGCCAGTCAAGATTGGTTAGACCTGCGCTATCAAGTGATGGCAGTTCGGCTGTAAAATGGTCAATGACTGGCTCATCCGGATCGACCTTCCGATACATGACCAATTGCGGGTGGTCCCGTCCGAAGATGTCCGCCAGGCCATCGCCATCAAAATCTCTTACACCAAAAACTTCAAGAAATGGAAAGAGCGGGATGCGCTTCTCGAAAGCACCCATACCGTCGTTGAGCAGCCAATACATCCAACCATCTTCCCACGCCAGGATGTCCGGATCGCCATCACCATCAAGATCTGCAATTCCGTTATAGTGGGGCTGAGGATAGGGAAACTCAGCCAAGGGATCCATGAAACCATTTTCGGAGGCTAGATAATACTTTCTTCCGAGCACAATATCTGTCTTTGAATCGCCATTAAGATCATCCAATAAAAGGGTCTCGTTATTGAATGTGGTCTCAATCTCTTGGGCTTCACCGAATTGGCCGTTTCCGCTGCCAGGCAGGAGGGTAAAACGACTCAGAATCAGATCGCGATTCCCATCGCCGTTATAATCGAGGCTCTTTAATTGGTGTGCTCTAAATTCATATTCCGCGATCGGCGCCGGATCTTCAAACGTGAAATCTTTCTTTCCTTTAAGGAACAATAACCTTGAGTCGAAATCAGATACCGGGACGCTCGCGATGATATCGATGATGTCATCCTGATCAAAGTCATCAAATACCCCTCCCAGCACCTCGGGATACTGAGCGTGGGGAAGCGCATACTCACTCGTCCATGTGGCTCCCGTTAACTTTCCCAGCAAAAGTCCTTCTTTTTCTGAGCCATCGACACCGATTTGCCGCCAGCCATACAGTATTTCCGCCGCTCCATTCCGGTCGAGATCAGCCACATCGAAAACGCGGCCATTGAACGGAATTGGGGCCTGCAGCATGGGGTTGCCTTTCGGAAACGCGTACCATTCCTGCCTCTCAAGAGTAGTGTTGTAGAAGAGCCAATGCGGCGCTTCTTTATGGTTAAGAATAACTCCTTCGGACCACTCCAAAACCGGGTCCCACTCCTTGCGTTCATAGAGTGGTGACCGCAGTGTCAGATTCATGTCGAAAATGAGATCACTGGAATTTATCGAGGCCTGGTGCACTTCCACCGCAATCGTGTTCATTCCAGGTTTCAAAAGATTCTCATCCAACAAAAAAGGCCGAAAACGCACCTCGTCATAAAATGAGAGAGTTTGGAAGGCAAGCGTATCACTATTGGGATCTCTCGATGATAGATTAAACAGGATCACTTCAGACCCATTGAGGTAAACTGCTGCCGAATCGTCCACCCGCAGTTCAGCAATAAGTTCGCCCTCAAGCGGATCCGTCTCTTCAGATAGCTCGAAGGATCGCCGAAAATAAGTTGTGATGTGCTTGTCTGACTCGTCAGGTCCAAAATCAGTGAGCGTTTCCTGGTCTGAACCATACCCCAATGGGGCGCTGCCTCGTTTCCATGTCGAATCATCGAATGTCTGCTCGTGCCAGTTAGCAGGTGGTTCCAAACCGTCGTCTAAATAAAGCCATTCCTCTCCACGGCCTATGAGATTATCGTCATCACCATATGCATTGAATAGACTTAAATAGATAAAATGAATCACGATAATCGAGAAGAAACCGATTGATTGGTGCATGAAAACGCGTCTTAAATTAAGTAGAATTCAGATTGGCGGGGATGAATTCGCGGACTGATGCCCTTGCGAAGTTTCGTGCCTGGATTCTGATGATTCAATAAAATTATTCGTGGGATCCTGAAGAAGCGGCGCGATGGCCGCGTCGAGCTGCGCCTGAAGACCCACCGGGCGCAAGGAACTCGTGCGCTGGGTCCTCTCGTGGATGCCCGACGTGCGCGTTCTTGCGCCGAAAAGCCTGCGTGATGAAATCGCCCTCATGCTGGAGGAAGGCCCGGGTCGCCCACGCGGGCTCTTACCAAGACAGCAACAACGCCCGTGGACTGCCGGGCTACGACTACCCTAAGCACGCGATCCAGCCTTCCGCCCGGGGATCCGCCGAAGATAAGCCATGTTGCATACTACGTTACACACTCCACGGTTGTCCAGGACATGAAATCCAGAGGGGGTTTGGAAGCGCCAAGAGGCGGCCATGGCCTTTGCGACCTTTCTCGTCCTTGCCCTGTTGGCGTCGCGCCGCTTCCCGGTAGTTCCAAAGAGCTTTCAGGGTCCGTGCGGCCGCCAGGTCATCGACCGTCCGAAGGAAACAGCATAGGCGTTTCGGCCTTGAGGTTTCTTCCCACGCCAGACATCTTCAATATGCCGCAGCACGTTGAAAGTCATTGCCAAGAAGGCGGCGTTTTATACTAATTCAACCAGGCGCCTCACCGTGTAGACCAATGAAAACGCTCCTCCTTTCGAGAGCAGGAATTCTTCGGTTTGTGTTTTTTGCGGCTAAACAGCCCAGGAAAAGACGTGGGCGCCTGAGGGGGCGCCTGATTGGAATGATCGCCGTCCAAACGATGTTCTTGCTGGGCATTACCGGCGGCTGGGCACAGCGCGCCGAGGGGGAAGCCGGCACGGGCGAACTCAATGAGTTGAGCGCTTTGAAGGCGAAGTTTCAAGAGAAAGTCGACCGTGAGATCGAGCCAGGATACCAGAAGGCGGTCGAAACGCTGAAGCAGCAGTATGCCACCGCGCTCGATCGCGCCATAGCTGCCGCCGCCGAAGCGGCGAACTTGGAGGAAGCCGTCTCATTGCGTGAAGAGAAGCAGCGGATAGAAGCCGGCGGCATGCCGCCTGAAGCGGATCTGGACACCGTTCCCGAAGCCTTGCAGAAACTGCGCGCCGCCTTTCGAACGGCGTTGGCCAAGATTGAAGCCGACCGGCGGACTCGCCAGGATCCGTTGCTCCGCGCACTGGACAAGGAACTGGCCCGGTTGCAGGACGACCTCACGCGCGCCCAGCGACTGGACGATGCCCTCAAAATAAGGGCGGCGAGGGAGCAGCTTGTGGATGAACTCGCCACAACCACAAGCGCTGAATCCGCATCCGTTGACGGCGCCGGTGTGGATGATCCCCCGCCGGCGGCGGACGGACCGAAGCCTAAGGAGCGTGATGTTGCGTCCTGGGTTCTGTCCGTTGGCGGCGGACTGCTGATCGAGGCGCAAGGCAAAGCGCAACAAGTCTCCAAGCCGGAGGAACTGCCAAAGGGCCGGTTTGAGACGAAAGAGATCGTCATCCATCAGGGCAGGGATTCAGCCAAAATCAGCGACGATGACCTGGCGCGCCTGGAGTCGGTCCCCGGCCTCGAAAAATTCGAGCTGATCGGGGGCGCGGTTCAGGGACCCGGCCTGAGCGTCTTTCCCAAGCTGCCCCGCTTGAAGGAGTTGACCCTGGACAAAAACCCGGTTGGCGACGACGCCCTCATGCACTTGGCGAAGGCGACGTCGCTGGAACGGCTGAGCCTGAAAGAGTGTCCTTTGACCGGCGCCGGACTGAAATGGCTGGCCGAGTTGCAACTGACGGATCTTTTCCTTAACGGGACCAAGCTCGACAACGCCGGCGCGGAATTGCTGGCCCGGCTGCCAGCGCTTTGGTGGCTCAACATCTCCGGAACCCAGATCACCAGCGAAGCGCTCGCGGCGTTGAAAAAAGCGCCGCGGTTAGGCGCAATCGACGCCAGCCGTACGAATCTCAGCGGACCCGCCTTCGCCAGCGTTCTTGAATTCCCGCGACTGAAAAATCTCTATTGCACCGAGGCGCATTTGACCGATGCGGAATTCAAGGTTTTGAGCAATGCCAAAAACCTCGAAGTGCTTGCGGTGAACGGCAACGCACCGTCCAGCGGCGCCTGGGAAAACCTGGGGCGCCTGAAGGCGCTCCAGGTGCTGGTTGTGGGAGGGGATGGATTGACCGGAGAGGAACTGACGCCGCTTTCCGGCTTGCCGGAACTGAGTTCCCTCGAGATCTGGGGCGCGCCTCTCACCGCGGCGGGATGGGACGCCATCTCGGAAAGTTTTCCAAGACTGAGAAGCGTCTCAGCCAGCCCCTTGAAAGCGGGTGATTCATTGACGCCCGCCATGGTCGCTTCGCTCGCGCGGCTCAAAAGCCTCGACAAACTGACCCTGCATCACTATAGGGCTTCCAATGAGACGATGGAAGCGATCGCCGGACTAACTGGCTTGAAAACACTCGACCTGACGCGCATTCGGACGAGTGCTTCCAGCTTCTCCCATCTGGCAAACCTACCTAATCTCGAAGAACTGAACCTCAGAGGGAATCCGGTAACCGATGATCATGTGAGAAACTTGACCGGAATGAAAATGCTCAAATTGCTTGTGTTGACCAACACCAGAACGACGGGAATGGCGATCGACGCTCTCAAGGCGGAACTGCCAGGGTTGAACGTCCGGCAATGACGAGTTCAACCGGTCAACCCGGCGCCTTCCCTCCATGGGAAATGGCGGGTTGGGAAACCCGCCCCTGGAGTTTTTACAAAACGAGGCGGCAGCGGCGGCAATCGACTGCTGGTGGGATAGGGAGAGAATCAGCGAGAACCCTTCCTTTGACCTCGATGGCGAGGTCGCACTTCAAAGAGTTCGAAGAAGCTCTCTCGCCCAAAGCCGCGAGAGAAGCCGGAGGCTTCGCAGCTTGTAGCCGGTGGTAAAGCGCAGCGACACCACCGGTGTGAGTCGTAATTCGATCCGCACCCCGGCAGGGGCGCCAGAACCGGCCGGTTATGCCCTCCACCTACACAT
>JBGTBW010000237.1:0-14125 GCA_041749135.1 Verrucomicrobiales bacterium
TGGAAGGAGAACAGCGCCCTGGAGGACTGAGCCCGGAGGGATGGCAAAAGGCGAAACGGGGATTTACGCGGGCAGAGGTGGAGAAGGTGCTCAAAGCGGGAGGGAAACTGCCGCTGGCGGTGGCGCTGCGCTGCCGGGTGCACTATTTCACCGAAGGGGTGGCGTTGGGCACGGCCGCGTATCTGGAGGGGTTTTTCAAGGCGCGGCGGGAGTTGTTCAGCGCTGGGCGCAAGAAGGCGGCGCGAGAGATGCGCGGAGCAGACTGGGGCGAGCTGCGTACAGTGCGGGATCTGCGCAGGGATGGCATACAGCTATAGTTTGAGGGAAGGAATGCCGGTGAAAATCAGGTCTCATCGATTATCGATTCTCCCTTGATTGCGCAGCCGGCCTTTGACGATCCCACAATGCGGGCGCGGGAAAAGTCGTAAGGGGTCATTTCAACATGGACCCTGTGGCCGCTAGGGAAAACGGGAGGAGGCGTCGCAGTTCGGAGGACGCGGCTGAGGTGTCCTGTGGCAGTCTTCCCGTTAGGAAGGATCAGCAAGTAGGCCAGTGCGCTGATCCTGGCGCTGACGATGGCGTCTGTTTCAATGGGAGTTTCGGCCATGGGAGAAGCGTGGGCTGGTTCTTGTCGCTAACCCGCAGTCATCATACGGTTTTTGCTGCGGCGCCCTGCGCCAGGTTGAGGACGTTGGGCTTGGCTTGGCCGTGAGCGAGGTGTCCCCTCCCATTTCTGGGGTCTCGACGGAGCGCGCCCTGTCAGTATGGGATTCGCGGCGGCGCGAGGAAATGACATGAGGAATTCGGGCTCGTGTGGCGTTTTCGAAATACGCAGACAAAAAAGCGGACGCGTATCAGGAAATCTGCTCGCTGCGCTCGATGCGTTTTTCAGTCCGCAGCCCTCTTTCGCCATTTTCGCTTTGCTCGCCGGTCGTTGAGTAGCGCAGACAAATGCCTTTGCGAGAGGGATGACGGATGAAATCAAGAAACTGCCGGCCGCGCGGTCCCCAAGAACGGGACTCCGCAGCAGCGAGAGCCTTCGTCCCGCCCAACGGTGAGCGGTAGAAGAGGGCATGGAGTTCCTTGATCTCCCGGCGGTCCTCGACGGAGAAGCCGGAGCGGCGGAGACCTACGGAATTGACTCCGGCGATCTTGTTGATTCCGACGCCCACCAGAAAGGGCGGGACATCGAGACTGAAACCGGCGGCTCCCTGGATCATGCAGTGGTCGCCGACCCGGATAAACTGGTGGAAAAGGGCTCCGCCGCCGATGAAACAGCGATTCCCGATGGTCACGTGTCCGCCTACCAGGCAGTTGTTGGCCAAGACGTTGCCTTCGCCGAGAATGGCGTCATGTCCGAGATGGACTCCGGCCATGAGGAAGTTGTCGTTCCCAACGGTGGTGGGATCGGGCTGAGTGCTGTGGTGGATGGTGACGAACTCGCGAATGTGGTTTCCGGATCCGATCCGTACTCCACCCGGCTGGGTGGGAGTCCAGGAGAGATCTTGAGGCGGCGTTCCGAGCATGGCTGAGGGTCCGATGATGGTTCCGGGTCCGATTTCCAGAGGCCCTTGCAGGACGGCATGTGGACCGACGCGGCAGCCGGCCCCCAGCGTGACGGGCCCTTCGATTACGGCGTAAGGGCCAACGACGACTCCAGGGGATAGACGGACTTCCGCGGAGATGAGAGCTGTGGGATGAATGGTCATGCTGGGGTTGTGAGAGCGAAGAAAGGGCGCAGAAATGGGGCTCATAGTAGGCCCGATTCGCGAAAGCTGAAATAGGGTTCGCGGTGTTCGGAAGGGAGGCCGATGATGATGTGATCGAGCATCTCGATTTGCACAAGACGAGCCGCGTCCACCAAACGGCTGGTGAGACGCCGGTCGGCCTGACTGGGGGTGGGATCGCCGGAAGGGTGATTGTGGACAAGGATGAAGGCGTAGGCGGTTTCCACGATAACGGGGCGGAGGATCTCTCTCGGGTGAGCGATGCTCTCGTTGACCGTTCCGCGGGAAACTTCGGCGACGCGGACGAGATGATGCCGGGCGTTGAGAAGGATTACGCGGAGGGATTCCTGGCGGAGGCGGTGCAGCTCCGGCGCAAGGAGGTCGTAGACCGCTTGGGGCGTATCGACGGGCAGGTCGGCATAGCGTTCGCGCGCGAGGCGGCGGCCGATCTCGAAAAGGGCAATCAATTCTGCGGCCTTGGCGGGACCGATCCCGGAGACCCGGCCTTGCAACTCGGCAGGAGAGACCTGGGAGAGTGCATGGAGACTGCCGTACATGTGGAGAAGTTCCCTGGCAAGATCGACTGCGCTTCGCGTCCGGGTTCCCGTCCGCAGGAAGATGGCAAGAATCTCGGCATTGGAAAGGGATTCGACGCCGAGCAGAGCCAGTTTTTCACGGGGGCGATCGTGGACCGGCAAGTCTTGGATACGCAGAGAATCGTAGTGGGGCACGAGGCCAGTGTGGCATTGTCAGGAGCATGAGGAAAGGTTTTTTTGAGAGGGAATGGGCTTGAAATCCGGTGAATCACGCGGATGGATGCCTATGCGTGCGATTGGGTTCCTGCGTTGGGCCACTGCGGTGGTGGGCGCCGTGCTGTTGGTAGGATGCAGCAACACTGGATGGAATCGTTTTCCCGGCTTGGGTTGGATGACGCCGGGCAGGGAGCGGCCGGAAGGGAGGGGGAACATCGCGTCGAGCGGAGAGCAAGACCAACCGGAAGTCAGGCAGGTTTCCGGTCCCGGCCGGACCGCCCCGGACGGCTCTCCACCGGCGCCGGCTTCTTCGGGAGGAGGTCCGCTTCCCATAACCCGCGGCGCTGAACACTACGTGTTGCCCGGCCAGACCCTCTCTGAGATATCACGGCGTTCTGGTATATCTGTCGAGGCTATCCAGGCCGCCAACGGGTTGACCGACGATAGGATTCGCGCGGGCCAATGGCTGCGGATTCCAGCCCGGTGATTCACCGCCGGATTCCTCCGCTTTCTGGGGTGTTTCAGCGGGCATTCCGGTTGGACAAGCGCCGCGGCCGGAGGATGGTGCGGGAAATGAACCGAAGAACACTTCTGGCCTCGGGTGCGGTGATTGCGGCAGGCGCAGCGGCGACCGGGCGAGTTGGAGCCCAGGCGGAAGAGAAAGCGCGAGTGAAGACCTGGCGGCATCCCATCGGAGTATCGACCTATTCGTTTTGGCAATTTCGGCGAGAAGAATTCAGGACGGTTGAACGCTGTCTGGAACTGGCCGCCGATTTGGGTTTCGACGGGGTCGAGATTTTGCAGCGACAGCTTACGGACGTGGGGAACGCGCAGTTGCAGCGCATCAAGAAGCTGGCCTTCAGTCTAGGTCTGGATCTGATGGGTTACTCCACTCACCAGGATTTCGTTGATCCCGATCCGGAGGAACGGCAAAGGAACATCGATCACACCTTGGAGACGATCGAACAGGCTTACCGGCTCGGGATCGCCACACTGCGGATCAACACAGGCCGTTGGGGGACGACCCGTTCTTTCGACGAACTCATGGCCAATCGCGGGATCGAGCCGCGCCTGGAGGGGCACAGCGACGAAGAGGGATTTGCATGGGTTATCGAGTCGATTGAGAAACTCATTCCACGGGCGGCGGAGTGTGGAGTGACCTTGGGTCTCGAAAACCATTGGGGATTGGGGCTGACTCCGGAGGGGGTGTTGCGGGTAGTCCGGGCGGTGGATTCGCCTTGGTTGCGGGTGACCTTGGATACGGGCAACTTCCTGGAGGATCCCTACGAACGGCTTGCGCAGTTGGCAGGGGACACGGTGCTGTTGCAAGCCAAGACCTATTTCGGGGGCGGGACCTGGTACACTCTGGATTTGGATTATGCGCGGATCGCCAGAATCATGCGCGAGGCAGGCTACCGTGGATGGGTTTCCTTAGAATATGAGGGGAAGGAGGAGCCGTTGAGCGGAGTCTCCAAGAGCCTGGACCTGTTGCGTGAACACTTTTCAGTCAGTTAGGAAAGGAGTCTCAGTGAGAATGGCAAACGGTATCTGGAGCTACGAGATGGGAACGGTGGGGCGATGGACGGCGCTGCTGGCGCTTGCGGTGGGCAACGGCTTTGCCGCCGGTCCGGCATCAGAAGTGGATCTTCGCGATGACCCTGCGGACGGCCTTTACACACGATATTTCGGGGCCACTGGGAACGGCAGTTTTGGTGTGCCGGTGGCAGGAGGTTGGGACTGCGACGGCGATGGGTGGGCGGATGTGGCCATGGCGTCGCCCGACGCGACGGTTTCCACGGAGAGCGCGATTCGTCCGCGGGCGGGAGAGGTTACGTTGGTGTTCGGCGACGGAACCATTGGAGGCACATTGAACACGGACGGGTTCGGCGAGCGCTTTCTCGTGATCGGCGGGGCGGCCGCAAACGAGGTTACGGGCGCGGAGATTTGGATCGATGACGTGGACGGGGACGGACTGGGAGATTTGCTCATTGGCAGGCAGAATTTCAGTCCGCGATTTCGACCCGGGGCAGGCGCCTTGACCATTCTATTTGGAGGAGGACATCTCCGCCAATATGCGGCGACAGAAACGATGCTGGATCTTGCCGATCCCCCGGATGTGATCCCGATGTTGCACATCGTGGGGGCGCTTTCTTACGATCGCCTGGGGATTTGGATGCGCACCGGCGACGTTACCGGCGATGGGGTGGCGGACATTGTGGTGGGAGCGGATGAGGTGGATTCCCCTGGCGAAAGCAACCGGGGGGCGGTTTATCTGATCCGAGGCGGCGATCACCTGCGGGGGGCGGAGGATGCGGATCTGGCGGAGTTCGGAGCGACTTCACTGGAAGGACATGTGTTGCGAATCGATCCTCCCGCGGGTTCGGCCCAGCACCATTTTGGGGCCACCGTGCAAGTTGCGCATCTCGATCAGAACGCGCGCGCGGAGATTCTGGTGGCGGCTACCTTGGACCGCGCCGGAGCGGCCATGCGCCTTCCCGGGGCGCCGGCGGGTACGCAGCAGGCGCAAGGAGGTGCTCCTCGCGGGCGCGCCTACATTGTTTGGGATGCACTTATCCCGGACGAGGAATGGGATGATGGTTTGGTAGTGTCGCTGGCTCGCAATCAAGAGAATCTGACTTGGATCGACGGGACCGGATTCAATATTCGCTTCGGTGAAGAGCTGGCCGGGGGCGGCGACTACGACGGAGACGGCGCGCCTGACGTCTTTTTCGGGGATTTCCGCGCCAACCTGAACGGGCTGTCGTCGGGCGTGGGCTTCATCCTCTTCGACGCGGAGTCTTTGCGGGGAGAGTTGATCAACCTGGTGCAGCCGCCAGCCACTTTGAAATGGACTTCGATTATCGGTCCCGGAGTGAACGCCTTTTCCTCGGACGCGGTGGTGCAGGCGGACTTCAATGGCGACGGCTTGCAGGATCTCTTGGTTTGCAACCCGCATGACAATCCCCATGGACGTATTTCTGCGGGCAGCGCGCACGTATTGTTTGGTCAGGAAGGCGACTGGCCTGCGACAATCCAGCTCGAGGCAGGGCAATTGCCCGCGCCGGGTCTGCTGAGAATCGCCCAGATTTCCGGCGCCCGGGGAAACGCGGTGGGGGACATGGGCGACACAATCGGTTACAGTGTGGCGGCGGGAGATGTGGATGGAAACGGTGTGCCCGATGTGATCATCAACGAGATGCTCGGGAATGGGGTGGGCGCGGGCAAGACGGACGTGGGCAATTTGGTGGTGGTGGCCGGCGATGCGTTGTTGCGGATAGAGACCCCGGATCCGGCTGAGATCGTGAGGATTACCGTTTCGGAGCGGCAGGTGCGGATCCGAGTGTTGACTCGGAACGGAGAAATCTATCAACTTGAGCGGAGTCCGGAGGGAGAGGCTTGGACAGAGCGGGGCGACGAGGTGGCGGGCAACGGAGCAGAGCGGGACTTCGTGGATATGCGTCCTGCGGGATCGGCCACACTGCTTTACCGGATCAGGAACTGGTTCGACTGACGATGCGCCGCCCTGGTTGGGCCGCCGGGGTGGGAATGTTCAGAGATTCGATGGAGGCCTGCCCCGTTTGCGGGTTTTCGGTCGCGGCGCTGGACGGACGCGCGGGTCACTGATGTAGCGGAACTCGTGAGAGTTCCGAAGGCCTGGTGGGCAGTCTGCATTCTTGCGAGTGCAGTTGCGGGGACGGCGCTCCGCGCCGGGAGAGAGCGGCGATGCTCGCCGCAGTCCAAGGGCCTCCGGCTTTCCTTGGCTTCAGAACTGTAGCGGAACTCGTGAGAGTTCCGAAGGCCTGGCGGGCCAGTCTGCATTCTTGCGAATGCAGTTGCGGGGACGGCGATCCGCGCCGGGAGAGAGCGGCGATGCTCGGCGCAGTCCAAGAGCCTCCGGCTTTCCTTGGCTTCAGAACTGTAGCGGAACTCGTGAGAGTTCCGAAGGCCTGGCGGGCCAGTCTGCATTCTTGCGAATGCAGCTACGGGGAGGGCGCTCCGCGCCGGGAGAGAGCGGCGATGCTCGCCGCAGTCCAAGGGCCTCCGGCTTTCCTTGACGTCAGAACTGTAGCGGAACTCGTGAGAGTTCCGAAGTCCTGGCGGGCCAGTCTGCATTCTTGCGAATGCAGCTACGGGGAGGGCGCTCCGCGCCGGGAGAGAGCGGCGATGCTCGCCGCAGTCCAAGGGCCTCCGGCTTCCCTTGGCGTCAGAACTGTAGCGGAACTCGTGAGAGTTCCGAAGGCCTGGCGGGCCAGTCTGCATTCTTGCGAATGCAGCCACGGGGAGGGCGCTCCGCGCCGGGAAAGAGCGGCGATGTGAGCATGCCGGTTTTCCCACGGTTCTCCCACGGTTTGCAGGGGACGGAATCTGGATAAAGCTTTCCGGCTCACGGGCGCTGGGAGAGGATGGACGCCAGTCTTGGAGACGCGTGATGGGCTTTCGGCGGAGATGAAAGAACCCAACTCTTTAGAGGGCGAGACAGAGGGCGAGATCGTCATCGTGGCCAATCCGGCGGCGCAGGGGGGCCGAGTTGCTTCCCGGCTCCGGCGGATGGAAAGCTTGCTGACGGGGCGGGTCCGGCTGGCTTGGACGGAGAGAGCAGGAGACGGCGACCGGCTGGCCTCGGAGGCCGTGCAGAACGGATGCGTCACTGTGGCGGCGGCAGGAGGGGACGGCACGGTGAATGAGGTGGCCAACGGCATTCGACGAGCAGGTGGGGGAGCTGCATTGGGGGTGTTGCCTTTCGGCACGATGAACGTGTTCGCACGAGAACTCGGCTTGCCGCTGCGATGTCCGGCGGAAGCCTGGAGAATCATCACAGCCCGCCGGTTACGCAGCGTGGACTGTTTCGTCGCGGGCGGCGAATGCTTCGTGCAAATGGGGGGCGTAGGGCTGGACGCCGCGGTGGTGCGCCAAACCAGCCGTCGATGGAAACGTTGGTTGGGCCCGCTGAGTTATGTGCTCAAAGGGGTGGAGCTGATGCAAAAGGAGGCGGAGCCTTTGTGGGTGCGGGATTCCGGCGGGCGCGAACTTGAAGGAGCCGCGGTGTTGTTTGGCAACGGGAGATTCTTTGGCGGAAGCGTGGCCTTCTTTCCTGGAGCCGACAACTCGGACGGGTTGCTCGATGTTCTGGTGTTCCGAAATCAGAATTACGCAGGCCTGCTGCAGGTATTGGAATGGATCGCCCGGCAGCGGGAACTTCCCAAAGACGAAGCTTACTATTTGCAGACTCGGGGGTTGTCGGTTTCCGGGGTCAACCCCGTGCCCTACGAGCTGGACGGAGAATGGCGCGGCGAAACACCGCTGGAGATCGGCTTGGCCGAGCAGCCACTGCGAGTTTGTGTGCCGCAGGGATTTGGCTAGCCCACATTTCTCATACCCTTTCTGCTGTGGCGCGCTACACCCCATCCTGCCTGCGTTCCGCTCGCCTCGAGCTTGAACAGGGTGTGCTCACCCAGCTCTGCGCCCTCGGCGGCGCGTGGCCTTGGCAGTAAGGAGTTCGCAGCGCCTCGCGACGAGACGCTATGAGAAATGCGGGCTAGTTCGGCGGCGCTGTCCCGTCGAAGTAGGCCTGAAACTTGGGCCACATGTATTGGGCGACGGTGCGCCCGAGTTTGAGTCCTTCGACATTGTCGGCCTCGATGTGGTAGCCGCCGAAGCACCTGGAGATCCCGGCCATCTCCGCGGTTTCGGTGAAGGTGGGAAGGGCCAGCCTCACGTCGCAGGTCACGCCCGTTTCGATCAATGTGGCGAGGGGTCTTCCGTCGACCTGCTGCATTTCCACGCAACTGAATCCAGCCTCAGTCATTTCGCCGGCGTGGCGCTGTTCGGTATCTCCATATTCATCGCTGCCGGTGAACAGTTCCAGGGCTTTCGCACAGGCGCCGCTGACGCAACTGTGACCGGAGACATAGCCGGGAAAGGGAGGGGTGATGAAGGTGGAAGGCGAGTAGGGATGCCATTGGGAGGCGGGGATGGTGACGACCCCCTTTCCTGGTCCGGCCCAACCCCGGATCTCGCGGTCTTTGTAGTAATGGCGAATGAGGGTCCAGGGGCGCGAGCTGTCGTAGTAGCGCTTGGATTCCCAGGCGGCGATGAAGGCGTCCATGGCCACATTGGCGATGGTGAAAAAGAGTTTCACGTCCCGGTCGAGATCATTGTGGTCGCGCCGGGAAACGGCTTGAGCGAAGCGCAGCCAATGCCCGGATTGGCCGGTGGAGCGGGGCCCATCGCGCATGAATTCAACGATGGCTTTCTGCTGGGGTGTGAGAGTGGCGTTGAACTCGATGCACTCGTCCACTTCCTTTTGGAGCTGCTCGGAGCCGACCTTCGGCGGCGGTCCGGGGCGGAACTGGCTGCTTGATTCGAGAGCGAAGGGTTTGACGCGGTACCAATGGGGAGTGAGGAAGCCGAGCACGATTTTGCCGCCTTGTCCGTCATCGAAAGGAATGGGCTGCCAGCGATCGGGATCGAAGATGTGATCGGGCGGATTCACCGGCTGGTACATGGTGTAGTCGGAATAGGGTTGCCCGTTGGATCCGGCTTCGGATCCGTCCTGGTTAGCGCCGTCGTTCCGGCGATAGGCCAACACTTCGGCGGCGGCCGTGTTGCCGATTCCTTGCGGAGTGGACCGGACGGATGAGTGGTCTTCGGGATCAAAGCCCATCCTCCGCATTTCCGCCACGGTGTATTCCACGTGAGCGGGATACTGATCGAGCATGGTGCGGAAGACAGCGTAGGCGATGGCTTTCTCTTTGTTTTCCTGAGTGCGTTCCTCCGCGGGGCGGCGGAGTTGGCCGCCGAGACGGCTCCCTACGGCCTTTTCGTCATAGGCCGCCCAGGCGTCATACATCGCCGTCATGGGGATGGCCATCTGACGGGAGAGGATGGTGGGGCGGGCGCCGACTTGATCCACGTCGCGGCCGGCGGCCTCGAGCATGATATCGAGCCATTGATACGCGGCCGAGGGTTGATGGGCTGGCGGTTCCTGGAGGGAATCCTGAGCGCGAAGGGGCGTGAGGATCGCAAAGGCGCAGCAGAGAATGAAGAGAGAACAGGGAGACATCGCTTTCATGTTCGTGACTTAGAACCGAATGAAGAGGATCCGTCCAGCACACAGAGGACATCGGGCCGAACGGGAGTGGGATTTCAATAGATGGCAATGCATAGGTGAACGCCAACCGCGCTGTGCGAAGTGGGGACGGCGCTGGGCGAACCGGCGGTTCTAATGGGCGAAGGGCGAAGAGGGCGTCTGCAAGAAAAAGCGACCGTTCTACGCTGGGTGCGGAATAAGGTTGCGCATTCGCGCATCTTGTTCCAGGTTCCCGCTCTGTCTCGCCCTCCGTTGTGTGGGGGGGCGGAGGAAAAGGAAGCCAATTCCTAAGAAAACTGAAAAGAACAGACAATCAAACCATCCATTACAAGAATATGAAGAAACTCCTCGCCATTTTGGGCTGCGGCATTGCCGCCGCAGGAATCGTTTGCGCTGCTGAAGCCGAGTTCCCCGACATCAGCATCAAGGAACTGAAGAAGGCGATCGACGACAAGAAAGTGGTCGTGATCGATGTGAACGGCAGCGAATCCTACGCGAAGGGTCACTTGCCGACGGCGCTTGATTACGCTGCGCAGAAGGCTGAACTGGCCAAGTTGTTGCCGGAGAAGAAGGACACGCTGATCGTGGCCTACTGCGGCGGACCGACCTGCTCGGCCTACCAACAAGCTGCCAAAGCCGCCAAAGAACTTGGCTACACGAACGTGAAGCACCTGTCCGCGGGAATCTCCGGCTGGCTGCAGGCTGAAATGCCGACCGAAAAAGGCGCAGCCAAGGTTGAAGAAAAGAAAGAAAGCTAAGCTCGATCGTGGCTTAACCCGGAAGCAGGAACGCTTTCCGGAGCAAAGTGATCATACGGCGGGCGCCCTGTCAGGGGCGCCCGCTTTTTTTTAATCAGCCGGATTGGAACCGCCGCCGGTTTTCCAATCCGGCAGGGTCTCATCGAGGATGCGCTGGATGACGACTTTTTCTTCCTGGGGAAGGTAGGCGAATTCGGGATCACTTGCGTCGTTCAAAGCCCGGTTGATCTTGCTGTAGACACGGCTTTTGATGGCCTGGGGCAAGCCTTGGAAGACGCGGCTGTAAATCATGTAGCTGCAGCGGTTGCGGAACAACCTGGTTTCCAAATCGAGATCCTTGAGAGAATGGCCGCTCTGGCTGGTCCGCCGGTTGGTTAGGAAAGCCTCAGAGAAAGCGAGATCGCCCTGGATGGCATGTCCGGCGAGGGGGATTTCGTCGGCGAAGAGCATGTATCGCGTCAGCTCGGAGGCTTTCCGGTCCAGTTCTACACTCTGTTCGGGGCTGAGCTGATCTCCGGCCAAGCGCAGGAGAGTGCGGGTCAGGTAGGAGGCTTCGATAGCGCGATTCACAAAACCGGTCTGATGCTCGAAGATCAGGTGGGCAAGGATGTCGCTGGTCGCCACGGGGTAGCGGCCGAAGTCGAACGTTTCGCCTGGGACGACAGGGATCAGCTCAATTTCTCCGGCGACGAAGCGTCCGGTTGCGTTTCCGCGATGCTGAGGAAGGGAGTGCCGGCCGGTGACGTACCAGCCTCCGAAACGCTCGCTGAGAGAGATGTGATGGCCGGCATCACCGCCCCGGAACGCGTCGAGCGAACCGCCTCGGGGACCGGGGATCACCGACTGGATGACCAGCCCGGGGACATCCCGGGTGACGGCGTCGGCATGGCAATTCATGCAACGGTTGGAACGGTCGACCCGGACCGGTTCGTCCGGCCGGCGGGGAATGTTGAAGATGTAAAAGATGGCGCCGGCTTCCGGATCGAGGGAGACGATTTCGATCCGGCCTCGAGGAACGAAGCCGAGGTAGACCTCCTCGTTGAAGTAGAGGGCGCGGGGGCTGCGAGGCGAGATGAGGCTGAGCTGCAGGCTGGTGGTGGAGAACACGAGCAGTTGGGAGGAGGCGGGGATGTCGAGTTGCTTGAGGATGCTATCGACGAACGCTTTTTCGTTGCTGGTGTCGAGCGGGAGGGTCCCCGCTTCCAAATCGGATATGATCTTGGTGAAGGGGTCGTCGAGGGCGCGGGTCCAGTAGGCGTGCTCCGCGGCCTCGAGATCGGTGAAATCCGGGAGGACGGTTTCGGCCGCGAGTGGAGCGATGCCGTCCGGCAGGTGAAGAAGTCCCGCAAGGATTGCCATGATCCGGGCCAGCCGGATAAGAGAAACCGGAATGCGAGTGGGTGGCGTGGTCCCTGGTGATGCGATCCGGGGCATGAGCCGGAAAGGATAGGCGGGAAAGGGGGATCCGACAACTGGTTGGAATGGGGTTGGAGCTTTGAGCAAGGCCTCCATTGACAGGTGAGCGTGGGGGCGGGAAGAGTCGGGATGTCGAGCAGCGTGATGACCAGGCGGCGGAACGTGTGATGGACCTGTGTCTTTTGGTGTTTCTCCGCGTTCCCGAAGCGGGTCAGGTCAAGACGCGTTTGGCGGAGGCGGTGGGGGAGGAAGAAGCGGCGCGCATTTACCGGCTCATGGTGGGAAGGGTGTGCCGGGAGACTCGCGACGTGCTGGGCGCGGTGCGCTGCTTTTGCTTTACGCCGCCCGAACAGCGAGGCGAAGTGGAACGTTGGCTGATCGAGGAAGGGTTGGCGGACCGTTGGCGGGACCGGTTTTTGGCGCAGGTCTCCGGCGATCTCGGCAGGCGGCAGGCGGCGGCCCTGGCTTGGGCGCGAATGGAAGGCGCCGAAGTGAGCGTTTTGTTGGGAACCGACTGCATCGACGTCGGACGCGGCCACATTGAGGAAGCTGCGGCTCTGGTGAGGCGCGGGAGAGCCGACCTGGTTTTCGGGCCGGCCGAGGACGGAGGCTACTATCTCCTGGCGGCGCGCGGGCCGCACCCCGGCTTGTTCGGAGGGGTGCGTTGGGGAGAAAGCTCTGTGCTGGAGGATTGTCTGCAGAACGCGGCGGCCTTGGGATTGCGCTGCGGGTTTTTGGGTCCGTTGATGGATGTGGACACCGTGCACGACTGGCAGCGGGTGCGGGGCCGGTTGGAATCTTTGGAGAGCGATGGAAGAGATGGTTGAGCCACTGCGTTTCGAGCCGCTCTACATGAAGCGGGTTTGGGGAGGTCGCGAATTGGAGCGGCTGTTCGGACGCCGGCTTCCGCCGGATGGCCAGCCTTACGGCGAGTCCTGGGAGCTGGTGGATCGTGCAAGCGAGGAGAGCGTGGTCTGCTCCGGGTTATTCGTAGGGCGAACTTTGGGTGAGTTGTGGCGGACGGAGCGCGAGCGGCTGTTCGGCGAGAGCGCCGCGGGATGGCCCGGCCGTTTTCCTCTTCTCGGCAAAATACTGGATGCTCGTGAATGTCTTTCGGTCCAAGTGCATCCGTCAGAGCAGGCAGCCCGGGAACTTGGCGGGGAGCCGAAATCCGAGATGTGGTATATTGTGCAGGCTGAACCGGGTGCGTGTGTGTATGCCGGCTTGAAACGGGGCGTCGGGCGCCGTGAATTCGAAGAGGGGTTAGCGGCGGGTCGAACTGAGGACCAAATCCACGCCATTCCGGTCCGAGCGGGACAGTTCCTTTACCTTCCGAGTGGCCGGCTGCACGCGATCGGCGCGGGTCTGGTTCTGTTCGAGATCCAACAAAACAGCGATACCGTGTACCGGGTATTCGATTGGGACCGCCCGGGATTGGACGGCAACCCACGGCCATTGCAAATTGAGGAGTCGCTGCGCTGCATCGATTTCAGTGATTGGGAACCCGGGATGGACGAGGCCGATGGGGAGTGTCTCGTGCGCTGTCCGTGGTTCTGTGTGGAACGTTGGACGTTGGATACGGGAGCGGCGCGGGAGGCGGCGCCGGAGGGAGGATTTGCGGTGATTGCCGTGGCATCCGGTCTGGTGCGGTGCGGCACAACGCGTTTTGGTGCGGGTGAATGGTTTCTTACTCCGGCGGATGCCCAGGGGGAAGCCCGTGAGGTGTGGGCGGAGGGCGAAGCGGGAGCGGAGATTTTGCGGACGACCTTACCGCCCTTTGGTGAAGGCGCGGCGGAATGCTGAATGGACGTCGAACGGCCCCGTAGCAGAGTTCGCAAGAAATCCGGGGTTTGGGCAGACTAGGCTCCTGAAGATCGGAAGACTCACGTCTTCCGCCTGGAGGCTTTACGTTTCTGGCCTGCAGGGGAGGCCGAAGACGCTGGGAACCCTCCGGCTTCTCTGCCATTGAGCCTCAAGTGTCCGCCCGCCACGGCGCTCCGCGCCTTGAGGGAGAGCGGCGATCCTCGCCGCAGTCCAAGGGCCTTCGGCTTGGCTCGGCGGCGCCTGAGCGACGGCAATGGACCTCCATGGCCACCTCGCACTTCGACAGCTCGAGGGCCGCAACGGAGGGCGGGTTTTCCAACCCGCCTCCCTTGGAAATGGAAGAACTCCAGGCCAGGAGAGCGGCGATGCTCGCCGCAGTCCAAGGGCCTTCGGCTTGGCTTGGCGGCGCCTGAGCGACGGCAATTGACCTCCATGGCCACCTCGCACTTCGACAGCTCGAGGGCCGCAACGGAGGGCGGGTTTTCCAACCCGCCTCCCTTGTCCTAGCCTTTACCTGAGGGTGCCCCTGGGAGCGCCGGGTTTCACTCTGCCATTCTC
>JBGTBW010000238.1:0-9317 GCA_041749135.1 Verrucomicrobiales bacterium
ATGCCGGCCCTCCAGGTCGTATCTGACAGATCGGTTACGCTATCCTCAAAACTTCTGGTCTGGCGGGCGGATACAAGGAGTTGGAGGAAAGAAGGGAAGCCGGAGGCCCTTGGACTGCGGCGAGCATCGCCGCTCTCTCCCGGCGCGGAGCGCCGTCCCCGTAGCTGCATTCGCAAGAATGCAGACTGCTGGGTCAAGGAGTCTCAAGAGCCCGCCTTTGGACTGGTCTTGGGAACCACGGATGGACACAGATGAACACGGAGGAAGGAGATGCATCTCTCGCAAAGAGCGCAAAGCTCGCCAAGGGGGGAGGGAGAATGGTTCCTCTACCAACCCTTGTTCAAGGACTTGCGGCTGGGGATTGTGGAGGGGCGGGCTCCCGCACGCCCTGTCGCGCGATGGGTCTCCATTCCGGGACCGGGCCGTCACGGAGGCCGGCCCTCCAGGTCTTGTCTGACAGATTGGTAACGCTATCCTGGAGGGGCGGGCTCCCGCACGCCCTGTCGCGCGATGGGTCTCCATCCCGGGACCGGCCATCGGGGAAGCCGGAGGCCCTTGGACTGCGGCGAGCATCGCCGCTCTCTCCCGGCGCGGAGCGCCGTCCCCGCAACTGCATTCGCAAGAATGCAGACTGCCCGCCAGGCCATCGGAACTCTCACGAGTTCCGCTACATCAGTGACCCTCAAGGTTCGTCGAGGGTCACGACACGATCTGTCTCCCGTTCCTCCGCCGGCAGAACGAGGGTCGCGTCGGCGAAATCCATCGGCGTGTCCGCATAACGTTCCATGAGAGCCGATGCCGCGCGAAGCTGCCGGGGCAGGAAACTTTCGCGAATCTCGATCCCCGGATTCGCAATAAGCTCAAACAACCGGGGAATGCCGTCCCGCACATCCTGCAGGAAAACGTCGCCTCGGTCACGGCCGCCCCCGTGGTGACGAGGCGGCCCTGAAGTCAGCGGCGCCAAGGCCAGCGCCGCCTAACTGATTTGAGCCTATCTCCCGGCGGAACCGCAGCGGATGCAACACGTTCTCGATCTCCAGCTCGATCAGCCAGGTAAACGGCACAGGAACCCGGCGCTCAGCTACGAACTTGCGGACGACTGGCGAGCAATTCAAGGCGGTGGTCGCGCTCGATGGGCGAACTATGCCCCGCAACGAGGAAGCGATCGCCCCGCGGTAAAGGGAGTTACAACGCGCGCCCTGCAGGACTCGAACCTGCGGCCTACGGATTAGAAGTCCGTTGCTCTATCCGGCTGAGCTAAGGGCGCGAGAAGATGGTGTGGCAGCGGAATTGAGGGCAGGGGGTGTCTACGGCAGAAAAAGCTGTCGTGCAACTATCGAGGAGGTGTGGGGCGCGTGCGGAGGGAAGGGGCGAAAGCGTTGCCGTTGGCGTTGCGGAGGCGGATTGAAGGGATGCCGGAAGGGTTGGCGCGAGGGAGGTTGGACTGGTGGGTTGGGCTGAATCGGAAGCGTCACCGTTTCCGCTACAACAACATTCTGCCCGGGGCCAATCGGCGGCGGAGGGCCTGGGGAAGGGCTGGAGACTCGGAACGCTTGGGCGTTCCGCTACGAGAGGCGGATTGAAGGGATGCCGGAAGGGTTCCCGCTTCCGCTACGGGGGAGGATCCCGCTAGTCTGGAGGGATGAATGACCGGCAGCGGAACACGTTCTCGATCGGACGGGCACTGGTGGTGCGGGGGATCTCGGCTGTTTACTTGATCGCATTTGTTTCCTGGTGGGTGCAGTTCGAGGGGCTGACGGGGGAGGAGGGACTCGCGCCGGTGGGGAGTCTGATTGCGTCTTTTCAGTGCTTCGTTCGTCTGCAGGGAGAATTCAAATGCAGGAAATGACGACGACCATGAATACTACTGACAAACAAATCATTCGACAGACGGTGCGGGAACGCTACGGCCGCATTGCGGACCAGGGAGGGAGCTGTTGTGCATCCCCGGGGTGTGGCTCCGGGAATAGGGATGTCCTCGGGCTCGAGCCGAAGTTGGCTTCGCGGGCGGCCGGTTACAGGGATGAGGAATTGAGCGCGGTTCCGGCAGGAGCAAACCTTGGACTGGGCTGCGGAAACCCGCAGGCCATCGCCTCGCTCCGTCCGGGTGAGACAGTTCTTGATCTGGGCAGCGGCGGCGGCCTGGACGCGTTTCTCGCCGCGCAGGCGGTGGGGGAAACAGGACGGGTCATTGGCGTGGATATGACGCCTGAGATGATCGCCAAAGCGGGTGAGAATGCGGAGCGAGCCGGGTTCACCCAGGTCGAGTTCCGCCTCGGGGAGATCGAAGCGCTGCCGGTGGCCGGCGACAGCGTCGATGTGATCATGTCGAACTGCGTGATCAATCTTTCCCCGGACAAGCAGCGCGTCTTCACGGAAGCCTTTCGCGTCTTGAAACCGGGAGGACGCCTGGCCATTTCCGACGTCGTGGCGCTCTCCCCGATTCCGGCCGGATTGAAGCAGGATTGGGAGCTTTATACGGGCTGCGTCGCCGGAGCTTCCACTGTGGATCAGATTCAAGCGATGCTTCAGACCGCCGGCTTCTCGGAAGTCCGCATTACGTTGAAGGGCGAAAGCCGTGATATTGTGGATGGTTGGTTTCCGGGGCAGGATCTGGCAAGAAATGTGGGGTCCGCCTCGATCCAGGCGGTGAAACCCAGGCACGATTCATGAACGGCACGGTTGAGGCATCTTGGATGGAGCTGTCCGGGAAACTGGGCAGCTTCATCCTCGGTAAGGTAGGCGACCGGGCCGCCGCTGAGGACATCCGGCAGGACGTTTTTCTCCGGCTTCAGAAGCGTCTGCTCCGAAGCGGCTCCGTGGAGGATATGGAGGCCTGGCTGTATCGCAGCGCCCGCAACGCGGTGATCGATCATTTCCGGAAGCGAAAACAGACCGTCGAAATCCCGGAGACGCTGGCTGCGGAGTTCGACGAAAAGCCCCACGAGGCCGAGGGTCTGCGGGCGGCCTTTCGCCGGATGATCGCAAGTCTCCCAGAGCCCTACCGGGATGCGGTGGTGCTCGCCGACATTCAAGGGCTCAAACAGCGGGAGGTGGCTGAGCGTTTAGGAATCAGCTTGTCGGGCGCCAAGTCCCGGGTGCAACGAGGCCGGGAGCAACTCCGCACGATGCTCCACGAGTGCTGCACCTTCGAGTTCGACCGGCGAAGGCGGGTGATCGATTGCGCCCCGCGAAGTGCTGGTGGATGTGAGGAGTGCGGGTGAAAGGGGAGATTGTCGAGGGGCGGGATGCGGCATTTGGGGAAGCTCAGGGCGATCGAGCCCTTGGTGGTTCAGATGGGTTCTCCGCGGCCGCCGGTCAGGTGTTGTTCGATGCAGTAAACGAGGGTTTTGGTGCCGACGGGTTTGGAGAGGTAGAGGTAACCGTCGTTGGTAATGCCTCCGGATTCGGAACCTTCCAGCAGTGCGGTGATCATGATGACGGGCGGCTGTTCCAGGCCGGGGTCGGCTCGGATTTGTTTGACCAATTCGACGCCGTCGGTTCCGGGCATGACCACATCGAGGAGCACGAGATCAGGCTGATGCCGGTGAATGTCGTCGAGGACGGCGGCGGGGTTGTCTTGTGTGACAACTTCGTAACGTCGCGTTTTCTCCAAGTTGAGCTTCACGAGTTCGCTGAAGCTTTCCTCGTCGTCGACGGCGAGGATGCGGGCTTTGCGCTCGCGGCGGGTCGCGCTCATGCGGCCGGTATGGGGGCGCTGACATTTGCAGGAGATCCAACAGGAGAGGATGACGCGGGGCCGGATTCCCTCGATGACGGAGCGGCGGAGGGCGGCGTGGAGGACCTCTTGGTCCCAGAGGTAGTCGTCGCCCTGGAGATCGACCTGACGGAGGAGAGCCCGGAGCTTTTCCATCTTGGGGTCGGACGGGCCAGGAGAGGGCGGATCGCTCACGGCTGAGAAAAACATAGCGGATGGAGGAGGGACAGCGAAGGGGAAAAGTCGAGGATGCGCAGGGGCGGGAGTCGTTTAGAGTCTCCGGGGTGACGCGATGCGGATGGGTTTTGCGGCCAGGCCGGAAGCGGCGGGCCGGAAGAGCGAGCGGGTGGCTCTGTGCCGGGCTGGCCACGGTCTGGGCTGTCCCGGTGTTGACCACCCAAGCGCAGGAGGCCGTGATTCTCCGGCTCGGGGTGGAGGGGCCGATCGGGCCGGCCACCGCACAGTACATCGCCCGGGGCGTGGAGGAGGCGGAAGGGAAGGAAGCGGTTTGTCTCCTTATCGAATTGGATACGCCCGGCGGACTTCTGGACTCCACCAAGCAGATCGTGCAGACGCTTTTGGGGGCCAGCGTCCCGACGGTGGTTTACGTGACTCCGGAAGGGGCCAGCGCGGCGAGCGCGGGTTGTTTCATCACGATGGCGGCGCATGTGGCGGCGATGACTCCTGCGACCAACATCGGAGCGGCCGCGCCGGTGACCATGGGCGGAAGTCCGGCGGGAGGCGCGCCGGAGATGGACGAGACGATGAAGGAGAAGATGGTTAGTTACACGGCGAGTTACATCGAGAGCATTGCGGGCAAGCGGAAGCGCAATGTGGAATGGGCGATCTCTGCGGTGCGAGAAAGCGCGTCGATTACGGCGGAGCGGGCCTTGGAGTTGGGTGTGATCGACCTGGTGGCGGCGGACCGGGAGGATCTCTTGCGCTTGCTGGAGGGCCGGGAAGTGGATGGCAAGACGCTTCAGACGGCGGGGGCGGAAGTGCAGGAGTTGCCGATGCTATTGCGGGAACGGCTCTTTCAGACCTTGTGGCGGCCGGAGGTGATGTTCGTGCTGATGCTCGTGGCGATCTACGGCATCATCGGAGAGGTGAGCAATCCGGGGGCCTTGGTTCCGGGAATCGCGGGAGTGATCGCTCTGGTCCTGGCGCTCTACATGTCGTCGGCGATTCCGGTGAACACCGCCGGCCTGGCTCTGATCGGCTTGGCTCTGATACTTTTCCTTGCAGAGATCTTTACCGCGTCCAGCGGAATCCTTATGATTGGCGGAGTGATCTCCTTCGTCATTGGATCGATCATGCTGTTCGACCATCCGGAGTCCGCCTTCCGGCTTTCGTTGACTTGGATCATCCCGGCGGCGGTGTGCACGGCCTTGTTCTTCGCTTTTGTGGTGGGGGCGGGTCTGCGGGCCCAGCGGCAAGGCAAGAAGACCGGCCCGGAAAGCATGATCGGGAAGCAGGCGCGGGTGATGCGTCCGGTAGGGCCGGACCGCGGGAAAGTGGAGGTTGGCGGCGAGATTTGGAATGCGGTGAGCGACGCCGTCATTGAGCCATCCGCGCTGGTGGAGATCGAGGCGGTGGACGGTTTGTGTTTGAAAGTGAAACGTCGAGTCTTATGAAAGAGCTAATCATCATCAGTCAAGGGGACGCTGCGACCGCCGGTGTTCTGGCCTTTGTCAATCTGCTGCCGTGGATCGCTGTTCCGGTATTTTTGGTGTTGTTTGTGGTTCCGCAGGTGTTGCGGGTGTTGCGGGAGTATGAGCGGGGCGTGATTTTCCGGCTGGGGAAGCTGATCGGGGCCAAGGGTCCGGGGCTCGTTATTTTGATCCCGGTCGTGGACCGGATGGTCAAGGTTGATCTCCGGATCATCACCATCGACGTGCCGCAGCAGGAGGCCATGACCAGCGACAACGTGCCGGTGACGGTCGACGCGGTGGTGTATTTCAGAGTGGTGAATCCGGAGGATGCGATCGTGCAGGTGGAACACTTTATGAAGGCGACTTCGTTGATGGCGCAGACGACGCTGCGGAGCGTGATTGGGCAGGCGGAGTTGGATGATCTGTTGTCGCGACGGGAGAGAATCAATGTAGAGATTCAGGAGATCCTGGACCGGCAGACGGATCTTTGGGGGATCAAGGTCTCGGCGGTGGAGGTGAAGGATGTGATTCTGCCCGACTCGATGAAGCGGGCCATGGCCCGGCAGGCGGAGACGGAGCGGGAGCGGCGGGCCAAAGTGATCAATGCGGAAGGCGAGTTTCAGGCTGCGGAACGGCTGGTGGAAGCGGCTGCGAAAATGCAAGTGCAACCGATTTCCTTGCAGTTGCGTTATTTGCAGACGATCAACGAGATCTCTAGCGAGCACAACACGACGACGATTTTGCCGCTGCCGATCGATATTTTCACACCGTTTCTGAATCGGGGAGCTGGTGCGGGCCCGGTTGCGGGGCCGGCGCCGGGCGGAGCGGTGGAGGGGAAGAAGGAGGGGCAGGGGGAGGGTTGAGGGGGGAGGGTTGAGAGAATGACGCGTCTGGGAGGGTAGGAACCGCCTGAAGGCGGAACCCCGGACGGGGGGGAGGTGAGAGAATGACGGGTCTGGTAGGGTAGGAACCGCCTGAAGGCGGAACCCCGGACGGGGGGGGAGGTGAGAGAATGACGGGTCTGGTAGGATAGGAACCGCCTGAAGGCGGAACCCCGGACAGGGGGAGAGGTGAGAGAATGACGGGTCTGGTAGGATAGGAACCGCCTGAAGGAGGGGACCCAGGCGGGGGAGAGGTGAGTTGGGAGATGCCTGGGGAGCGTTTGGGGTTCCGCATCTATGCGGCGCAGCGCTGGGGTTCAGAGTTCGGGATCGTCCCAACCCCGCCCATAATCGAGAACCGGGAACTCTCCCCAAATACGTTCGGCTTCGCCCGGTCCCATGCGCTCTAGATACTGGCGGCCGCTGCTCCAGATCCAGTCCGTCCAGCGCTGGACATAGCCGTGATGGACCGGATTGTGATGGACGTAATTCAGAGTTGCGAAGAAGTGCCGTTCGGAGCGCATGGCGCGTTCTGCGCTCCGGTAGAACACCTTGCGGCCTCGCAGGTTCTCTTCGCCATTCCAGGCATGAGAGGTTCGACCGTGCAGGCGGCCAAGTTCGCGCAGTAGTCCGAGCACGTCTTCCGTTTCGATAAGGGCATGATAGTGATTGGGAAGAACACACCAGGCAAAGACGGCGCGAGTTTGAGTGGTGAGAACGGTGAGTAGATCTGTGCAGAACCGCTCGAGGCGTTCGGGCGTGAATCCAATGTGAGGACGATGTTCGAAGCAAGCCGCAGAGATCTGAAACCGGCGCTTTCCAGAGTTGGGCCGGTGTGGAGGCGAATGCCAGGGGTTGCCCGCGGCTTGCCGGCGATCCAGCAGCGCCTTCTGTTGTTCTGGAGTAAGCTGACGCCAAAGGTAGCGCGGATTACTCATGAGCAGATATAGTCTATCTATACCACAGGGAGCAAGGCTTTTTGAGAAGAGACCTGTTGAGTAAAGCGCTGGCTTTCCAGAAGCCCGGGGTTTCTGGGTTTACCGGGTGGAGGATGGTGTGAGAGGCAAGGAACCGCCTGAAGGAGGGAACCGGACAGGGGGAGAGGTGAGAGAATGACGGGTCTGGGAGGGTAGGAACCGCCTGAAGGAGGGACCCGGACGGGGGGATGTGAGAGAATGACGGGTCTGGGAGGGTAGGAACCGCCTGAAGGCGGAACCCCGGACGGGGGGGAGGTGAGAGAATGACGGGTCTGGTAGGGTAGGAACCGCCTGAAGGAGGGACCCGGACGGGGGAGAAGTGAGGGAATGACGGGTCTGGTAGGATAGGAACCGCCTGAAGGAGGGGACCCGGGACGGTGGGGTCGCGGTCAGGGATCCTCAGGCGAGGATGGAATGGATGGGCTCGGCTCCTTCGACGCCGACGAGCTTTTGATCGAGACCGCCGTAGAAGTAGGAGAGGTTGTTGGGATCAAGACCCATGAGGTGGAGGACCGTGGCGTGCAGGCTCTTGACGTGATAGCGATCTCGCACGGCGCGGCTGCCGAGTTCGTCGGTTTCCCCGACGGAGACGCCGCCGCGGATGCCGCCGCCGGCCATCCACATGGTGAAACCGTAGGCGTTGTGGTCGCGGCCGGTGCCTTCGGCGTATTCTGCGGTGGGTTGACGGCCGAACTCGCCGCCCCAGACGACGAGGGTCTCTTCGAGAAGTCCCCGCTGTTTGAGATCGCGGAGGAGCCCGGCGATGGGGCGGTCCGTGTTGCCGGCGTGAAAATCGTGATTCTTTTTGAGGTCGCCGTGGGCGTCCCAGTTGTCGTCGTTATGGGCTCCCCCGGAATAGATCTGGACGAATCGAACGCCGCGCTCGACGAGGCGCCGGGCCAGGAGGCATTTCCGGCCGAAATCTTCGGTGCGCGGCTGGTCGATGCCGTAGAGGCGTTTGACGTGTTCCGGTTCGCCTTCCAGATCGACGGCTTCCGGAGCGGTCATTTGCATGCGATAGGCGAGTTCGTAGGAAGCGATGCGGGCGGCGAGATCCCCATGGTGATCTCGGCCTTGGGCGAGATGATTTTGATTGAAATTGGCGAGGGTATCGAGGAGGGAGCGCTGCTCGGGATCGCCCATACCGGCATGGTGCCGGAGGTCGAGGATGGGGGTTCCGGTGGGGCGGAACAAGGTCCCTTGGTAACTGGCGGGCATGTATCCGGCGGTCCAGTTTTTGGCTCCGCTGATAGGGCCGCCGGTCTTGTCGAGCATGACGACGTAACCGGGCAGGTTTTCATTGAGAGTGCCGAGACCGTAATTGATCCAGGAACCGAGGGATGGTTTGCCGCTGATGATGGAACCGCAGTTCATCATGAGCATGGCCGATCCGTGGATGGGAGAATCGGCGGTCATGGAATGGATGAAGGCGATGTCGTCGACGCAGCCGGCCACGTTGGGAAACAGCTCGGACACCTGCTGTCCGCATTGGCCGTAAGGACGGAAGGACCACTTCGGGCCGACGATGCGGCCTTCGTTCTTGTGGCCGCCGCGCCCGAAAGTTTTGACTTCGATGGTCTTTCCGTCGAGTCCGTAGAGGACGGGCTTGTGGTCGAAGGTATCGACGTGGCTGGGTCCCCCTTCCATGCAGAGAAAGATCACGCGCTTCGCCCGCGGCTCGAAGTGGGTCTTCTTCGGGGCTAACGGGTTGTCCTTCGCGGCCGCCCGCGCCGCCTGCTCGTGGGCCAGCGCAATCTCCGATTCCGCCTGCCGCTTAATCTGCCGCTGCAGGCGGAACAGGTCGACGAACACCTGGACCTTCGCCCGCAGGACCTCGGGCACGACGGGAGCCATGATGTAGTCGACAGCGCCCAGAGAATAGCTCTGTACGGCGCGGGCATCGTCCTGGTAGCTCGTGACGAAAATGATCGGCGTGTGCTCCGACTTGGAGCGCTGGCGGACCAGCGCTGCGGTCTCAAACCCGTCGACGTCCGGCATGTTGACGTCGAGCAGGATCAGAGCGAAGTCGTCGGCCAGGACGCGCCGCAGCGCGTGCCGGCCGGAGGTCACCGTCACGATCTCCTGCTGC
>JBGTBW010000239.1:0-51988 GCA_041749135.1 Verrucomicrobiales bacterium
GCAGCGTCCGCGACCGGTGGGGGAGGCGGCGTCCGCGACCCCGCGGACCTGGGCGAGCTGGCCCGCCGCGAAGCCGCTTGACGTGTGCATGCGGGTGCCGTTGGCCTTGTCACTCTTGAGGAGCGGCCGGATGTCGGTAACGCCGAAGCCACGGGCCAGTTCCTCATACATGCCCTTTCGGCGCTCGCCGCGGCTCTCGATGTCGAGGGCGCGGAGGTAGTAACGTTCGACAAGCGACAGATCCCGCCAGTAGAGGTCTAGACCGCGGGGCACGAGGGTGTCGCAGGCGATTTCGATAGCGCGCTCTATGACGACCTGGAAGTCGCTCTTCTCCTTCTTGTCGCGGACGGCGAAGACCTCGTGCTCGACATCGCGGCCGTCGAGCGTGGCGTACTGGGTGAGGACCTTGAGGGCGGCGGCGTAGGCGGCGAGCTGATAGTCTGCGTCGTTGAAGTTCGGCTCGCCGTCCTCATCAAGCGCCTGCATCGAGGCGATCTGACGGCGGACCTCGTCCTCAACCAGCGGATAAACTTCGTCGAGAAAGCCCGGATCGGGGGAAACTCGCTTGCGGAGAACCATGCAGACGGTGCCGGTGACGTAGTTGCCTTTTTTGATGCCGACGGCTTCAGTCTCGGTGCTGATCGTCCAGGCGGCCGTGGCCTTGAGGCCAGCAGCCCAAAGAATCATGCCCAGGCCGGCCCAGACACCGGGATCCTGGTGAGTGAACATCACCATCTGCAGCCCGTTCTCCGGCATGTGGCGGGCGAGGTTCTTGTAAATGTCCACCATCGAGCGCCGGAAATCTTCGCCGTCTCCGCGTACCGCCAGTTCGGCGCGAGCGTCGGGAGTCCACTCGGGGAAGGCCTTGGCGAGCTGCTTGTCCTGCCAGGCGAGGAAAAAGTCGCCCAGTTCGTGGTAGTTCACCGCGTCCGCGTAGGGCGGGTCGGTGACCCAAAGGTCGCAGGTCTCGCGGAGGTCGCGGGCGTCGGCGATGGTTGTGATATTTTTCGCTGCGACCGTGTTTTCAACTCGAATGACCGCAGGCCACGCGGTGTTCAGCTTATGAACCGGCCGCACACAGAAACTGAACAAGGTATTCAGCGCTTGGTTGGCGAAGGTATGCGCACCGCCTTCCTTAGTGTGGTCCGCAACCCACTGGCAAAGCCGGGCATCCCAGTTCGCTAAGCGCCCCATCCCCAGCAAACACCCCACCTGCGCTTCCTTCGACGTCGCTAACTTCTCGGAAACCTCCGCGAGCAGGCCATGCGTAAGCAACTGGCGCGGGGTGAAGAGGTGGTGCCAGTGCCTCCAGCCACGAGTGCGGATGGGCTCTTCCGTCTTATCTCCGCCTTCCGGGATGGCTTTCGACGGGATGAATCCCTCGCGCTGCCAGTCGACGAAGCGTTCGCGCAGCAGTTCGAGCACCTTGGCTTCCCGGCCAAGGTCGGCTTCCTCCGGTGCCCCGTAGCGGCGCACCTCTTTCGGCTTCCCGTTCTGCATGACCATCTTGACCCAGCGGATGCAGTAGAGGCGTTCCTGGAAGACATCGCCGGGACGCGGGACAACATCATCATTCGTCCAGCGCCGCAGGCCTTCAGTGCCGCGCAGGGACTCGACCGACCAGGAACGCTCGGGGTCAAGGGGATCGATGACGCGGCTATTGGCCACCGTTGCTCCTTTGCCGGCCTTGTAAGCCTTCACTTCATCGGCGGAAACGGTGATGATTTCCGGCATCAGGCGGTCGGAGCCAGCGACGCGATGCCAATTGCAGACGACCTTTGATTTCTCCCCGACCAGCCAGCTCGGGGCGAGTGGGATGAAGTACTCACAGCCCTCGGGCTTCACTTCCACGCAGTAGAGGAAGGCATCGGCGCGCTCCCCGCGCTCGTTGTGTTCGATGCCCCATGCGGTCACCTGCTTGTCGGCCTCGGCGAGAGCCATGGCTTGCACACGCATCACTTCTTCCTGCACCTCCTTGCCGCCGCCAAGCAGATTCAAGCTGGCCCAAGTGAGTAACCCGGCCACCGGATTGAGGTCCGAGCCGAACGCCTCGCAACCGATGCGAGCGGCCTCGAAGGGAATCGATCCCCCGCCGCAGAAGGCGTCGCCGACTCGCGGCGTATGGCCGAAAGTCCGCTGGCCCAGTTGCTCGACGAGTTCCGGCAGGCAAGTGGCGGTGGTGCCAAAGTGGGCGTTGATTTCCATCCATGCTTCCTCAGTCGGTCCCTCGATGTTCTCCGGGCGCTCGCATTCGCGGATGCGAGCGGCGTAGGGCATGGCGTCGAAAGCCTCCCGGTTGGGGATAGGGCGGCGGCGCTGATCGTCGAGGGCTTTCCGCTCGTCGGCATCAAGGCCTTCCCAGATGCGGGCGCAGACTTCTTCCTTTTCCTCGTCCGTTAGGCAGCGCCGGAAGCCACGGGCGGTGAAATACTCTTCCAAGATGTCCGGTCGCGAGGCCTCACGCCAGGCGGCGACAGGGATTTGGCCCTTCTGGCGCTGCCAAGCGCCATCATCATCCATGGTTAGGATCTTGAGGAAAATCTCGCGGTCGCGCTTCGGGTCGTCCGATGCCGGCATGAGCATCCCGAGAATTGAGGCGCGCACCAGAATAAGGGGCTTGCGCCCCCACCATTTCCCCAGCCGGGTGAGGGTCTGCCCGTTGTTCGCCTTGCGCTCCTTGTAGGCTTCAGCAGAGAGACGAGCGATGGGGAACTGCGTTTCGATGAAGGCGGGCATGAAAAGTATTCGAACCGGGGATTACTGTCCATCAAGGGACACGGAGGTGCTCGCCTCGATGGTTGCAATGATTTGGGCGACTTCGTTGTAGATCGGCACGTTGGCTTCGGTCTCGAGGCTCACGATCAGTGAGTAGTGAACTCGCCCCAAATGACATCCATGCAGTTCGTGACCCGGCCGAAACCGACGATAGGCCCACCAGCCTTTGGCCGGGACTACGGCGATGTGGCCCATCTCCGCAAGCTGGCCTGCGGAGCCCTTCCAGACATCCTGCACGAGGGATCCTGACTTCCCGCGGCGGGTGCCGCCCACGGCCCACCCGGAGTCCTGGTAGGCGTCGCCTGAAGACTCGCCATCGGCGTCAAGACGGGCCCGGAACTCTTCCGGAACCATGTCACGGTGCTTCGGCCGGAATCGCAGCAGACAACTCGCGTAGTGGTATTTTTGGCTCTTTTCCCAAGTCCGGGAGCCGGGATTGGGTTCGATGAAGTAAGAAAGGGTAACCCTGAGGGTGGCGGAACCGTCGGGGGTTGCCTCGAGCGCCGTTCGCGGCCAGGGGAGCGCTATCAGATGGCATTCGTTCAGTTTTTGATCATTCCACTCTCCTCTGTAGGGCTGAATCACTCTCTCCATCACGACGGTCGTCTGATTGGCCAGACTTGCGAGAGCCCGATTTTCATCCATCACGCCGAAGCCATAGCCGCGCATCAGATGTTCCACGCGTGCCGTCTTTCCAGCTGCATGCGGGTCTAGGTTTTCCCGGCGCAAGACCGCCTCCGGCCAGCGTGCAGCGTGAACAAGAAGACCCCGGATCGTTTCGGGCCGGTAGTCCGGATAGCGTTGAGCGATTCTTGCAGCAATGCGGGCTGCCTGGGCAGTGGCGGCGCTGCTCGCATTGAAAGGAGTAATCGGCCGGAGACGGAAGCCGGTGGCGGTAGAAAGCGGCTGGAGGGAGTGAAGGTGAAGATGGGAGCGATCACGCGCCTTGGCAAGATTCCCCCCTTCCGTCACGACATCAGGGCAAATCGGCCAATCCGGCCTCCACTCGTGAGCAGTACGGGTGAAGGGACTGAGCCCATCCAACGGCGCGACTGGGAAGGCACGCTGCGCTTCGTCGTCCTCTTCCTCGATGGTGGTCCGGCTGGTAATCGCTCCAACCGTGACGACATTCCAAGCCTGCGCCGGATCCTCGATCGGTGCGCGAAGGAGATCGCCCGGGTAGTCGAACTCGTCCGGGTGTTCGCGCGTGTTCCCGGCTGAGACCAGGATAACCTTGGGGCCAGCGGTTTCGTGCTCGCAGCCTGCGGCGGCCATATCGATGGCACTCGACCACGCCGACGGGTTCCCCTGTGTGTTTGGCCCAGGAGCGCTGACCGCCATGCAAAACACCCGGAAGCGCCGAGATGCTATTTCCGGTAGAGCGATGGCCTGCAAGGTGACGGCGCCATAGTTCTTGGGATCATGCGTGCTGCTCGTCCCGATGAGCTTTACCGATTCCAAACGGTGAAGCTGCTCCCATGTCTCCGTTGAAAGCATCAGCCGACGGACGTCGCCGAAGGCGGCGAGACCGGCCATGGGCGTCCCGTGGTACATGTCATCGGAGCGGTCGCCATCGGAGAACACCGTTTCGCAGTCGCGTTCGGCCAAAAGAGGCTCTAACAGCGGGTGAGCCCGATTAACTCCCGAGTCGATCAAACAGACAGCAGGGGCGTCCTCGGGGGGCCAATCGATACGCTCCAGCGCTTCGTCGATCCATTCTTCTTGCTCGGCACCGGAAAGATCGCTAATTCCTACCCGGCAAGGGCGTGCCTTGCGAATCTCCGAGAGCGCATTGAGCAGATCGAGTGAAGATTCGATCAAAGCCCGTCTCGCCCGGACGACAACCACGACGTGCTCGGGAAGGATCAGTTTCAACTCCGGGAACTCGAGGCCGAGAGCACTGAACTCCTGCCTGAGTTGAGATTCCCATCTTTCTTCGTCCCGCCGAATCCACAGTTCGAACCAAGCGAACTCGTCAGCGGCAGGAGCCTGTTCCGGATCGGTCCATAAAGCCTCAAAGGCCGCCACTGAAATGGAGGCGATGTTCGCCAACAAGGCCTCGTTGCAGGGACCGGTTTCGTTACCCTTCTTGTCTTTGCGGTTCTTGCTTGCGTATTCCTCGACCTTCCTGATCAACACTTTAAGCTGCCCGAAAGGGACGAAAATTGCGGCTTTCGTTACCTCCCCCTGAGGCGTTCCCTCACGACGCAGGTTCAGAAGCACGATGGCTGGGTTAGATCCCCGTGCGGCATTCTCAAGGCTGGTGAACGCCAGCGGGTAGTTCGGTTCCGATACTACGTTGAGGATTAGACCAAACTCCGATGAAAGCTCGTTCTGCTGCCTGTCTGTCGCTATCGTTCCAAACTCCCTCTCAATCCTCCTGAGCTGGGACCTAAGGCTTCTCGCATGGCCCGCCCGATCCCTAGCAAAGGGCAGCTTCAAATCTCCTCTCCCACTCCCACTGAAGCTCAGGCGCTCGGCGGGAGCATTGAACCGCAGATGAGGAAAGGGGTCGTCGGGCATCGCAAGGGGTCGGAGTGGAGCAGTTGCGGCAGAGACATCAATGGTTCAAATAGATGCGCCGTTCCGTCAGCGCACTGACGATGGCCTCGTTCGTGACCCTTGGCAGATCATGGATGAGCACATCCTTGATGGCCTCCTCACAAGCTCGGGTAATCTCGGCGTAGCTGAGGTCCTTGGCTGCCTGCTCGATTCGGCTCCACGACAGCCGTTCCTTATCGATATTGCCAAGAAGCCTCTTAATGGTCTCTCGCACTTGCTGGGGCGCAGGAAGTCCGAATTCCACCAGATCGTCGAACCGGCGGAAGAGAGCCTTGTCGAGACGCTCACCGTAATTGGTGGCCGCGATAACAATGCTGTTGCTGCGCATGCGCTCGATGAAGACGAGGAAGGCGTTCAGGACGCGGCGCATTTCCCCGACATCATTGGGAGAATCTCGGGTGAAGCCGATGCTGTCGAACTCATCGAAGAGATAGACCGCCCTCGTAGTCTCGGCAGCTTCAAAAACCAGACGCAATTTTCCAAGCGATTCGCCGAGGTAACGGCTGAGCAGGGAATCGAGCCTCACAACGAACAAAGGTAATCCAAGTTCGGTGGCAAGAGCCGATGCGGTGATCGTTTTTCCGCATCCGGGAGGACCCGTGAAAAGCAACCGTTGCCGGGGGCGAAGATTGTTCTCCTTGATCCGGCTCAAATTCCTCTGCTCCTGAAGGATACGCTGGATCCGCTCGCAAAGGCTCTTTTCAAGGACCAGATCTGAGACCCTCAGCTGAGTCGGGACCACTTCTAGAATCTCGGCGGCCTCTCCACTAGGGCTGGCAAGTTTGACGACGCTTCCTCTAAGTTTCGCCTCGTCGAGTTTCTTGCGAGAATCGCGGATCAGTTCGCGCAACTCCTCGGCCAGTTTCTGGTGCCCCTTCCGGGCTTCGGCAGCTGCCACTTGGAGAGCCACGGCATAAAAGCGCTCATCATCACCCGCAGTGTGACTTCTCAGAAGAGACTTGATTTGATTGGCACTGGACATGGTGATTCAGAGACCCAGGCTCATTTGCGAGTGGCCGAGTAGTTCGCGCCTGGCTTTCGGCGACAGGCCTTCGCCCTTTACGAAGGGGTTGTCGGCGAGCGCGGCGCGGAGGGCCTTGCGCCAGCCGATGCCCTTCTGCATCGCCTGACCAGTAGTGGCGACGGTCATGGTGTAGAGCCACCACCGTTCCTCCGGGGCAAGAGCGTCCCAGTTACGCAGGGCGTTCGGGATGTCATCTGATGACGCCTCCTCAACGGCCCAGCAGAGTATACAGAGTTCCTTGCCGAGGGACGCATGCACCGGGACTGGCTTCGCTGGGTTCTTAACGAACTTAAGAGTGGGCAGGCCGTTGGCGCGGAGGCGGCGGTTTGCTTCCTCCCAGAAGGCGGGAGCAAGCATGAGCCAACGCCCT
This sequence comes from Verrucomicrobiales bacterium, assembly GCA_041749135.1. Classification (GTDB taxonomy): domain Bacteria; phylum Verrucomicrobiota; class Verrucomicrobiia; order Verrucomicrobiales; family DEV007; genus DATKCT01. The sequence continues at coordinate 6,732 of JBGTBW010000239.1, forward strand.
CGGTCAATGACCACCCGCAACCCGGAATCGCCCGGAGACGGTACACCGGCGGAGCGCTCGCCAAGCTGATTGAGGTCATCCCCCCGATGCTCCGTGACGCACACGAGATCTCCCTTGCCGGCACCCTTTGGCACATCGATCAAGAATCCGTGCCGGGCCTCCGAGGGAAGGAAGCCCAAACCAACGCTCTTGCGCGCCGCAGCGGTGGATGTTTGACGCGCCATGGATTACTGGATGACTTTGGCGAGGTCGAACGGCTGATTCATCGCCTTGAGCCAATCAAGGAGCGTCTGCCCTGTTGGGAAACTTAAGCTCCCGATGGTCATGCGGAGGCTACCTCCTCCCACGATTTCCTGCAGCTTCTCAGCCACGGACTTGATGGCGGCAGCACCGTAGCCAGCCTCCAGCGCGCCCGAGTATTCGATGTTCTGCAGCCCGTCGCTGCTTTCGGCCGTAACGCTTATATCGAAGGCGAGGACATTGTCCGCTTTCTCCAGCCGCCCTATGAGATCCCAGACTCCGCCCGAGTCGTCCAGCTTGGTGGACTGGTTCCACTTGGCCGGAATCGCCGGATTGAGCGTGCGCTCTTCCTCGCCCTTCTGAGGGATCGCAACGCGAATCGTTTCAGAATTGAGCATGTAGCTAGCGGCCACGGCCATGGCACACACAACTCGGCAGCCCTCAGGCACGCGAACCGCTCCGTCGTAGGTGGCAAATCCCGCACTCGTTGGCGACGATCCATCTGTTGTATAGCGGATAGTCACTCCACTGCTCTTCGGCAACGCGAGCAGATCTACCTCGTAGTGGTCGCCGCGATTGTGCAGCTGGTATTTTAGCCGGAGTTTCGCGGTCCATTCTTTCACCATGCTCACGCGGGCCGGGTCTTCAGGGTCGTAAGCAAGGAACCGGTAGCGCAGGCCGGTCGCCTCGAAACGAGCAGGGGTCGGAACCGGACTCGATGCAGGGGTAGGCTCTGCATCTCCCGTTTCATAAACCACAGCCGGGGCGTGCAGTGGCTCCACTTTCAGGTAGGTCCGCCCCTCTCCGCTATGTTCCATGGACAACTCGCGAATCGACACCTCCGGAGCGGAAGGCGCAAAGGGCCCTCGCCGGATATGATTTCCTTCGGGCCGCCACTGTCCACGACGAATGCACTCGTTTTTGAGATCCTCGAGAGCCGAGGTCTTATGCAGCGGCCAATTGGTGTTCACTCCTGCGGCGCGCTTCAAGTCGGACCAGAGCACGACTTTGCTTTCCGTCCCTCCGAACAACCGAGCCTCGGCTCGAGTCCGGAAACTGTCGTCGTCGATTTTCGTCGTGAACTTCTGAACGTTTTCCAGCGTATGCCGGATCGTCGCTTCTCCACTCTGGTTTCCCGCGAAGGCTAGGTCGATGCCGGTGCCTCGAAGGGCGGAACTGATCGACGGGTAAACAATCTGGTCGAACGCTTCTTTGAGAGCCGCCGTGAACTGAAGGCCGACCCGGTCTCGAAGGGTATCCAGGGCGCGCCACTGAGGATCGTCGGCCGGGGTGTTCTCAGCCTTCAGTTCGTCCTCGATGCTCTGCAGTGCGCGCGTTTGACGAGCCGAGTCCAGAACCTTCTGGAATGTGTCACGCGATCCGCTCAGAAAAAGCACGCGGTTCTTGTATTGCTGCTGGCTCCACCAGGCCTGCCAATCCGCAGACACTGGCAGCTGGTTGGCCTGCCCACCAGGCCGGACGATGATTAGCGTTGTCTTTTCCTGCTCAATTTGCACCTCATCAGGTGGAGGCAGCACTTTCACGTTCTGATAGCAATCACGAAGCGAGGCGGCGAAGTAATCCTCCAGGTGCGCCCGCAGCATCCGGTCCACCGTCTCCGCGTGGAGCGACTGTGCGGTTGAGCGCAGCTTGGCGGCCAAGTTCTGCTGGTTCTTAAAAAACAGCCGTCCGTCCGCCGAGTTGTGCAGATACCACGCCCGAATCGCCAGCTTGTCGAGAACGTTGGCCTTGAAGGTCGATAGGTCCCGGCCCGGCCGCTGCAGACAATCGACAAGCTGATACTCCCGCAACCCGTGGATCGCGCCCGGTGTTGTCGACAGTGAGGCAATGAGAATCAGCCGCGCCGCATCGGAAGCGTCGCTGGTTTGATTGATGGAATCGATTTGTTCGACCTCCGCATCGCCATCATGCGCGATGTCATGGGCGATGGCCTCGCTCAAAGACGGGTTGATAGTCCGTATTTCGGACGCAATCTCATCAACGTTCAGATCGAGGTCGTAGGGGTGAATCACGTCGAGATTTGCGGCTTTCTCCGATTTCCAAAGATGTGAAACCACCATCTGCATCAGGCGAATCACGCCGCGAGTCTGCTGGAATCCCTCGTTCTCCTTAAACTTCCCGACCAATTCGCGCAGGTCCGGGTGAAAGGGGTAGGAATCCACGAACCGGGTATAGAGAGACTCGGGCGACGTGGTCGTCAGCTTCATGTTGCTCGCTTCACGCAGAGCGTCCCGGTAGCCCTTCGCCACTCTCTCAATGACCTCCTTCGAACCCACCTGAGAAAAGAGCCGCTTGCGGAGGATGTGGTACAGTTCATCGCCGTTTGGATTGACCGGCGTAATCGGAACTGCGATGCGCCTAGCCTCATTCGTGATCCCTCGCACCGCCCGGTTGAAGGCGGCTTCCAGATTGGCCTGCCCGATACTAAAATTGGTTCCAGCCAAATCTGAAAGAACCAGGCAGACATTCTCCATCTCCGCCACGGCGATGAAGAGATTCGCAAGCGCCGTGGTCGTCACCACGCCCAGATCGCCGTTACCAACCGGAACCGTGACCGCGTATTCCAGGTATGGTGGAAGCTCGTCAAGAAACACAACGACCGGATGCGCTCCGAGTAGCTGCTTCCACGCCTCCGGACCAGGAGCCTTCAGGAATGGAGAACAATACGGCGCAAAGCTCTCCGCCTTGCCCAACTGCTCAGCCAACGAGCCCCAGATGCCCCCGGCCGCATCAGTGTTCCGCCCATTAAAACCAATGACCTTGCACTTCCCGAGACCGGGAGCCGGGTCTTCTTCCCCGAGAACCATTCTGCGCAGTTGCGGCTCTTGAGCAAGAAGCCCAAGAGCTATCATGCTATGCGTCTTACCCCCTCCCATCGCTTGAGAAAGCAAGAACACCGATGACCCCGCCGCATTCCCCCCAAGCTGCCGGAAGGCGCGATCCACCAACGTCAGCATCCCGTTCGTGAAGTAGTTCTCCTCGAAGAACTCTTTCCCGTTCACCTCCCCTTTTAGAAAAGTGTCCAGGCTCAAGACAGTGGCCCTCCGGTCCGAAGCAAAAACCGACGACCGAGGTGTGCAGTTCGTTTGGACTGACATTAGTAAGGGTTTGATTCGAACCGATCAATTTGGCTGGCCCAACTCCACCACTTCTTCGAGCATTGGAAAACTGCTACTTTACTACTTTCATTTCTACAGCCCCTGCATCCACTTCCCCGCCCTTCTTGCGCCTTCACTTCCTCCTCAATCGACTTGAGCCCGTCGAGGCTCTTCTCATCGAAAGCGGCAAGCGCCACCTTGAGAAAAAATGAGAACGGAGGTGCGGCGTGGACTGAGTCCCGCCTTGCGCAGCGCGTCCTCCACCTTCTCCGCGCGCTACACCTCACGTTTTCCTTCGAATTGCAAGTTTCGATCACAGCGGCTTTTCCCCCTAGGCTAGTTGCTTGCGCAAGTCATCCAACGACCGCAACCCGAACCTCTCCAAGAACTTCCCCGTCGTCGCAAAGCGTAGCCGCCCATCCGCCCCCGCGAACTCCTCGACGAGCTCCATTTGCCGCAGCACCGACACGAGATGTCGCTTGTCGACCTCCCCGAAAATCCGGTCGATTTCCGCCTGTGAAACCGGCTGCTTGAATGCGATGCACGAAAGGACTTCCAGCGCCGCGGGAGTTATTTCTCCCATCCTGGCGCCCACGGGAGCTCGCTCCGCGATGAAAGCCGCCAGGCGCCCGTTCTCGATTTTCGCCGTCAATAACTGCGCTGTGCCGTTGCTGAGCTGGATTTGAAGCCCCAGAGCTTCCAACTGGGCCCCCGCTTCCAAGAGCGCCGTGATGAGCTGCACAGCCGACATCGACGCCACCGCGCGTTTCTCGTAGTCGCCCTCCTCCACATAGAACTCCCTCAGTTTCTCCCGGAGCGTCTCTATCGTGCACGCCTTGCCGGTAGCGAAGAGAATCTGCACCACGGCCCGCACCGCGTGCGCGTTCACGGCCGCCTGGCCGCAGGCTTTGCGCTTTCCTCTGGAGACCACGCCATTCATTCACGGGAAGACGCGGCGGAGCCCGGCGAAGCTCCTTGAAATCCTTCACCCGGCAGCACCAAGTCCGCCACCACTCCCCGAAGCCGTTCACGGTCGATGTGCGTGTAGCGCGCTGTGGTGGCAAGGCTTCGGTGACCAAGCAGTTCTTGCAGCTCCCGGATGTTTCGCCCCCGTTCATTGAGCAAAAGATTGGCCGCGCTGTGCCGCAGCCCGTGAGCGGTGATGACCCGGACTCCTGCCGCCCGGCAACCCGCGGCAAGACGCCGGTTGAACGCCTGGTTGCTCACCGGTCCTCCGTCCCGTCCCGGAAACACCAACTCACTGCCCGCGAATTCCACGGCGCCGCGGCGCAGCCGCACGCCTTTTAGTCCCTCCAGAAAAAGCGCCCACTGGTGAAGCGAATCCGAGAGCCGCGGCACAAGCGGCAGATCCCGGTGCTTCCCTCCCTTCACCCTGAGACGAACCGCCGTCACCTCCCCCGCGCCGTTTCGCACAAGCCGCTCCCCGGTTAGATGGGCCCATTCGTGAAAGCGGCAGGCCGTAAAGAAAAGCGCCTCCGCCAAGTGCGCCGCTAGGCGGCCAAAGTAATCCGTTCCCAGCTCGTGCAGGCTCATCAGCACTCGCGCGAGATCCCCCCCCTCCAAAAACGAAATCTCCACGGCCTCGGGCCGGAACCTCGGCGCAAGGCAATCCTCGAACGGATTTGGCCGGTCCAGAACCTTATAGAGGAAGGAAGCAGCCGCCATCACCTGCAGGTGATGGGACGCTGAGCGTTCGCTCGTAAGTTCTTCATAATAGGCGCGAGCCTTTTCCCGCGGCAGCGCCCCAAGGTCGAAGCCTTCCGCGGTGGTCCACGCTATAAGTTTCAACCACGTTCGCCGGTAGGCGGCGAGCGTCGGCTTAGCGAGCTTCCGCTCGCCAGCCGCCGCAAGCAGCCGCTCGAAGATGCTTCCGGCTTCCATCATCTTTATTGACCAGGCTCATCACTTACTTCTATCCACTGCCGGGCAATCTCCGGCGAAACTGCGCACTCTTCGCGCTCGCAGCGAAAGACTTCCGAGGACCTGGAAGTCTCGAGACCCAGCGGGATCATGGGCCGGCAATCTTCGCCGCACACGATGCAGGCTCTCCCGTCGAGTTGCTTTGGACTCAACCCTTTGGCGCCAGCTCCACTCATGTCTTTAGAGTTCTGAGGTTTTTCAAACACGGATAGCGACTCACTCAAATACCGCCGAGCATCAAATCGCCCTCCTTCTCGACATCCCCAAACTCCTCGATGCGCACCGCTTAAGCGCCAATGGGCGTCTGGAAGCTTCATGGCGGCCGCCAGCGGATTTCCGCTGGACTGTAGCCATTTTACAGAGGCTCACCTGCTGCACAATAATAATTCTTATTCACTCTGCTCTCAAAAAACCGGGTTGTTTTTCATATTATTGTGCATCTCCACACTTTGCCTTTCGGCACAGTGTTCTTCAGCCATTTTCCCGTAGAATTTCCTTGTTCCCCGGATCCCAAGACTCCCCCTGGCAGGCCCGGTTACCGTCGCCACTCCATCCTCACTTTCTCCGTTTCACGCTCTCCTAAAGCGCCGGTCCTCCTTTTTCACCTCCCCGTAGACTCTGGCCAGATTCTCTCCCGTCGATTTCATCGCAAGGCGAAGCGCAATCTTGATTGAGTCGCTACGGCTCACAAAATCAACGCCGGGCACGTCCTCAAGCTTCTCCTTGATGACAGCAAGCGCCCGCCTGTCAGCGTCAAAGAGATTCACGGTTATCCGGTTTAGATTCGAAGCCGGCCTTCCCTGAGGACCCTTCGAGTCTCTTTGCCCCTTATCCTTTCCTGCCGCTTTGCTTTCTCCCTCCCCCCCGACGACCCCAGCCTGGCCAGGCTCCCCTGCCCCCGTTTCTTGCGCTGCCGATCTCTCCATCGCCAGCACTGCCACTGCCTCCGGCGCAGCAGGCTTTGCCTCTGCGGCCGCGGCCTTCCCCGGTTTCCTGCCTGCCTCGGCCGCAGCCTTTTTCACCGAGCTTTCCAAAAGAGTCTTGAAATCGTCCATCTTGATAATTTAAGATAATCTTAAAGTCCTTCTTCAGACAAGAAATTCAAGTACCATGCGTTGCATGAGATCCCGGTCTTCAACGGACACTGCGTCAAAGCCCTGAAGCGTTGCGTAGGTAAAGCTCACCCGCTCTGGCACCAGAGTTTTTAAAACCGGAAGCCCAATCATCTCTTCAAGCCCCTCAAGCTCCCTGCTAATCCGCGTTCCAGGCCGCACCATGTTCCACACAACAAAAGCCCGGCTGCCAGGCGGAGTGTTCGCCCTTACCATCTCAACTGCCGGCAAAGTCGCCCGGATGTCCACCATGGAGGGTTTAAGCGGCAAGAGCACCCGGTCCGACTCCCGCACTGCCTCGGCTAGCACCTTGCTTGCAAGCTGAGGCAGGGTGTCTACCACAACGAAATCAAAATCCCCTTCCCTTCCTGGCTCCCAAAGCTCAAGGGTTGTTCGCCCCGCCTCGCGCATCTCAGAAACTATCTGCGCAACACTTGCCTGCGGGTCGTCATCGCGCACCGCCACCCGCTTCCCGGCCCGCGCCAGGGTCTCAGCGATAAGAAAGCTAAGGGTCGTCTTGCCCGTTCCCCCCTTTTGCCCGCACAAAGTGATTATCATAAATTATGTCTGCCCGAAAACCTCAATATCCTAATACATGAATGACCTAAGTTCTTAAAGTCCGAATTTACTCAGAAAGCCTTGCTCTTCGCAAGACGATTTTCGTTTCCTCTTAAATTCATACTGTCTTAACTTATGCCGCCCTTCCGGACGACTTCCAGCCCCACCCGGCCCCCCCCTCAAAACTATCGGAAAGACGCAAGGGGAGTGCACACATTCACCCTCTAGTCCGGCCCACGCGACCACCCCTCGGCCCGGCTTTTCGCGCTCAAAATCTGTTGAACTAACGAACGCTCGGCTGCCTTCACCACCTGGGAAAGCTGCTTCAAATGACGAATTCCCGAACCATTCCGCCAACTTGCCTCCATTCCTCGTCAATCGACACAGAAAATAGGGGCTTCCACCCGTGCGCGCCTCGTGGTAGAAGCCTTTCTAGGGCTAAAAATGACGCGATTTCGGCCCGTTACGACCGGGACCGCGAAGGGGCAGGGGAGGACTTCGTTAAATGACACAGATTTTTCTGAAGCCATTCGTCAAATGAGACAGGAAAACTCGTTAAATGACACAGATTTTCGACCCTTAAGTGCCTGAAAATGAACGCTTTCCACGCGGCTAATTAAAAAACCTGATGTTTAGAAAAGAAACAACATCATGGCTGATGATGCTTTTTTGGGAGCAGGGAAGAGCTTCTTGCAGAAAGCGCCATGGATAACCACGACGCCACCCAGCAGGAACTCTTTCCAGACATCGTCTCCCACTACCAGGCGGGACGGGACGAACTCAATCTCGCCGAGTTTCCCATCGCAACCGTTGGAAGCCGCGCCAATCCGGGCGAGAAAACCATCGTCTTTGAGGACACCACCTTTGACAAAGCAAGCGGGGAACTCATCACACGCCGCCTCACCATCACGGGCTCCGACAAGTCCGGCCTTCCAACGGCCCAGGACGACGAGGTGCTTCTTGGCATGGTGCAGCTAAGCTTCCGGCAAGGGTTTCGCAGCAGGGAAGTCGTCTTCAAGCCAGCCGAACTCCTCCGCGAAATCGGCTGGGAGCCCACCGGGCCAAACTACACAAGGCTTCGCAAAGCGCTTCAGCGCTGGCACGACGTGTCGCTTCACTACGAAAACGCCTGGCGAGACCGGGCAACCGGCGCCTGGGTCGATGCCGATTTCCACTTCATCGACAACGTCGAAGTCTCAAAGACTGGCTCTCGCAGCATGCTCGCTCCGGCTGGCCACTCATTTTTTCGCTGGAACGAAGTGGTCTTTCGCAACTTCCGGGCCGGAAACCTCAAGCCTCTCGATTTTGGCATCTACCACCGCCTCCAGTCCGGGGTGGCTAAACGCATGTTCCGCTTCCTCGACAAGCGCTTCTATATGCGCTCCCGGCTCACGTTCGACCTGCACGTATTCGCCCACGAGAAAATCGGGCTTACTCGCGGCGCGACAACCGATGTCGCTCAGGTAAAGCGCCGCTTGCGTGACGCAATCGCCGAGCTTGAGGCGCTTCGCGTCATAAAACCCATGCCCGGCGATCTCCGGTTCACCAAACTTAAGGCAGGCCGCTGGGATATTCACTTTGAGAAGTACGACGAAACCGAGCAAGCCCAAGCCAGCCTTCCAATCGAAGTCGAATCAGACCTGAGCCCGCTTGAGGCGCGCCTTGCCGCGCATGGCGTGACACCCTCTCAAGCAAGGCGCCTTGTTTCCGAATACGAAACAGAGCGCATCGAGCGCCAACTCGACGCACTTGAGTTTCTCATCGCACGCGCCCAGAACGTGCCGACAAATCACGGCGGATGGCTCTTTAAGGCAATCACTGAGAACTACTCAGCGCCCAAGGGATTTAAGAGCCGCGCCGAGCGCGAGCAGCAGCAACGCGAGAAGGAAACCAGGGCCGCAGCGCGCGCCGCCACGCGCAAGGCGCGCGATGAAACCAAGCGGGCCGCAGACGAGGCCGCCCAGACCCAGGCCCAAGCCCGCCGTGAGCGCATCGCGGCATACCTTGATTCGCTACCCGCTCCAGAGCGCCAAAAGCTTGAAAAGGACGCCCTTGCGCGCTCGCCCCTTGCGCGCGGCCGCCTTGGAGCAGCGCTTCGAGAAGCCATCATCCACAACCACGCCGAGTCCCTACTCAAGGAAAAAGAGGCGCCTTCCAAGGAGCACTAAGGGCCTTTCCAGCCCCTTTTAGAATTTTAACGCCCTGCCCGCCCTTACTCCGTCAAGGGTTTCCGGCCGCCTCCAAACGTCTCCCTTGAAAGGGAACCCTCGTTTGGACCCTCGGCCGGAGGCCTCCCCAAGCGCGCTCCCCTGAAAATTCTTTTAGGGGAGCGCGTTGACCTCGCAAGGGACGGGCAGGGCGATTTTGCACCTACAAAGAGCAGACAGGAAGAACCTGCTGCTCTTTTCAAGCCAGCCTCAAAAAGGAAGAGCAAGAGGGGCAGCGCGGTCTTTCAACGGACACCAAAAACGTGGTAGGAGGAATGTGGGAAAGCGCAATCAGAGGAAGGAAAGTTTGGGGGTTATGGCGGCGCTTGGGCCAAGGGCGGCTCAAGCAAGACGGCAAAACGAGGAAGAAGGCCACGCATCAGGGGGGCCCAGAAGAGAGCGCCTTGATGTCTACGAGCAAGTAACGGCAAGAATTCTTGAGAAGCTTGCCGAGGGGACCATTCCCTGGCTTTCCCCAAGCATCGCCCGCGTTGGGTTTCCAAGAAACTTTTCAACTGGCAAACACTACCGCGGCATAAACGTCTTTTTGCTCTCCATGCAGCAGTTTCACTCGCCTTACTTTTTGACCTTCCTTCAGGCAAAAGACCTTGGCGGACACGTGCGAAAAGGAGAGCGCGGCTTTCCCGTCATCAAGGTTGGGACTTGGGAGAAAAAGACTCAGGAACTTTGCGCGCCACCCGAAGAGAATTCCAGCACACCGCGCCACTTCCTTCGCTTTTACACGGTCTTTAACGCCTCCCAAATCGAGGGCATCGAGTTTCCAGAGCCCCCTCCTTGCCCGGACTACACGGAGAGCGAGAAGGGGCAAGCGGCCCGCCAAATTGCAGAGGGGATGCCAAATCCTCCAGACATCTTCGAGGGCCGAAAAGCCATCCCGCACTACGTGCCGGCAACCGATACAGTGGAGCTTCCAGACCGGCGCACTTTCCTTGCTGAGTGGAGATTTTACAAAACGCTCTTCCACGAACTCGCCCACAGCACGGGGCATGCAAGCCGGCTTGCTCGCAAAAGCCTCACTGAAAATCCGGGAATCGCGGCATCTGAGACATCTGGCCTAAAAACCTACTGCGAGGAGGAGCTTGTAGCCGAGATGACAGCGGCTTTCCTTGGCGCAAGCGCTGGCATCATCGAAGACGGATTTGAGAACTCAGCGGCTTACCTTAAGGGCTGGATGGACGTGCTTAAAGTGAGTGACCACAGAAAGTGGCTCGTGCGAGCTGCAAGCGAAGCCCAAAAAGCGGCTGACTACATCCTGGGAATCGACCCCTTGCGCCCTTAAGCGCGGCAGCCCTTTGAGCCGCTTCCAAGGCGCGCCGCATGGGCAAGGCAGGGAAGGGGAGTTTCACCGCAGCGCACACTTCCCGTTTTAGCCGCCCTGCTTGCCCAAGGAGAAAGGGTTTCACCTTAGCCCATGCCTCTACCTACCCCCTGCCTTAAATCTCTCTTCAGGAGGCTTTCTAGGCGCCCATTCCGCTCACCCCGCCGCCTAAGAGCAAACCCCGCCCCGAGTTTTCTTCCCAACACGCGCACCCAGGTTGCGCTTCCCCTGCGAACCTTTCCGCCTTTCCCCGGCAGACTGCTGCCGCTTCGCGTCAAGCAGACTGCCTGCCGCCCAGCCCACCGCCGCGGCCACCGGCTCCTTCGTCGCCCGAGGCCGCGCTCTTGCAAAGCACCTGCCGCCACATTTCAGAAAAGCCTCTTTCCTTTTAAGCCTCTCCCATTCTGCCGTGGGCGGGGGGCGCCTCAAGGTCGCCCGCGGCATAACTCGCTACCCGCTCGGCCCACAAGGGGCACTTATACGCGGGCTCTCTTGACCCGCCCCCCTTTTTGCCCACGGCAAAGGGCCGGTAAGGGTTTTCCGGCGGAAAACCTGCCTGGGTTTTTCCCAGGCCAGGCTCTCACGGTTTTGGAAGCGCGACATCCGCCGCGGCACGCCCCAGAACTTCGCGTTTTAGGCCGCTCGCTGCCCCAAGGAGCGAACATTTTCATGCGGGGCTGGGGTAGGGGAGGGGGGGCGCATTTCTCGCCAAGGAGCGCTTTCGCCACGCGCTCACCTGCTGCCTGCCTGCTGGGGGCGAGGGGGCCGCTCTTTCATCCTCCTTGCTCCAAGCCCCCCGCCATCTTCCTCCCGTCCCACCACCACCTCCTCCTCCCATCTCTCACCTCACCACCCTCCTGCTCCTTCACGCCTCTTCTCCCTCCTCCTTTCCCACATCACCACCACCCTCGGCCGCCGCCCGCCACCTCCTCACTCCCGCGCTCTCCCCACGTCCCACCCCGCTCCCTCATCACTTCTAGCTGCAACTCTACCCCTCCTCATTCAAGCCACACCCCATGCACCTGTGATGCTTGCAGGGAAGAGAAAAGGTCTTTACAGACAAAGGATTATGCTGTTAACAGATAGGGGCTGTCAGGAAGAGAGTGTTTGCAAAGGGGTGCAAGCCCTTGTTTTTCCAGGACGGATTCAGCAAACAGGCCATGAGCACTGAGAACCCGGCAAAAGCGCCCCACACGGCGAGCAAAACCATCGCTTTTCGCGTCGACTTGGAGACCGACCAAAGGCTTAGGCAGTATGCCGCAGCATCTGGCTGCGAGCTCTCTGACTTCATGCGGGAGCTCGTCCGCGACCGGCTTGAGGCCGCAGTCCTCCCTCAGGCAGGGTCGGAAGATATCGCGCTCAAGCTCGAGTCCCTTCAGCGCGAAATTGCCCAGTCGGTGCGGGTCATGCTCACCATTTTGACCCCCTTGGCGCCAACTAAGCCCGAGGTGTTGGAGCGGGCCAAGGAACACGCACGCGAATGCGTCGAGAAGATTTTTGGAGTGAAATCATGAAAAGAAAACCCTAGCGTCATCTCTTGAGGAACAAGGGATGCTTACGCTGTCTAAAATGTCAGGCGGCCAAGGCCAGTACTATCTCGAACTGGCCAGAGAAGATTATTACCTAAAAGGCGGGGAGCCCCCCGGCTACTGGCTCGGGGAAGGAGCCGCAAGTTTCGGTCTTGTCGGCAAAGTGGACAAGGAGGACCTCCGCCGCCTTTTCCAGGGCTACTCACCGGAGGGAAAACCCCTTGTTCAAAACGCTGGCGACCCAGGCCGCCAGGCCGGTTGGGACCTCACATTTTCGGCGCCCAAATCGGTGTCTGTCGCCTGGAGTCAGGCTGGTAAAGTGCACTCAGACAAGTTTCGGGCAGCCCACGCCGACGCGGTCAAAGCGGCAATGGCTTTCCTTGAGCGGGAAGGCTCGTTTACAAGACGAGGGAAAGGCGGAGCTCTCCGCGAGCATGCCAAGCTTGTGTGCGCCGCTTTTGAACACGGCACCTCGCGCGCCCAGGACCCGCAGCTTCACACGCACGTTCTCGTCATGAACACCTGCGTGCGCGAAGATGGCACGACCGGAACGCTTACGAGCCCGGAATTCTACAAGCTTCAAATGACAGCGGGAGCCCTCTACCGGGCAGAGCTTGCGCGCGGCATCGAGCAGCGCCTTGGCCTTTCAACCGAGAAGCGCGGCAACACTTTTGAGCTTCCCTGCGTGCCAAAGAAGCTTGTGGAGCTCTTCTCAAAAAGAAGGCAAGAGATACAGCGCCTCCTTGAGGAGAAGGGCCTACGCAGCCCGCGCGCTGCTGAAGTGGCAAACCTTGCAACGCGCGGCCGCAAGGAACTCGTCTCGCGCGAAGAGCTCAAACACAAGTGGAGAGAAACCGGCCGGGAAGCTGGCTGGAGCACGCCCGAACTCCTGCAAGCGATAACGCGCGAAGCAGCCCTCTTGCGCTGGAAGCTCAAAGGGCGCTCAGATCCCGCAACACTTTGCGCCAAGGTTCTTGAGAAAGCTCTCGAAGAGCTCACCGCAAGCCAGTCGCATTTCTCACGCGGCAGCCTTATTCGCAAACTGGCCGAGAACGCGCAGGGCACGGGACTTGGAATTTCCGACCTCCTTCAGACGGCTGACCATTACCTTGAGCAGGACGCCCACGCCCTTGGCATCCACCACGGAGAACCCCGCTACACCACCCAGGGAATGCTTGAGCTGGAAAGGCAGCTTCTCTCCACGGCCCAACACCTTACCGACCCCTTGCACTGCGATTGCGGAGGAGCGCTCAACCAAGCCGACATCCAAGTCGCTTTGTCTGGCAACAGCATCCTAAACGCCGAGCAGCGCAAAGCCATCTGGGACATCACCTCAAGCACCCTGGGCCTATCCGGAGTGCACGGCATGGCCGGCACGGGCAAAACCACCATGCTGCGCGTTGTCCGGGAGGCCTTTGAACTGGGCGGCCGCCGCGTCCTTGGAGCTGCGCTTTCGGGTAAGGCCGCAGAAGAACTAAGCCACGGAGCCGGCATCAAAAGCTCGACTATCGCCTCCCTTCTTTACCGGCTCGACCACCCACCGTCCGAGATTGAGAGGCACCTCATAAACCTCGGTCGAACCGCGCTTGGCATTCCTGGGTTCATGAAGCAGCCGCCGCTTTGGGGGAAGCCTAGGCCACTCCTATCCAAAGGAGACGTGCTCGTCATCGATGAGGCCGGCATGGTCGGAACGCGCGACATGGCGCGCATCTTATCCCACTGCGAGCGCGCACAAGCGCGCGTTATCCTCGTCGGAGACCCCGACCAGCTTCAACCTATTCAGGCCGGAGGACCTTTTGCCTATTTGGCCAAGCAGATCTCTTTCTCCAAGCTCACGCAAATCGTTCGCCAGGACGAACTCTGGCAGCGAGAGGCCGTGACGGACTTCGCTACGGGCAAAGCCGGGCGCGCCCTGTCCGAATTCAACGACCGGGGACTCGTGGACGTGCAGGACGACAAGGAGGGGGCTCGCGAAGCGCTGCTTGAAGCCTGGAAAGAAAAAGGCCTGCGCAAGCCAGAGGATCACTTCATCCTGGCCGGCAGACGCAAAGACGTCGCCATCCTCAATCACGAGATCCAGAACACCCGCCTAAAAGAAGGCCTCCTTGGGGACGAGCACGTCACAAACGCCAACGCAACCTTTTACGCCGGGGACCGCGTTTTGTTCACCAGGAACGCCAAGTTGAAGGGCTTTCGAAACGGCCACATGGGGACCGTACTGGAAGCCAACTACGCAAGCGGCTACCTCATCGTGCGGCGCGACCACGACCGGAAAAAAGTCTGCGTCCTCTTCTCTCGCTATGACGACCTAAGCCTGGGTTATGCCGCCACCACTCACAAGGCTCAGGGGATGACCGCGAAAAACGTCTACGTTCTCACCGACGAGGTCATGCAAGACCTGCATCTTTCTTATGTTCAGGCTTCACGCGCGAGGATGAACACCCGGTTTTTCACAACCCGCGACGAAGCCGGTGGCGAGGACCTCTGTGAGCTCGCCCACAAGATGTCCAAGGACCGCCTTAAACTTCTCGCCCACGAACTAGATGACTTGAACAGGGCCAGGGAGCTTGCCGAAACGGAACTCCCGCCGCCTCCAAAAATCCCAGACCACTACACCCGCCACCACGAGCGCTCCCGCTCTTATTAAGAAGCCCTCTCATGGCAAGCCCCGAGAACATCCTTCGCCAGGCCATGCCGGTTTCCGTGCCGGGATGGGCGGCTGTTCTCCTTGCGGCTCTGCTCATCCCGCGTCTCACCAACGCCACAGCGATTCTCATTTTCCTTGGGTTTCTGGGTTTCATTTTAACCCTTCCAAGGGCTGTTTCACCCACGCTGCGCGCTCGCTTTTCGGCCAGTCCCTGGCCGCTTCGGGCGCTTCCCGCCGCCTGTCTTCTCTACGTGGCCTTTGTACTAATTGGCTACTCCACGGAGCTTTTCTCCCTTCGCCACGCGCTTGACTATCTCTTTCTTCGCGAGGCGACCCCGGTTACCGGAGTGCACCAGGGAGCTGTTGCGGCCTCGCTCACGCTCTTTCTTGCCTACTTTGTAAGCCGCCCGAAAGATAAGAGCCTGCCTAAACCCCCGCCTGATCATGAACGGGTCCTAAAGGGCGGCTACCTCATCACGCAAGAGCAAGCCTCAGCCATTGCCCGCTCCCGCGCCGGGGCAGGGGAGCAACTCCTTGATTGGGCCGGAGTGCCCTTTCCTGAATCCCTCTCCTGCTACCATTTCGCGGTCATCGGTGGGCCGGGCACAGGGAAGACCCTGCTTTTAAAGCTGCTTATGCGCTCAGTGTTCTCCGCCATGAAGCCTGGCGGCAACCGGCGCGCCATCGTCTACGACGCAAAGCAAGATGCGATGGAACTTCTTGCCGGCATGAGCCCCGCCCTTCCAGTGCGCACCTTAAATCCCTTTGCACCCCAGGGCGTCGCTTGGGATATCGCCGCTGACATCACCACGCCCTCTCACGCCCAGGAAGCTGCAACGCTGCTCATCCCGGAGCAAACCTCAAAAGGCGACTTTTTTGGCCCTTCCGCTCACCTGCTCATCGAAGCCGCCATGTGCGCCTTCCTCGAACATGCCCCTGGCAAGTGGACGCTTCGCGACTTGCTTCTTGCCCTGCGCTACACCGCGCGCATGCGCGCGCTTGTCGCCCTCTCCGAGCACTCCGCCTACTTGCTCGACAAATTCATGTCAGACACCCGCACCGACAAGAATATCGACCAGACAGTCGAACTGGCCATGCGGCCCCTTGCCACGGTGGCCGCCGCCTGGGAAATGGCCGGGGAGCGCATGTCGCTTGCTTCCTTCCTTGAGGGCGAATCCATCCTCGTACTTGGCACAAGTGAACTCGACCGCACAGTCCTGTCCAACATCAACCGGGTGCTCTTCATGTGCCTGGCCCGGCACATCCTGACCGGCCCCGAGAATTCAGGGCGCCGCACATGGGTTTTCGTCGATGAGCTCCGCGACGCAGGAGCGCTCAACGACCTTGCCCGCGTCATGCTTAAGGGACGCTCCAAAGGCGCAGCCGTTGTCCTTGGCATCCAGGACCTGCCAAGTCTCCAGCACGTCTACACGCCTCAAGTAGCGGGCTCGCTCATCGGCGCTGCCGCCTCCAAAGTTTTTCTCGCAAACCCGGAAGGCGAAACCCTCAAGTACGCCTCCGAGCACTTCAAGACTCAGGAGATCGAGCGCGTAAGCTACACCTACAATTGGGGATGGAACCGCTCCACAAAATCCAACCCGACCAACCACTCAAAGACCGACAGCAAGGGCTACACCGCGTCCCGCTCCAAAGTGGTCCAGCCCGTGGTGCCCGAATCGCTTCTTAAGGCCCTTAAGATTCCAGATTCCGCAAACCTCTCCTTCGAGGGGTACTGCGACACGCTTCCAGTTGGAGCACACCGCCCCTACAAGATGGAGATTCCCGATGCGCAAGTGCGCGCGCTCCTTGAAAAGGAGGAGAGAGTCAGGGCAGGGGAGGGGACACCAGCCGCTTCGCGGATTGTTGGAGCGCTTCGCGAGTGGGACATGCAGGACCTTGAGCGCCTAAACCTTTCCCACTCTCCGGAGCTTCTGCGGGACTTCCTCCCGCAGCCTCGCTCCGAGCGCCCACCCAAGCCCCGAGCGCCACAAGAAGGCGGCGCACCTGACGCCGGGAAGAATCCGCTTCTTGACCTATGAAGGGCCGCTCCGCTCCGGCAGGCCCGCGAGCGGACGCAGAGCACGAAGAAATGAGTCCCGTCGACGACCGTCCGTTGAACCCTGAATCCCAGCTGGGCGGGACTAGCGCTTACAGGAGCGATGGGAAGCCGCATCGTGTGCGGACCGGTTCCCATCATTGGGAAGACGACGAGCCGCCCGCCGAACCCGCCGTGCATCGCAAGCGCGTCGAGCCGTGGCTTGCGGCGCTGCTACAGGCCGAGCACGTTAACCTCCTCGTCGGCAGCGGGCTCACAACCGCGATCGCCACTCTAGCGGCTGCTCATGCCGTAGACATGAAGTCCGCTACGTTCGCCTGCGAACTCGCTGACGCGGTGGATCGCGTTGCGAAAGATAGCGCCGAGCGTTGTGGGCGCGGGGAGCCCAACCTCGAAGACCAATTCCGCGCCGCTCGGGAACTCATCGCCGGACTGCGAATCCTGGCCACAGCTGGCGGAGAAGATGAGATCGCAACCCGAGCCGGCCAGCTCCTTGCCTGCTGGGAGACGGCTCTCGACGAGCGCCTGCGAAAGCTGCTGAGCGCGGTTCTTGCGACCGAGCGCGGAATCGCCGCTGCGGCCTGGCCCGCAGGACCAGAAGCCAACCGGATCCGGCGCCTCCTTGGCTCGTTCCTGCTCACCTTCGCCAGCCGCGCCGCCTCGCGGGAGCGCCTCCACATCTTCACGACGAACTATGACCGCGTCGTCGAGTACGGCTGCGACCTCCTGGGCCTTCGCGTCCTCGACCGCTTCATCGGCGGGCTGAAGCCCGTGTTCCGCGCCTCCCGGCTCGGGATAGACCTCCACTACAACCCGCCCGGCATCAGGGGCGAGCCTCGCTACCTCGAGGGAGTCGTTCGCCTGACGAAGCTTCACGGTTCGATCGACTGGTCCCACGAGCAGAGAGCCTCCGGCGCGTTGCGCATCGTGCGGTCCGCGGTTCCCTTCGGCGCGGCGGAGAACCATCCCGATCTGCCCGACCACCCGCGCAACGGCCTAATCATCTACCCGAACCCCGCCAAGGATGTCGAGACGCTAGAGTACCCCTACGCCGAACTCTTCCGGGACTTCGCGGCAGCTGCTTGCCAGCCCAACGCCGTGCTTGTGACCTATGGCTATGGTTTCGGCGACGATCACATCAACCGGGTCGTGCGCGACATGCTCACGATCCCATCCACGCATCTCGCCGTCCTCTCGTATGACGCCGCTGGCGGCCGGATAGAGCGCTTCTGCGGGGAGACCGGCCGCGACGAGCAGATCTCGCTGCTCGTCGGCGACCACTTCGGTGATCTCGCCACGTTGGTCGACAATTACTTGCCGAAGCCCGCGATCGACCGGACGACGTGGCGCATGGTTGAGCTCGAGAATCGCCGCACGCCGCATAGAAGTAGCGAGCCGGAGAAGAAACCGGAGGAATCCAGTGGCGGAGGTTCGGAATGAGTTCGCTCGTCGAAGCCCTGGGCGGAAGCGCGGTCGGGACAGTGGAGCAGGTCTCCGCGAACGTCCTATCCGTGCTCCTCGATCCGGACGCGCCGCAAGCGACCGCTCTCAACACGGGGGCC
This sequence comes from Verrucomicrobiales bacterium, assembly GCA_041749135.1. Lineage (GTDB taxonomy): Bacteria > Verrucomicrobiota > Verrucomicrobiia > Verrucomicrobiales > DEV007 > DATKCT01. Next base: position 25,042 of record JBGTBW010000239.1, read on the forward strand.
CCAGTAGGATTTCCGCGCATCAACGGGTATCTGCTCGTTCCGAACGAGAGCGGCGCCACGGTTGGGGTGATCACGAAGGTAGAGGTGGCGCGGCTTCCGTATCCGAAGCGCAGAGGGATGCAGGACTTCGGGCTCGTCGATCTGCCGTTCCCGGCGCGGCTAGTGTCGCTCACGCCGCTTGGAACCCTGCTAGCAAGGCCTTCAGGTGCTGGCGGAGAGCTGACCGTCGAGGTTCGTCGCGGCGTGGATGTCTTCCCCTCCGTTGGCGACCCGGTGGTCCTCCCAACGGAGGCGCAGCTCCGGGCGATCGTCGAGGGGGAAGGAGCCGGAGAGGCACGGCGCATTCTTCTCGGCACGTGCCCCACAGCCGCGAGCGCACCCGTCCATGTCGACCCTGACAAGCTCTTCGGCCGACATCTCGCCGTTCTCGGTAACACCGGAGCGGGCAAGTCCTGCTCGGTCGCCGGGCTGATCCGCTGGTCGCTCGATGCCGCGCGCGAGGCGAGAACTGAAGCTGATCGGGAGGGCGATCCGAACGCCCGCTTCATCGTACTGGATCCCAATGGTGAGTACGCGCGGGCTTTCGCGGGCCTGACCCCTCGCCTGTTCCAGGTCGCGCCTCATAGAGGCGCGCGCCCGCTCAAGGTCCCGGCGTGGCTCTGGAACGGAGAGGAATGGGCGGCCTTCACGGGAGCGGCACCCGGCGTGCAGCGGCCAATCCTCTTCGATGCGATCCGCCGCCTGCGGTCGGGTGTTGGGACGCCCGATGCGTTTCAATCTCGGGTCCGCAGCTGGATCAAAAGGTATCGAACGGGGCTGAGGCTGAGGGTTCAGGGAGGAGATCACCTCCAGGGTGGGAAGCGAGAAGGCGTAGCTCAACTCCTACTGAATGCTGTTCAAGATTTTCAGGACCTTGCAGAAGGCGTGGAATGCTCTGATGAAGACTTGAGAAACCTGTTACGTTCAGTCGCGGAGAGGTGTGGGCAGGTCGAGACAGCAGCTCGAAGCAAGGTTCGGGACAATGGCAACGGACACTGGCACAACGACTTTGCGGAAACGAGCCTCGAAGCGATCCAAGCCGCGCTCGGCAAAGTCGCCTCCGCTGTGGGACTATCCGACGACGAGTCGGTCGCAACCGAGGACACGCCCCGCTTTTTCCCGGCGAAAGAACTGTCCGGCTTTGTAGAGGCCCTCGCCGCAGACGTGACGGGCCGAGACCTCGCCCAGTTCGTGGATTCCCTGAATCTCCGCATCCGAGGTCTTTTTGCTGGAGGGCCGTTGGCATCGGTCCTCGATCCTGGACAGTCTTCATCGATCACTCTCGACCGCTGGCTGACCGACCACGTCGGTGCCGACCAAGCGTCGAACGGACCGATCACGATCGTGGATCTCTCTCTTGTGCCATCCGAGGTCATCCACATTGTCGTGGCTGTCCTTGCTCGCATGGTGTTCGAGGCCGTTCAGCGCTATCGACGCGCCAATACCTCAGTGCTCCCCACCGTGCTCGTTCTCGAAGAAGCGCACACCTTCGTGCACCGCGACCTGACCTCCGACGGGGCACCGCCAGCAGGTAAGGCCTGTTGCCGGACCTTCGAGCGGATCGCCCGGGAGGGACGGAAATTCGGGCTCGGACTCCTCCTCGCCTCGCAGCGCCCATCGGAGATGTCGGACACGGTGCTCTCGCAGTGCAACACGTTCTTGCTCCACCGGATCGTCAACGACCGCGACCAGGACCTCGTGCGACGCCTGGTGCCCGACGCGCTCGGCGATCTCCTGCGCGAGCTGCCGAGCCTTCCGTCGCGGCGGGCGATTCTCCTCGGCTGGGGTGCCCCAGCCCCCGTGTTAGTGGAGGTCCGGGACCTTCCCGAAGCTCAACGGCCGCACTCGCCCGATCCCGACTTCTGGGACGTCTGGACAGGCAAGCAACCGCGGCCGGTTGATTGGAAGCCGATCGCTGATTCGTGGGCAAACTTGCGAATACCACCCGACGAGAAGAAGAACGCGCCGGAGACGAGCGAGACAGAAGCACGGGAAGGCGAATAGACAGCCTTAATCGAGAACCTCAACAACGTCCGCCGTGCGGCCAAAGGCAAACTCGCAGAGAACCTAAAGAGCTAACCCTCCCCGTTGCCCCACTCGGAGGTGCCTGTGCTTGGGTTGTTGGGCCGGCCGCGCGGAAATTCCGCAAATCCGCAAAGGTAAATAGTCCGCGCCGTTCCCTTCCGCGCGCTCTCTCTCTATGTGCTTGAAGCCCCCCGAGCAGGCCGCCAGCCCTACCGTCTTTTTCATCCGCTTCCTTACCCAGGCCGGTTGCCCAATCTGAAAGCGCTTAGAGCAAGAGAGCAAGCCCCGCGCCAACAACCGGCCAGGGAGGTGAGGTTGCTGCGGCGGGCGGCCCCGGGAGGCAAGAGCGGATTTGGGAGCCGCCCCGCCGCAGCTGGGAGGGGAAATAGATTGCTCCACCCTATTAGACCCTCCCAGAGGGTCCAAAAGTCACAACAAAACCGCATTTTTTTCGACTCCTCCCAACAGCAGTCGCGTTTTCCCCGCAAGTGGCCCATTTCCACGGGGGTTTGCTTAGCGCCGCAGCCCGCGATATAACCGCCCCATAAAACGCCACTTACTTAAGGAGGAATTCATGGCAAGAGCAAAAACCCAAGATCCGAGCCCAAACACCCCCGTTCACAAGTTGCGCTACGGCGGAGTCGAAGCCGCCATCTGGAAAAACTTACGAGAGGGCATGAGCGGGGAGTTCTTCAGCGTCACGCTCTCCAAGCGCTTCAAGCACGAAGAAGAGTGGAAGGAGTCGAAGTCCTTCGATGAGCGCGACCTTCCCACGCTGGCCAAGGCGGCAAACGACGCCCACACCTGGATACAGGGAGCAAAGCTTCCCAGACAGCCTCAGGACGCCGAATAGCGACCGCATCCGCGCAAAAAGGCCTCTTTTGACGGCCATCGTCGCGCTTTAGTGGGGGGGGGGAGGGGACCGCTCTCAAGCGGTCATGGCCTCTTCGAGTCCCGTTTTCTCGTCAAGCGCCCGCCGTGCGGGACTCGTCCCTGCTACGCCTGTTCTCAGAACCTTCATAACCCATCCGGATACACAAAGCCGGAGGAACAACTCATGGTTGATTTCGCACACGGCCCGCATCGAAGCGGACCGCGCTTTCCGCTCGACCCGGGTCCTAGCGACCCCGGCCGCAATCGCGGAGATCCCACCGAATGAGATTCTAGCTGCGCTCAATCGCCACGAGCGAGGTGACTGCGGCGAGTTCGATACAGACGACCTCGCCGAGAACGACCCACCACTGCGCGAGGGCACCCGTCTCCTTTCGGCTTACGTTTCGTCTTCCGACTCGACGGCGGGTCCAGCCTGCTCGTGAAGCCGGATCCGGCAGGGAGACAGGCCGAAGAGGAGAAAAACGCCGCCGCCGAGGCCGAAGGCCCTGGCACCGTGCTGGAACCGCCCTCGTCGACTGGCTACGGAGAGGGCGAAACGCCGGGAGGCGGGGAGAGGACAACACCTGGTGACGGAGCGTCGGCAGCTCGCGCCTTGCCCAAGCAGTTCTTCCGCACAGTGAAACTGAACCCCGACCGCCTCAACCGAGACGCCGGGAAAATCGCCGCAGAAGTCCTGCAGCACTTCACAACGCTCAAAGCAGCCTGCGTGGAGGTGAAGCTGGACATCGAGGCGCAACTACCCGAAGGTATAGAAGAGTCGATCCACCGAATCCTATTGGAAAACGCGCCCTTGGTTCTGAATCAAAGGGCGTCGCAATTACTTGAGAGTTGCAAACCCCTTCGAACGCAATGAGCACGCAAGACGAACTCAATCTTGACAAGGAGGGTGAGGGTATGGATTGGCAATCGCTTTTGAAGCCGAAGAAGACAATTCAAATTGCTGTGAGTGGAGGGGTGCACGTAACGGCTTTGGAACTACGAATTATTGACACTGCTGATTTTCAGCGATTGAGGCGAATTCGCCAACTTGGCACCGCGTGTATTGTCTATCCGACAGCGTTGCACACTCGCTTTGATCATTCGTTAGGTACGCTTCATATGGCGCAGCGCATGGTTGATGCCATTCGTGGCAACTCGCACAGCTTGCCCAAAGAGCGGCATATTCCGCTTCAAGATGAGGTGCTGGTGCGGTTGTACGCGCTTCTTCACGATGTACCTCACATACCATTTGGCCATTCCCTGGAAGATGAGCTCGGGGTATTTGAACGACACGACAAAAATCCTGCTCGCCTTGCCAGGTTCTTGGGCCCGGAAAGCGAGATCGGCCAGATTATAGTTGAAGAGCTTGGCCAGGCCTTTCTGACGCGATTGATGGGCATTTATTGCTGGGACGAAAAAACATCCGCTGATTCGGTCGAGCCGCAAGATGTTTACATATATGACATCGTGAGCAACACGGCCTGTGCGGATCTTCTCGATTACATTCAACGCGATGACTATTTCTGTAATCTTGGGATCCAGCTTGAATATCACTTTCTTAAATACCTTCACGCTCCGACGGATCCGTCCACTGGGCGAAGACGTGTGGCAATCAAGCTATCTAAAACAAACAACGAACCGCGCCGAGACATATTGAGCGATCTGAGTCGCCTGCTTGAGGCACGCTACCTTTTAGCAGAAAGAGTGTATTTTCATCACGCCAAACTAATAACCGCGGCGATGTTAGGCCGCGCATTACAGGAGGCACTCTTGTGCAAAGAATTGTCGGAGTCGGACCTTTACGATCATTCTGATGAGACGCTTTTGTATTCGCTTCGTAAGAGCAAAAGCGAAATAGCGCAGCGCTTGGCGTCAGGACTTATCGAACGGCGCCTCTACAAACGTGCGTCGCAGATTACGCAGCGGCATTTCGAGGTGGTCTGTCATAGGGATCAAGGACGGCAACCCATCGAAGTGGCGATGCAAAAAGTTGGAGAAGACGCGGCGCGGAGGCGTGAGCTAGAAAATGACTGGGCGGAGATGATAGCGGTGGAACCCGGCGAGGTTTTGATCTATGCGCCGAGCCGCAACATGAATCGCAAAGCCGCGCAGATGCAGGTGTTATGGGAGGGAAGGTACAAACCCCTTAGTGAGATCTACGATCCAGTGATTACGCCGAAACTCGAAGCAACAGTAGCAGGACATGAGTATCTTTGGGCCATTAACATTCTGGTAGCACCAGGCGTTCCGCTGGAAAAGCGATATCTATTAGGAGAGATCGCGGAGACGGAATTTGTTCGGCCTGTAGAGGAGGTGGAATATAAGACGAGAAAACTCTATAAGGACATTCTAGAGCAGGAATTCAAGCGGCGGAAAGTGGGTGAGATGGAGCCATCGCTTTTCGAGGAAAAACTTGAAGCGGCTGTCGGCGATTTGATGGTGCAGCAGCATGGTGGGAAGAAATCATTCAAGGAGAGGAAAGAAGGGGTGATAAGAAAACATTTCTCATGAGCCGCCCGCTTCTGCGCATGCAAAGACAGATACTCGGAATATCAGCGCAAATAATGAAAGGGCGCAAATCACATCTTCAGAGCGATTTGGAGTCTCGGTTCGGAGCCGCGGAGTTTTCAGAGTGGGCGGAGGAACAGGGAGAACAGCTTGCGGAATTCGGGCTGACTAGGAGTGGATGGGTGCAGCTACGAAAAAAGATGTTCGAGGCGCGGAAGGTACGAAGTGTTAAACCCAAGGACGGAATTTGTGGATTGGCGGAAATCCGTGCAAGCGAGGGCGGGTATGAAATTTACTATGCGAGCTTTTTAAATCAAGAGAGCAGGATGACGGATCGGCGTTTTGCGGTGGCCCACGAGTTGGCACATACGTACTTTTTTAATCCGGAGATTCCGGGAGTACCATTAAGCCCATATCAAAAGCGGTTTGGCGTAGATCCGGATTTAGAGGAATTAGTGAATAAGCTAGCGGTGACGATTTTGGTGCCGAGGAGATTGATTATAAAATACCTGAGGATGTTCGATGGCAGTGGTAAAGAAGGTATTATTGAATTGGCGAGCATCCCGAAGCTTGCAGAGCATTTTCGAGTGCCCGGCCGTCTAATGGCGCGAAGATTGGTGCATGATCTGGGAGGTAAGAAATGTGCTGTGTTTATGTGTGAGCCTGACAAGAGTGCGCAGAGCGGTTCGTGGAGAATCAGATGGAGTGCCGTGCCGGGGGTGACGTCAGAAGAGCGAAAAGCGATGGAGGGGTTGAAGATTCCGCGGTCGATGATCCCTTGTGGTACAACGGGCAGATCGGAACAAGCGGCGATAGATGGTCGGTGGAGGAAAATACTTGAGCCACCGGTGTATGGAAAGCGGCGAAGGCCGCTGCGATGCGAGAGTGATAGAGAACAGATAGACGGTTGGTGTGCAGTGGCAGATGAGGAAGTAATAGTAGGATTTGACGTTTGACCGCAATTGAGGCGAATGGGCGAATGGGTGCAGAATGCGATTCACATGATGCAACAGACCCGCAGAGAGGTTTTGGCGACGAGAACTGCTTCTACGATGCAAAAGGTCGGTGCGTACAAGCCAAAGCTCTGCTCAGCCACATCGCGTGCTTGGTGTAACGTTTACACCAGAACTACATGACATGCGTAGAGCGGCTTGCGATGACTGGTCTGGACCCCAGTTTGCCGGCAAAGCAACGGGACTGAAGCTCGTAGGAAATATGAATGAACGGTTCTCCGAAACATTCGACGGGGACAGCGTTAGCTTTTGCGATGGAAACGGGAGTGGGAGAGAGGTTGCCATAACGAACAGGAAGAACGTGGAGTTGGCGTGTCTCTGTACGTGCCGTTCTGGATTGGGACAGGCTTCTTCAGGAGAAGGCACAACGAGCACAGCTCAAGGCGATCTTTCCATCCGCTTCGCACCTTCCGCCAAGACCGGAAACCGCCCTTCAGGAGCCTTCTCGAAAACTCCACCCTGCTTTTGCGCATCCTCCGCCCCGCTTCTCGGGCCCGCCCCCGTTTTTCCTGCTACAGCGCGCCGCGCCGCTCCATAACTCCTTCCGGAAGACAATTTTCCCCGAGAAGGAGGACACATGGTTGACTTCGCAAGCGGACCGGACCGCGGTGCGGCGCGCTTTTCGCTCGGCCGAGTCCTAGCCACCCGGGCAGCAATCGCGGAAATCCCGCCGAATGAGATTCTTGCAGCCCTCAAACGCCACGAGCGAGGCGACTGGGGAGAGCTTACGCCCGAGGACGCGGCGGCAAACGACCAGGCGCTCACACTTGGCCTCCGCATTCTTTCCGCCTACCGCTCGAAGACCGGCACCAAGTTCTGGATCATCACCGAGGCCGACCGAACTCTGACCACCGTCCTTCTGCCTTCTGATTACTGAATTCTGTTCGCCCTCATGGCGCCACCACACTGCGGCAGGGCGGATCGGCAAGCCACAATCGAAGGCCTCACAAGAGCGTTTCCTCCCGCCTCTCACAGCTTGCGGGATCTCGAATACCGCACTCTGGATTCCGTTAAATCCTGTCAAGGAGCCCCTTTTGCTCCCGTTTTGACAGCGCGGAAGCCCGTTCCCTCCTCACCCGTCGTCACCACCCCGCCTGCATGTTCCAAAGTTTCCCCGAGGCTTGGGACAGCAAATGGCAGAGCCGGACGGCACCCTCAACTCCGTTCCCGCACCGCCACCGTGTCACTTCATTGACCGCGCCGCCCGCCCCCGCCCGCCAATCCTCAGCCAATCCTTCGGGAGAAACTTTGGAACATGCAGGAGGCAACCATGACAGCTACACAGCAACGACCAACCCTCACCCACGAACTCGGAAGCTTCGAGGGCTTCAATCACAGGGACCAGCGCGCCATCGAACTAATTCTCTCCGCCCAGGAGGTGATCGATTGGGACCACGACGCCCAAGGGGAGTCTGAGTTCTGGCCCGCCGGAGACCACCCCGGAGTCGCGCTCATCTTTCAAGCGGCCGATTCGGTCACGCCATTTGAAATCACAGCTCTTGACGGCCTCCTCGAAGAACTCGGAGACGAGACCCAGGAGACTTTCGTCCGCCTGCACGTCCTTTGCCACCTGCACGGCCACTCCCTCCGGTCCCTCCAAGCCGACGACGTGCATGACCTCGACGCCCATGTTTTCAGCGGCCACTCATTCATCGACCTAAGGCGCCAGGCGGCTTACGAGCTCTTCGAGCTCTGCTACCCCGAGGAATACGCCGTGTGGGAAAAAAGCCTCTGCGACGGCCTCATCTTCGATGAAGACCGCTTCCTCGATTCCCCGGTCTGGTGCACCGAAGAGGTCACCTGCGGAGACACCAAGTTTTTCGTGGTCATGCCGAACTGACCACGCTGCCCGCAAGGATGCGAACAACAGAATCCTGACGGCTCTGCCCTCTTCGATCCCGCTGCCACCCATCTCGATTCCCTGTTGTAGGGAGGGAGCGCGCCTTCTGCAGCGCTGCCCTTCAGGGTTTACGGCCCCCGCCTGCGGACCCTCCTCGAGCATGGACCGAACCAAATCTGGCGCTTTGACGCCCGGGCGAACAAAAACAAGTTGACATTATTGCTGAATCGCACCATCTGGTTGACAACTACCATGCAACCACTCGATCCATCCGAAATCGTTAATTCAGTTCCGCCTCAGGTCAGCTGGCCGCTCATCCAAGCAGTGCAGAGGGCATACCATGGAACCGAGCAAATAATCGCTGACCATCCGATCTTGAGCAGCGGCCCACACGTCGGTCTGGCGCGAGGCTTCAATCGCTATGTGTTGGTCGAGCATCACGTCGCCAAGGCTCACAAAGATGCGCTGCTCCCAGGCGACGTGAGCTGGATACCGTTCGACGGCAACGAGTCAGGATACTATTTACAGTATTCATTCGGATTAGTGACGGTGACCTTCTCCCACGTCCACAGGCTCTACGACATTCCGCGCCGTTCGGAGTACCGCATCAACCGCGCCTACAGCAATCAACTCCGCCTAGAGCTTGACCCTCCATCCACCACTGTCCCGAATCAGGCCGCTCACCTCGTGCTACTCCACGGCTCGCAGAGCCTGGATTTCGCGCAGTTCGCCATCTTAGGCGTCGACGAACGCGACAGGCAGATTGCCCTGGCCTATTCGAAGAACCTTCTCGGAGAGGGTCTTGAACCCGGAGCCTTCGCCGGGTCCGAACCAATTGAACCAGCTCCCGTGGAAGGGGTAGGAGAGGCCCAAGTCCGCCTACGGCGCGAGTTCACGGAACATGAATCGGAGGGAGCTTCTTGAGACCTAGCCCGCCCGCAGAGTTTATTCCAGCCAGGCTCACGGAAGCGCGGGTTGCCACCGCGAAAACTATGCGCGCCCTCGCTTTTGAGTGCGGCCTTTCACCAGCCTCCGTCTCGGCCTACGAGTCAGGCGGGCGAACGCCGACGCCCGAGACCATCTCTCGGCTGGCCGCCAATCTGCAGATGCCGGTGGAATACTTCCTCAGGGAAAGACCTTTTCCTGTGCTCGCGCAGGGCTCGGTCTTCTTCCGCTCCCTAACCTCGGCTCGCACTCGTCGCGAACAGGAACGACGCAAACAGTTGGCATGCTGGGACTATGAGGTGTCAGCTTGGATCGACCAGTTTGTTGAACTCCCCAAGCCCGATCTCCCCGAGCTTCAGCTGCCGGATGAAAGCCTTGAGGAGCATGAGGTCGAAAAAGCAGCCTACGACGTGAGGCACCACTGGGGTCTTGCGCTCGGACCAATTCCCAACGTTCTCCGCCTGCTCGAGCAGAAAGGGATATTCGCCGTCCGTCAGCACATTGCGAACCGCAAACTAGACGCCTTCTCGCGGGTCATTAACGGACGGCCGCTTCTATTCCTAAACTCAGGAAAGGCGTCAGCTGTTCGCTCGCGTTTTGATGCGGCACACGAACTCGGCCACCTCATTCTCCATCAGCATTTGACCCAGGATGAGCTTGCACACAAAGAGACCCTGGATCGAGTCGAGCGAGAGGCGAATCTTTTCGCCTCCGCATTTCTATTGCCCGAGGAGACCTTTAGCCGCGAACTTTACGGGCTCACCCTAAACGCCTTCGTCACGCACAAGCGGCGCTGGCTGGTTTCCGTGCAGGGCATGATAACAAGATGCGCTCACTTGGGAATCCTCGACTACGACCAAGAGCGCAGCCTTTGGGTTCAGATATCCTCGCGAGGTTGGCGGACTCGAGAACCGTTGGACGACGAGATTCAAACCGAAAGACCGACACTCGGGCGCAAAGCGTGGGAACTCATACGGAATCACCCCAGAATCGATATTTCACGGAGGCTAAGGGACCTCAATCTGCCGCCGACGGTGATCGCGAACGCGATAGATATCCCAGTAGAGCAGATTTCGTCCACCATCGATGACGATAAGATAGTACCGATCAATCTACCGCTCCGAAAAACTCTTCCAGAATAACCCCTCATCATACCCCTTAGATCCACCCCCTCTAACGCAACCCCTTCTACGCGATAATCGGGTTTATCGTGTAGACAGAATCCCCGGAATTTCGTAGTCTCCGGGGCCATGGACCAGCCCCAAAACCCTCGCCGCAATCCCGTTTCCCAGGACCCCGAGCGGCACCTGCCCGCTGTCTCCACTCCAAGCGCTCCGCTATCTTCGCCCACAGACGATTCTGCGAGGCCACTTCCCGGACCTCTCTCCCACATCCCCGAGGAAGCCGTCTGGCTTGCCTCCCAGAAGTCCGAGCGCACCCGGCGCGCTTACAGAACCGACGTGCGGGCCTTCATGGAAACTCTTGGCATCCGCTCCACGCTGGAGCTTCGCTCCTGCACGCACCGCGAGGTCATTTTCTGGGAGCGCCACATGCGAGAAACCGAGGGGCTTGAGAATTCGACCGTAAGGCGCCGCCTCGCCGCGCTCTCAAGCCTTTTCCGCCACCTCATCCGCCACGGCTACATGGAGAAGAACCCGGCGACGGACATTTCCCGGCCGTCTGTAAATCGCGCAGAAGGCTCAACCCCCGCCTTCTCGCGCGAGGAAGCGCGAAAACTTCTCGATGCTCCAGACCCAGAAACCCTCGTAGGCCTGCGCGACCGCGCGCTTCTCTCAGTGGGTTTCCAGGCGGGCCTAAGGCGCTCTGAGATTGCGCATCTATCCGTTGAGGATTTCTACACGGACCGCGGCTACGCCTCGCTTCGCATTCTGAGAAAAGGCGGAAAGAAGGGCTCGCTTGCCATCCACCAGAACTGCGCCCAGCGCATTCAGGATTACCTGGATGCTTCAGGCCACGGCCTCGACCCGGACGCTCCCCTTTTCCTGCCGACCCGCCACAACCGTCACGCCAAGGAACCCAGCCGGCATCTTGACCCCGACACCATAGACCGGATCGTCAAGCGCTACGTCAAGCAAACGGGCACCGGTAAGGGCGGAACGCGCTATTCCGCCCACTCGATGCGGGCGACCTTTATTACGACGGCGCTCGACAATGGCTCGCCCCTTGAAGACGTGCAGCGCGCTGCCGGCCACGCAGACCCCTCCACTACCAAACTCTACGACCGGCGGGGGTATTCACCCGAAAAAAGTGCAAGCTTTTTTGCCAACTACTAGCTCGAGAACCCCTCTCCCTCCATCCGTCAGCCTACTTCTTAAGGACTGCCTACACGTTTTCTCTTGTATAAAGCCCCCGAAACCATTGAGCTACAGCACAGCGGCTCAAGATGCACTTGATCCGCTCCCACCATTAATTCCGACCCATGAATCTCTACTTCGGAGCCCCAAGAGTGTTAGCGATGTTGATGCCTTTTCTCGTTAGCCACAGCACGTTTTCTGCCGAACTCGTCCCTACAAAATGGGAACTCATCACTCCCGTTAGCCCCTTCCGCGACGCCTTTTATCATAACGGATTCTATTGGATCGTCCAAAAACCCGCGTATACCATCAATCGGGTCCTGCGCTCCCGGGATGCAAAACAATGGGAAGAATTTCAGTCTTTGCCTTCAGTAAGAGAAGGTGTTCCGCAAGGTGCCGATGTAGGCGGCTTCATTACTCACCTCAATCCATTGCCCGACGGAATTATCGCACGAGTTCGACGCGAGTGGCTTTTGCGGCAAGAGCCTTGGACTCTTGAACAAGAGGAGGTATATTTTTACCTAGACGACAACGCCGATGCGTGGAAGATGGTGCTTCGCCAACCACCGGGCTCATCATTCCTTCTTCTCGATGCCTTCGCTGCGTCTGTCGGCGGCTCTGTTGTAATAAACACTGAAGATGGCTGGCGCTACTCTCATGACAATATGCAAACATGGCAACGCCCTATATCTTCATCAGGATCGTTCGGCGCATTTCTATATGCTAACAACAAGAATTACATAATAACGGGACCCCGGGGCGAGTGGCTTTTTTCGACAGATGGAGCATTTTGGAAGCGAGAAACGGTCCCGCGGGCTGACAATATCGGGACCGTTTGTGCACAGGATATTTGTTTAATGGTCGACTGGTATTTGTTCGGGATAGGCAACGCATACCATTATACAGATACGCAGGGCATGTGGCATGAATCCACTTTCGGCACCGCGCGTTCTATAACATCTGTTTCCTTCGCTGATGGATTGTTTTTTGCCAGTGGTTCTTCCGATGAACGGGCGTTTATGGGTGTATCCACGGATGGCGTAAAATGGACGCTGTTTCCTCAGGAATTCGAAGCTACATTTGATGAAGTCTTATATAGTCCTGAACAGCAGCAGTGGCTTGCCTATGACAACTTCTCTGGAGCCTTGGCGGTTAGTAGCCGCGTTGAACTAGTGGACTTCGATAATCCTCCACAACTACAGGTTGCTATGAAACTCAATTCACTACCCGATTATAGCGGAGCATCCCCTGGAGAACTAGAATTGCTTTACATTCCTTACGAAAACACATCCTATGAGCTTCAATACTCCTTCGATTTTCAAAACTGGTACAACGACTGGGGCCAGTGGCCTATAGTAACGGGAACGAAACCCGATGGTATCCATCATTATTTCCGCTGGGCTAGAAATCCAGATGCGACTAACTTGGCCTATAGGTTGGCAATATCGAATAACTGAGACCCTCTAAACCGAACTGCGCCACCCTAACCCCTCCACCACCAAGCTCTACGACCGGAGGGGGGTTTCACCGGAGAAGAGTGCGAGTTTCTTCGCCTCATATTAACTTCTCCCCTTCCTCTTCTTGATCCGTCGTGCGGTAGTTGTCGCCCGCGGCGGGGCGGCTCCCATATCCGCTCTTGCCTCCCGGGGCCGCCCACCGCTGCACCTCGCCTCCCTGGCCGGGAACCTTAGGACTCACTTACTTGCGCGAGGTTCCCAATCAAAGAGGCCCGCGCCCCCCCCCTTGCGGATCCCTACACCTGTTGCGGGCTCCCACCTCTCCCCAGCCCCTCATACCCACTGGCCTTCTAAAACCAAAAGCCGAGCTGAAAACCTGTCTCGCTACCGTCTGACTTTCACTGGTCGCCATCCTTGTAGAGGCTAGAGCCTATTGCCCATCCTCGCCTGCCTCATCACGCCAGATTGTGGCCTGGAGCTGCCTTTGAATGCGGCCCCGGCCGGGTTGTCATTCTCTTCCCCCGTTCTCCCCATGAAGCTTCTCCCTCCAGATTCTAGGATCTGGGCTTTCTACAGGCCTTCCCGCCTTTGTCAATGTCGCTGGCCCGCTCCATTCGCTTCGGTCCCCTTGCTCCCGTGTGGCTCGTTGACAACGGCCGGGCCGAACCGGCCTGTCTGTTCAGCACCAATCCCTTACGGGAGAAACCTTAAAAGAAAGGAGAACGAAATGAAGAAGAAAAACAACAAACCCGTCCACGAGATTCGCCTTGGCACAGTCAAGGCCACAATCTGGCGTGATAAGGTAGGCGAAATCGCGCGTCACAACGTGACTTTCAGCCGCCTCTACAAGGATGGCGACCAGTGGAAGTCCTCGGACAGCTTCGGTCGAAACGACCTGCCAAAGCTCGCCATTTTGGCGCAGAAGGCCTACGTATGGGTCTTCGGAGCGGCTGCCAAGTAGGCGCCCTCACCAGGTCCGTGCTCCCCAAGGGGGGGGGCGCGGGCCTCTTTTTTTTGGTCACCTCGCCCTGCTGTTTTGGCAAAGAATCGGCGCGCTTCAAGTTCATGCCCCCAGCGCGTGCCGTGAGCCCTGAAGGCTCAGTATTCTTCCGGCAAAGAGCGTGGCCGCTCCTCTCAAGCCATCGGTGACTATCCAGAACTTCGCCGTGTTTCTGGATAGACCGAGGCCGGAAGCCGCGCGATGCCCATTCTCCCCGCTAAGAGCCTCGCGCCCCCCCACCTTGCAGCATGCGGTTTGGCGGCACCCAGACCCTGTTTCCCCGTTTTCTTCCCACCTTCATGTCCGCTCTTTGTCCGGTCGCAAATGCCGCTAAGGATGGCTTGGTTCACGGACTGCCTTGGGCCTGGCCTGGCCATAAATCGCGGCCGTCTTTGTGCCGGCAGAAACCTTACCACGTCGGCGGCGTTTCGCGCTTCACAGCCAGGACCTTCTTCGGCCCGCGGCCTTTCTCCGTGCGGCGGATTCACCCCCTCTCACGCCCGTGCTTAACAGAGGGAATGAACCCTCCTTAAAACACGGAGAAAAACCATGACCAAAATATACTTAGCAGCATTTGAGCCAGGACAAATCGTGTCCACGCCCGGTGCGCTTCAAACGCTGAACCAGGACGATGTCCGTAAGTGCCTAGGCCGGCACCTCACCTGCGATTGGGGTGGGTGCTGCGAGGAAGACCGCGAGGAGAATGACCTTGCCCTCAAGAAGGGCTTTCGGCTCTTCTCAATCTACTGGGATAGAAACGGCACCAAGTTCTGGATAATCACGGAGGGTGACCGCTCCGCGACCACCATTCTTCTGCCGGAAGAATACTGAGCCTTCAGGGCTCACGGCCCCCGCCAGGGGGCCTTTTTTCTTTGCCCCGCGCCAACAACCGGCCAGGGAGGTGAGGTGCTGCGGGGGGGGCCGTCCCCGAGAGACAAGAGCGGATTTTGGGAGCCGCCCCCAGGGGCGTGCCGCCCGCCGTCCGCTGCAGCGTGTTTTTAGCGGGCGTGTCGCCATGACTTCGCACTGAGCTTCTCCAGGGCCGCCCAGTAGGCCTGATTCGGATCAGAACTCTCCTTTTGGTCCTTCATGATGCCGAATACACCCTCGGCCAAGATGGAACCGATTGCGTGAACAGCGTCGTGGCGGTCGAGACCTTCCGCCTGGAGCCGCGCGAGCGTTCGTGCGACTGGGAGCTCGTCACCCATCGCGACCTGCGTTTCCACGATGGCGTGAAATACGGCGTGTACTTTGGCGTTGGGCAGTTTGATCCGAACTCGGCGGTGGTAGTCCAGGATAAGGGCGTTGCGTTCGTCTTCGTCCAGAGACAACCACCACGCTGCATCTGGAGCCTTCATGGGATCGTAGTCAGGCTTATCGTCGCCCATCGTTCAGTCCCGCTAACGACAGAAAGCTCAGAGACCGCGGAGGGGCTGCGGAGCGTGGCGCGCCGGCTGCATGGGGGCGGCAAGGCGGCGGCGGAAGCAGCCGACGTGACACGCGTAGCAGCCCCGGAGCGGTTCTCTGCAACGCGATTGTTCGGCCCATTCTTAGGGTTGGCGACGAAAGTTTGCAGGGGGCGAAGGTAAATCCAAAGTTGTAGAAACGGAGGCACAAATTATTGAGTCGGTAACTGGGTCCAATGCCCACAACCCTTTCTTATCTCGTTTGACTACGATCTCCCGCTGATAAGTGTATCCGAGTGATTTTTCGGATGGATCGGGGTGATAAATAATTACGCCGTTGCTGTAATACCATTTCCCGGCCCCCGGAATCTCGCGGTACTCTTTGGTCTTGGTGGAGTTGAATCGCATATTGCTTCGATATCGCTGGTTTGCCATGAGTTCATATGCCACATCGGATGACCAGTCCTCGCGATCACTGTGTACAAAATACATCCCGATCAGCTGGTTAACTTCCGGGTGCGGTGGGTCGGGCATCCGAACGTAGTAGAGATCGATCATCCCGTCTTGTTTGAGGCAAATCGTGCGTTTTGAGATTTGCGCCTTGTAGATCGCAGCCATGTTCCCAAGGCCCCTAACCTCTATCATAAGGCGACCGTCGTCATACTGTCGGACCGATCCCGCGAGGCTGTCATTCCCAGACGTCACGACGCAATTCCCGTCTGGGAGGAATTCTATCGCGTCGTATGCGTTGAGGTTTATCGGGCGAGCTGCGAGAAGAAACTTCCCGTTGAGGGAGGCGTCCTTACGGGAGCAAGCTACCGAAAGGGCAGCGACGGCAACTAGGATTGCGATGGCAAGGCGGATCACGGGAGATTGCACAGTGGCGAACCAGTAATTATACAGACCTGGATATCCCCGGAAAAGCGGTGATATCCACTGGAAGCGGCGGTGTGTCTGCCCGCTGATCGAGAGGGGAAGTATGAGCGCGCCCGCAAGCGGGAGCCGTAGGGGTGAGCGCGGGCGGCGGGGGCAAGGCGTTTCATGGACTGCTTCCCGGGCGGTGTAACTAACTGTTCCCCTTGCTCTTCTTGATCCACTGCTGCGCCGTCTCCGGCGAAACCGCGCACTCTTCGCGCTCGCAGCGGAAGACATCCGAAGACGTGGAAGTCTCAACGCCCAGCGGAATCATCGGCCGGAAAGTTTCGCCGCAGACGACGCAGGCTCTCCCGTCGAGTTGCTCTGCATTCAACCGTTTGGCAGCAGGTTTAGTCATGGCTTTACAGTTTTCAAGGTTTCAAAAAACACGGGGCACGACGTGGCCACACTCCGCACAAACCTGAGCGCAACCCTCTGCCCCTGCTGCAACCCGCAAGCGTCCAACTACCTCCCCCCAGCCCACTCCCCAGGCCTTCGCAAAGATTTAAGGCCTTTACACCAAACCCTTCTTGCTTCTCTGCATGAGCGCTTCTCATCGCGACCTCCCTTCCGCTACACCCTCAACATACCTCAGGCTAAGATCAAGTCCTTCGTTAACGGGTCCCTTGACTGTGGTTGCGCCCGGCTCAACAAGGGCCGGGCTCCCCTGCCCCCCTTTGAACTGGGCCGTTGGAACAGAAAGCGGCAAAGGGCCACTTTGCGCTCCCGGCTTGAGCTTCGCCCCATGCCAGAACCTTTCACCTCCCGCAGCGCTAGAGGACCCGTTTGCCGCAAGGGAATCCGCTGCCTCAAGAATCCCCACAAATTCCGCCTCCTTGCCAAGGCCCTGATACACCGACGCCAGGCGCCGCAAGACGTTGTGCCGCTGACCCTCATCTCCCTCAAGCGCGCTACCGGCTTCCTTTAGCGACTCGATTTGCCCCTCCCCCTTCCCCTGGCGCGCCTGCGCCAAGGCGTGCATGAGGGAAATCTCCCACAAGACATGACCCCTGCCATTCTCAGCCGCGCTCCTTGCTCCTTCAAGGAACGCTTCAGCTTCCTGCCACCTCCCAAGACGAAGGGCGCACGTTCCAGCCTCGGCAAGAAGCACTTTCGGGTCAGGGCAGCTCACCTTTTCCGAGAGCACCTCCTTTGAAAGGGGCTCAAGCAGCTCAAAGGCCCTCTCCACTTGCGAAGGGTCCGTCTGAAACAGGTAGCGCCCCTCTGCACATTTTATCCAAAGTGCGGCTTCTCCCGGCACCCTTTCCCTTTCCACAAACTCCGTCAGCCCCTGGTAAAGAGCGCCCCTATCCCGCATCGGGCAAGCTTCTGCAACGCTTAGCAGAAACTTCAAGGCCCCAGTCGATTCTGCGGCCGCCCCATCAAGCTTTCCAAGAAGCCCTTGAACCGCCTTTGCCTCCCGAGCCACCACATTGTAAGCCAAGGCGTAGTCAGGCCTTGCCGTAAACCCAGACTCCATGTCGCCCGCTAAAGCCGCCTTGGCACGGGTATGCGCTGCTTCCCCAAGACCCACTCGGATCGCCGCCTCCTCTTCGGGAGACAAGCCACCCTCTGAGAGAAGCTCTTCTGCACGTTTTACCCGCAGGTAAAAGGCAAGAGCAGAACCGCTTCGACGATTCTCCGCACCCTCTGCCACCACCTCCCAAGCCTTGCCGCCCTCCACATCTTGAAACACCTCACCGAAGTCTTCCTGCGCCGCCTTAAGGTAAAGCTCGGGGGAGCCTTCGCGAGAGAGTTCATACTCAGCTATCGCAAGGCTTACGTTTACCCGCTCCAAGGGCCCAGGAACCCCGTATTTCTTAGAAAACGCCCTCAAACTATCAAAATGCTCCCGTCCCTTCCCAGAGGACTCCATGGCTTCAGTTCTTAACTGACTAAGCATCACCGCGCTTAGCCTCCCTGCGCCCTCGCGCGTAAATCCCCCCTCTCCCGCCCCTGATTCCCCCTCAAGGGATGACATCTCAGCAAGCTTTGCCTCAGCCACTTCGAAGTTGCCCGCCGCAAACGTCTCCTCGAAGTCGCTTCGGGCCAAAAGCATACCGGCCCGCCTCCTGTTTTCCTCTGAGAGCACACCCGCTTCCGCTGCGTAAGCCGTCATTTCCTCCAAACGGTTGCGAACAGCGGTATCAAAACGCCCCCCTCCCCCCTCCCCTGATACCCAATCAAGAACCATGGCGTGCAGCACCGCTATCTCCCTTCCACCCCTTCGCATCACCTCAGGCCTTCGGCTGGTATTTACGTCCTTGTCTTGCAACGCGTGTCGAAGGAGCCCAGCCGCCTCCGCCACGTCCTTATCGCCTCCTTTTGCGAAGAGCACCAAGACGCGCACCAAGTTCTCAAGGCCATAGACTGCGTGCGGGACGAACTCAGTCGATCCATGAGCCCACCTGCTTGCCGCGTCGTAATACATGCGCCACTGAGTGTAAGCGCTAGGGTCTCCCATGATGGTGCCCCTTGCTACGTACTCGTTTGCCCTCTTCTCAATTTTATCGAGTCCCTCCTGTTTGCGCCCCGCCTGAGGCGGGCGCTTGAACCCAAAAGGGTTCTGAGCCTCGCAAATCAAGGGCTGAGCGCTTGCCAAAACAAGCGCCACGCACTGAACAAGCCTTAAAAGAAACCGCCCCTTCATTCGTACTTGAAAACTACTTGGTAATTCACGAAGGCCGAAGCCGTGTCGATTGCGGCCCGCATCTGCTCCGGTTTAAGGCCTGCAACAATCTCTTCACGCAGCTCCAACACCGATGGGTCGCTAAGGCCGCCACCTAGAAAAAGCCACGTAAAGGCTGCAAGGTCGCTTTGCGGAACCCCCAACCCCTTGTGGTAAGCGTGAGCAAGGGCAAGCTGGGCTGGCACCACGCCTTCTTCTGCCGCAAGCCGGTGCCAGTTCATTGCCTGAACCAGGTCCCGTGGCGCGCCCTGCCCCGCTTCAAGGCAAACCCCTACTCGAAACGCCGCTTCAGGAACCTTTCCCACAGCGGCCTTGTGGTAGCGCTCATACATTTCAACCGCGATATTCGGATCCGAATCCGCTTCTGGACGCAGACACTCGGCAAAATAGAAATCAGCAACCGGGTTATCCTCCGCCCTGATTACCTCCGCCAAGAGCGCGCGCGCCCGCTCGCGCTCCCTCTGAGAGGGCGCACCGCTTGCAAACACCGCTATCGCCTCTTCGAGAAGCGCGCTGCTTTCTCTTTCAGCTTGAGACCCAGCCGGAGCTTTTTCAGAAACCTCTCCTAACACGGAAGCTTCCTTCGACGCGGCAACCTCTACACCTTCGCCTAAGGAGAAAGCCTTCTCCTTTCTCCCGCAGCCGCCAAGGGCTAAGGCCATCAGCACTCCAAGCACGCCCGAGGCCGCCGCGTGACTGCTTGAGGTTCCAGATGAGTTCTTCATAGCGCAAGGTTCTTTGGCTCCCCTACTCAAGGCGCCTGCCACGCAGCAGATTCTTCGTCCGGGACACCTGATACTTGGTCTCTTCCTCAGAAAGCTTCACCGATTCACTAAGCCGCCTTGCGCTCTCCCGCGGTGAGGCCCCCTCCTCCACGAGAAAGCGCGCCACCTCAAGGCTTGGCTGAAAAAGCCCAAGCCCTGCGAGCATCTTCGGCTCTTTTATCTCAAGAATCTGCGGATCTTGAGTTCCGCGCTTTACGCCGTTTACGAAAAGCTCCCTTTCATCTGAAACCACAAACCACGTGCCGTCCTGGCAGAAGACCTCGTAGCGAAGCGCGGGCGCAAGCGGCTCTTCGTAAAAGAGAATGCGCTTGGTCTCAAAAATAGCCGAAGCCCCAAAGAGGAAGCCCCCCAGCCCAGCCGCGGCCGCGCTTAGGTCGCTTCCCGCACGCTCAATGTCTTGCCACCTCGACCAGCCGCTTTCTGGCTCGTAGTGGCGATACACGCTAAACTTAAACGCTGCCCTTCCCCGGTAGCTTATGCCGTTTAGCGTGTCAGCCTCGGAGACGTGATCCTGCACGAAGTCATGCCCCACGCCCCCTATCTGAAAAAACCGCGAACCCGCCTGGGCCGGGGGCTTCTCATCCTTCGAACTAAAGCTTGCCCCAAAGTTTGATTCAACAGATGGCCGCCTCACTCCGGCTTCATCAGCGCTCACTCCCGCCATGAAGGTCACAGGCGACTCGGAAACTCCCACCCAATAGCTCGCAAACGCGTTAAAGATCTGCTCCCTTGCTTCCTCGTGCTGGGCAAGGCTTACCCTCTCCTGCGCGTTTGGCGCAATAAGAACAAACTCCCCGCTGGTTCTACCCGCACCATCGATTGCCACCTCAGCACTCCAGGTTCCAGCCTTTCTCTCGGCCGGATCCACCCCGAAAGGGACAAAGAACAGGTCCCCTTCTCCCGTCCCGCTGACCGTCACGGGCTCTGGCTGCTCCTCAATCGCTCTTCCGTCTGGGTCCCTAAAGGTCACCCGCACCGCGTAGACGGTACCCCGAGTGAGGCTATTTAGCTGGAAACCGGCTGCAAATTCTCGCGCCACCGACAGTTCGCTAAAGCGCTCAAGAGACTCTGGCGGAGTCCCTCGCTTTGCAGCCGAGGGGTCGACAAGAAAAACCTCGCAAGCTGGCCGCCCGCTTTCCGTCTCGCTTAACTCAGCCTTCTTCGAACACGACGCCCCGCAAAGGGCCGCTCCAAAAAACACCACGACTGACAGCCCCCACGCCCCGTGGCCCGATTCCCAGCGCACACTTCCCCCTTTAGCCACGCCCACTCCCCACCCCGCAAACCTGCGCGTCTTTGCCCCGTCCATCACTAAGTGAAATCCCCTCATGAACTCGCTTGGCCGAAAAGACTGCACAGCCTCCCAACCCCGGTCAATCCCAGAAGACTCGTCCTCTGCACTATACCTCGAACTCCCCCCCGCAATCCCCTTCTTCACGCCCCGCCAAGAAGCTTCGATAACTTCACTTCAAGAACCCTTGCCACCCGAAGCAGGAACTCAAGGGTCGGGCTCACCTCCCCTGCCTCCATGTGCCGGATTCCAGAGCGGCTAAGCCCCGTTTTCCGCGAAAGCTCCGCCTGGGAAATCCCCTGACTCTCCCTTTCCGCGCGAAGTTTCGCCACAACAGCCCTCACCACCTCCTTCTCCGTCATTTTCCAAAGAATAGGGAGTTGACTGCGCCCGCGGCATGGCCTTATATGGCCACGTAGGGCGCAAATCCCCTCCCACCCCACCTCACTCCCCTTCCCTTCCATGATTCTTCGCCGACTAGGACCTGACCCTCACGAAGGCGGCCGCAAAAGCGTTGCCGCAAACGGCTGCCCGGACCTCTTTGAACTCGACTGCGGCGACTTCGCGGTAATCGGCATCGACATCACCGCTGACGCCCTGCCCCATCTGCCGCCCTCTGCCGGCTGCGGGCCAGACGAGCGCGTAATCCGGATTCCGAGAGCTCTTCTTGTCCAGGCAAAGCCCCACATCCCAGCTTCCATCTAGCCCTCTTCCCAGAGGCTACCCGCCCGCGCTACACTTAGCGCCGTGGAGTGGCTTTCCTGGACTCAAGAAAACTGGTTTTCGCTTGCCCAAACGCTTGGCATAGCGGGCGGCTTCCTTCTTGCCGCCCGCTCCCTTGGCCTTGAGAGCCGCGCGCGGCGCGCCGAAGTGCATCTTGCCGTAACCGCGGCTCACCGGGAGATCTGGAGCCAAATGCTCAAGCAGCCGCGACTTTCCTCTCTCCTTGACGCTTGCCGTAACGTCGAAGCCTCACCTCCTACTCCCGCGGAAGAGCGCTTTGTTCTCCTTGTTCTTCTTCACCTTGCCGCTGTCCGCCAAGCGGTTGACCTTCAGGTTTTACCTTCCTGGGACGGCGCTGACCGCGATGTCCGTGAGTTTCTCTCTCTTCCCCTGCCGCGCGCCGTCACCTCCTCATACCTCTCCCGGCAAAGCCCCGAGTTTCAGCGCTACTTGGAGGAAACCGCTGGTCCGTTTCCACACTAAGCAGTCCCAGCTCGTTTTCGGTTTTCAGAGCGTCTATCCCCGACCGGTCTCCGTGGAGGCCGCCAACGGGGATGTCGACATCATACACGGCAATCCTCGCCAGCCTATCACGGCGGGCGCCTCCTAGGTCCGTTCCCTCGCTCATCTATCACCAGCGGCAGAACTACCAGCGCGGCTTCGAGCATGACTTTGAACGGTGTTTGATCCTTAGGTGTCGCCACCACTGTTACGACTGCTAACACAAGCAGTGCAGCAGCCACGAATCTCTTACATGAATTGTTATTCATGCAATCTGTTACACATTTCGCTTCGCTAAAATCTCTCCGAGCGCCAATTTTCTTCATTTTTTTCTGAGTCCGCATGGGGAAAGCGGAATTAGGGGATTTCCCTTCCTTCAATGCCGCTTTCCTGGCCGATTCTTAATCAGCCTTCCTACACGGCCGCGTCTCGCAGCAGAAACAGCATCCGGCCTCATCTCATTCTTGAGATCTTCCACTACCGGCTTGCCGCGCTGCTGGTGAAAGTTCCTCCGCTCTTGCCGATCACGGCCCTTGGCCTTGCTTCGAGCCTCCACCCGGCTCGCCGGACCCCTGCATAACAATCGCTTCTCTCTGGTTCCCACTCCTCAGCACTCCTCCTCACCCAGAGGTTTCTCCCTAGTGAAACGATTCTCCGGCCTGCTAGCAGCCGCCCGGAGGCCGTCAAGTCCGCTGCCTGCTCCATCGCCGCGGCTTCCCTTCTCGGGAAGCCGGTTTCCTTGCCATACCCGGCTTCCGAGCTCCGAGCCCTCCCCCTTTTATTTGACCGGATGACCGGCCCCAGGCTTGCCTGCCCCTCGCCAGAGCAAAGCCCCTCTTGCCGCTTCTTCTAAGAGCTCCTCTCTCCCTCTCCTAAATCGCTTTCCACGTTTTCTCGCCGCATCTTAAAGCCCCGGGCTCCTTCTCTTAGCCTTTCGTTCCCCTTCTTTCCAGATGGAGGCTTCGACAAGACCGAACTCATTACTCTTGCTTCTTACATAGTCACGCACCCTCTCCCCTTCCCCGGTTCACTTTCACTTCTCCCGGATTTTTGCTTTCCTAGCGGCTTGCCGCTTGGAGTAAAGGGGCTGCCCGCACCACTCGCCTTGCGACCGTGTTGCCCCTTGACTCCTCGCTCCTTCAAGCCGCCTAACCGTAAACCAATCCTTCAAAGTGAAGGAGAACCTAAAAAATAGGAGAATGAAACATGACCACTAACGAACCAACGCACACAATCACCTTCGGCCTTGTCGAAGCCTCCATCTGGGAATATCGAGGAACTGCGAAGCCCTCCTTCGACGTCACCTTCGACAGGCTCTACAAATCGCTCGACCAAAAGTCGTGGACGCGCTTCAAAGGCTTCGGAAAAGACGACCTGCTCTCACTCGCCGAAGCGGCAAGAGCGGCTTTCCTCTGGATTCATCAGCAGTAAGGGAAGCCTGGGGCCGGATGACCGGCCCCTTTTTTTCTCGTCCCAAATCACGACCGTACCGCGGAAACACGCCCCCTCCCCCGCCCCCCACAATAGATTCGAAGCTCTACGCCCATCCCTTCGACAGAATCTCCTTCAAGCTCACCTTGTTCAGGACGGTGGCGCAAGTTTCCCAATCATCGTCTTCCACCTTGCTATATTTCACGTCGAAGGGATTTCGCGTGGCCGCTGTGCGGTCTATCAACTGCTGCGCTGCTTCTTCGTCATTCAGCGCAAGTTTCACCCAGACATCTTCCAGGGTGTCTGGAATCTGCCCAAAGAGCTCGTGGATGGCTTCGAGCCGGCTTGCCAGAACTTGGTGTACACGGTCTTCCACCGAATCGCGGTATCGAAGATTGGCAATCCAGACTTCACTGCGAACCTGGCCGATTCGCTGAATGCGGCCTTTGCGCTGTTCCAGACGCGTCGGATTCCACGGAAGGTCGATATTGATGAGGGTGCCCAGACGCTGGAGATTCAGTCCTTCCGATGCCGCATCAGTTCCGAGAAGCAGCCGCAGTTCGCCGGATCGGACCCTCGCTTTAAGGTCATTGCGGTCGCAGCGCTGAAAACTTCCCTGCCGCCAGAATCCCGAACGGTTGCTCCCGGCGTAGAGGCCCATGTCCAGACCACCAAACTCTGGACGCTTTGCCAGTTCATCACCTGCCCAACGCACAGTGTCGTAGTATTGGGAGAAAAGAATACAGCCAAGCTCGAGCCATCGCTCAGAAGTTCGAGAATTCGTTCCAAGCAGATAAGACACGACCGCCTCTAGTTTCGGATCATTGTTGTCTCCTTCCCGCAAAAGCCCGAGGCACCGCCGCAGTGATTTGAGTTCGTCTTTGGTGAAGTCTTTGAACTCGCTCGCACCCTGAGGTGGTCTGCCGACCTGTGGTGGTTCTTCTTCTTCGGCGTCATCCTCGTCTTCATCATCTAGCACATCTGGTTCTTCACCGAGCAGTTTGTGAATCGTTCGGCGACCAGCTTCCATCGAACTTCCCAGACGCCTTAACAGCAGAGTCTTGAAGAAACCCGCTCCGCGCACCCTTTGCTGCAGCAGTTCCGAAAAATGCTCCGCTTCCTGATACGCCTCCTGCAAATAGCCGCCAAGAACCAGCGCGCTTTCGTCCTCCTCGCCAAAGAGCTTTACGGTCACTTTCGGCAAAAAGTAGCTGCCTGTCGCGGGGTTTATGGTGCTTTCCAGGTAGCCGCGCGTCCTGCGGACGATGCAGCGCAACAATGGATTTAGCCGTGACCCGTAATCGGCCAACAAGCCGTTGCGCAACTGGACACGCCGGATCACCGGCGAGAGCTTCTCGAGCGTTTCGGACTTGAACTGCCAGCGGGTGTCTTCCGCATGCAGGTGGTCCCTGATCCGTCGCAGGGCCGGGTCCTCGTGACGCGACGGCAATGGGTCGCGCACATATTCCCAGCCGTCCCGCTCATCCTCTGATGGAACTCTTTCAAACCCCGTCGCGACATCTAGACAGCGGCTTGGTCGAAACCACGGGCTCGTCTGCGTCCATCCGCCGAGCACGCCGTCGTTGCCATGCGAGAGAACGTGAAGGAGGTCCCACGACTCGACCGGGTGAAGTTGCACGGGAGTCGCCGTCGCAAGCAGCATGCTCTTGGTGCGGGGCCCGATTTCCCGCAGAAAAGCCATCAGCTTGTTTGGCTCGCCTCTTTCGTCGATCTCGTCGGCACTGCCATCGACTTTGGGAACCTTCCGGCGTCTGGCCCGGTGGGCTTCGTCAACGATCACACATGTATACCGCCTACCCATCAATTGTTTGACCGCCTCCGACGTTCCCCGAACGACGAGCCCCTGAGACACCAGACCAATCCGGCGCGGACATAACCCCAGGGATTTCGTGCCATTCCCCGGATGCTCGACATCGTTCTCGTCCACCCAACCACGGCCATTCCACCGCGCCGAGGGAAGTTGAAGAAGTTCCATCAATTCATCCTGCCACTGCTGAAGCAGCGGCTTCGGCGCCAGCACGAGGATGGGTCCAGCCTCCGGATCATCGACAGCCATCAGCATGGCCGCCATAGCCAACTGGACGGTCTTTCCCAGACCGACCTGGTCCGCCAAGACAAGTCGCGCGCCACCCAGCCGATGCCGCTCCAGCGCTAGCCTTGCAAAATACTTCTGGTGCGGCCACAGACCCTGCTCGCGGCGATAGACTGGCGTTTCAACTGCCGCCGATGCCGCAGCGGCAACGGGATCCGGATCGGCTCTCCACTCCTTCGGCTCGATGACCTTCCGCCGAATGATACGCAACACGTCCTGCACCACAAAAGGACAGCACGAAAGATCTACAGCGCGCGCGTCATTCCAGAGCGCGTCGAACTCCTCTTGTACCCAGGCCACCGTTTCCGGGTCGTCGTCCTCCCAGAGAAGCTCATAGTTCAACTTCCAAGCCAGAGAACTCTCATTGACGCTGCCAAGAAAAGCCGTGGCCGAACCATCGGAGCGGCGGACGATTCCCGCCTTGCCGTGAATGAGCCCAAAAGCCGTGTCAGGGAGAACACGAACCTCCATCTTGTCGCTTGTCAGTGCCTCATAAAGCGCCTGGTAGCGAGGAAGAGCTCCCGGCACTGCGTCCTCGGGCCGCCCCGCACACCAACTCTGTCGAAGCGATGCTTGAGCCGCCGCCGCTGTTTCGAGGTCTTTCCTGCTCAAATCAGAGTTGCAGACTATCCGCACCTTGCCCGCGACCTGCATCACCGCCTCCCCCGCCACCTCGAAGAGGCTCGAACGAAAGTAGCCAGCGATGCGGTCATAGGATGCCGCACCATCAAGCCGCTGATTAAGAACCGTGTGATCGAGGCGACGTCGTCGGCTGGAGTGGCGTTGGAGCATCAGGCTTGGTCATTGCGGAGGCGGCCGGCAAGCATGCGCGCGGCTTCGGAGTCTTGGATCCATTCGTTCATGCCTTCCGCATTGCCGAGGGCCGCCAGCCATTCGAGGAGGCCGATGAAGCGCTCGCGGCGGGTCCAGTAACTCTGACCGAAAGTGTCGCGAAGGTATTGGCGGCCCGGCTCTGGGCTGTTCTCGGCGGCGGTTGTTTCGCGGACGGCGAAGAGAAGGTGGCGCAGCGGGGAGGCGGCGAAGGGGTGCGGAGCACCGGCGGCGGCACGGCAGCGTC
>JBGTBW010000240.1:0-12545 GCA_041749135.1 Verrucomicrobiales bacterium
ATAGAGCAGGCAAGTGGAGGTGGAGGGCATAACCGGCCGGTTTCTGGCGCCCCTGCCGGTGTGCGGATCGAATTACGACTCACACCGGTGGTGTCGCTGCGCTTTACCACCGGCTACAAGCTGCGAAGCCTCCGGCTTCTCTCGCGGCTTTGCAACCTCGTTCCACTGAAGTTTGGGGCCACATCCAGTCGCAAATGTAAAAACTCCAGCGGCGGGTTGGGAAACCCGCTCTCCCTTCAATTCTCTAGGAGGTGCATCAACTGCGCCGTGGCATCGCACTGAAAGGTGCGCATCCACATGCCGAAGAGAGCCCTGACCCGCTCCTCGGCGTCGAAGGGGCCGTCGGGACCGCCTCCGCAATGCAAAACTGCGGCTTGGGAACAGGCCGCATAGTCCAGGCCCGGGTTGGCCAGTTCCAGGGCCTCGGTTCCCGGAAAAGCCTCACAGCGCGGGAGCATCGCCGCGGCCGCCGCCCCAGCTCCGCGCGGAGCCCCCGCGCCGGACCAGTGGGGGAACTGGCCGATATTTGCGAGGAGGCGGTTCCAAATGGAGATGTCTTTCCTCACAGTCGCACCCACGGGAACCTGGGCGTCCCAGCGTTCCCATTCCTCCATGACCGGGTCGAAGCAGTTTCCGCGAATGGCAAACAACCAAGGATTCGACGACGGCCGGCCCGGGGACGCCACGATTTCCTCCTCATGGAACCAGGCTCCGGCCGGATCGCTGACCTCGTTTAAGGTTTTGCCCGAATCAACCACGTGGCGGATCTCCCAATCATCTCCATCGAAGAGTCCATCGACGTCTCGCAGCGCGATGCTGTCGCAGTCGAGGTAGATGACCTTCTCATAAGCGGCCGGATCAAAGTAGCGGCGCGCCTGGAATTTCCATCGCTGGGTGTATTCGCGAGCCACGGGGCCCTGGATGTCGGGCGTTTTCACGAAGATCTCCTCCAGACCCTTGCGCTCGACGAGGAAAAGCGGCTCCGCCGTGTTGCGAAAGACAATGACCTCTCCGGAAAAGAATGTCCGCAGGAGCGAGGACACGCAGATCTTGGCCATGGCGCGATAACCGCCGCAGCCTGGTCCGTCGAAGGCGATGGTGTAAAGGAGGTTGCTCATGGGCGGATTTGGGAGTCAGTGGCCGCGCCGGCGGTGCGCTTGTGAGTTAGGGCTGCCGGGGCTGGAATCGGGAAAGCCACTCCGCGGCGGCCTTCTGGAGGTCCTGATCCTCGATGGAGCCCGCCCACGCTGCGGCGGCGTCTAGATCGGTTAGGCTGACGTTCTCGACGAGAGACAGGACGGCGCGGTCCCGCACTTCGCCCGGCGGCAACTCACCAATCCACATCGAAGCGGCTTCGGAGTCCAAGGCATACCAGCGGTCGACAAACCAGTCGGCCAAGGCCGGCTGGACGGCTTCGGAGTCCTCGAATGCGCTGAATTGTGCGGCCGCCTCTGCAGGATTGCGCTGCAAAATCTCGTCGAGGACGAGACGGCGTCCTTCGGTTCTCCAGGCGCTGTTCTCCAGACCGGCTGCATAATCCAGGGCCTGTTGAACGCCCGTTTTGCGCAGGGTTGCCACGATCTCGCTGTGAAAGGCTTGCTGGAGCGGCTCCGAAAGGGAGGACACGAGATCCAAGTCAATCTCTCCGCCGGCTTGTACGCGGGCCAGGGCCCGGATCAGGTCCGTCTTCACCCGTGGCGCTTGGTTTTCGGAGTGCAGGACTTGAGCAACCAGGTCGGGCCGCTTTCCTGCCAGCCAATCGGCCATGGCCGTCAAGGCCCGGCCCCGGTTGCTCTGGTCCTCCATGTTGAAGGCCCAAGAGAAGGCCGCAGCGGGGTCGGACCAGGCCCATAGTTGGGCCAAGCGTTCGGTGATCCCGCTGCGCTCGGTGGAAAAAGGCAGGTCATCGAGGAACTCCGCAGCACGGTCCCAGGCCTTCGAATCCGCCAGCGCGAGAATCGCGCCTTCTGCAGCATTGAGCCGCTCGGCTCCAGCCAAGTTTTCCTGCGCCCAACGGTAGAGATCCTCGGGAGCGGACTTGGCCCAGGCTTCGGTGATGGCTTCGAGCAGACGCCGGCGTTCATCCACCCGGGAGATGCGAGACAGGAAGGCGGCGGCCAACTCCGGTTGATCAGCGGCGAGCTTGATCAGGTAGTCCGCCATGGCCGCGTGGGCCTCATCTTCCGGCAGCGAAAGGGTGAACCGGTCGAGCTCCAGGCCGGCCGTCTCGGCGTCCACACGGCGGGCCGATCCGGCGTTTTCCAGATCGGGCTCCTGCCCGAGCAGGGAAGGCGGGTTTCCGGTCGGGGAAGCGGCTCTTCCCGGCTTTTCCGGGGCGTCGTCGCAGCCGGACAGAACGATGGACAAAGCGGCGAGCGCGAGCCTCGGGCAGAGGGACCGGGCCAGGCGGCGGTTGAACGGGATCCGCAGGGTGGTCATGAGGAAAGTTCACCCGCTTTTCCGGCTTCTGGCAAGTCATTTTTATAGAGATGGCAGGATTCCCGCCATTGAATAGCGCATTCGGAGCGATCTTCGAAGGACGGCCGGGCCGATCTGCGGGAGCGATGCCAGCGCCGGATTCTTAGAATTTGGGCCTTGCCAGGACTATCAACCGCGTATTCAATGTCTCCATCGCGAGGGTGCGGTGCTGATCTCGATGATACGCAGGGTAGCCGGTGTGGGAGGACGAGGGGGGTTCATCGCGGCCGGGGCGGGCCTTTTGCATGGGTTGACGGTCCTGACCGCCGCTGGAAATCCGGATTCCGCCGCTGGAGATCCGGATCCCGCCCCAGGGTCGGCCTTCGATCTGGCTCCCGTCGGCCAAGCCGTGCTCCGCTTCTCCGCGGCGAACCGTTTGGCTACCCATCAACATCTCTCCGCGGAAGCCTCTGCCCAGCGCGGCATGGTCAACAAGCTGTCCTTGGTACGTTCCGTTGCGGCGGGAAATGTCTACGAAATATTCCTCGCCCTCCAGTTGGACCTCGCATCCGGCTACCGGCCTGAGGATTTTTTGCTCCGGATCGAACCACGGGCGTTCATCGGCCCCGTCATCGAGAGAGAGTTCCGTTCCGGACGAAATCCGGCCCAGTCTGTGGAGACGGTCAAGGTCAACCCACGGGTGTATGGGGACGGCCTGACCCTTCGCTTGCTGCACCGGCAGTCCGGGCGATTGGTTCGACAGTTCGACGCAGATCTCGATGAGAGGGAAGGTGCATGTGAAGCCGGAGGCCGGCCGGGATGGGTTGCCTTTGCGCCGGGCCGCCCCTCCTTTACCGTTCCCTTGGGAGCGACCCAGTTTGGCGCCTCCCGCGCTGCGCTGCACTTCGATCTCCCCGATCTCTCCCGGTTCGGCCCGGAGCAGCTTCGCGTCGCGGCATCACCCGACTGGAACATCGAAGCGGACGCGACTGGCCCGCTTCGATCGGTGGAGGGAGCCTGGCGAACCACCATCGTTCGGCTGTCGAGCCGGGCATTCCGGATTGAAACAACCGGGCCGGAGGGACTCTGGCGAGAAGTAGGCGTCTACCTTATCTCGCCGTCCCGTCTGCGGATCGTGGAAACGATCCGGCTCCCCAGCCAACCTATGGAAACGCGGACTGCTTCCTACCAAGAAGGAGAGCCGGGAAAGTGGATCCTTCTGATCGAGGAGGAGAGGCTCCGCATAACAGAACAGCGACTTCGACCCCTGCCAGGCCGCGAGGAATGCACGACGACGGTCGAAACCCGGAGCCACCCGGGCCTGCCGTGGCGCAAGCTGAGCATGAGGGAAAGCGTAGAAACGGATCATGGTTGGGGTTGGCTTCGAACCCTGGAGTGGAACCGGAGCGCCGCCGGCGACAACTTGACCCTATGGGATTATTACGCG
The DNA here is from genome assembly GCA_041749135.1 of Verrucomicrobiales bacterium. Classification (GTDB taxonomy): domain Bacteria; phylum Verrucomicrobiota; class Verrucomicrobiia; order Verrucomicrobiales; family DEV007; genus DATKCT01. The sequence goes on from JBGTBW010000240.1 coordinate 3,866, forward strand.
GCGGGTCCCGGGCCCCCGATGGAGGGTTTCTCCGCACACGCCGAGGGCCGGCTCGCTCGAGTGCGGCGGCCGGATGGTTCTGTCGAACGGCACGAGTACGGGCTGAGCTGGAGCCGTGTCAGGCTGCAAGGGCGCGGCGGAAAGGAATGGCGGCGAGTGACCCGGATCTGGAAACCGCAGGCTGCCGAGACTGTCCTGGAAGAACTGCGCTTCGGACTGGGCTGGTATCCGGTGGCCATCACCGACGTCTTGCGGGAACCGGAGTGCACCCGGGAACGGCGTTACCGGTCGCCGCGGATCGCCGGCGATACGGCCACCTTTTTCTATACCCAGCCCGGGACAGGAGCGCGAGTGGGGTTTCCCCAAACCCGGGTCGAGGCGGACGGTTCGTCCTGCGACTATCGTTACCGGATCCAACCCGGCCGCTGTTTGGTGGTGGAATCGATCAGGAACCCAAGTGCAAGCGGTCTCTCGGAGGTCCATGCCGGAGCCGGCACAACGCTGTCCGCTTTCGCGTGGTCCGGCCGGCGCTTAGCGATTTCCCCGCCGGCCAGCGGCGGCGGCACCTCCAGGTTTGGCGCAAGAGCAGGCGGAGCCGCTTCCGCCGCAGGGCCGGCGGCGATTCCAGTCCCGGACCGTGCGCCTGACTAACCACAGCACGGCGGCAGCGACGGCAGCGGCGGCGGCGGCGGCATCGATCCAGTGAGACATAGGGAAAGCTGGCGTCGTTGTTGCCTTTAGGCAAGAAGTGAACCGGCTTGATAACAGAGGACGGCGCCCAGCCAGGCCAGCACAGTCATGTAGAAAAAGGAAAACACGGCCCATCCCGTGTGGGATTCCCGGGCAATGACGGCGAGCGTCGCCCCGCATTGCGAGCACAGCGCGAAGAAGACCATGATCCCCACCACCACAGGAAGCGTGTAGACCGGTTGTCCGGCCCGGGCCGAGCCGGCAGGCCACCGCGTGTGCGAGAGCGCCGTGCGCAGATTGGGATCGGCTTCGTCGACATCTCCGCCGAGACTGTAGGTGACGCCGAGAGTGGAAACGATGAGCTCGCGCGCCGGAAAACTGGCCAGCACGCCAATGGTGATCCTCCAGTCGAAGCCCGCCGGATCGAAGAGGGGTTGCACGGCCCGGCCAAACCGGCCGAGGAAACTCTGCTCCAGGTAGGCGCGATCGATTTCGTGTTCGAGCCCGGCAGCGAGCCCCTCTGGCTGGGCTCCTTCCCGGTCGAGCGCCGCCTCCAGGTCAGCGGGCGAAACTGCGGCCGCCACGGCCTCCCGCGCAAAAAAACGCCGCGTGGCTTCCTCCTCCACCGCTGTGGGCCTTGGAAAATAGAGCAGGGCCCAGACGATGATGGTGATGGCGAAGATCACCGTTCCGGCCCGTTTCACGAACTCGAGTCCGCTCTGGCTCATGCGCCAAAGCACTCCTCGCATTTGAGGGACATGATAGCTCGGCAGTTCGAGGACAAAGGGCTGCGAGGGCGTGCGGAACAGGACCCGGTTAAACAGGAAGGCCGTGGGGATGGCTGCCGCCAGCCCTACGAAATGCATGGCGAACAGCACCAGACTGGCCACGAAGGATCCGTGCCGCGGCTCGATAAAGGCTCCGATCAGCAGCACGTAAACCGGCAGGCGGGCCGAGCAACTCATAAAGGGAGCGATGAGGATGGTCACCAGGCGGGCCTTGGGATCCTCGATGGTGCGCGTCGCCAGGATGCCCGGCACGGCGCAGGCATAACTGGACAGCAAGGGGACAAAACTCTTCCCGTTGAGACCGCACCAGCCAAACATCCGGTCCATGAGAAAGGCGGCCCTGGCCATGTAGCCGGTGTCTTCGAGCAGCGCGATGAAGAAAAACAGGATGAGGATCTGGGGGAGGAACACGAGAAAGGCCCCGACCCCTTCGATGGCCCCATTGGTCACCAGGCTTTGCAGGATGGGAGCACCGGCCAAGGCCGGTCCGACCGCTTCCTGGACCCGGCCTTTGGCCCATTCGATAACGTCCATGAACGGGGAGGCCCAAGTGTAGACCGAGAGAAAAACCACATACATGATTGCTAGGAAGATGAGAAGTCCCCAGCCGCGGTGCATGAGCAGGCGATCAATGGATTCCGTGGGCCCGCGCTGCAGATCGCCCCTTTGGCTTATCACTCCCTCAGTGACGGCGGAAAGATGCTCGTAGTGGAGGAGCGCTTCCGCAGCCATGGGGTTGTAGCCCGCCCGTTGAATCTCCGCACGCGCTTCCTCCAGGATACGGCGCCGCTCTTCCTCCGGCCAAGGGATCCGGGACAAGACGGCGGACTTGGCGTCGAAGAGGATGCGGTGCAGCTCGACTTCGGACAGGGTCCTCCGCAAATCGACGGGCAGGCGACTGCGGAGGATTGCGGTGGCCCGGTCCACGCAATCGGGCCACGTGATGGGCCGCATCCGCTGCGGTTCGTGCAGCATGGCTTCGATCGCCGGAAGGAGGTTCCGGACGCCGCCTTTCTGTGTGGCGATGGCGGCCACGACGGGAATCCCCAGTCGCTCGGAAAGGAGATGGGTGTTGATTTCGAGCCCTTGGCGGCAGGCAGCGTCCCAGCGGTTGAGGACGAGAACCATGGGCAGGCCGGTCTCGGCGACCTGCGAGACGAGAAACAGATTCTTCTTGAGCTGGGTTGCGTCCGCCACGCAGATCACCGCGTCCGGACGCTCGACGCCGGGAAGGTGGCCGCTGAGGAAATCGACGACGATGCGCTCGTCCAGAGAAGCCGCAGCGAGGCTGTAAGTGCCGGGCAGGTCGACGATCTCAACAGTGGCCTGCGGAAGTTTGAGCAACCCGGATTTGCGCGCGACGGTCACTCCCGGGTAGTTTCCCACACGTTGCCGCAGCCCGGTGAGACTGTTGAAAAGGGCAGTTTTCCCCGTGTTGGGGTTTCCGACCAGCGCGACGCGGGAGGTTTTCTGGCGGATGCTCGGGATGACGTCCGGCATGGGGAACGGACGGAGCGGCGGGCGGAAGGCCGGCCGCGGGCGATGATCAAATGGGTTCGAGCAGGACGCCGGCGGCTTCGCGGCGGCGGAGGCTGAGGCGGCGTCCGTCGAATTCGATGGCGAGAGGGTCTCCGAAGGGCGCCACCTGGACGAGTTTGATCTCGATTCCGGGGAGGAGGCCCATGGTCATGAGGCGCTGCCCGGCGCGCTGGGACGGATCGACGGACTTGATCCGGGCGAGCGCTCCGACGGGGAGTGCGGCCAGGGTTGGGCCGGGGGAGGCAGGAGGAGACATGTTAATGAGATTCAATCTCAATTTGCGGAATCTATGCTGCCCCGTCCCGCACGCAATCCAAAGTTTTATTCTGCCGCCGCCTTCCCACGCCGCGCCGCCAAATACTCCACCAGATCCGTCAGTTCCCCGCGCGACATGGCCGCCTGAAGATTTGCCGGCATCAGCGAAAGAGGCAGCGGCTCGCGGGCGGCGATCTCCCTAAGGGGGAAGGTTTCGCCCAGCCCGCCCGGCAGGCGCAGGGTGAGTTCGGACTCCGTTTCGCTGACGACAAACCCCAGGCTCTGCCGGCCGTCCTTTAAAGTGACGGTGAGACCTTCGTACCCGAAACTGATGGCCGCCCCGGGGTCTAGAATGGCTTCGAGGATCGCTTCCCGCGCCAGCTTTTCGCCGATCGTGGTCAGGGCGGGACCAAAGTCGATGCCCTCCTCCCCAATCTTGTGACAGGAGCTGCACAGCCGGGCGAAGACCTCTTGACCGCGTTCCGCGTCGCCCCGCTCGCGCGCGAGTTGCGCGATGGGCGGGAGCGGCTCGGCTTCGGCGCTCTGCGGAAGCGTCAGGTGTTCCGCAGCGGCTTCCGCGATCCCGGCGTGCGGCGAACGGAGAAGGATCTCCGCTGCGGGCAGCCGGAGCGCAGAATCGAGTTTCCCGCCGGAGACCGTTGCCAGGATCCGTTCCTGTCCGGAAGGCGATGCTCCCAGGCGCTGCAGCGAAATCCGGCGTTCGGCCGGCTCTGCGTCCGGTCCCTCCAATACGGTTCCGTGCACGGCAATCGCATCGTCGCCATTGGCGGGCAGGGACTCCAAAGCCGCAAGGCGGGCGTCATCCGCCAGCGCCCGCAACGCTTCGAGAAAGCGCTGCGCACCGGTTAGGTTTAGCGCCAGGGCGGCCGCTTGGACGCGGAGGGGTGCAGGGCTGTCTCCGCAGGCCAATTCCAACAGCACCGGCGCTTCCTCCGCGATTCGGAACTGGCGGACGGTGGCGAAATACTCCTCGCTGCCCCGGGATAGCTTCAGGTAGCGATCCAGAGCGCTGCGCACCTTTTCGGGAGCCCCAGCAACATCGTAGTTGGGCAAGCGACGGATCGTTTCCACAACGAGTTTGTCTTTGGGATCCAGATCCCCGGCTCGCCCCGTAGTGGCCAGGGAACCCAACGCCGTGCAGACTATGGCCGCGATGATCCGCAAAGCGTGGGGACCCTGGCAAAAGCCCGCCAAGCGCCCGGGACAAGGAGATGAGCCTCTAACAAACCCGCGCTTCACTGCAAGAGTTCCAAAAGCGCGGCGTCTTTCGCGGGACCAGAGTGAAAATCCATGGCTCGAAGGAAACGGTCTTGGTCGGCCTCTTCGATCCCGTCCTGGCGGAGGAGGCGCACGAGATAGTCCAGCGCTGCCGGACTCCGGCTGCGCCACACGATATCGCGTCCGGCCGGCGTATTCCACCCGTCCGCACCGGCTCGTTTGAGCCAGGCTTGGAAACAGGCTTCCCAGTTGTCCGCGGCTCCGATGCCGAGGGCTTCCAGATACCAGCGGTCCTTGCCGTCGTGTTGCGCGGCCAGAGCGGCCCAAAGTTCCGCGGCGCGATCCCCATCTTTCCCATGCAAAGCCAGAGCACATTCCCTGCGCACCTGAGCCGAGGGATCGTTGGCCAATCGTTCCACCAGACTCAGAATATCGAGGTCCGCCTGCCGGGCCAGCCGGAGCCCGGTAATGCGCAGATCGGGATCGGGATCGGAGCAGGCCAGCCCCGCGTAGTGGTCCCTCCGGCCCGGAATCTTTCCGAGCAGCCAGAGGGCGCGCGCCCGGAAGCGGGGATTGGGATCGGCCCAAAGTGCGGTCAGCGCGTCCTCGGCCTGCGTTTCCATCGCCGCCAGGGCGGTCCAGGCGAGATAGCGCGTTTCCAGGTTGGGATTGCGCAAGGCCTGCACACAGCCCTCCGCAGTGGAGAAATCGTGTTTGGGCACACGATAGGGTCCGCCAGGTGGAGCCACGCGAAAAATTCGGCCGCGCTCCAGATCGACCATGGCGTGCCCGCCGACTCCGGGATCGTACCAGTCCGCGACAAACAGCGACCCATCGGGGGCCGTAGCAACGTCGCTGGGACGGAACCAGGGATCGCGCGTTCCCTTAAGGATGTCGATGGTCTCCGCCGCGTATCCCGCGCCGTCGCCACGCACGGGGTAGGCCCGCACCACGTTGGGACCGGGATCGCAATGGATCATCTGATTGCGAAAGACTTCGGGAAGGAGTTCTCCTTCGTAGACGAGTATGCCGGAGGGAGAACCGGCTCCTGTGTGAAGCAGATTGGGAACCACGCCGGGATCGTTTTGGCGCCAGTGCCGCATGGGAACCTCGGGGTGGGCTCCCGTCCGCTCCTCTTGCCACCCGGCCCCTGTCAATTCATCGGTGTATCCAAAGTTCCCATTCTCCATGACGTAGTTGATCCGCACGCTCTGGTTCCCGTCGTCGTCGTTGTCGGATTGCCAGAGAGTCCCGAATGAATCCGGCGCGACTTCGTAGTTGTTGCGAAAGTTGTGCCCCAGCACTTCGAAGCCGCTGCCGTCGGCCCGGCAGCGAAAGACCATCCCTTGCCGGTAGGGTTTGCCGCCGTCATTGACGGCGCGCCCCTTGGGATCGAGCACGGGTTCGCCCGAGGCGTCGTGCACGGCTAGCCCCGTGTTGCCGAAGTTCCAATAAAGCATTCCGTCAGGGCCGAAGACAAAGGCGTGCGCGGAGTGATCGTGTTGAGCTTCGCCGGTCTTGGTGAAAAGCGCCTCCTTCCGGTCGGCTTTCCCGTCGCCATCGTCGTCGGTGAAGACAAAGACGTTCGGAGATACGGAGACGATGACCCGGTTTCCCAGAACGCAGATGCCCAGGGCGGTGTCAATGTCGCGGCCTTGATAGAAAACTATGCTCGAGTCCGCCTTCCCATCGCCGTCGGTGTCTTCCAATATGAGAATGCGATCACCCTCGGGCCGTTTGCCGTTGTGCCCGCGGTAATTCACCACCTCGCAGACCCAAACCCGGCCGCGGTGATCGACGTCGATGTTGCTAGGGCTCAGAAGCATCGGTTCGGAGGCGAAGAGCGTCGCCTCCAAGCCATCCGCGACGTCGAGACTCGCGGTTGCGTTGGCGGGATCGCGCGCGGGATCTTGAGCCGAAAGGGAGCCTGCTGCCGCGAGCGCGGCACAGACCCGGAAACAGAAAGTGAGACCGAGATTTCGCATGATCAATAATAGGGAAGGTATCCGGCGGGCAACGGACGATCTTCAGTCGGGAAACGCAAGAGGAAAAGGGAGAGGTGCTCCCCGGTCTCAAGCCGGATCCCGGCCCGCCTCGACCGTGCGGAGGACCCAAGCCGAAATGGCGTCCAGCGCGATGGGGGCCCAGGTCTCTTCGATGGTTCCGTATTCCGCGATGGCGCCGGTCTCGCAGGTCTGAAACAGATGGTTGAGGCCAGGGAACTCGATGGTTTCCACGGACGTGTTTCCGCCTTCGCGCAGGGCCGCGTCGATCGCAGAGAGATTCTCTGTGGCTGCCACTTGCAGATCCTTGGCTCCGTTGACCGCCAAGACCGGGCACTTCACTTGGCGCAGTGTGGGTTGCGGATCGAAGGCGACCAATTTCCGGAACCACGGACTCACGACCATCTGGACCTGGGCCTCGATGGCCCCCTCCGACAGGCCCAAGAGTTCACGCTGCTCTGGAGGATATTCTTCCAATTGTTTCTGAATCAAAGCGCGGATCTCTTTCTCGGCTTCCGCCTGATCGGCTTCGTCCTGGAGGATCGCGAAGATCTGTCGCTGCGCCTCGGAGTTCTTCCGGATCACTTCTTCGCTGGCGCCCAAGACGCGCGCGATGTCCTCCCCTTGGCGATGGAGAAGCTGATCGAGCGGCACTCCCACCCCGGCCATCAACACGAGAAACGCAATGTCGTCCGGGCGCTCCACCGCCGCGAGGGGAGCGGTGATGCCGCCTTCGCTGTGCCCGGCCAGTCCAATCCACTTTTCATCGATGTCTTCGCGGGTCCTGAGAAAGTCGACCGCGGCGATGGCGTCCTTGGCGAAGTCCTCGTGGGTGGCGCTCGAAAACCTGCCGGTGGATTTGCCCACTCCCCGGTCATCGAAGCGCAACACGGCGATGCCCTGCCGGGTCAGATGATCCGCGAGCACGAAGAAGGGCCGGTGGCCCATGAGCGCCTCATCGCGGTCTTGCGGGCCGGAACCGCTGAGAAGCACCACGGCGGGATGAGGAGCTTCTGATTTCGGCAATGTCAGTGTCCCGGCCAGGCGGACCTCCGCGTCGGCATTCTCGAAAGACACCTCTTCCACGTCATAGGGATAAGGCTCTTTCGGTTCCTGTGGCCGGCGGAAATCCGGCTCGGCGGCGAGGCGTTTGAAGACGAGGGACATACCGCGATCGCCTTGCTTCCATTCGCCGCTGATTTCCGAGCCGTCTTCGCTCAGCGTTCCATCATACGATGCGCCGATGGATTCGAGTTCGAGGTGGAGATCGCGTTCGGAAGCATTGATCTTGGAGATGGGAATGTCAGGGGAGCTTTGGTCGATGCTGTCGATCGTCCCGCCCAGCCCCTCGGGTCCTTCCACAAGCTTCAACACAAGCCGAAGCTCGATAAGCTGGACCTTGAGAGATCCTTGCCAGGGACCGGCGAAGCCTTCGCCCGGAACACCCTTGTCAGGCGTGGCGCCGGGTTCCGCAGGCTTCTCCCTGCGTTCGATCCGGAACGGATAGGTCTGGCCGCTCTGGAGAAAATCGCCGGCGATCGAGTCTGAGTCCTCAGCCAGCGTGCCCTTGAACTCGGGGTCGCCAGGGATCCCGGGCATCGTGAAGGAAACGGCGTCCTCCTCCACGGAAACGGCTCCCAGGGTGAAGCCGCGCAAACCTTGCACCGGTATGGAAATGCTTCCCTTCCACTCAGCGTCCTCGTTTTCCAGATCGACCCGGATCTCCAATTTCACGCCTGGCAACTCGATGGCGCCTTCCCAGTAGCCGGCGGGACTGGGTGCGGCCCCCGCCCCGGGCAGCAGGGTGGCGAACAGTGCCGCCCAGACCCATGGGCGGAGGGTTCGGTCAAGAAGAAGGGCAGCACGGGAGCGGACAGACTGGGGATTCATGGGCAGAAGCAGCGCAGACTCTACCGCGGCAGGGAGATCGAACTCCAGCGGTTTCTGAGGTTCTGAGCCCACCTCCTTTAAGGCTCTCATCGTGACGTAGCGGAAGACGCAAGTCTTCCGGCTGGAGTTTTTCCTAGCCTCAGAACTCCTGACCTATCGAGGGAGATCATGGACAGGGAGGAAAATCGCTGAGCCGAAGCGAGACCGCCTCTCGGCAGATGACGCCCTACTTGTGGGGCGGACACTCCTGTCCGCCGATGGAACCTGAAGAGTTCG
>JBGTBW010000241.1:0-1753 GCA_041749135.1 Verrucomicrobiales bacterium
CACCCTCACCGCTCTGACCCTGGCCGCGGTCTTCACTGTGCGGGCCGAGGACCTCCACGTCCCTGCCAATTACCCCACCATTCAGGCTGCCGTAAACGCGGCATCCGATGGCGACACCATCCACATCGCGCCGGGGGTTTACGCGGGGCAAACCACCATCACGACGAAGAAGTTGAGCCTGATTGGCCAGCCGGGAGCAATTCTGCGCGCGGTTCCTGGAATGGCACGCATCGATGCGCATGAACCGTGGGTCGGGATCCTGGGGATTCGGGATCGTTCCGACGTGAGTGTCCGGGGTTTGACTTTCGAAGGCGAACATTTGGCGGCGTCGGGAGGAGATGTGCTCTTCGGCGTGCTCAATCTCAATTCGGCCGGAAGCGTGGAGGAATGCCGGTTCGTCGGCTTTCGCGAGAACGCGCCCGGAACCGGCTACGGCGAGGCGATGAGGTTCTACAACGATCTCCAGAACGCCACGATGGTGAGCGTGCGAGTTGTCGGGAACGTCGTGGTGGATAGCTACGCAGGCGTATCGGTGCTCGGATCGAGCTCGAATCCGAGCGTCACTTTCTGGATCTCAGACAACACCTTCACCGGGGTGGGCCCGGCGTCGCACGAGGGTAGCCGGGCTTCCGCCGGCATCCGGATCGGACCCGGCGCCACCGGCGAGGTGAAGCGCAATGCCATAAACGGATACTCCTATACGGGTCTTCCATCCCCGGAGTTTAAGGCGCCGTTTTCCTTCGGGATCCTGTGTGTCGACGTGGATGGTTATATCAATGGGACGCTGCTGCCCTTGGAGCCCATCGTGTTTGAGGAGAACGTCTTTCGAGACAATCAAGTGCACCTGATGTTGGCGCTCGGGAATGGCAGCACAGTCTTGAACAATTCTTTCATGGGGAACGCCCCTGGCGTTTACCCAGGAGGCATCCATGTCTCGGGGCAGAATATCAAAATCACCAAGAACCGCTTCAATGATCTCGAGAACGGCATCTTTTTGCTGGGCAACGAGCCTGATTTTCTTAACACTGTTATCACTCCGCTCGGCATCGCGGATGACGTCCAACTCATCGACAACCGCTTCTGCGATGTCGCCAACCCGATCAACATGCAATCCCAGGCCACCGCCACCGAGCAAGGGACATTGCTCTGCCCGTTCCCGGAACCGGTCCTGGACATCGCCCCGGCCGTTCTCCTCTGCTGGCCGGAATTCGAGGACGGCTACCTGGTGGAATCCGCCCCCGCACTCGACGGTCCGTGGACTCCGTCCACAGCCACGCCGTTCCAGGAAGCAGGCCAGACCTGCATCGCCGTGCCCATCACCGGCGGCCAACAGTTCTTCCGCCTGCGGAAGCCTTGAATGGCGATGGCGTTAGAACAAGCTTCCTGGCGGCGCCTTCTTCGGACCAAGTTCTCTGCGGATGGCCATGCCATCGGCATGATGGACACCGCGCGCACCCTGTACATCTGGCGGGCGTCAAGCTGGGAGGAGATCGATGCCGCCGAAAACGCGACCGGGTCTCCCTTGCAGGAACCTCCACGCTAAGTTCAGAACTGCTGATTATCTGTGGGGCGGACACTCTTGCCTGTCCGCCAATTGAGCCTAGAAAGTTCACGGGCAGGAGTGCCCGCGCCTGGAGTTTTTACATTTCTGGCTGGACGTTGCAACTTCAGTGGAACGAGGTTGCAGAGCCGCGAGAGAAGCCGGAGGCTTCACAGCTTGTAGCCGGTGGTAAAGCGCAGCGACACCACCGGT
>JBGTBW010000242.1:0-4294 GCA_041749135.1 Verrucomicrobiales bacterium
TCCAGCAACCACGCCGCGCGCAGGCCGTTTGGCATTGGCTGGCCCCACGCCGCGCTCGTCAGCTCGACGGGCAGCGGCTGTCCGCCCTGCACCGCGCGCATCGAGGAGAACTCCATCGGGATGTCCGCCCAGCTCACCGGCGCAGTCGAGATGGCTGTGATGTCGTCGAGCAGCGCGACGACCTCCGCCTGCGTCCAATCGCGCGAGGCATCCAGCCGGGGACGCAGTGCCGCCAGCTCCGGCGTCTTTTCGTCATCGGGATACTGCTTGAGGAAACCATCCAACTCCCGCGCGACGTGCCCGATGAAGGCGCCGGGAATCTTTCCGTCCGTCCGCGCGTTCGCCTGCCATTTTCGGAAAAGCGACTGCGCGTATTTGTGCTGAGGTTTGGCCTGTGCGGCTGACTTTGGCGCTTCGGGTGCAGGCTTCGGTGTCGCAGCCGCGACCTTCATTGGCACCGGGTTGGCGGTTACTTTCCCAGTCCATTCAGAGGCAGCGCCCTTCGGCACGGGATTTTCCGGGTAGTTCCGGTATTCAAGATGCAGGTCGTACGATCCTGGAGGCGCCACGAGGCGCGGGTTGTGTGCTTTGCCTTCCTTATGCTCCGCGCGGTCGGCTTCTTCGGGTGTGGCGCACGCTTCCAGGTCGAAGGCCGCCACTTTCGCACCGGCGCCGGGCGCCAGTTCATGGTGGCTGTACCCGGTGAGCGGCGGGCTGAAGGAATAATTGGCGCGATGGGTCTTTCCTGCCCCATCGGTCAGGGAAATCCGAAGGCCGGGATTGTGCTCGGCGGGCACGCTGAGCTTCACCGGCGCGGTGCTGTCATTCCGCAGATAAACGGCCACCGGCACGGATTTCCCGATCTCCAGGTTCGTGTCCGCCGGCAGCCCGGAAACACCCAGGCTCAGTCCATCGGGTCCCGGCGTCCACACGATGGCGGGGTCCGCGCCCAGCGCTTCGCCTGGCTGATACCTGCCAGCCGCCAGCAAGGGCCGGGTGCGCTCCCACTCAAGGCGGGTGGTGTGGAAGAGGTTGTGAAACCAGGTGTAGCCCCTCTGAGCCTCGGGGGTGAGTTCCCTGGGGCCGGCTTCATCCTCGATCGCTGCGTGGATCATGGCGTCAAAAATCGCGTCAAAGTCAAAGGGCGCCTGTGGAGACTTCAAGTCGGCCAACAAGCGGAAGCCGCAGTCGCGGATGGCGCCGCGCCCGTCCGCGATCATGTGGCGCAGCATGTCCAGACCGGCGGTGTTCGGCGTCTCTGTCAGCCTGGCGCGGAGCAGCTCCGTCAAGCCAAGTTCGACAACAGGATTGCCCTCCGCCGGGCCGTAGGCGCTGCCGCCGCTTTCGATGAAAAATTCCCTGCGCCCGTGCGGAACCTTCAGCGCGGTGTCCGGCGAGAGAGCCATCTCGAAGAAGTCGCCGCTGATCTTGGCCGCGCCGGGCGCGTTCGGGAGCTTTTTGAAATCAAAGGGTTGCGGAGCTGCCAGCGGCGGCAGTTGCAGGGCCGCCCGCACGCCCGCCGGCATGTCTCCCAGCCCTCCGGCGGCTTGATCCAGCGTCCATCTCCCGGTCTCCGTCAGGTTCTCCTTCACGATCAGATGGGTGATGCCGGACGCATCTTTGACCCACAGGCCCTGGCCGCCCACGGCCCAGGCGGCCACGTAATCGCCATCGGCGGCGGGGATCTTCCAGTCGCGGCTCCCGTCCTCCCACGGGCCGCCCTCCAGCGACATGTTGGGATAGCCGTTGTAGTGCCGGAGCTTAATCACGCCTTTGTCGAAGGCGATCATGTAGCGGGTTCCGAATTCCTCGCTGCCTCCGGCCCTGGCCGTCTTGATCTGCTCGTCCACCAGCAGCAGGGGCACTGCGGCGGATTTCAAGACGCCGGTCCATTCGCCGAGACCCGGGGCTCCGCGGGGATCGCCGAAATGAAAGTTCGCCGGGCGTCCCAGAAACTGCCCGATGTCGTGCGTGAGCTGCAGCGTGTACTCGCCCGGCAGCAAGGTGAACCCGTGGTCCATCATGCCCATGCCGCCAGGACTGGAGCCGTCTTTCTCCGCCATGGTGGTGCCCATGGGGCCAGACCCCAGCGCGATGTAGTGGCCGGGCGCGAGTCTCACGCGATCGAAAAATCCCTGCCAAGGGTAGCCCTTCTGATGGGGAAACTTCTTTCCATCGGTCATGCGGACGAGTTCGCCGCCCACGCCCTCGTTGAAGATCTGCGTCGGACTGAACGTGAGCGTGTTTGTGCTGTCGTTGCGGATGTACTGCTTCACCGGCAGTTGCTGGCCCACCGGGAACGAGGCCCCGGGCTCCAAACCGCCGAGTCCGAGCCGCAGTCCCGCTTCGTTCGCCTCGCCCCACACGATTTTCTCCGCGGCGGCGTCCAGTGGCTGGCCGGGCTTGTATTCGCTCTCGGGCACGAGGATGCGGCTGCACTCCCAGAGCGCACGGTCGTCGGACACGGCATGCCAGGCCGCCACGGTTGCTGCGGCTTCGGTGAGAGTCTCTGGCGAACTGATGGCCGGCGCCTTTACCACGGCGGGCACTTGGAAGACATCGGCAGAGAACTCCATCTTCTCGAAATGCACGAAGAACACGCGGCCCCGGCTGAGATCGAAGCGGAAGACACCGCGCCCGCCAAGTTCAAGATCCAGGAAGCCGGGTGCATCCTCCGGCCACGTGTATCGGATCGTCTCGGTCTTCGCCGATGTAGCCACATCCATCGTGACCGAGCCCTCGCGACTGGTCGAATCCGGCGAAGCCGTGAGTGCCCGTCCGGTGAGAATGACGACCGGTTCCTGGCCGTCCGCCCGCAGCACTTGGGCCGAGGACTTGCCGTCGGTGATGGGCTGGACCGGGCCCGGTGCGGGAGCCGCCGGAGGGCTGGCGTCCGCCGTCTTTGGCGCAGGCGTCACCGCAGGGGGCGAGTCAGGGGAGGGTTCCGGACCTTCCGCGAATTTGGATACTGCCAACCTCGTTTCATAACTTCCTCCGACCTCCACGAATCGCAGCTTTCCGCTCAGACGATAGATGGCGAATCCGCTGATCTGAGGTGACTCCGCCTCCACGGAGATACCGATCCTGACCGGAAAGGCGCCTGCCGAGCAACAGTTGAAGTGCATCGCGTGGAAAATCAGTTCCGGCCCCGATTTCACGAGTGTTCCTGTCACTTCTACTTCTTGGCCGGTGAGCACCTCTCTGAGCGGCGGATCTGCGGCGAAGTAGTGCGCCTCAATCAGACCGATCTTGAATGCGCCCTCGGCATTCCGGGGCACGAAGCGTTCGACATGCGCGAGAGTGAACGCCTCTGTGTCCTTGGATTGCGGCGCGGCAGGCGCTTTCTGTGGCTTTGAGGCATCTGCCGTGTTGGAAGGTGCAGAAGGAGGAGACGTTCCTTTACCGGCGTTATGAGAATGGCTCCCTTTGGTTGACGCCTGATTCCATGCGACCTGACTGGTTGTGATTTCGCCTGGCTTGGAAAATTCAATCCAGGTGAGGCGGTCAGCGCGCATGGCCCACAGTGCGGTGCTGTTTTTGCCCCAGACGAGAGGCGCTTCCGCCAGATCAGTCAGCTCCAGTTCAGTTTCGCCATCAGCCGTCGCGCCTTCGTCTTTACGCCAGACGATTGTTGCGCGCTGCTTATCTCCACCGGCTGGGCTGCCGATGACCAACTGCACTCCTGGCGCGAGATCATGTGTCCCCGGTCCTTTCGCCTGGAAAAGCTGAACCTCGCCTGGGCCGGGTGATTTACTCCCCGTATCGCCAACGCCCGGCTTCGGCGTATCCGCGGGAGGTGCGGGCTTTTCAAAGACCTCCGCCTGCTGCTCGGCGGATATTTCGTGGATTTCGAACTGGCGCTTCACCTCATCGCGGAACTCGGCGGGCAGGTCGTCCGCGGGCTCGTCTGTAACTTTCTCCGGGTCGCTGTAATCAATCTTCCGCACCGCGCCGTTGTGCAGCAGGTAGAAGAATCCCTCGTTCGGGCGGCAGACGATGGCCCATGTGCCCCAGCCGTCGGGGATGTTGAGTTTGTGAGGCGGGAGGACCGTGCGGCCTCCGGCTCCCGGAAAGCGAAGTTCCGCGTCGTTCACGCGACGCTCGCCGTCAGGGCGGCCCACGATCTTGAGCGTTACTTTTTCGCCGACGGGATACTCGCCGGGGCCGAGGACGACGCGCGGGGCGTTCGCGGCATTCGCGTCGGCGGCGAGCACACGGAACTTCGCGGGGGCGGTTTCCAGCATGCCGCTGAACGGCACGACATCAACGCGCGTGGCGAGGCGCTCGGCCAGCG
>JBGTBW010000243.1:0-4004 GCA_041749135.1 Verrucomicrobiales bacterium
TGGATTCTGGTGGAATGCGCCACCCACTATCGAAGTGATCCCAAGGTGAGCCGGCAACTCAGCCGCCGGCAACAAGGTCAACCTCGCTGGGTGAAGGAGCTTTCCTGGAAAGCGCAGAACCGGCTCCACCGCCGGTTCAAAACCCTGCGAAGCCGTCTGCTCCACCACAACAAGACCAAGGTAGCCGTGGCGCGGGAACTCATCGCTTTCATCTGGGAGCTCGGCGTTCGCCTGCAGACACCTCAACCCAGTGCGGCAGCATGAGGTGCCGGATTCATTCGCCTACGTTACGCAACCAAGCCTCCCGGCCTGGGCCGGGTGGGGGGGCTTGGTTGCTTCACTGCGGCTCCGATAAACCCTTCCGAACTCCGGTAAAGCTCGGCCAGCTCATAGGGCGTCCGAACAAAGGGAAGGGAACTCGGGTAGTCGTTCGCTCCACGGACTTGTTAGTCCAAATGCGGACAACGTGTCGGGAATCATTTTGGCCTCAAATGATTTCCGGTCCAAAAAGTACCTTGGGTTCGCGCAAAGTCATCGGACAGATGAACCATTCGTATTTTTCGATGTGAGGTAGGCGAACAAACTCATCGTCGGGGAGGTCACACTCCTCCTCGCTCGGCCGGTAGTCGCCCACGTTCCATCCACGAGAGAAGATACTGTATTCGCCGGGCCCTACATTGAAGAGGTCAAACGACTCCTTCTGCCAATCGGTGGACCCGTGAAGGAGAAGCGGATGCCGTAAGCTAATCGGAAGATGAATAACGCGCTCGGCATCGAGAAGATCTGCGGGCGGACCATCCGCGGCATGCACCACCAGCGCAACGCTCCATAACTCGTTCTGAATATAGTGGAGAACCACGTTCGGTCGGGCGATTTGGAAACCCTGCGCCGTGGTATCATCACCAGCCCACTCGGAGGCAGTGAGTATGTAGCCGTAGTCATCCGTCAAAACGAAGCAGCGATACTCGGCATAGGCACGACCGCGGAAGAGTGTCGTCATGGAGGGCCTAACGATTGCACTGAGCGAAGCGGGCGGCCCAGCGCGTTCGGATTGGCAACTGACATGGCCCGCCCGCGTTCGCTCCAGTGAATTTGTTGGGCGAGGTGCTTTCCATGCTCAGTCCCACCAAAGGTGGACAAACCCCGTTTCTCGCACGTTGAACTCGCCATCCTCGTTCAACATCTGTTCATCCACACCCGCGGAGAGTGTTGCCTCTAAGAAGCTGACAAACTCCTGGGTGATGGGCTTCCTGAATTTAAACTTAAAGCCCGCTGGGTCCGCGAAAAATGGCACAATCGGGTTTTGGTTCTGGACCAACATAATCTGTTCGATAGCCTCCTGCTGTTCGTCACCGTGAACTCCGACCTCAAAGTCCCGGGCAACTTGCACGGGATCGTGATCCGGCACGAGGTAAAGCTGGTGCTGTTCATCACCAGGAAGCCACCCGCATATAGTGAAGTAACCTCTGACTTGCAGTCGATCGTTTATACCCAGGGCTTGCTTTTCGAGTTCTGTCGAGTCTCCTTCGGTCTGGGAAACGAACCAACCTTCCCTCTCTGGGTGCGGCGTGAATGAGATGTTGTCAATTCTCATATCGAGCGAGGACTACGCCCAACGTCAGAGGACACCGAACTCCTGACAGGAGGCGCAGCGTCGACTGCAGGTTAAGGGTGGAACGGTCATGACGGATAGAACCCGCGGCGGGTCAGGAGTTCGGTGTTCCGCCTTGTTCGCCTTTGTCAGCTTCGTAGGCGTAATGGTCGATCAACGCTCGTTTCGTAATAAAGTCGAATAGTTCAGTGGGTGTAGACGACGAATCAAGCCCTTGCTGCCACTCAGCATCATCCGTCCATTGGAAAAGCAGATCTCCGGGATCGTTTACAAGTAATTCGCGAATCCGCGTCTTCATCTGATCGAGATTTGCAGAACCGGCCGCGCTTAGATGCACACTGAACTTTTTGATGGGATTATAACAGACATGCGTCAAAAACCGCTGAAATCTTGAAAGAATTGGCTGGGGCACTACGCTCGAGATCTTCCAGACGTTCCCCTTGCGGTCGTAAAAGCACCTCGATTCGCTGAATGCTCCTTTCATTATCGCAAGATGGTTGCACACACCCATCGTGTCCACCGAGTCGTAGATCTCGATTGTCGATTTCTTTGGGGCGAAGCCGTCACCAAGATCAAGCAGCGGAAATTCTGGTAGTTCCATTTTCTAGGCGAACGTAAAGGCTCACCGCGGCGCCTAGCCGCGGCGCGGGTAGGCGTTAGGTGCAGCACCTTGTTGGGGTTCTTTCGGCGGTGGGGCGACGACCTTGTGGCTAGTCTGCCACTGGCGCTTCATGCACTCGCGCATGTAAGCCCTCCAATCTAGGCCATAAGACTCGAGGAGTTCCTGCCGGGCTCGCCGCACTTCCTTCACAATATGATCCTCATTCATCTCCTTCTCCTCCCATAAGCTCGCGAGGCGTGCAAATCACGGGAACGTAGTATCCAGCCTCGCTGATGATGTAACTCACCCTTCGAATCATCTCGGCGTTCGCGATATGCTTGCAGTTCCACGTGAGAAGATAGTCCATCCCGTGCCTGGCTGCCACCGCGATGTGCCCCGCGTCGGTCGCGGACCTCGCTGGGAAGTCGCCACCCTCAAGCAACCTGCCGGTGAGGTCCAAAACCGCCTCGTCGATCTCCAGGTATTCGACGTCCTCGATCAACTCCAGTCGTCTCTGCGACGCTTCCGAGTCTCCCCGGGCGGCCTCGGTCCTCACCAACTCAGACACGAAGAGGCGAAAGCCTGTCTTGCGCGCATCCCACCAACGTCGAGTGATCTCCTGCTCGCCGGCGACGATCAGATTCGACGATGGCCGCGCCGTGAGGTAGCTCGGTATTGTCGTCTCAAGGTAAACCGTCGGCTTTGAGTCCACTTCAGTTCATCCCCAACGTAGAGGCCACCGAACCGCCCACCGAGAGCGAGGGTCGCCGGGACGGGAAGCTATCGAATCGACGGGCCGCGTCAAACTCGCAACGGGTGGGCGGTTCGGTGCGCCGTCTTGTTCTGTGTTGGTAACCATCGCATCCTGAAGGCGCTATCGTGCCGCAACCGGCTGCCCGTAGAATCGGGCTCGCTTGGGTCTGCGTGGATTCGCGGCCTATTGGAGCCTTGGGTGAAGGAGCCGCCGGTCCCACCGGGGGGGAATGCGCTGCGCCGGTGGGCCCCGGCCGCAAACCATTCGACCTCACGACCGGTCCGGTGCAGTCCGCGGGAAAATCGGTGGGTCGATCAACCATCGCTCCGGCAATCTTCGACAGCTCGGCGATCAATCGACTCTATCTTTTTGTCACAGAACGATCAGCTCACCGATGGCGGCCCGTCCGTGACTCCCGAATTGCCAAGCTGCGTGACGAGGCCGGCATTCGGTGCAGCGTTTGGTTCGCAGTTTTTCCTCTGTAGTGGTGCATAGTGTGAGATCTCAATGCCAATGCCGTACTCGGCACACGCGCGGACGAGACGAGGCGACAAATAGTCGAACTGGCCAACCACCTGTTCGGAGAGCCGACTCTCAAATGGGAAGTCTAAGCGAATGTCGTCGATCTGGTATTCCGAGGTCAAAGACCGCAACTCCGCCGAGTGAACCTCAAGGAAGTGAACGGCATCCTCGATTTGACCAGAAGCGTCAATCCACTCACGCTCACTGACGGAGCACGAAAAACCATAATCGTCATAGGTAGTGCCTTTGCGTATGTGCTTCACGTCCCCCTTCTCATGGGACTGGTAAACGGGAAGTCGAGTAGTCGCCAGGAAAGTGGTGAACGAGTCCCTATTGCTCCTGACGCGTAGAACGCACATTGGTCATTGCTGCGAACGTAGAGGCCACCCACCCGCTACCGGGAGCGCGCCTTCAGTTTCTGATATCGAATTCGAGTCGTCATTCAGGCTGGGACGCCGGGCGGGTAGCGGGTTGAGGTGCGCCGTCTTGTTCGGCTCTTCGCGTCTCCTTGAAAT
>JBGTBW010000244.1:0-33214 GCA_041749135.1 Verrucomicrobiales bacterium
CTGGGTCTCCATCCCAGGACCAGGCCGTCACGGAGGCCGGCCCTCCACGTCTGGTCTGCGATTGGTTACGCTATCCTGGAGGGGCGGGCTCCCGCACGCCCTGTCGCGCCATGGGTCTCCATCCCAGGACCAGGCCGTCACGGAGGCCGGCCCTCCAGGTCTTGTCTGCCAGATTGGTTACGCTATCCTGGAGGGGCGGGCTCCCGCACGCCCTGTCGCGCCATGGGTCTCCTTTCCGGGACCAGGCCGTCACGGAGGCCGGCCCTCCAGGTCTTGTCTGGTTGTGCGCCTTCGGCTGCGAATGCGCTTTGGCGCTAGGGAGTCAGTTTCGACGCCTTAGCTTGGCGGATGCGGCCCCACAGACCGGTGATCGTGTTCTCCGCCGCCGCCCTCAACTCTTCGACGCTCTTGCCGGGCGGCAGGTCCGCCTCGATCACGGGTTCGCCCGTCAGGCGGCTTAGAAGTTCCAAGACTTCTGCGCTGGTGTCGTACAAGAATTGCTCTCTATCCTTCTCCGGCATGGCGAAGACGGCCAGGTTCAGGACCCAGGTTCCGTCTTTGCGCAGCAGAAAGCGCTCTTCCCGGAGCGTGATGCTATCGGGAACATGGCCGTCCTGCCGGATCACGAACGGTCCGCGGCCCTGCGGCCCGTAACCGAGATTGAGCATCTTGCATTTTTGGTAACGGTTGCTGAGTTTGCTCATGGCGTTTCTAGGTTGAAGTGTTGCTCAGTGGTCATGAGCATAAATACGGTGACGTTCGTTCTTATGCTCATGACCACTTAGGAAGCCGGCAGGCCCGGAGGCGAAGCCAGCGCGGGCCCAGTCTCCGGGGTTCCGCCGTCCAGACTTTGCCCTTGGAACTCCTCCACGGCGTCGGGCACGGAAGTGAAGCGGTTTTGGAGCCCGACCCTCTCCTCCAGCCCCTCCAGCCGGAGAGCGTCCCGCACACCTGAGCGGGCCTCGACGATCTGGAGCTGGACGCCCGCAGCCGCCAGCTCGCCGTGCAACGAAATCAGCGCCTGCCCGGACTGGAGATCCACGTGAGGCGACGCCGAAAGGTCGAGCACCACCAGTTTCGGCGGCGTAACCTCGGCGCGGACGCGCTCCAGAATATTGTCGCAGACATGCTCCACGTTGAAGTAGAGCAAGCTCGATTCAGGACGGAAAATAGCCACCCCGGGAATCGCCTCGTTATCCGGATGCCGCTGGCGGTCCGAGAAGCGGCGCGTGCCGGGAATGCGGCCGAGGGGGGCGACGTGCGGCCGGGAGGCCCGGCGGATCAGGAGGACCAGCGAAATGACGGCCCCGATCAGGACGCCCCGCAGCAGGCCCGAATTCAACACTCCCAACAGCGCCGCTGCGGCCACCACATACTCCGTCCGGTTGGTTCGCCGAAGATGGCGCAGCGCGGAAACGTTGAACAACCCGGCGACCGCCGCCAGCACGATGGCCGCCAGCACCGGCTGCGGCAAATACCGCAAGAGGCCGGAGAAAAAGAGAACGACCACCAGCATTAGCAAGGCCGCCACCAACCCGGAAAGCGGGGTCCGCGCCCCTCCGCTCTCGTTCACCAGCGACTGCGACATGCCGCCGCTCACCGGAAAGCCGCGGCCCAGCGAGGCAGCCAGATTGGCTCCGGCCAGGGCCAGAAACTCCTGGTTGGCGTCCAACCGGCCGCGGTGCTTGGCCGCGAACATGCGGCCGATGGCGGCCGTTTCCACCGCCCCGAGCATGAAGCAGGCCAGGGCCAGAGGCAGCAGTTCGTTCAAATCGCTCCAGTGAATGGCGGGTAATCCGATCGACGGCAGTCCCTGCGGCACTTCCCCGAGGAGCTTCACTCCGCGCGTTTCTAAACCGGTCAGGGCCGCCGCGAGAATCCCGCCGATCACCACGAACAAAGCAACGGGACGGTTCTTGAGAAACATTTTGCCTAGCACCAGCACAGCCAAGGCCGCCAGACCCACTCCCAGCGCCGCGAGATTGGTTTCGCCCAGGTGAACGAAAAAATGCCGGGACCGTTCCCAGAAGCTGCCGTGGCCGCCGGAGTAGCCAAAGAGCTTCGGCAACTGGGTGCTGGCGAGAAACAACGCCACGCCGCACTTGAATCCGAGCATGACGCTCTCAGAGATGAAGTTGACGATCGAGCCGGCTTTGGCCAGCCAGGCCACGAAGGCAATGAGGGCCACCAGCAAAGCCGTCCCCCCGGCCAGCGCACCGAAGCGCGCGGGGTCCCCGTCCGCCATCTCGGCCAGCGAAGCCCCTACCAGCAGTGAGATCGCCGAAGTCACCGTGATGGCGGTGTGCCGCGAGCTGCAAAACAGCCAGAAGACCAGGCCGGAGAACAGGCAGGCGTAGAGGCCGGCCTGGGGCGGCAATCCAGCCAGCGAGGCATCGGCGATGCCGGCGGGCACCAGATAGGCCGCCAGCGTGACGCCGGCAATGAGGTCTCCGCGCAGCCAGCGCCGCTCATAGGACGGAAGCCAAGCGAAAGCCGGGATCCAGCGCGCCAGACCACGTGGCCCAGCCCCTACGTCTGTGGACACAGCACTCAATTCTCCGCCAGCAGGGATTCCTTAACCTCGGCCAACTCCTTGAGCTTGGCTTTGCCTACCTTAGGATAGTGCAAGCCGAGGGAGGACAGGGCGTCGATGATCGCCGCTGCGACCACGACGCGAGTGAACCACTTGTTGTCAGCCGGCACGACATACCACGGAGCCGCTTCAGTCGCGGTTTCGCGGATGGTCTCTTCGAAGGCCGACATGTATTCCTTCCAGAACTGCCGTTCCCGGGCGTCGGCAGTGGAGAACTTCCAGTTCTTGGCGGGCTCCTCGATGCGCGCCAGGAACCGCTTCTTCTGCTCCTCTGCGGAGAGGTGAAGGAAGAACTTGCGCACGATGATGCCGTTGTTGCCCAGATAGCGTTCGAAGGCACGGATGTCCTTGAACCGGCGTTTCCACACGTCCTGGTCGATCAGTTGGGCCGGGATCTTCTGATGTCCCAGCAACTCGGGATGCACTCGGACGATGAGCGTTTCTTCATAGTAGCTGCGATTGAAGATCCCGATGCGGCCGCGCTCCGGGAGGTGCTTCTGGCAGCGCCAAAGGTAATCGTGATCGAGTTCTTCCGGGGAAGGAGCCTTGAACGATGCCACCTGGCAGCCCTGCGGATTCACGCCGCTCATGACGTGTTTGATGGCTCCGTCCTTGCCCGCCGCGTCCATCGCTTGGAAGATGAGGAGCACTCCCCAACGGTCTTGGGCGTAGAGCATGTCTTGGAGTTCGGCCAGCGCCTGGACCCCCGTGGCCAG
Organism: Verrucomicrobiales bacterium; assembly: GCA_041749135.1. Classification (GTDB taxonomy): domain Bacteria; phylum Verrucomicrobiota; class Verrucomicrobiia; order Verrucomicrobiales; family DEV007; genus DATKCT01. The sequence goes on from JBGTBW010000244.1 coordinate 3,310, forward strand.
CGCCTCTTTGGCGCGCGGCTTGTCCTCAGATCCGAAGTCGAGCGTGTCGCCCGGATCGACGTCCTTGAGTCGGAACCGGTCTCCGTCGGCGACGCGAAATGGTTCGGCGAAGGCGCTGGCCCTTTTGATGATTTCCTTGAGCTTCATAGGCTGCGAGGTTTGTGGATTGTTGGTGAACGGAGAGATCCTGCGCCGCTATCTATCGCCAGCCTCCGCCGAGGGCGCGATAGAGCTGAATCACGCTGAGGAGTTCGTTGACTTGGGCGCGGGAAAGGGCGAGTTCCGCGTCGAAGAGTTCCTGTTCGATGTAGAGCACTTCGAGGTAACTGGTGACGCCGCCCTCGTAGCGGGTGGTCGCCAAGCTGGCGGCCAAACGGTGGGCTTCGACGCGTTCTGTGAGCTGCGCCCGCAGCTCGCCCGACCGCTCGTAAGCGATCAGGCTGTCGGAGACATCGCGAAACGCTTCCTGGACGGATTTCTGATAGAGCGCGACGGCTTCCTGGAACCGCGCCTGAGCCAGCTTCAAGTTCCCCTTCAGGAGGCCTCCGGTGAAGACCGGCGCGCTGACCGCCGGCCCGAACTCCCAGGTCCGCGCCGGCTGCGTGAAGAGTTCGCTCAGGGAGACGGACTGGAAACCGTAAAGTCCCGTCAGGGTGACCTGCGGGAAGAAGGCGGCCTTGGCCTGACCGACGTCGGCATTGGCGGCCACCAGCTCCTGCTCGGCCGCCCGTAAGTCCGGCCGGCGCAACAGGAGGTCCGAGGGCAGTCCGGGCGGCGCCTCGCTGCGCAGAGGTTGTTCGCACAGCGGCCGGCCCCGGGCGACCCTGCCTGGGTTGCGGCCTAGCAGCACCGCCAAGGCGTTCTCGGTCTGCTCGATCTGGCGCAGGGTGTCCGTGATGGAAGCTTCAGCCGTTGATACGAGAATGCGGGCCTGGGCAACGTCTTGCAGAGAGGCGACGCCGCCTTCCTGGCGCGTGGTGGTGAGGACGAGGGAGTCGTTGTGGCTCGCGAGGGTCCGGCGGGAAGTCTCGAGATCCTGGTCGAGCTGGAGCAAAAACAGGTAGGTGCTGGCCACGTCGGTGAGCAGGGTCTGCCGCACGGTGTCCTGCGCCGCTTGTGTGGCCAGCAGGCGCGCCCGGGCGGCCTCGTTGGCCCGCCGGATCCGCCCCCACAGATCGACTTCGTAGGCGGACAAGGCCACGTAGACTTCGCCGAACTCCTGCTGCGGGTCGCTGAGAGCGCCGGTTGGGCCTTCCTCGGAAGTCCGTGTAGTGAGAAGACCCCCGCCGAGACTGATAGTAGGGAGAAACCGGGAACCGGTGCTCTGGAGGGCAGCTTCCGCCTGCATGACCCGGGCCGCCGCCGCTTGGATATCCCAACTGTTGTCCAGTGCCTCATTGAGGTAGCCACGCAATACCCGGTCCGAGGTCAGTTCCGACCATCCGAGATCCGCCAGCGACCGGGCGCTGGACACCTCGCCGCTCGCCGAGCGGAAGCCTGGCGGCGTATCCATGTCCGGCCGCTGGTAATCGGGACCGAGGACGCAACCCGGGAGCAGGACTGCGCATCCCAGGGACCACCACGGCGGACGAACAGAGGCTGCCGATTTCTGCCGCTGCTTTCCGCGGCCCCCGCCCATCCTCGTATCGTCGCCGGCGTCGCCGAGCGTCCAGCTTTCCTTCGGCCTCATGCGGAATTCATCCTGACAAACACATGCTTCCGGTTTCATGCGTGTCCTCCTTCCTGCGCAGCGGGCTCGGCGGGGGGAACGGGCGCCTCCTTGTTCCTCCCTCCGCGCTCGGACAAGCGCTGCACGAACACGTAGCAGACCGGGATGATGAACAGCCCCAGCGCGGTCGCGACGGACATCCCGAAGACCACCCCGGTGCCCATCGTGCTTCGCGACGCCGCGCCGGAACCCGAGGCCAACATCAGGGGAACGCATCCTAGGATGAAAGCGAACGAAGTCATCAGGATGGGCCGCAGCCGCAGTTTCGATCCCTCGATCGCGGCCTCCAGAATGGGAACGCCTTCCTCGCGTTTCATCTTGGCGAACTCGACGATGAGAATGGCGTTCTTGGCCGCCAAGCCGACCAGCATGACCAGACCGATCTGCGCGTAGACGTTTAGCTCGAAGTTGCGCAGCAGCAGGCCGATCATCGTGCCGAGAACGACGGTGGGCGTGGCCAGGAGCACCGAAAAAGGCAACGACCAGCTTTCATACTGCGCGGCCAGCAGCAGAAAGACGAACAGGATGGCCATCCCGAAAATGACCGGCGCTTGGCCCTCGGACATTTTCTCCTGCAGCGTCAGGCCGGACCATTCGTAGCCGACCTCCGGCGGCATGTCGGCCATGACTTCCTCGATGGCGGCGAGGGACTGCGCGGAACTGTAGCCGGGAGCAGGAGCACCCATGATCTCCGCCGCGGTATAGAGATTGAAGCGCGTGACGAAGTTAGGCCCAGACATCTGCCCGACCTTCACCAGCGTGCTCAAGGGAACCATCTGGCCGTCGTTGTTGCGGACATGAAACTGGCCGATGTCCGAGGGTTCGTTCGTGAACTCGGGCTCGGCCTGAAGGAAGACTTTGTAGACGCGGCCAAACCGGACGAAGTCGTTCACGTAGAGGCCGCTGAGGTAGGCTTGCAAGGTCTGGAAGACGCTGTCTACCGGCACGCCCAGCGTGCGGGCTTTCTCACGATCCAGCTCCACCTTCACCTGCGGGGTGGATGGGTTGAAGGTGGTGCTCAGGCGGCCGATTTCCGGGCGCTCGGCGGCCTTGGCCTGGAGCTGACGCACATATCCAGCCAACTGCTCAATCGATCCCCCGGAACGATCCTGCAACTGCATCGTGAAACCGGAGACGTTGCCGTAACCGGGCAGTGGCGGTGGACCGAAGGCAAAGACGCGCGCGCCGGAAATCGCGTAGAATTTCTTGTTCCACTCGGCGGCGATGGCGCTGGCGTGCAACTCGGGCTCGTGCCGTTCTTCCCAATCCTCGAGTCCCACGAACATGAGCGCCGCGTTGGGAAAATTGAGCGAATTGAGAATGTTCATGCCGGCGATGCCCAGGGCCGACCTGACGCCGTGGGTCTGCCTGACGATGGCTTCCACCTGTTTGAGCACTTCGTCGGAGCGCTGCAGCGAGGCTCCCTCGGGCAACTCGATTGCGACGAAGAGATAACCCTTGTCCTCGTCGGGAATGAATCCGCCGGGCACGATCTTGCCGAGCAGCCAAATGCCCGCGAGGACGGCAACCAGGAGGAGCATGGACCGGGCGGACTTGCGGGCCAGGGCCCCGACGATGGTTCCGTAGCCATTGCTGAGCCGGTCGAACAGCCGGTTGAACCACCGGAAGAACATCGCCACAGGGCCGCGACCGGGCTTGGGCTTGCGCAGCAGAAGCGCTGACAACGCGGGACTGAGGGTCAGCGCGTTGATGGCGGAAAAAATCACCGCCACGGCGATCGTGATGGCGAACTGCTGGTAAAGCCGTCCGGTGACGCCGCCCATGAAGGCCACGGGAACGAACACCGCACACAAGATGAGCGCGATGGCCACGACCGGGCCGGCCACCTCCTTCATGGCCTGCCGCGTGGCGTCCACCGGACTCATGCCCTTCTCGATGTGGTGTTGTACCGCTTCCACCACGACGATGGCGTCGTCCACCACGATGCCGATGGCCAGCACCAGGCCGAACATGGTCAGCACGTTGACGCTAAAGCCGAGCAGCGGGAAGGCGATGAAGACTCCAAGCAGGGAGACCGGCACGGTGAGCATCGGTATGATAGTGGCGCGAAAGCTCTGCAAGAAGATGAAGACGACCAGGAGCACCAGCACCACCGCTTCGAATAACGTATGCACGATTGCCTCCATCGAGGCCTTGATCGGCAGAGTGGAATCGAGCGTGATCTCGTATTCCATGTCTGCCGGGAACCGGCCCTTCGATTCCTCCAAGATCTTCTTCACATTGTCCGCCGTCTCGATGGCGTTGGCCCCGGGAGCCAGGTAGACGCCGATGGCGCCCGCCGGAGTCTGGTTCAGACGGGCCCGCAGATCGTAGGTCTGGGCGCCGAGTTCCACGCGGGCGACGTCCTTAACCTTCACCTGCGAGCCGTCGGGGTTGGAACGGATGATGATTTCCTCGAACTCCTTCGGATCCTTCAAAAGCCCAAGAGCGCGAAGGTTGAGCTGGCTCTCCTGTCCGGGCGGAGCCGGTTCGGCTCCGATGCGGCCGGCGGGCGACTGCGCGTTCTGTTCCTGGATGGCGTTGGAGATGTCCACCGGAGTTACCCCCAGCGAAGCCAGCTTGTCCGGCCGCAGCCACAAACGCATCGAGTAATCCTGCGCCGTGAAGTTCTTCACGTCGCCGACGCCGCGCACCCGTTTGATGGCGTCCACCAGGTTGATGTCGGCGTAGTTGCCGAGAAAAACCGCGTCGTAGGAGCCCTTCGGTGAGGAAAGGCCGATGACCATCAGAATGTCGGGGCTGGACCGGTTAACCACCACGCCCTCGCGTTTGACGGCGTCAGGAAGTTGGGCCTCGGCCTGCCCGACGCGGTTTTGCGTGTTGACCTGCATGATGTCCACGTCGGTCCCCACGTCGAAAGTGACGTTGAGCGTCATCTTGCCGTCGTTGGTGTTGTAGGACTGCATGTAGAGCAGTTTATCCACGCCGTTGACCTTCGATTCGATCGGCGTTGCGACCGATTCCATCACCGCTTCGGCGGCGGCTCCGCGGTAAGTCGTGGTGGCCTGGATCAGCGTGGGACTAACCTGGGGATACTCCGCAATGGGAAGCCGGGAGAGGCTGATCAAGCCCACGATGACCGTGAGGATCGAGATCACCATGGCCACGATGGGCCGGCGAATGAAGAACTCGGCCATGAGGCTACTCCGGGGAGGGTGCGCGTTCTGCGGGGCCTTCCGCACCATCGTCCGCCTGTGCCGCAGCCTGTGGCTGCACCAACGCGCCTTCACGCACCTTCTGCAGACCCTCGACCACGTAGCGTTCCCCGGGCTCCAGACCCTCGAGTATCAGCAAGTTCCCATCGACTGCTTCGCCCACCTTGACTGAGCGCTGCGTCGCTGTGTTGCCGGCGCCTATAACCCACACGAAGCTCTTGCCCTGCAACTCCGTGACCGCCCGCTCCGGAACCAGGATGCTGTTGGGACGAATGCCCAGGTCTATCTTGATGCGCGCGAACATTCCGGGACGCAGAATCTTTTCCTCATTGGAAAACTCGGCTCGCACCCGCAGGGTGCCCGTCTTGGGGTCCACGGCGCGATCGATGAACACCAGTTTGCCTTGGGCAGGATGCAGCGAGCCGTCCGCCAAGATCAACGTGATCGGCAGGCTCGCGATATCCCGGCCGGTGCGGCGAGTCTCAGTTTCGGCTTTGAGGAACTGGACTTCGCTCACGTTGCAGTAGAACCAAATGGGATCGAGCACTGAGATGGTGGCCAGCAGCGTGGGCTCGCCCTTGCCTACCAGTTCGCCGATCGAAACCTCTTTAGCTCCGATCAACCCGCTGATCGGAGCCCGCACATCGCAGTACCCCAGATCGAGTCTCGCGGAGGCCACTTGCGCCTCCGCGGATTGCACGTTGGCCGCTCCCATCGCGAGGTCCGCCACGGCATTGTCCAGGTCCTGAAGCGGGATGGCTCTCTTTTCCGCCAGCGGCGTCAGGCGGGCGACATCCTTCTCATACTTGTTCACTGCCGCGCTGGCCTCGGCCAGCAGGCCCATGGCAGCGGCCAGCCGCTGCTCGAACGGGTCTTCGTCCAGCGCAAACAGGGGATCCCCCTCCTGCACGGACGTCCCATCTGTGAAAAAGACATCCTTCACAAAGCCTTCGACCCGGGCGCGCACCTCCACGTTCTGCGGCGAATCCAACTGTCCGATCACCTCGGTGGACATCGGCAGGCCGGTCTGAGCGACGGCGGCCACCTGCACGGCGGGAGGCGGAGGGGGCGGGGGAGCTTCCTGCTTGCACCCGGCGGGGACCGTGACCAGCAGCACGGCTGCCCAACTAAGTCGGCCTCGAACCATCGGGTTGTGCATAACTCTCGTGGATTGGACGCTCGATAGACGCCCGGCGCGGTTTGGCCACTGAAATCTTTGCGGCAGACACGGTTTATCCCGGGACCTCCGTGAAATCGCGTCCCACGAATAGCCCGAAACGCAGACCGCACCACAACCAACGCCCGCCGCGAAGCCGGCCGGGTTTGCTAGACAGCGGAATTCATGCGAATTCCGCTACGCTGAGCGGCAAAGGAGGGCGGGTTTTCCAACCCGCCTTTCCCCTTCCACCGGCGATTAAGCAGTCCGCTCTCCGTTTGACCTCCATATCTAGCCGCAAAGGAGGGCGGGTTTTCCAACCCGACTCTGGAGTTTTTACCTTTCTGGCCTGCAGGGGAGGCCGAAGACGCAGTGGTCCCGAAAGGATCAGAGCTTGTAGCCGGTGTCAGCGTGCAGCGACACCACCGGAGAAGGTCCATCCATCACCAGCACCCCGGCAGGGGCGCCAGCCCCGCGGCCCTCTCCATTCGTGGGTTCAGTCCTTCAATCCAGGCAGCTCATCGTATTCGATCCCGGACTTGTGAAGAAACTCAATCAACTCCTCCCGAAACGACTTCCTCCGGTGATGCTCATCCTGATTATGAAGAAGATGACGTGATAGAGCAGGCATGTGTCGGCGGAGGGCATAGCCGGCCGGTTTGTGGCGCCCCTGCCGGGGTGCGAATCGAATTACGACTCACACCGGTGGTGTCGCTGCGCTTTACCACCGGCTACAAGCTGCGAAGCCTCCGGCTTCTCTCGCGGCTTTGCGGCCTCGTTCCACTGAAGTTTGGGGCAACGTCCAGCCAGAAATGTAAAAACTCCAATGCGCGGCTCTGCCGCGCTTTTGGCGGCAGACTGACCTCTGGCCTAAGGCGGTAGCTGGATTGGGCTTTTGCAACGATCGACACTTGCGACGCCTTTCCGCGCCGGCAAGCGGAGTGCTTTTACCAGAAACTACTGCCCTTCCAGGTCCAAACCTCGCGCTCCCTCCATGTCTGCCCCGGAAAAATTGGCGCCGCCTTTCGAGGCGCCGCGGAAATCGGCGTCCTCCAGATCCGCGTCCCGGAAATTCGCATCCCTCAGATCCGCCCGGCGAAAATCGGCGTGCTCCAGCTTGGCGTCCTCAAAGTCTGCCTTCACACATTTCGCCTTCTCGAAGGAACAGCGGATCATGCGCGCGTCCTCAAAATCCGCGTTCCCGCAATCCGCACTCTCAAAGTTCGCCGCTCGCAGATTGCTGCGTTGAAAAAGGGTGTCCTCCATTTCCGCATTTTGGAAAGTGGTGCGCTCAAAGGAACCGGACCGGAAGTTCGCGCGCTTCATCCGCGCCCGCCGGAATTCGCATCGGTCCAACCGCGCCCCCCTCAGCGAGGCCCTCCGCAAGAACGCATCGACGAATAGGGCGGACTCTCCGGACGCCTCGTCTAACAAGGCGCCATCGAGAATGGCCCCGCTGAAATTAGCGAAATCGACCTGGCAACCGCGCAGATCAGCCCCGGTGAGATCGGCTCCCACAAAATCCGCCCCAATCAGGTTGCTTCCGGACAGATCGATGCCTCGCAGTTCCATGCCCGCGTAGCTCCCCTGGGCAAGGTCTCGCGAGCGGTCCAATGTTTGCCGTAAGCGAAAGAGCGCCAAGCTCTCCCCTGCGTCGCCGGCATCCAGGATCACAGTGAACTCCTCCTGCGATCCCAAACCGGCGCTGCGGACGGTCCGCCAGGATTTCCATTCGGCTCCGCCGTTGTGGCTCACCTCGATAATGCTCCCAGGGAGAATCCCCGCCGTCTCTCCGCGTCCCCAGGGAAGGATTCGTCCTCTCAATTCCAGCGGCTCCGCCTGCTCTGTGCCGCGGCGAAGTTCACAGCCCAAAAGAACCTGTTCCGGAGCAACCGGCCCCGCCCACAGTCCCCCTGCGAAGGTGGCCAGTAGGCTCCCCAGTAGGCCCCCACTGCCCAAGCATCCCGCGGAGTTCATCGCCATTAGACGGAGCATCCCTCCACAATATTCATCCCCGCCCGCCTTCTCGCTCGGAGGACGTTCGCCGTCCCCGATCCTGCTGGGGGATCTTAGCCCACATTTCTCATACTGTTTCTGCTGCGGCGCGCTACGCCCTATTGGGACAGCGTTGCGCTTACCTCAGGCTTGAACAGGGTGTGCTCACCCAGCCCTGCGCTTTCGGCAGCGCGCGTCTTGTCCGCATGGGGCCCGCCGGCGCCTCGCGACGAACTGGTATGAGAAATGCGGGCTACCGGCGCCGGGAGGCCACTCCCGTCGAGGCGATTCACGCAAAAGGGAACGGGCGCCCCAACCAACTCAATCTCGTGCAGCAGCGTAGTGACCGGCCACTTTCTTCCAGTCCACAACATTCCAGAACGCGCCGACGTAGTCCGGACGCCGATTCTGATAATGGAGGTAGTAGGCGTGTTCCCACACGTCCAATCCCAGAATCGGCCGGCTTCCGTCGCACCCGGCAACAGAGCCCATGAGCGGATTATCTTGGTTCGGCGTGGAAACGACTCCCAGCGTGCCATCGGCCTTGACCACAAGCCAGGCCCAGCCCGATCCGAAACGCGTGAGGGCGGCCTGTGTGAAAGCCTCGCGAAATCCATCGAAACCGCCAAAGGCGGCGTGTAAACCGCCAGCCAGATCGCCCTCCGGTTCTCCGCCTCCGTCGGGAGACATCCACTTCCAAAACAACGAATGGTTTAGGTGTCCGCCTCCGTTGTTGCGCACCGCGGCGCGAATGTCATCAGGAACATTCTCCAATTGCGACACCAGTTCCTCGATTTCCAATCCCGCCAAATCCGATTGCCCTTCCAGGGCCTTGTTTAGATTCGTGACGTAGGTCTGATGATGCTTGCCGTGGTGGATCTCCATCGTCCGGGCATCGATATGCGGTTCGAGAGCGTCGGGGGCGTAGGGTAAATCAGGAAGAGTATACGACATGGTGAGTAAGAGATAAGGCTGAGGGCGAAGAGACAGCCGCCTTTCTGCGCCCGTCCTCCATCATCTTAGCGCGAAGTGCGCCTGGATCAAGCCGGAAGCACCCGAATCCGCCGCTGGACTCCTCGCTACGCAGCTCTGCAGCTCTGCAGCTCAGGGAACTCCCTCAGCCGCTCCGGCGCCAATCTCAATCTGAACTCCAAAAAACCCGCCATCCTGCTGGCGCAATTCAGATGCAGGCCGCCGGCGGCTTCAAACGCAACCCCCCAGTCATTCCAGCCGGTCGAAATCCCCTTCGCGGAAAGCGACGAAACCCTTTTCCATCCGGGCGACCCAAGGATCGTATTTCTTATTCTTCGCGTGGGGGTAGGTGATCTCCATGGAGACCCAGTTGGATCCCTTGGTGTAGAATTTGTGGTAGAATTCGACGCCTTTCTTCGTGACGCCCGAGATCACATACCACGTCTCCGACTTCTTCTTGTAAGTCACCGTGTCGCCGCGTTCGCGAAGTTCGTCTTTCCAGCGCTTCTCCAGCGAATCGCCATCGTCCTTCTGGAGAAAATGGCCATGCGCCAGGACGCTGAACTCGCCATCGGCGGTGTGAAACTCGCGCCCGGCCCCGTTGGCCGGAGCATCGCTGGCGACGAGGTCTTTCGGATAGGTGAGCACGAAACCGAAGCGCTCGTTCTCATACTTGGCCCATTCGTCCTCCGCCCCCTTCGCGAGGAAAAGCAGGCAGGACAGGCTGAAGACGATAATGAGGGGCCGGCGCATGGATTCTATGGTTGCCGGAGCATGAAGGATCGCGACGGCGAGCGCGAGACAAAACCATCCGGGTTGAAGGAACTTCACCCTGGATCGGAGACCCGATGAAGCCTGTCCTTGACCTCAGCGGGCCGTTCTCTCACCCTACGCTCCATGGAGATGCCCGCTTTCAGCTTCAAACTCCCCATAAGGCGCAAAGCGGTTTCCACCTTGCAAGGCCAACGGCCAAAACAGCAGGGGACCACGGGTTGCATTCTCTTGTACAATGCGCCATTCGCCGGGCAATCACCGGACTCTGAACCCGCAACCCACTGGGGTTCCGTGATCGACAGAATGCGGTGGCTGCCGCGTTCAACAGAGTCGCCTTCAGTTCAACGGCCGCTTCGAGGATGATTCTGCCCTCTGACGCCAACGGCCGTTCGCTGGCAGTGAAGCTCTCGGGGGTCACGAAGCGGTTTGGCCAGCATACGGCGGTGGATGATCTCTCGCTCGCCGTGCCCGCCGGCTCAGTTTATGGCTTCATCGGTCCGAATGGCTCCGGCAAGACCACGACCCTCCGGATGATCCTGCACATCTTTCATCCGGACCGTGGCGAGATCGAAGTGCTCGGCGAACGCAGCACGCGCGCGGCGAATGATCGCATTGGTTACCTGCCCGAAGAGCGCGGGCTTTACAAGAAGATGACCGTGCGTCGCGTTCTTGCCTATTATGCGTCCCTCAAGGGCATGAAGAGCCGGGACTCGCAGGCGGCCATCGTCCATTGGCTGGCGAAGCTGGGCCTGGAGAAATGGGCCGACCAGAAGATCGAGGCGCTCTCCAAAGGCATGGCGCAGAAGATCCAGTTTGTTTCCGCCGTCATCGCCAGGCCGGAGTTGCTCATCCTCGACGAACCGTTCTCCGGTCTGGATCCGGTGAATCTCGAGGTGCTGCGCGCCGCCATCCTGGAACAGCGCCAGAGCGGCCGAACCGTCATTTTCTCCACGCACGACATGGCGATGGCCGAGCAGATGTGCGATTTCGTGTTTATGATTTACAAGGGCCGCAAGGTGCTCGATGGGACGCTCGCCGCGATCCAGTCGAGTTACGGCGAGGACACGGTGCGGCTGCGCGTGGATGGCGGCGTCGAGGCGTTGCGGGGCATTGAAGGCGTGCAGTCGGTACGCGATCTCGGCCAGTCCCAGGAAGTCCGCTGCACCGGCGATCCGCAGGACCTGCTCAAGCGGCTGGCGGCGCGGACTCGCCTGCATTTGTTCGAGGTGGCAAGGCCCTCGCTGCACGACATATTCATCCGCATAGCGGCGCCCGCATCGGAGGAGGTGCAGCATGGTTAAGATTTGGCGTATCGCCGTAACGGAATTCGTGAACGCCACCCGCAGCAAGGCGTTCCTCCTTGGCATTCTCGCGTTGCCGGTGCTCATCGGTCTGAGCATTGCCCTCCAGTATTTCGGCCAGAAGAACAAAGACGTTCGCGACAGGCGCTTCGCCGTGGTGGATCGGACCAGTGCGCTCTTTCCCGTGATTGCGTCGAAAGCGGCGGAACGCAATGAGACATCCATCATGCGGGGGGACGATGATGGACGGAGGGAGCAGACGGCGCCGAAGTTTATCCCGGAGTTATTCGACGAAGGGCCGGCGGGAAGCGCCGCCACGGAACTCGTCCTGGCGGACCGGGTGCGCCGGAAGGAAATTACGGGGTACTTCCTCATCGCTACAAATGCGCTCTCCCCAGAGGCTGCTGGGGAAGGCGCGTTGGCGTGGTCGACAGAGGCACACAGCTACAGCGAATTGCCGGACTGGCTCGAGCAGACGGTCAATGAGGAGATTCGCCGGCTGCGCTTCGCGGATGCAGGAGTAGACCAAGCGCTGGTTCACAAACTGATGGGCAATGTGCCGGTCAAGCGCCTCGGCCTGTCCAACGTGGACGCGGCCACGGGCGACGTCGTAAAAGCCAAAACCACAAATCGTTTCGCCACCTTCGCCCTGCCGGGAGGTTGCCTCTTTCTGCTCTATCTGATGGTCATGGGATCCGCGCCCGCGCTCCTCAACACCGTGCTGGAAGAGAAAATGCAGAAGATCTCTGAAGTGCTGCTGTCGTCGGCGACTCCGTTCCAACTGATGATGGGCAAGGTGCTTGGCGCTACGCTGGTTTCCCTCACGCTCTCGGGGCTTTACCTCGGCACGGTCGCCGCGCTGATGTGGAGAATGGGGGTGTTGGATCTTGTGCCCCCGTCATTGGTGCTGTGGTTTGTATTCTTTCAACTGGTCTCGCTGCTCATGTTCGGTTCGATCTTCGCGGCCATCGGCGCTTCGTGCTCCGAAATTCGCGACGCTCAGAACTTGATGTTCCCAGTGATGCTCCTGGTGATGCTGCCGTTCTTCGTGTTCATGCCAATCATGCAATCGCCGAACAGCCCCTTCGCGACGGGAATGTCGCTCTTTCCGCCCGCGACCCCAATGCTGATGATGCTGCGCATCGCGATTCCGCCAGGGCCGCCATGGTGGGAGATCGCGCTCGGCGTAGGACTGACGACGCTCTTCACGCTCGCCTGCGTCTGGGCCGGCGCGAAAATCTTCCGTATTGGCATTCTCGCGCAAGGGCAGGCTCCGACCTTGGGCAAACTTGTCCGCTGGGTTTTGTCGAAGTGAACTGGCGATTCCTTCGCTGCCATCGGCGCCGGAAGGTTTCCTCCATCTCTATCCGCCCCCTAGATCAGGAGTGCTGACCTTGCTCTCCCTCGTGGGGCGGACACTCTGTGTGCCGTTGCCCCCTCCCCTTTGAGCCGGCGGGCAGGAACGTCTGCCCCACCGGCCTGTCCCCCCTACTCTGGCGCTCTCGCACCTTTTCGCTTGCAAACTCCCCCCGCCGGAGAGCCTTTGCCCTTCCGCTGCCCGCCCATGCCCCCGGACTTCACCGAGTTTATCCAAAGCTTTTCATTCGGCTTCCTCAGCATGGTCCTCGAGGGGCTTCCCTTCATTCTCGCCGGCACCATCGTCTCCGGTTTCATCGACGCCTACCTCCCGCAATCTTTTCTCGATCGCGTTCTTCCGAAAAACCCCGTCCGCGCGGTGCTCGTCGGAGGTCTGCTCGGCCTGGTTCTGCCCGTTTGCGAATGCGCTATCGTGCCGGTCATCCGGCGTCTCATTCAGCGGGGACTCCCCATGTCCTGCGCCATCGCCTACATGCTGGCTTCTCCCGTGGTCAACCCCTTGGTCGCCGCCAGCACCTGGATTGCCTTCCCCAGCAAGGATCCCGATGCCGCCATCCTGTATTTCGATGAAGTGATGACCCTGTCCCGTCTGACTCTCGGATACCTCACCGCCATCTTGGTGGGTTTTGTGGCTATTCGCCTGCCTTCCAGCCGCATTCTCCGCGACCGGGTGCTTCGGGCCATCGGCCAGCCTCTCCCCCAGTCTCCCGCTCCACACTCCTCGGCGCGAGGCCACGGCGAAGGCCACGATCACCAACACACACCATTTCCTTCCGGCCCCGACATCCGCCCCGTCCTCGCCATGCGCACCGCCATGAGCGATTGCCTCGATACCGCGATGTATTTCTTCATCGGCTGCGCCATCACCACTCTCTTCAACAATGAAGTCCCCCGCGAGTCGATCCTTCCGCTCGCTCAGAACGATTGGCTGGCGGTGCCAGGACTCATGCTCTTCGCCTTTGTCTCCTCGCTTTGCAGCACATCCGACGCGTTCGTCGCCGCTTCCCTCGCCAGCTTCTCCGCAGCCTCAAAACTGGCCTTCCTCGTTTTCGGCCCCATGGTCGACATCAAACTCGTCTTCATGTATTCTGCCGTGTTCCGGGTTCGTTTCGTCTGGCTGCTTATGGTCTCTCTCTTCTTGCTTGTCGGAGCGCTCTGCCTCGTCTGGGGCCAGATCCCCTGGACATTTGGAATCCCAGTCTCGACCCCGTGACGCGTTCGCAAACCCTCTTCCGCTGGTTGGGCATCGTGACCCTCTTCGTTTGGGGGACGGTCTTCCTCTACTTCTATCTGTCCGGCCGGGTCGTGAACTACCTCGCCGACGGATTCCGCCCGGCCGCGCTCTTGGGCGGCCTTTTTCTTTACGTCCTGGCCTTGTTCAACCTCCTCACCGCCCGTGTTGGCATGCCTGCGGCCACAGCGGGTCATTCCCATGAAACGAGCGCCGGCGGCCATGCTCACGAAAGCGACGCCGGCGGTCACCACGACCATTCCCACGACGCTACCATTCCAGCGCAAGAAACCCACGGACCCGCGCACTCGCTCCATAACGTCCACTCCTGTTGTGATCACGGGCTGGAACCCCATTCCCATGATCACCGGCACGATGACCCCGGCGTTGTAGCCGTCCTGGTCAGTTTCTTCATTCTCCTCGCTCCCGTTCTTGCCGCGGCCGGCTTGACCCGCGACCAGTTCTTCGCACAAGCCATCATCAACCGCGGTCTCTATTCGGGAATCGCCACCGCAGCCGGAGCGGAACGGTTTTGGCAGGATAAAACCCCGGCAGCCGGAGAAATCGGCAGCTTCACCCTGGCCGATCTTGAGACCTTGGTGGACCGCAGCACCGAAGGAAACTATCTTCTCGATCTCGTTTCCATCTTCTACGCGGCCGGCGACGTCGAGCTGCAACGTGTCCTGGCTGGACTTCCCGTCGAGACCACCGGTCAAATCCTCCCCGAGAGAGCCAACAATGCGGACGGCAGACGGCTCCGGCTTTTCCGCCTGTTCATGGAGTGTTGCGCCAACGACATGCGCCCCATGGGAATCCCCATCGAATTCAAGGATTCGGCGCCCCAATTCGACGATAAATCCTGGGTCAAAGTCATCGGAAAACTTCGTTTCCCAAGCGAAGACGGCGTCACGGTCTCCGTGCTTGAGGTCGATCATATCGAGCCTACCGACGAGCCGCGCGAGCGCTTGCTCAACTGAAACCGTGCCGAGGGTATCCTGACCATGATGCTTTCCGATGTGCCCACGGAATCCTCAGCGCATCCCGCGTCCTGCGAAGGCGACCCCGAATCGCGCTTTGGTCCGGAGTTGGTCTGCATTTCTCAAGGACTGAGCCGCAGCCGCGCGGATGAAGAAGGACTCGTGATGCTGGCCATGGGCAGCCCTTACTGGGTCTTCGCGGAGCCAGAAGGCTACGCAGTCTGCGTCGCGCCTGGACAGGCCGGACTTGTGCGCCGGGAACTGGCCGCCTACAACGCCGAGCAATCCATCCCCTACCCAGCGACGAAAGAGCTGTGGCGCTCATTGCATCCGGCCGGAGCCTGGATCCCCTTCTCGATCGGTCTCCTTGTCGCCACGGTGTTTCTGCTTCAGGGAGCTATGGATCCGGCGCTGTTGAGAAGCCTGACCATGGATACTCAGGCTTTCGTGGACGGGCGGGAGTGGTGGCGACCGTTGACGGCGCTCTTTCTGCACAGCAATCCTTTGCACCTGGCCGGCAACCTTGCCGCCGGCGCTTTTTATGGTTTTCTCGTGGCCAGAAGCCTCGGTTACCTCCTCGGATGGGTTCTCATCTTGCTCAGCGGCTATTTCGGGAACGTGGTCAAAGCGATGCTCGTCTACCCCGATCCGCACCGCTCCCTGGGAGCGTCCACCGCCGTCTTTGGAGCCCTCGGGATCTTGGCTGGAATTGCCCTCGTCGAGTATGGCCGGGGGGGGCCGCAGCGCCCTCGGCGGTGGTGGCTCGTTCCTCTGGGCGCCGCCTTGGCGCTCTTCGGAATAACGGGCATCGGCGACGCCCAGACGGACAGCCTCGCCCACCTCACCGGTCTGGCTTGCGGAGTCTTGCTGGGGGTGACCGCATCTTGGATCTGCTCAAGGAAGCCTTCTCTCTGAGCGCTGCGACTCTTCCACACCGGCCGCGTCTCCTAACCAGACGGCGCTACTATCCAGCAGTCGTTGCGAGCCAGTAAACGTCCCAAAGCGGGCGTAGGACGTGGATGATCCCGCCGACCACGGCGTGGCCCAGAATGGCCGCCTCCAAGCCGCTCCTCCAATACAGCCGGCCCAATACGATCCCGCCCGTCCCCGAAAGAAGGATCGTCCGTAAGTAAACCAAAGGCGGAATCTTCCCCACGTAAACTTCCTGAGCGCCCAAGTGCAGCCAGGCGAAGACGAAAGCGCCGCCGGCTGTCGCCAGCCAAAACAGGGCTTCCCGCGCCCGACCCTCATGCCGGATTCGGAATAGCCCCAGCAACACCACCGCGAACAATGACTGCAGGAAAAGCCGGCAGAAGATCTCCTCAGCGACTGCCGCCCGCAGGGTCGCCAGTCCGCCGCGCCAAGCCGCAACCCCGATGCGGGCGTGGATCTCCGGAGCCGGAGCCGTCACGTTGAAGCCGTAGTAAAACACAGCATCCAAACCGAACAACGCCGCCGACACCAATACTCCGGCGATGGCGGCTCGGCGCGCGACCCCGGCAAAGCCCATTCCGGGTTTCGCGCCTCGGTCCAAGGCGTACTCGAGATAGGGTGCGCCCCATCCCACCCGCCGAGCCAACCACAGCCCCACAAAAGTCGGAATGAGCAGAATCGCCCCATGCCGAATGGTCAAGCGCCACGCCAATACCCATCCTACGCCATCGGGCAAAACCGGGGCATTGGGAGCCTCCGCCAACAGCCCGAGAATGTAGGGAACCAAGAGCGGAGTGGTCAAGGTTGCGGTCAGCCACAAGACCAACGCCGCTTTCCACGGAAAGGCCCGAAACTCTCCGGTCGCCCAACGCGCCAACTTCGCGCCTAAACTGCTAGACATGGCCGCTCTGAATTTCGCGTGGAGGAAGGAGCCGCCTTAGGGTCTCCGTAAAAACAACTCCGGCGAGCCTTCCGCGGGCTGCGTCATTCGGAGCCTAACCAAACGCGTCCCGGCCGCGTCCCCAAGATCGACTTCCACAGCTTCAAACTCCACGTCAGAATGAGTGATCAGGCCCGGGCTCGCCACGTTCCACTCTTTCACAACAGGTCCCAAAACCTGAACTTCAAATCGCACTCCCGCCTCCACGGCTTCCCGGGATCGCCGGTAGACAAATACGGCCCCGCCCTCACGCAGCTCCAAGCGGCTTACCGCGGAGTCCCGCTCTCGCGGCTGCGTTCCCAAAGAAAACTCCTCGAAATTGCTTCGCCCGTCTCCGTCCGCATCCGCCTGCGGACTCGCCTCCTCCGCGTCCGCGTCCTCGAAAAAGCGCTGGGCCCATTCCAGGTAAGGATCCTTCAGTTCCTCGACGGTCGAAAAGGTCATAACGGGCGACCACACCGTCGCCTCATCCCCCACCACGCGAACCCGGACGAAATAGGCCGACCCCGGCTGCAATTCATCCAGGCCAAGCAGGATTCGCCCTGGTGCAGTTACCGGGTCCGAATCAAGCTGTCCCTCCCAGCCCTCCGGAGACGCTCCAGCATCCTGCCATCCCCAAAACACCGTCAAATCCGCCTCACTTCCTCCCAACGATCGCAGTTCGATGGAGAAGGCCGCTTCGCGTTCTCCGGCCTCCTCGAGCAAGAGGTCCCCTAACTCAGGCATGGGGATCACCTGCGGATTCACTTGGACCAACACCTCGTCCAACGTCCGCACCGATGTCGTGTCCGCGACCAGTCGAAACCGATAGACGCCGGCCACGGAGAACCGGACTTGGGTCACGAGCCGATGGGGTGTGAGAATCTCTGCGGACTCCGGTCCATCTACTTGCCGCCAATTTGTGCCCAGAAAGGGTTCGATTCCGATTGGTTCGACCGTGCCGGACAAGGTCGCCTCTGTCCCATCCACTTCTTGATCTGGTCCGGCGTCCACCAGCGCTCCCACCTCGGGAAAGAGGTAGGGCTCCCCTACTTGAACAATCACCCCGGCAGAGGTCTCGATCCCTCCCCGTGATGCGATGAGACGCAGCCGGGTGACCCCTTCTGGGGGATCCCAGAAAACTGCGGTCCCGTCCCCAGCCGTTTCCAGTTCCACGGCGACCTGCGATTCGGTCTCCGCGACAATCCAGCGCATCAGTCCGTCTCCCTCTCGCGGAAGGGAGCCGGTTGGTTTCCATTGACCTTCCAGCAGCAACGCGGTTCCCGGCTCCAAGCTCAGGGAACGGACCGCCGGAGCCGCGATCGAAGCCAGACGGTCGCCCACAATTCCCTCCAACTCGGGTTGAATAAGAAAGTCTGAGCTGAAAGCCCGCTGATTGAGTCCGTGGATGGCCAATAGGTTTCGCCCCTCCCGGAGAAGGGGCAGAACCGCCTCCAAATCCAAGACCTCGGCATCCGCTCCACCCGTCTCCACCGCAGCCGTGGCGGAGGAATCCCAACGAGGAGCCGGCGGCGCGTTGCGTCGGGCCACTTCCCTCCCGTTTAGGTAGGCCACGAATCCGTCGTCGAAGCGCATGCGCAGGATCATTCCCGTCAAGCGGGCGGGAAGCTGCACCTCAAACGGAAACCTCAGGTAGATGGAACTGCGCCGGCTATAGAGCGCGTCCTCCAGGTCCAATCCGATCCATGGGTCATAGGCTCCCCGCAAATCATAGCCGGCTCCCGAGACCCCAACAGGCCAAGCCGCGTCGTCGAAATCCCATTCCTTCCAACTTTCGTCCATCAGTCCATTCTCCGGGACGTGGTAGCGCAAGGGGTGTCCCAGTTTGATCCACGATTCCTGCTCGCCGTTCACATAGACGCGAATCTGCCCGGACCCGGTTTTCCCGGCGGCATCCCGCGCCCAGTAGGTGATCCGGACTTCCCCGCCTGTTTCCGCCGCCGGCTTGAAGAAGAGCCTGCCGGTTGGAACAGCCCCCGTGTCGTCCCCTTCCCGCATCGGCCGCGTTTCCATCTCCAGACTACCCAGAGACGCGTCCTCGAGCTGGGCTGCGGTTAGCGCCAAGGCGAGCGGAAAATACTCCCGCGCGCCGCCCGCGCCGGCAGTCCCCACGCCCACCGAGGCTTGGCTGTCGGTCAACCATCCTGATCCCACGCCATCGTCATTGGCCAGCGGATGCATTTCCAGCCTGCCCACCCCGGGAGATAAAACATAGACATCGGGCCTCAACACCAAAGATCTCTCTTCATAGATGATGCGATAGGCGGCGCCCGCCGCGGTAAAGGCATCCTCCCCCTCAGCCTCCGCCGAAACGCGGACCACCAGAAGCCGGGGGTCATCCACGGCAACGTCTACCCGCGCCATGGCGGGCTGCTCCTGCACAGCGCCGCTCCGTTCCACTGTAAACGAGTAAGATTGCCCTGGCGCCAGGCGAAGCAGGCGGGGATCCAATTGGGCCAGCCCCACTTCCACCGCCACATCGCCCTTGTGCAGCCATCCGCGTCCTTGGTTGCCGACGCTTCCGCGCAGCGTGTAACTGAACCAGGCCGTTCCTGCGAAGCCTTCCGCAGGCCGAAAAACCACCCCGTTGGCTGTCGCCTCCGCCGTCCCCGCACCAGGCGGCAAGACCGCGCTGGTTTCCTCCACGGACAAAGCCGCGTTGAACATCCCATTTCGCACCGAGCGCCGGTCATTTGCCAGGGGATCAAAAAACACGGGCTCCCCTTGGTTGGTCACGACGGCATCGTTCACGGCGAACGGCATCTCTTCCGGGTGGCGCAAACCCGCTCCATCCCTCAGCCTTCCCGCGCTTCGGTCGTAGATGTCTTTGGCCGCCGTCTCTCCTTGCGTGACGTCGGTGAAAAAATCCTGATTCGCATCCGAAACCGCCGTTGAGTTCATGATGCCGCCGCGGCTGTGTTGAGAACCGAGCACGTGCCCCATCTCGTGGGCGCACGTGGCCCATCCCGTCCCCGTTCCCAAGACGCCGACGCCGCTGGCGCTCCCCACGGTCCCCACGAACGCTTTTCCCAGCGTCCCGGCTTCCAAACCCCTACCCCATTTGAGAGCCACGTCCCAGCCGTAGTCAGATTGACTCCGGTTCTCGGACAGCCACTGGCGAAAACCATCGATCTCGTCCTGCCAGGGGACGTCGGCGTAGCCGGGTTCGTCCGGAATGACGATGAGTTCTTGCAAGAGAATCCGCAGTCCTAACTGCTGGTCGTAAACGGCGGCCACGTTCGCGACGGTGGCGAGGCGACGCGACACCACGCTCTCCAGGTTCCCCTGGTTCTCCGGCCCGGTCTCGCTTTGGTCCAACACCAGCAAGACAAGCAGGTCTCTCAGCGACAGTTCGTAAGCTTCCCCCCGCCGCACCGGTTCCACGTAACGGTCCAACTCGCCTGTCGCCGGGTTTTCTCCGGCCTGGGCCAACCAACGCGGTTCGATGGAGCCCCCCTGCAAAGACTCGCTTTCTATGGTTCCTCGCACGGTGGCCAGACCTCCATCCCCACTGCAATGACAAGTCCAGCCCTCCCCGGCATCCCAGGATCTCGAAAACTCCCATCGTTCTCCGCCATCCGCGGAGACAGCTTCCAAAACCGATCCGTCCTTTTCCAAAACCTGGAGCGTCAGGCTTTCTCCAACGGCCGCCAGCGCCGCTCGCACGCGGTCCCGGTCCGGAGAAACAGACCAGCCGGTCCAAATCCGGGGACCCGATTCCTCCGGCGCTCCTTCAGCGCGGCCGGGTTCTCCAAGGTTCAGGGAAAAACCTTCTCCCAGCAGCCTCCGTTCGCGGAGCAGCAAGCTCCGCTCTTCCCCCTTTCCTCCAAAACGGAGGGAGAGGCCCATCTCGGCGGCGAAGCGGTGTTTCTCCTCCTTGTCGATGCGCCCAGGCCCAACCGCGTCAGACCGGAAATCCTCCAGCACCGGGGGCGGCGATTCCCCGGATTTCAAGTCGTCCTCGGCACGATCCAAGCTTAGCATGGGGCGATCGGGACTATCGGGAGACCATTGCACCAAGGCGCCCCCTCCCGCGAGAACCCCGGCCAAGAGAATCCATGCGCGGCGATGGCGCGTCTTGCGGCCGGAAACCATGGTTACGATACGGGATGAACAGCATAGATCGTGGAGGGACCTCCGGCAACCTCCATCCAGCCCCGGGTTGCGCCTTGATTCCAGGTCATTTACAAAGGTGAACGATCATGCGTTGTCCCGACTGCCGGAGTCCGTTGACCGCCAGCGCCGAATCCTGTCCTCAGTGCGGTTTCGCCTTTGACGTGGACTTGCTGACCAAACGCTTCGGAGACCCACCCGCCCTACAGCCCCGCATCAACGACTTCGCCCACGTGCTCAGCCCACGTCAGATTTCCCGCCTCGATCGCCAGATCCGCTCCTTCCAGCAGGGCCTGAGGCAGATCCTGCTCAGCGTCGTCACCCAACGGATCCCTCTGGAAACCCGGCTCGCTCCCTACGCCTTTTGGATATTCAATGCGTCCTCGGCCATTCCATCCGCGGGCGAAGCGGCCGAGCACCACCGCATCCATCGCATCCTTTTTCTCCTGGATGCATCGAACCACCGGGCAACTCTCACGCTCAGCTACGGTCTCGAGCCCTTTATCGCCCCCGAAACGCTCGACGCCGTGCTGATCAGCGAATCACGGGCGCTCGCTTCGGGCCGGTTTGCCGCCTTTCTCGCAGGTGGTTGCACCGCCCTCGAAGACGCCCTCCACTCCATTGGACGCGAACTCCCAGCCATTTACGGCTTGCATCCCGCTTTGGCGCCCGGAACATGAAGTCTCTCAGCCACCCGAAGCAGCAAGACGATCAGCAGGGCTTTCCGGATGGGGAGTTGCGCCTGCCCGCCCATAAACCAGGCGTCACTCCGCTGGCGGAGCCGCGATGGCTCGCTCCTGCCCCTGACTCGCGTCCCCTGGCCGGAGCCGCAGAGGTTTGGCGGGCCCGCAGCCGCACCTGTCCTGCGGAGATTGCGCGCTTGCAGCACTTCCTCTCGGATGAAGAGACCGCGCAGTCCGAGCGGTATCGTCGTTCGGCTGACCGGGCCTGCTTTGTCACGAGCCACGCTCTGCTGCGGTTGTTGTTGTCAGCCCGGCTAGATGCCGATCCGCGCCGCCTTGAGTTCGCAACATCGAAACACGGCAAACCGCGTCTCACCGGAAGTCTCGCCGCTGCGCCCGTTTTCTTTAATATGACGCATTCACAAGGTGCGATCCTGATCGCACTCTCCGGTCAGGAAACCGGGATCGATGCGGAAGCCCCAAAAGACCTTCCGGAAGTCTTGGACCTCGCCGAAAGGTTCTTTTCCACGGAAGAAACTGCCGCTCTGCGATCCGCGCCGGACGAGAGTCGGAGAATCATGTTTTTCCGTCTCTGGACCATGAAAGAGGCGGTTTTGAAACTCACGGGAAGTGGAATCGCCGGGGGTTTGGACAGCTTCTCAGTGCCCGCCGTCGCTCATTCCGGCCCGTTCGCTGCTCCCGTGTCATGGAACGTCGAGGGACGGGCGCGTTACCCAGAGTGGGAGGCAACGCGAGTCGTTTCCTTTTCGGCTTGGCCAGATGTGCCCGCCGCGCTGGCTTGGCAGCCTCCCCTCGAACACCTGCGCTTTCGCGAGGCCGGCCCCATCCTCACCGAAGTTCTCCAGAACTGTCTGTCCCCGGCATGAGCGCCCCCAGCCAATCCAACCCGCGCGAACCTGTCGCCATCGTCGGGATCGGCTGCCGTTTTCCCGGCGCACAACATCCCGCCGCCTTCTGGAACCTCCTTACCGCCGGTGAATGTCCCATCACCCGTTGGCCTCAGGACCGCTGGGAAAGGGTTCATCAGGATCTCCCTGGTACCTCGGAGCCCTACGATCCCCAAAAGGTCCCCTGGGGCGGGTTTCTCGACGACATGGAAGCCTTTGACCCCGGCTTTTTCCAGATTTCCCCACGAGAGGCTTCCCGAATGGATCCCCAGCAGCGTCTTCTGCTGGAGACGGCCTGGCATACGTTGGAAGACGCCGGCGCGCTCACGGAACAGCGGTCGGGAGCCCGCACCGGCGTGTTTGTTGGAATCGGAACTTTCGGATACGGCGTGCTGACGCATTTCCGCCCGGAGCAGGACATCCACTCGACCCTGGGCATCACCAACTGCCTCGCCGCCAACCGGATTTCCTATCACCTCAACCTCAAGGGACCCAGCATCTCTCTCGACACGGCCTGTTCCTCATCCCTGGTCGCCGTCCACCTCGCCTGCCGCAGTCTCGCCGCCGGCGACTGCGATTCAGCCCTCGCTGGAGGCGTCAACGTGCTCTTTCTCCCCCGGGTCAACGCCAATTTTGTGGATGCCGGCCTCGTCTCCCAAGATGGCCGCTGCCGCGCCTTCGACGCCGCCGCCTCCGGATACGTCCGCAGCGAAGGTGCGGGCCTCGTCTTGCTCAAAACCCTCTCCGCGGCTTTGCGCGATGGCGACCGCGTCTACGCCGTGATCCGGGGTGGGGCAGTCAATCAAGACGGCAGGAGCAACGGCTTGACCGCGCCCAGCTCCCATGCCCAACGCGAAGTCCTCGAAGCGGCCTGCGCCGACGCCGGAATCGCGCCGTCCTGCATCGACGTCGTCGAGGCCCAAGGAACCGCCACAAAGCTCGGCGACCCCATCGAACTCCACGCCCTCGCCGCAGTCTACGGAGTGCAACGCTCCGCCTCTCGGCCCCTTCTCGTCGGTTCCGTCAAAACGAACATCGGCCACCTCGAAAGCGCCGCCGGAATCGCCGGTTTGATCAAAATCACCCTCGCCCTGCATCATCGTCAGGTGCCGCCTCACCTCCATTTCACCGAACCCAATCCCCATGTGAACTTCGCGCGGCTTTCCCTTCGGGCGCCCGTGAGTCTGGCGCCCTGGCCGGAAAGCGGCCGGCCCGCATGCGCCGGCGTCAGCGCCTTCGGCTTCGGGGGAACGAACGCTCACCTCATCTTGGAGGAGGCCCCAAAATCGCCTCGCGGAGAAGGCTTGCGCGAGCGGCCCGTTTCCGTCCTCGCCATCAGCGCCCGGACCCCCGAGGCGCTCTTCCGGCGCGC
Organism: Verrucomicrobiales bacterium; assembly: GCA_041749135.1. Lineage (GTDB taxonomy): Bacteria > Verrucomicrobiota > Verrucomicrobiia > Verrucomicrobiales > DEV007 > DATKCT01. Next base: position 26,947 of record JBGTBW010000244.1, read on the forward strand.
AGAAGCCTGCGTTGCCGAGTTGGAGAGTCCCTCCGCTGGCTCGCTGGCCAATTTCAGTTATACGATGAGTTCCGGACGCGGCTCCTTTCGCCACCGGCTCGCCGTTGTCGCCGCCAGCCGCGAAACCATGAGCCGCATGCTGCGCGAGGTTTTGGCCTCCCCCACCGAGCACCTCCTCGATCCCCGGCCAGCCGGAGCCGCCTTCAAAACCGCCTTCGTCTTTCCCGGAGAAGATTCTTGGGATTCGAATCTTTGTGCGCCGCTGCTCGAATCCAGCCCCGTCTTCGCTGGAATCATCGAGCGCTGCGAACGCGCGTTGGAGGACCGCCTTCCAGTCCGGCTCGGCGACTGGATAAAGGGCGACGCGCTGGTCCCTTCCAATCTCCGCCTCACCGCGAGCCATTGCAGGCTTGTCGCCGAACAGCTCGCTCTCGCTGAGTTTCTCATCTCATGCGGACTGCGCCCTTCCTGCGTTTTCGGCTTCGGCGCCGGCGAGATCAGCGCCGCGTCCTGCGCGGGTATGATCCGCTGCGAAGACGCCATTCGCTTTGCCGTGGAACGTGGGCGTCTGCTCGAATCCACCCTTCATCCGCCGGACCGTTCGCTCGTGGTCGATTCCGACGGCGCAGCGCTCGCGCCCTTGCTGCAACCCTTCATCGAAGAGGCCTCCATCATGGCCTTCAACTCGCCGGATCAGATCCGTATCGCCGGCTCCTCCGCAGCCACCCGGGAACTCGAAGGAATGCTCTCCACGGCGGGCATCCCGTATACCGTGTCCTCCAACGCCGCACCCGCACTGAGGCCGGAACGGATTCGCTCTCTTCTCCCACGCCTCCAAGAACTCGAAGCGCTCCTCCCTCTCGATCGCTCGCGCATCCCCATGATCGCTTCGGTCAGCGGCAACCGGATTTCCCATGACCGGCTCGAACCCGGTTTCTGGACCAGCCAACTCACTGCTCCCGCCCGCATCGACCGCGCTCTCCTGCGCCTCATGAATGAGGGAGTCGAATCCATCGTCTCCTTCGGAATCACCCCGGCAGCCGGAGGCTCCACACCCCTGGAGGCAACCAGCGTGCCCGCCTTTCACCCATTCCAAGAAGCCGGACCCGGCGCCGCCTGGAAAGGCGTTCTGGAATGTCTCGCCGAACACTATCGCCTCGGCGTTCCCGTCGATTGGGCCGCCGTCGACGCCGGTCAGCAGCGTCGCCGCGTCTTCGCACCCGGTTACCCATTCCAAAAGGAAAAATACTGGCTCTCGCCGGTTCCGAAGGACGCTCCCCAGGACCCCGCCCGGCTGCAAGCCGCGCGGGACCCACGCTCCGAACGCTCCGCTTCAGAAGCCGAACTCAAGCTGCTCGAAAAGGCGGCTGAAACCGTCGATCACCCTCCGGCAGGCGAGGAAGACGACGGCGCCGCCGCCCATCCCCCAGTTCCCGGGCTACAGAATCCAGAGAGCGTCAAAGTCTCTCACCGCCATGACCTCACTCAACTGGAAGGTCTGCTGCTCGACGCCTGGACCGCCGTGTTGCAAACGCCGGGGCTCCATCCATCTTCCGACTTCTTTGAGTCGGGCGGCGATTCTCTTCTCACCACGAAACTGCTGGAAACTCTGCGACAGCGGCTCGGAGACGAAGTGTCCGTGACCAGCCTCATGGCTCATCGCACGCCCGCTGCTCTAGCGCTTCACTTGTCGAAAACACTGTTCTCTCACGACCCTCAGGCAGCCTCAGCCCATTCCCCAGCCCTGCCTAAAAACGTCGTGCCCATCTGGAAAAAAGACTCTGGAACGCCACTGTTCTGGGTCCACGCAATGGGCGGCGGAGCCGGCAGCGGCCTCGTGCGTTTCCACGGGATCTTCGACGACCTGTCCGAACGCATGAACCAAGACCGGCCCTTCTATGGCCTGCGAACCTCGGGCGAACCCTTCACCACCGTCGAAGAAATGGCGCGCGCTTTCGCCGGCGACCTTGTCCAAGTGCAACCCCGCGGCCCCTATCAACTCGGAGCCTATTGCAGCTCTGGCGTCGTGGCCTTCGAAATGGCCCGCATCCTGCACGATGAAGGCCGGGCCGTAGGCGCGCTTTTGCTCATTGATCCTCCGTCTCCCGCCTCCGGCGTGGACAAACGATTTCGCTTCGCGGATTGGCCGGCCCGCATCCGCAACTTCGGCCGCTGGACCGTGGATTCCGTCTTTCTCAATCCGCGCCGCCTTATGGAACGTATCTCCCGGGTCGGATCGCGCCTTGCCCGCAGAACCAAGCGCGGCGATTTCGACACTCCGCCCCAAGTCCCCCGTGGCGGCATCCCCCAGTTGGGCGAAGTTCTGGACCTCTCTTCTTATCCCGAGCAGGCGCTGCGCTACGCCGAAACCCATTGGCAAGCCTACCAAACCTATCGGCCATCGCCCTATCAGGGAAGTCTGCACCTCTTTGTCCCCAAGGTCCAGGGACTGCTGTGGTCCAACAGCATTCGCGCCTGGCGCCAACTGGCCCGCGGCGGCGTTGTTGTCCACGAAATCCCTGGCAACCACAATTCCATGCTCACCGATCCCCATGTAGGAGCGCTTACCCGCGCGATCGCCTCCTGCCTGCCAGTTGCAGACAAGCCGGACCTTCTCTCATGACCCAACCTGCCTTCGAAACTGTCAATGCCCTCCTGCTGACGCGCCGTGACCAGCAGCCCTCCGCCCTCGCCTACCGCTTTCTCGGCAGCGGAGAAACCGAGACGGAGACCATCTCCTACGCCGCTCTTGCTGAGGAAGCTCTTCGCGTCGCCGCTGCTCTCCACCGCGTGGGTTTGCGGCCCGGCGACCGCGCCCTCCTGCTCTTTCCCGCCGGGATCCGCTACATCGCCGCATTCCTGGGCTCGCTCCTGGCCGGCGTCGCCGCAGTGCCCGCCTATCCTCCACGGCCCAACCGGCGCGATCCCCGTCTCCTCGCCATCGTCCGGGACGCCGGAGCCCGTGCCGTGCTCACCACTTCCGATCTTGAGGCGAATGTCCGGGAACGCCTCGCCGAACTCGCAGCGGACAGCGTTCCCGTTTGCCTCGCCGCGGATCGCATCGAGGACACGCCCCTCGCCAACCCTTTCGCTCCGGACGCCTCCGGCCTCGCCTTTCTCCAATACACCTCCGGCTCCACCGGAAGTCCCAAAGGCGTCATGGTCCGGCACGGCAACATCATGGATAATCTCGCCTTCATCTGCGAGGCCTTCAGCCTCCAGCCAACTTCCCCTTGTCTTTCCTGGCTGCCGCCTTTCCACGACATGGGCCTCATCGATGGAATCCTGGAACCCCTTTTCCTCGGGTCCACCGGGGTCCTCATGCCGCCCACGGCCTTCCTGCAGCGCCCCGCTCGTTGGCTGCAAGCCATTTCTCACTACCGGATTGCTCACAGCGGCGGACCGGACTTCGGCTACCTGCTCTGCTCCGAAAAGGTCGATCCCGCTTCCATCGCCGGCGTCGATCTCTCTTGCTGGGAATCGGCCTACTCCGGGGCCGAACCGGTCCGCCCCACCACTCTGGATCGCTTCGCCGAACGTTTCGCTCCGCTCGGGTTCGCGCGTCGCGCTTTCTATCCGTGCTATGGTCTCGCCGAAGCCACTCTCATGGTCTCCGGAGGCCATGTCCATTCCGGCCCGGTGTTGCGCTCCTTTGACGCCGCGACCCTGACGAGCACACAGCGCGCCGTCTCCAGCGACCGGAGCGAAGCCCGCGCCGTCATCCTCCCCAGCGCCGGCCAGCCCCGCCGCGACACTCTCATCGTCGTCGCCGACCCCGACACCCTCCAACCCCGGCCCGACGGAACCATCGGCGAAATCTTGGTCCACGGCAGCAGCATCGCTTCCGGCTACTGGAACAAACCGGAGGAATCGCTGGCGATTTTCGGAGCCGCCGTCCCCGGTTATCCTGGCAAAACGTTTCTCCGCACCGGAGACCTCGGATTCCTCGATCAAGGAGAATTGTTTGTCGCCGGGCGCAGCAAGGATCTCATCATCGTGCGCGGCGAAAACCACTACCCTCAAGATCTCGAACTCACTGCGGAAAACTCCCACTCCGCGGTGCGTAAAGGCTGTGTCGCCGCTTTCACCGTGGACGACGAACACGGGGAGCAGCTCGTTCTTGTCGCCGAAGTCGAACGCACCGCCCTGCGCGACCTCGACGCAGCTAAGGTCGCTGCGGCCATTCGCGAGGCGCTGTCCCTCGAACACGAACTCCTGGCGCGCTCCATCGTGTTGATCCGCACTGGAACCATCCCGCGCACTTCCAGCGGGAAGATCCGCCGCGCCGCTTGCCGTCAAGACTGGCAGGATGGAGCCCTCCAGGAAGCGGGACGATCTGATATGCCTCAGACTGCTCCTGCCGAAAACGGGGAGAACTCTGCGCCTCCCCTTGCAAGCGGAGCCTTCGAAGTGCGCCCCTGGCTTGTCAGCCGCCTGGCTCACCATCTTCACCTTGCCCCAGAGCACATCGATCACGCCACCCCGTTCGCCCAATACGGACTCGACTCTTCCGTGGCCCTGGGAATCACCGGCGAACTTCAGGACGAGTTGGGAGTCGAACTTCCTCCGACCCTCCTCTGGGATTTCCCCACCATCGACGACGTGGCTCTCCACGTCGATAGCGAACGCGGACGCCTTCCTGTCGCTTAACCGAAGGGCCGCGCCTCTTCTCTCACGCCTCTCGCGCGCACTTTTCGCTCCATGAAATCTCCCGCCGGCAGCACCCTCGATTTCAACCCCCTCGATCCCGCATTTCACCGCGATCCCTATCCGTGGTACCATCGGCTGCGGTCCCATGATCCCGTCCATCGCACCTGGAGTTTTCGCCCAGAATGGTTCCTCACCCGCTACGACGACGTGCGCTTCGCCATCACCGAACGCAGCGCCTTCGGGATCGAAAAGCTTCACGATCACGTCGCCGCCAAGAGCCGGCTCCTTCAGAAACGCGATCCGTCCCGCAACCTCGATGCTCTCTCCGGCAACACCAGCAGTTGGCTGCTCTTCATCGATCCCCCGGACCACACCCGCATGCGCAAGCTGGTTAGCCAGGCCTTCACTCCCCGGGTCGTCGAGGATCTGCGTCCGGCTATCCAAGAAATCGTCGACTCACTCATCGCTGCATTCTCTGATTCCGAGGAAACTGACCTCATTGCCGGCTTGGCCGGGCCTCTCCCCGTCATCGTCATCGCCCGGATGCTCGGCCTCCCGGAAGGCGATCACGTCCAGCTCAAAGACTGGGCCGAGACCATGTTCCGGGTGGTCGATCAATTGCACACCCTCGAAGCCTTCGAGGAGATGGAATCGGTCGCCCGGAAGTTCGCCGCCTATTTTCGCGAAATCCTCGCACAGCGCCAAGGACAACCTCCCCGCACTGATCTCATCGGAGCCCTCCAGTCCGCGCAAGACGAAGGCGAACAGCTCACCGAAAACGAGATCATCTCCTTCTGCATGCTCCTCTTCAGCGCCGGCGAGGAAACCACTCTCAACCTCATCGGCAATGGAGTTCATGCCATCCTCAGCCATCCAGATCAACGCAACCGGCTCCTCGATCGCCTCGACGATCCCGGCTTTATCGAAAGCACAGTCGAGGAACTCCTTCGCTTCGACAGTCCCGTCCAGATGATCTCACGAGTGGCGGCCGCCGACATCCAACTCGGAGGAAAAGAGCTGCGGCGCGGAGATCGCGTCGTCGCGTGCCTCGCCGCGGCCAACCGTGACCCCGAGCGCTTCGCCAATCCAGATCGCCTCGACTTGGCGCGCCCCAATAACCGTCACCTCGCCTTCGGAGCGGGCATCCATCATTGCGTCGGAGCCCCCCTCGCTCGCGCTGAGGGTCAGATCGCCATCCGCAGTCTTTTCCGCACCTTTCCCGAAATGGCGCTCCTCCCTAACGAGATCTCTTTCCGGCCCAATCACGCCCTTCGCGGGCTTTCCCGTTTGGGCGTCCGTTTAGGCCCGATGCCGTGAGGGATTGGAGAGTAAGAGGTTCACTTCTGGAGCCCTCCCTTGGGACCGGGTCCAGCCCCATCGAACCGCGGCGAACCGCCCGCGGCCGCTCTCCTCATCCCGCCCGGAAACTCAGAACTCCTGATCTCGAGGAATGTGGATGAGCGGGAAGGGTATGTGGCGCGGGCACTCCTGCCCGCGAACTCTTCAGGTTCCCTCGGCGGACAGGAGTGTCCGCCCCACAAGTAGGGCGTCATCTGCCCAGAGGCGGTCTCGCTTCGGCTCAGCGATTTTCCTCCCTGTCCATGATCTCCCTCGATAG
>JBGTBW010000245.1:0-50871 GCA_041749135.1 Verrucomicrobiales bacterium
TCAGAACTCCTGACCTATCGAGGGAGATCATGGACAGGGAGGAAAATCGCTGAGCCGAAGCGAGACCGCCTCTCGGCAGATGACGCCCTGCTTGTGGGGCGGACACTCCTGTCCGCCGATGGAACCTGAAGAGTTCGCGGGCAGGCGTGCCCGCGCCACATACCCTTCCAGCTCATCCAAATTCCTCGAGATCAGGAGTTCTGAGAATGCAGACTGCCCGCCAGGACCTCGGAACTCTCACGAGTTCCGCTACACCAGCGACCCTCAAGGTCTCCCATTCCTTTCCCATTCCCTGAGATCAGGTTCTGAGTCTCGCTTCGCTGGGCTCTCAAGCGACGGCTCCCTGCCTCGCGAAAAAACGCCGCGAGAAATGCGGGTTCTAGCGCCCGCGGGCGCCTCTTCCTGGCGCAGTGCCCGGTCCGCGAGAACCCCCGCCGCCGCCCGACGAACGGGATCCGCCCGAGTAGCCGCCCGATCTCGCAGGCGCACTCCGGCTCACGTTCGAGCGCCCCGCCGACACGCTGCCCCGATTCGGCGAAGGCATAGACGGCGAGATCGACTGCGGCGCGCTACGCCCTACCGAGGGCGCAGATGGCGCTGAACGCGACGGAGCAGGAGCGGCCCGGGTCGTGCGCGGAGCGCTGACAGCCGGCCCCCTGGCAGTCCTGGGAGCAGAGCGGACCGCCGGAGCCGGTACCGATGGTGGGGTGTAAGAACTCCGAACTCTCGACGAGGAACTGGAGGGCGGGGCCACGGCCGTAGGACGTGAACTGCGCCCAGGAGCAACTGCCGCCGAACGGGAAGCGTGATCCGAAGAACTTGGCTGCGAGACGGTAGCGCCCGGAGCAGGAACCCGCTGCGTGCGTGAAACGGTTTCCGGTCGCGGAGCTGAACTGCGGCCAGCGTTGCTGCTGCGCGCCGCCATGGCCCGGGAACCCGAATTCCCGGCTTGAGTTCCTGCCGAACCGGAAGCTCTCCTTTCCCCAGTCACGACCCGCGCTCGGGGAACATCTCCTCCAGTTCGTCCTCCGGAGGCACGCGCAGCGGCGGTCTCGATCCTCCTCCCGGCAGCTTCAGACTGACCGGTCCTTGTTCCCTCTACCTGGCGGCGACCCGGAGATACGTCTTCCGCTCCCGGCCGACGAGAAGCTCCGGAACTCCGCGATTCTGTCCGGGCAACATTCCGCGATGCCCGCCCCGTCCGCTCACCCGTAACGATGCCCGGACGTTCCCCACCCCTTGCGGAACGAGCTACACGGGCAGCCTCACTCCCATTCGAGCCGGATGACCCGGTTGAGCGCGACACTGCCTCCTGCGAGGCGCGACCCGGCCGTTCGGCGGCATCTCGCGAACGCCGCTCTGCCCCGCCGGCTCCCACCTCTTCCCGCGAATCTTGAGCATTGCGGTCCACTGCTTCAGCCCGGTTTCGCGTCCCCGGAGCTTCGCCGCCCGCCACTCGCAAGTCGCGTTCCGGCGTTGCGTCTCCCTCTCTTCCCCGGCGGATCCCTGTTCCGGGACGGCCTTCCCGCAGCCTTTCCGCGGGAGATCTCCCGGGACCGTCGATGCCTTCCGCCGACGCCCGTTGACGTTCCGCGCCGGAAGCGCCGCGCCTGATTCCATTGGCTCCGCCTGCTTCCGCCAAGGCCGCACCGCGTTCACCCGTACCGCGCCCGCGCCCGAAGCTGTCCCCGGACCGGTCGCCGCCAGCCGCCCGCGCCCCGCGGCTCACCACCGCAGATCCCAGGGAATCATAGGTGCGCCCCCACTCGCCCCGGCGTCCGGCTCCACCGCCGCGTCCTTCGCGCAGGGCGAAAGCATTGGCTCCCTCCCGCGATCCATAGGCCCGGTAGCCACGCTCATAACCACGTCCTCCCGGCCAGCGGGAAGCCACCCGTCCGGCTCCGCCATAGGGGCCGTAGCCCTTCCCCGATCGCACATAGCCGCCATGTCTGTGACGGTAACGGGCTCCACAACCATAGGAGTACAAGGCGGGACGGTGACAGTGGTAATAGTTCCAGTAGCGATAGCGGTAGTGGTGATAATAGTTATACCGGCTGTAGTAATGCCAGTCATACCATTCGCTGCCCGCCCATAAACCCAACCCGAACAACACCGCGCCCCCCACAACATAATTGCCGTAATACCCCGGATAATAGCCCGTGATTACCGTGGCCGGAGTCGAGTCATAAACCCGGACATAAGTCACAGGATAGACTGGGCTCGTCGGCGGTATCGTATAAATCGCATCGGGAACACTGTCGGACAGCACCCATGGTCCGTAGGGAGACCCCGCCGTGAACCACACGCCGTCGTGACAGGCATAATACACACTCTGTCCCCCGCCCGCGTCGTAACTGATCACGTCCTGCGGCGTGTTGATCCCATATCCCAGCGCCGTGCCCTGAATCGGTTCGAACTGGGCCGGCCCGTCGTATTCCACCTCCAAACGGGCGCTTTCCCGGCTGATCTCCGCCATCCGCGGAGTCGAAGCCAGCAAAGCCGCTTCCTCGGCCTGATCCGTTCCCGGAACCGACGCCAACACATCGGTCCAGTCTCCATCCGAAGGCAACGACCGAAACTCATCCGGCAAATCAAAGGTCGCCGCCGACCACGGTCCCGTCAGTTGACGCGCGCGGAACCAGCGGCCCGCCGCGAGAAAGTAGTAATTCCCTTCCGCCCGATGATACAACACGGTGCTGTCCGTATTCACCACTGCAGAAAGCTTGTTATCCGGAAGCGGTTCCAACCGCGGCATTCCCTCTGTCACGATCAACTCCGCCGGCTCCGTCGATACGAAGACCTGGGGAACAATGGTTAGAGGCTGGCCCGGCACGTGCTCACGCACTTCCTGCCAGTTCCCATCGTCCGGCAGATTGCTCAAGCCTGCCGGCAATCCCTCCGCAAGCTTCCACGGACCCTCCAAAACATTCTGTGTCTCCATCCACCCGGTCTCCACCAAAAGAAAGTTGCGCCCCGTCGCCCGTTCCCGGAAAAGATCCCAGTTTGTATTGAGGCAGAACTCCAAATCACTGCCTTCGAACACCGGTTCAAACCGCGGCTCTCCCAAAAACACTATCAAAATCGACGGGAGCCGGCTGTGGAATATGGGCGGAGGCTCAAGGTTCACCGCAGCCGGGGGCAGACCGCCCGCCACGGACCCTCCCGCCAGCCGGGCCGCATCCGCACGGGCCAGAATCAAGGGCTGGTCCGTCGCCAAAACTTTCAGCAAAGCCTGCTCCAGCTTTGCCGCCTCGTCCGGAGTCGCCCCCGGAAAACTTGCTCGTTCGACCCGGGGACCGGACAGCACAACCATCGAATCTTCCGTCGCCGGGGCCACAACCGCCGTCACCCAAACCGCTCCGTAGACAGGTTCCAACTCCCCGGAGAGCTTGATCTCCACAGCCGACCGCAATTTCACGCTCGCCCCAGGGTTTCCGTTCCAAATGTCCGCCTCGGGACGAAAAAGGACCACCGTGTCGCCGTTTTCCGTCTCCAAGTCCTTCGGCCACCGCCACACTTCCTGAGACGAGGCCTCCGCAGCACCCTCAGCCGCATTGGAAACAAGCGAATCGCTCTGAGCCGCATCGACGGAGGCTTCCGTGGGCCCCCTTCCGCACGCACTCAAACATGAGAAACCAAGCAAGACACCGCCGGCTGCCAAGCCTTTCCCCAAAACCGTTATGAAAAACTCGTTCGCCTTCATGACTATGACTTTCGCTCTGATTGTACGTCCCGAAGAGCGCGTTTCTTCCCCGCGTCCTCAGGCATACTAAACCCTTTTCAGTCTTTAAGACGAAACCTGTCGCGCTTTTCTTCAGAAAAAACTTTCCTGATTTCCTGCGCTAGCCCGCATTTCTCATACTCTTTCTGCTGCGGCGCGCTACGCCCCATGGGGACTGCGTTGCGCTTACCTCAGGCTTGAACAGGGTGTACTCACCCAGCCCTGCGCCTTCGGCTGCGCGCGCCTGGTCCGCACGGGGCTCGCCGGCCCCTCGCGATGAAACAGTATGAGAAATCCGGGCTAGCGGGCCGCCGCCAGAGCATCGAGGTGTTCCAGCGCCCGCGCTTGGATACCGATGGAACGTAGTTCCAGTTCTTGACGAAACCGTGGTGACACATCTCCAGTGACCCACAGCGCGGCGCGCGCAACACCTTCGGCCGAAGCCGCCGAACGGCGAAACGTCTCCACCCGTTCCACCGCCCTCTCCGTCCAGTATGCCAGATCCAACGGAATGGGCGCCATCAAGGCGCCATCCCGGTCCAATGCCGTCGCCAAGCCCTCGAATTCGCGGATCTCCTGGATCGGCGCGACCTCTACATGGTAACCCCGCAGCAAACGCGCCACCGCCACAAAAAAGCGGGCATCCACCTCGTTCCATGAAGTATTCGCCAGTTGAAAAAACCGGTCGTTGCCCGGAACTCGCCCCAAGGCGGCGATGTCATCGGCCACCAAGGTCTCTTGAGTTGGAGAAAAATGAGGGTGGTCGAGAAAGGCCTCAATGAGCGCGGACGTCACCGCCACGGATGCCAGCCGGTCGCGGTTCTCCATGCGCAAGTCGGCAGGGCTTTTCTCCACCAATGCAGCTTGGAGGGAATCGGTAATGTTCACCCCGCTCACAACCGCGCCCACCCCTCCGTCCAACGCGATCCCCGCCAAGTTCAACGTGAGCCCGCCCCCCGCCGCGGCCCAAGAAACCTCGTCGAGTTCCTTCTGCAAAACTTCATTGCTGGTGTAGGGATCCACGCCCAGTTCCGCCGCGATCCGGCGCTTGGCCTTGCTCGCCCCCGTCAAATCCTCCCAGGCCGCGTTCTCCGTATCGCTGCGACTGCCCGCAACACTCTCCCCCAACCGGGAGAAAAACCGGCCCGCGCCTTTCGGAATATCCCGCAGCGCCGCTCCGGGATGCTGGATGACGCCGCCCACCGTCTTCAGCTTCGACGCTCCCGACCGTTTTAGTGCGTCGAGAAACACATCCGTCTTGCGCACTTCCTGAAGCTTGGCGATGGCCCCAACTTCGCGAATGCGTTCCTTGGTCAGATCCACGCCCTCGACTCGGAAGAAACCGAAGTCGGACTCGATCCCAAACACAAGATTCGGCCCATTCCACTCGACCTCGGGCTGAACCCGGTGATGCGAGGCCTCCAGCCATTCCCGGGGAAGCACCTCTTCCGACCGCAGCAGCGGCTGGGTCTCGAAAGCGGAACTCGGGACCGCCCGCGGAGCTGCGGCATCCTGCCCCATCGCAGCCGGGGAGAACCAAAGCCATGCCGCAATAGCAGCCGCGGTCAGAGTGAACAACCACGGAAGCGCGGATCGAGGCGAGGAAGAGGAATTGGGAAAACGAGGAATCATGGCAATTCGCCGGGCAGGCTTCCGAACCAGGGCGCTCTTCCCCCCGCCGCGCAATCGCGAAAAGAAGATGTCAACGGCTCCCGGACGATCTTCTCACCGTGGAACCATCCACTCCTAGTCCCAATGCTTTTAGGGATTGGTGGGCGGGGGGGTCGGCGTTTAGGGCGTGTTGATTTATTCTGCAACACCGCGTCGCGCGCCGTCAGAGCAGGGCGAAAGTATCGCTCCGCGAGCCGGCCCACTGCGCGACCCTTCGGGCGGAATTTGTTGAAAGCGTTGGCTTTGTTGCTCGCCGGCCACGAATTTCAATTCGCTCCCTCCTCGCGCCGTGCCAACCCTTCCACTAAGTCCCGCGCGGCATCACGGAATAAATCGACACGCCCTTTAGACGGTTCCAGGAGAAGAACCTATCCCGGCTCCAAGAACCGCGCCCATCCCTCCTCTTCTTGCTCCCCCGCAAATCGGATCGGTTCACGCCGCCTCTCGGCGCCTTGCGCCCCCCTTCTTCTCAACGTCCTTCCGCTCGCAAATGCTCGTGCAAAATGCGCCGCACTTCCTCGATTGCCTCACCATTCATCTGGGCATCGTGATGGCATGGCACAATTTTCTCGGACACAGCCCAGTCAATGTGCGCACTCCAGTAAGGAACAACCCCGTCGCTGCACTTCTCGAGTGGACCTTTTCTGCCCCGGTTGCCGATGATGGAATGGCACACCACTCGTTCGTCTCGCGGCAGTTCGTTGAGCAGGCGGAGCACCGGCGAATCACTCTGCAGCAAATTGATGCTATTGAAGTCGCCCGTGAGAAGTGAACGACCCATTTCCGTCGTCGCGTTCATCAGCGTGGGAGTCCGCACGCTCATAAGGTCGGCCGGCAGCCGGATCAGGGAGGCTCCGAAACGCGCGATGGGCTTCAAGGCCAGCGGACTGCCGCGATGCGGCGTCGAAATGAAGATCACCCGGTCCACAAAAGGCTGCGGCTCGACCGCCATCAAGTTGCGCACCCTTTGAGCGGCCGCATCGTCACCCAACAACTGGCTGATGGGCACGCGCACCAGCTTCCGCATCACCTGCTCGTCATACTTGCGAATCTGCACGCTGGAAACCAGCCCACCCATGCTGTGCCCGATGAGCACAAACCGGTCCAGATCCGGCGCCGATGCTCCCGCCCCTAAGGTTGAGCGAAACTCCTGCATCGATTCCCGCAATCCCGCCGAACTGTATCCCAGCGGAACACCCGAAGGATAACGATAGAATAAGAACTGATAGTTTTCCCGGATCTCTTCGTCCGCCAGCAACCCGTTCACCATCTGGTGAAAAGCGGTCGGCACCGACATCAACCCGTGGGTCATGACCACGGGAATACGGTCCCTCCGAGGAATCGTATAGGAATGCAATTTCGTCTGATCGATAAAATTCGCCGGGCGCAACATGCCCAGAATCCCCACTTTCAACCCGGCCGCATTCTGCATCGTGAGAGCCAGGGGAAGCGTGAAATCCGCCGCCAATTTCACTTTCCGGCCGGCGACCGTCACGTCGTCGTCTTCCAACACATCATAACAAGTCAAGAGCGCCATCTCGCCCTCGCCGGTAAACGTCAAGACCGCCGTGGCCGGAAATGACCTGTGCACTTTACCCCCCTGAACAACGAGGTCCTCCTGGTCCGAGAAGTGAAGCTTGTAAGCAAGCATCCCTCCCAAACCCTCCTGAACCACCCGTTGCCGGGCCCCCTTCACCACAGCCCGGTCGGAACTAGTCGCCTCCGCCCACAGAGCCGGATCCAGGACCCCCGCCCCGCCCCGCTCCATCTCCAAGCGCACTTTCCCCGAAGGCGTAGGGGTCTCTTGCGGACCTTGCATGCCCGCTTGGAGCCGGTGCGCCAATACCGCCGTTTCGGCACAGGCGTGATTGTACAAGCGCCGCATCTGCTGCGCTGCTTCGCCAGACGGATCGAGGATTTCTTGCCCCCATACGGCGCGGGCCGCCTCAAGGTAAGCGCCCAAAGCCCGCTCCGGATGTCCTACGCTCCATTCCCGCCCCGCACGGATCCGCGCCTCGGCAACGGCGATCCGCATTTCTGGCTCGGCCCTCCGCGCCGGCGAGGGGTCGTCCTGCAACTGCCGCAATCGCTCCCGGCTTTCCGGCGAGACCAAATTCGTGTTCAGGATGGAAGCCGGTTGCTGCTCGTAGAGCACGGGGGCCTGCCGTTCCACAATCCGCACCGAGCTACAACTGGAACTCAAGAGCGCCGCGGCGAGCAGGGCTGCCCCGTGCCGCCTTCCCGCGGTCTCGCCCCGGATACCGGGAATTCGACGCGCTCTCCGCATCGGATGTCTTAGTCGATTCAACTGCTGTAGGATGGTCCGGCGCTCACGGGAGCCGGTGATGCTACCCTCGAACCCAGTCCCGTCAACGAGGGGTCCCGAGATTCCGTTGCAGAAAGTTACCGCGGCCGCCCTTCTCGCCGGACGCTCACAACACCGGGGCGAACAAGCGGCACACCCGCACACCAAATTGAAAGGCCACTCCTTTACTGTCCAAGAAGTCCGGCGGCTGCAGCTTCGATTGGGCAAAGTCTTGCTCCAACATCTCCGCCGCCTTCCTGGTAAAACCCTGGTCCGCCACCAACACGCTGATCTCGAAATTGAGTCGAAACGAGCGGTTGTCCAGATTCGCCGTCCCTACCGAAGCCAACTTGTCATCGACGATAAGGACCTTCTGATGCAGGAATCCGTCGCCATACCGATAGATTTTGACCCCCACAGCCCCCATCTCTTTTAGGTAGGAAAAAGCGGCCAAATACACCATCAGATGATCCGCCTTCTCAGGTATGAGGATCCGCACATCCACCCCCCGCACCGCCGCCAATTCCAATGCATAAAGCACGGCTTCGTCCGGCACGAAGTAGGGACTGGCAATCCACAGCCGCCTCCGCGCCATCTGGATCGCGTTGAGAAAAAAAAGGGTGCAAGCCTCGCTGTCGTCCGCCGCTCCTGTTGCCAGCGGCAGGACGGCCAAATCGGCTCCTTGCGCCGGCTTGGGTTCCCATCGCAAGAGACGGGGCGGATCCCGCGTCGCCCAATACCAGTCGGCGACAAAGGTCGCCTGGATCATCTGAACCGCCGGGCCTTCCACCCGCACATGCGTGTCCCTCCAACGCCCAAAGGCCGGGTCCTTCCCCAAATACTCGTCTCCTACGTTATGCCCTCCCACAAAAGCCGCCCGCCCGTCCACCACCACAATCTTCCGGTGATTCCGAAAGTTGAACCGCAGTCCCAATAAACTGCCCTGCGCGGCCCGGAACGCTGAAACCTGAACGCCGGCGTCTCTCAGCTCCTGCCGGTAATCTGCATCCAGGTCCTTGCTCCCCATCTCGTCGTAGAGGACATAAACCCGCACCCCCTCCGAGGCCTTGCGCCGCAGCAGGCTGGCCAAACGCTGACCCAGATCGTCAGCCCGCAAGATGAAAAACTGAAAAAGGATATAGTCCTCAGCCCTCTCGAGGGCTTCGATTATCCCGGAGAATGTTGCCTCGCCGTCCACTAGCAGGTCGACCGCATTGCCCGAGGTGAACCGGTCCGCCGTCAGCTTCTCAAAAACCTGGAGATCGGGATCAGCGGCGCAAGGAGGATTAAGATAGGGATCGAGGCATTTCCATAGGTGTTCCTCCCATTTTGGATGCTCCTCCAACACCTTCTGAACGCTCTCCATGTACTCCCGAAAGTTCCGCCGGCCAAAAGCCCAATAAAGGGGCAAGGCCAGCAGTGGAAAGGAAATCAAACCAATGCACCACGCGATCGTGCCTTGTGAGGTCCGCACATGACCCAGCGCGTGCACAGCGCTCAGGAGTCCGCCCCCGTAAAGCGACAAGAGAAGCGTCACCCACACAAACTCCGGAATCACCATGACTTGTTAGTCCCTCTCGGCGGCTTCGTTCTGACCCACAAGGAAAGCGCCGTTCTCATCGGCCTTCCATCGGCTGCTCCCCTCTCTTGACCTTTGGGCCATTCGGCGCAGCAGCCAACCCTCTCTGCCTATCCATAGACTCGCGCGCCCAGCCCGTCGCCCCGCGGAAAAGTCCGGCCCAACTGCTCTCAGCAGCGCATCCGGCGACGAGCCTTTCCCACACCGCCTCTCAACGGCTGGAGCCAACCGCCGGAAAGCGCCGAAGCGCCTCATGCGCCGCCTCACGAATCATCACCTCCCGTTCTTGCGGAGTCCGCGACCGGTCCAATTCCGTCCCCACCCCTCCGCGGTAAACCAGTCGCCTGGTGGTCGCATCCATAATATCGATGACAAGCGATCCGGTGTCGTGCGTGCGGCTCATCATCTCCGGAGAAACCGTGGTCATAGCCGCAGCCGTGTCCGCGGACCGGTCGTAGCCAAAATACCGGTTCACGACCGAGGTGGTCATCCCTTCTTTGACCACGACAAGGTAGCCGATGCGGTAAGCCGGATTGGACGCCGTCCGGCCATAGCCTTTCCCACTCATTTCCCCTTCAATCGCTCGCCGGATCGTCTCATGCGTCACGGGGCTGTTGCCGAAGGGATTGATCATGCCGTCGTCCCCCGGATCGAGAATCCAGTCATAAGTCGATGCCCCCGAAACAGCCGCCGCGGGAAAGTAATCTCCCGAAGAAGGAAACTCGCGTGAGGTCGAACTGCATCCCGCCGCCGGCAACACGAGACCCAAGGCGAAAGAGAGCAGTCTCAGGTTTCTCACGCTAGCCCTATACGCGTCCGCTCCTCCGGCGTCAACAAGAGGGAATTCCAGGGCAATAGCCCGCCTTACCATTTTACCATTTGTCGGTCACATTGCGGGGTTGCGGATCTCTGCCCTCGTCAATCCCTCGCCGCCTTGCCGGCCCGCGGAGCGGGAGCCATCCCGTGCCCCAAAAAATACCCCGGATGCGCCGGCTGATTGTAGGACACATTCTGCCAAGCGACTCCCAAACGGTAAACCGGATCCTGCATCAACGCCGGGATCCGGTGCTCCGTCGGCAGCGTCGTGGTGAAAATGCGCAGCTCCCGGCCGTCTCGCGTCCGCGCCACGATCTCCTCCCGCCAGTCCCCGTAAATATCTGCGCAGAGGCTGGGATTCGACTTCGATCCATTATTGGACTCTCCCCCAAACGCACGCCCGTCGAACAGGGGCTTTTCCTCGAATTGCTCGAAGTCCCATTTGGTGATCGTGACTCCGTTCAAGAGTTCACGCAGGAGATCCCCATCCCACCACACTCCCATGTTGCAAGTGCGCGGCGACCGGTCGTCGATGCGCTCCCCTTTCGCCGAAAACAAACCCTCCACACCGCGTCCTCTGCCCCACATCTCCATGCCCGGGTAGCGCGGATCAATGTCCAATGCGCAGGCTCGGCCCACGCCATCCCGCCCGGTCGACGCCACTCCGAAAAGCTGTTCCCCGGTGCGAGCATCGCGCAATTGAATCCCCGCCGGGTTGCGTCCGTCGCCGTTGGCCTTGAACACCTCCAAGCCCGGCCGGTCCGGATCGATGTCCGAGACATGCATCGCGTCCCCATGACCCAGGCCCGTGGAATACAGCCCCGTCCCATCATCGTCGATCACGCAGGATCCGTAGATGATCTTCCGGTAGTCAGCCGAACCATCTCCGAGCACGTTGCCCTGCCCGTCCACCGTCCCATCCGCGGTCTTGCAGGCCACCTCGGCCCGTCCGTCGCCATCAAGATCGTAGACCATGAACTGGGTGTAATGGGCCCCTTCCCGGATGTTCCGGCCCAAATCGATCCGCCACAAAAAGTCGCCATCCAACGTGTAGGCCTCCAAGACCGGCGCCGTTGTCATTCCCCGCTGCGAGTTGTCCCGGCCGCGTCCCACTTGATGCAAGACGATTTCGTAGCGCCCGTCCCCGTCCAAATCCCCCACCGAAGCGTCATTGGGTGCTCAAGGACCTATAACGCCTCACCCCTCCGCAGCCCTCAAGGGAAAGATCTCCACATCCACCCGTGACGCGGCCAGCGCCGATGCAAAATCGCCTTCGACGTGGAATCCCGCAGCGCGCGCCGGTTCGAGCGAGACGCTCTTTACCGTCGGCGATCCGACTTGATAGGGAGCGTGGTGGACTTGCCCGGTCCACAAGCGGCCCTTGCGGTCTGCCGAAAAGAGCCGGTAGCGCTCAACGAGGAAGAAACCGAGGCTGCCCGGCTCCGCCGGGGCAAACTCCGCTGGCTCCTTCCACATATACTCAGCAGGGGCTTGCCTCCCGGAGCCTCGACGCTCGCTGCGATACGCAATCGACCCGCCATTCCGGCGCGCGCGCATCTGGGAATGGAAATAGGGCAAGTGAAAACGGCTCCGCCCTATCCACACTGCGAGCGGTTGATTGCAGTCGAGCGCGTAAAACCAGACACCCGCCCTGCCGGCTGCGTCGATGACGTAGGTCCGGAGGTTCAGTTCCAAGAACCAGGACACCCAGGGAAGGGGGAGAACGAAGGCCGGACGGATGCGCTCCATGAAAAACGGGACGATCCCCAGCCAGGCGCTGCCGTCGAAAGTGTCCACCGTCAAGCCGCGCGGGAGCGTGGCCTGCACCAGGTCCGGCTCCACCTGCCAATGGAGAAACAGGAGATTGCTCCAACGCTGGTAGCCCGCGGGCGCGCCCTCAGGACGGGTCAGCCCGGTTCGGAGCCATGGATCCTCGCCCCGCATCGGAGCATCGGCGGCCCTATTCTCGTTGTCCATACCCTTCAGGATGCGATCCGAGCCCGCCTTCGCAGACTTCCTTCACCTTTTGTCCTATCCCTGCAGATACACGCCGCACAAGAAAACGCGGGATTCCTCCGGCCGCTTCGCCGGAAGTTTCTGACGCGCTCCGCTTGCCTCCGCTGGTATCCTCGCTTAATTCCCTGTCTCGCATTTGGAAGGGTGGCTGAGTCTGGTTTAAGGCACACGACTCGAAATCGTGCGTAGGTTTACCCCTACCGTGGGTTCGAATCCCACCCCTTCCGCTCCGTTGAGAATCAACGGCTTACGAGCCCAGTCCGGCCAGACTGCCAACAAAACTGCCCACATTTCTCCCGAAATCCGCTAAGGTTGCAGGGCGTCTGACCCCTCCGGCCCAGCCACGAAAACGGCCGGAATCGTCCAAATCCCGGGGCGCAGCAGCGTATCTTTCTTGCAAACCCGATCCGGACAGGTCACGATCCCATCGCCGCATGCGTTGCGGCCCCCTCCTGGGGACCGGGGCAGCGCGGAAGCGCCCTCCCGGCCCACACTTCCCTTCAGCACCTGAAATGCCCCTCCACGGCCACGAGCGCACACGGCACGCCTTCACCTCTTCTGGGGGGCGCGATGCCTTCGCAGCGGCAACCTAAAGGCCGACCAGAGACAGCGATATGAGGCTGCCTTTGTCCTTATTATGCAGCACGCTGGCTAATAAGGGAATTATGTAGCGTGCTGCTCAACAAAACTGTTCGGCGTAGCTACCCGCACTCCATGACCAATAATTCCATGCCCACACCAATTGATATCTCCCTCACCCGCGACAAACACGACGTATCCATTCTCGTCGAGACCGCTCGCGCTGATTCGCTCTACACCGCTCTCCGTGACGCCGGGCTCTCTCCGACAGCTCCACAGGATGCGGTTTTCTTGCTCGTCCGCATCTACCGCACGAGCGAAGGTCGCGTTGTCCGCGAGGACAAGGCCACTGACAGCTCCATTGAGCTTACCGACAGTGACAACAAGACAGAGGCTGTCGTCGAGGCGTGGCTCGCCAAGCAGACTTAGCGCGATGGGTTTTCTCCGAACAACCGCGAAGCCGAACAAGATCGCTGCACACGAACCGCCGCTCCCCGTTTCGACTTCGAGCGCATCGGCTCATCGGACGCTGGATTTGCTGCCAGAGCCCGTCTCCAGCGGCGGTCGGTGAGCTCTGGCGTTGGCTGAAACAGAGCAGACGAGATGGCAAAGAATCCTAAACACGCGGAGCCGGCGGCTGACGTTCCCTTAGGCCCTCGCCCTCGCCTTGTGAGGCTGATCATCAAAAACTTTCGATGCATCGGGCCAACACCAGTCACTATCGACCTGGACGACATCGTGGTTCTAGTCGGTCCCAACAACGTAGGCAAGAGCTCTGTCCTAAAGGCGTATGAAGTCATTATGTCCGAGGGCTCGGCCGCAGGACAGCTCACCATTGACGACTTTCCTTCCGGAAAGGTTGATCCTAACGCATCACCTGAAATCGAGTTACATACGGTCGTGTACGACAACAGCCCTGGCCCAGAGTGGATGGAAAAGACCGCGGCGGGAGAGATGCTTGTCAAAGAATCCTGGCGCTGGCCGGCACCCGGGGTGCCGGTACGACGCGGATTCAATGTTCAGGAGAATCGGTGGGCCACGGATGCGGACAAAGAGAAGGTGCCCTGGGGAGCCGCTGGAGTCGCCAACTCCAGGCGTCCGCAGCCACAGCGGGTGGATGCATTCGCATCGCCAGACGAACAGGCGGGGGAGATCGTCAAACTTCTCATGACGGCGATCAAGGACCGCGTCAAGACGCACCAAGAAGAGGCGAAGGAAAACAAGGAAGCGGACTTTTCTAAGCTCTTGGGTGCCATAGCCGGTCTTCAAAGGAGGATCGTCGCGGAAAGCGAGGAGCACATCGCCACAGTTCAGGCCGACTTGTCTGGCTACATTGGTCGCGTCTTTCCGGGCCATCGTGTTGTCTTCGACGCAAAACCCGAGGATGACTTGGACAAGGCGATCAACCTTTTTAAGGCAAATCCACAGCTCCTCATGGGACCAGGGGACGGATACTTGAGCACCGTCGCTCGCCAAGGTAGCGGTGCACGACGTACATTGCTATGGACCGCCATTCGCCTCTTGGCGGAGACGGGTAAGAAGAAGGCAGACGGCACTCAACGTCCACACGTGCTGCTGCTTGACGAACCAGAAATCTGCTTGCATCCGAGCGCAGTGAGAGAAGCCTGTGATTTGCTTTACGGACTTCCAGCGTTGACTGGCAACTGGCAAGTGATGGTCACGACGCATTCGCCGTGTTTCGTGGATTTTTCCCGAGATCACACGTCTATCGTCCGAGTCGAGAGGAAGGACGACGGTCAGATCACTGGCACAACAATTTTCCGACCGGCCAAAGCAATGTTTGACGAGACAGACAGGGAATGCTTGAAACTCTTGAACTTCTGCGACCCGTACGTTGCGGAGTTCTTCTTCGGAGGAAGCACCATCATTGTGGAGGGAGACACCGAGTACACAGCATTCAAGCACGCCATGGCCGTCTCGCCGAAGAAATACGAAGGCGTCCATTTGGTGCGGGCCCGGGGAAAGGCGACGATATTGTCACTGTGCAAGATTTTGAACCAATTTGGGGCACCTTACGCCGTGCTGCATGACAGCGACCGGCCAACCTATTTGAAGGACGGTAAGGAGTGCGCCAATCCGGCGTGGGCGCACAATGATTCTATCCGCGTCGAGATGGCCAAAGCATCTGGTCCAACTCGGCTAGTTGCTTCGATTCCGAACTTCGAGGGGGCGTATCTCGGTGAAGAGGTCAAGAGGGACAAGCCATACAACGTTCTACGTACGCTCAAAGCCGATTCCTCTATTTTGGTCGAAGTGTCCACCCTTCTTGACGCTCTGCTAGATTTCAAAAAGTCCCTTCCGGCTGGTGCGACTGAATGGAAAAGTACTGACGATCTGAAACAGGCGGTGAGTGCCAAATGAACAGCCAACAAACTGGATGCGGTGAACCCCGCGATTGCGTCTCTGTTTCATTCCGATGTTCACTGGCGCGGGGTCACTGATCCGGGACGTTAGCTAAATATGAATACCCCTGGGACAGTCGTTGATGGTAAGTACGTTGTGGTTGATGTGCTGAGCACCGAAGGTGGCATGGGAACCCTTCTGCATGTCCACCGAGCAGGCGATGTCACCCAACAGTTCGCCCTTAAATACTGTCTAGCTACAGATTCCGAGAGCCTTGATCGATTCCGCCGCGAGGTTCGACTGATGATGGAATTCCGAGGCAATTCGAAGGTCATCCAGATTCTCGACTCCAATCTTGGGGTTTCTCCTCCATATTTCGTAATGCCCATATGCGCGGACGGCGATTTGCGCACGCTTAGCCCCGCAATTAAGACAGACCCTGCCTTGCAGGAGCGAACGATGCTTGCGATGGCTGAATGCGTCGAGGAACTTCACCGTGTTGGCAAACAACATCGGGACATAAAGCCTGCAAATTTTCTCAGAACCGCGACTGGATTGGCGATTTCTGATCTGGGCCTAGGAATGGATTTGCTCTCTAGGACTGGCATCACGTTAACCAACCAATGGGGAGGAACGCATGGCTATATTCCACCCGAATTCCTCAAGCCAGGAGGGTTCAAGAACGCCACCCCCCAATCGGACATTTTCATGCTCGGCAAGGCGTTCTACAACTTGTTGACGGGATTGGATCCGCAGTTTATCGACAAGACGCAGATCGAGAAGCCTCTCTTCTACATGATTGAGAGATGCTGCCAGCAGGACCCTGCGGATCGTTACCAGAGCATTCCAGAACTACAACAGGGTGTCGTTAGCGCCTACGACGTGATCCTAGGACGCATGGCCCCAATGGGTGAAGCCCAGGTGAAGTTCGATGCAATTGCCTCTCTCCTTGGTCAGAACCAATATAGCGCGGCAGACATTAGAGCCTTCATCGCTTTGGCGGCACACCTCGCGCCCGAGGAGCTATTCTCGATCGTTTCGTCAGCCGATAAGGCATTTTACTACGTGATCTCGCAGGATCAGTTCCGCGCAGAATTGCGAAGCTATCTTGAACTTTACCATAATGCGGTAAGGGCTGAGCCATACCTTTCGTTCTCCTACGCCGAACACGTAGCGGATCGAATGGCTGTGGTATTCAAGAACAGTAGCGATGGCGATCTGCGTGCCCGGGCACTAGAAATTGCAATCATCCATGCAGAGGGCATGAACCGCTACGCTGCGATGAGCACCTGCTCCAGCATGATTACAAATGTTCAGCGAGGCGATCCTGCGGAGGCTGCAATCATAGCCGCAATCCAGAAGACCAATGCTGACTTCGTTAAGGAGATTGAACCGGCTTCCTGTGCCAACAAGGTGGTTGCAGCGAGCATTGCCAGACTAAAAGGAAGCTAACAAGGAGTCGTTCCTAACGCCTGACCCGCCGCGAGTTCCAGCCGTCATGACCGTTCCACGCTCAACCCGCAGTCGAAGCCGCGCCCCCGGTCAGGCGTAAGAGGCATCAGCGTTCGGCAACTTCGCGCACGTGTTTATGACTGAGGACGAAAAGAGCGAGCAATGCAAAGAGGTCTATGCTCACGCGGGCCTTGCACTGTATTCGGCACAATGTCTGGAGAAGTCACCTGAGGATTTCTTGTGTCTTCACAGTCAGTTTCCGGAGAGTGCGTGACGTTAACGCAACTCTTCCTGTTGGAGGAGCGCGTGGAGTCGCAGACACTCGGCCGCCTGTTGCGGGAAACCCGGAGGCACGTTGATTATGGGACGGGAGCACAGGAGTTGCTTGAGACCGCGCTGGAGCGCCGGATGGGCCTCGAAGCTGCATCGCAGGTTCCGACACTCAGGGGCCTCGTAGCGGCCTACGGGCGCACATGGCATCCTGCATCCTTGAACGCGATCATGAGCAACGCCACGGCCTAAGTGTGGCACGCCTACCGGATCGGTTCCGCCGAGTAGGCCGCCCACGAAAACGTCAGCGCCCAAATCCCGGTGGGGGGCGCTCACCGGTAACGCCCCTTTTAGTCACTCAGCGCCAACCGGCCCGCCCACGCTGACGCCGGCGCAGCACAGTTTTCTTGCAAACCCGCTCCGGACTTGCCACGATTCCCGTCAGCCGCAGCGCAGCGGCTCCCTTCCTGCGGGACCGGGGGCAGCGCGGAAACGCTTGCTCCCGACTCACACTTCACCTCGGCCCATGAGATCCGCCTCTACTGCCATGAGCGCACGCGACACGTGCTCCCCTCTCCAGCAGGCGCTCGATACCGTGGAAGATGCGGATGGCAGCGGCGGAACCGCTGCGGAAGCGTGCGTGCTCGAAGCGATTTGTGAGGGGTTCGCCTCAGAGTTCATCGCGGAAGCGGCACGCTTCACCGCAAATTCTACCTCAAAGCGGAGTCTCAGCGATCGACGATGATGGCATTCTCCTGGAGCGCGAACTTCGAGCGGCGGGCGCTTCGGGAAGCAAGTGACGCCCGATCGGATGAGAGAGCCGCGCACGTTTCCCGACTACCGAGTCGACTCCGCGATCTTGAAATCCGCGGGTTCATCAAACGGCAGGAGTTCAAATCTCCCACATCGGCCGAATTCCAGCGGCAGTTTCGCTTGCTGCAAAAGGGACAATAAGACGATGCACCGAACACTTCTCCAGTCCGGATGTCGCATGACTCGCCGTCTGGCCACGACCGGCACTCGCGCCCAACGTAGGTCGCTGACATAGGAACTCATGGCCATCAAAAAGTCGGACCTCTACTCCTCGATCTGGGCCTCGTGCGACGAACTCCGGGGCGGGATGGATGCCAGCCAGTACAAGGACTACGTCCTGTTTATGCTGTTCATCAAGTACATCACCGACAAGTACGGGAGCAGCAGCGACTTCGCCCCACCGGTCACGATCCCGAAGGGCGCGAGCTTTAGGGACATGATCGCCCTCAAGGGGAAGATCGACATCGGCGACAAGATCAACACCCAGATCATCCAGCCGCTGATCGATGCCAACGCGCGGCTTGCTCGCAGCGACTTCCCTGACTTCAACGACCCGAACAAGCTCGGCGAAGGCCAGGCGATGGTCGACCGCTTGACCAACCTGATCGGAATTTTCCAGAAGCCGGAGCTCGACTTCTCGCAGAACCGCGCCGACCACGACGACATCCTCGGCGACGCCTACGAGTACCTGATGAGGCACTTCGCTACCGAGAGTGGCAAGAGCAAGGGCCAGTTCTACACCCCCGCCGAGGTCAGCCGCGTCATCGCCAGGGTGATCGGCATATCGCCGCAGAACACGAAGGCATCCACCACCGCCTACGACCCGACCTGCGGCTCGGGCTCCCTGCTCTTGAAGGTGGCCGCCCAAGCCGACAAGCACATCACGCTCGAAGGACAGGAGAAGGATGTGACCACCGCGGGCCTAGCCCGCATGAACATGATCGTGCACGACTTCCCCACAGCCAATATCCTCTCGGGCAACACCCTGGCCGCGCCCAAGTTCAAGAACGGCGAGCAGCTTCGCACCTACGACTATGTCGTCGCCAATCCGCCGTTCTCCGACAAGACCTGGACCACCGGCCTCACGCCATCCAAGGATCCCTTCCAGCGCTTCGCTTGGGGCGAACCGCCCGCCAAGCAGGGCGACTACGCCTACCTGCTGCACATCATTCGGTCCATGAAGGGCGCGGGCAAAGGAGCCTGCATCCTGCCCCATGGCGTCCTGTTCCGCGGCAACGCCGAGGCCACGATCCGCCAGCAGCTCGTTCGCTCGGGCTATCTCAAGGGTATCATCGGCCTGCCCGCCAACCTCTTCTACGGCACCGGCATCCCCGCCTGCATCGTAGTGCTCGACAAGGAGAACGCCGCCGGCCGCAAGGGCGTCTTCATGATCGACGCCTCTAAGGGGTTCATCAAGGACGGCCCCAAGAACCGCCTACGCGAGCAGGACATCCACCGCATCGTCGACACCTTCACCAAGCAGGCCGATGTCGCGCGCTACGCCCGGATGGTGCCGCTTGCTGATATCGCTGCTCCGAAGAACGACTTCAACCTCAACCTGCCACGCTACATCGACAGCACTGAGCCCGAGGACCTTCAGGACATCGACGGTCATTTACGCGGCGGGATCCCGGAGCGCGATCTCGACGCGCTCGACGCGTACTGGAAGGTGCTCCCCAGCGTGCGCGGTGTGCTGTTCGAGTCGGCGGGCCGCCCCGCCTATGCGCGCCCCAAGCTGTCGCTCCTAGAGGTGAAGCCCGCCATCCTCGGCCACGCCGAGTTCGCGGCCTTCCAGCAAAAGGCGACGAAGGGTTTCGCCGAGTGGCGCAAGGCCACGACCCCGAGCCTTACCGGCTTCGGCAAGGATGGCCACCCGAAGGCGCTGATCGAGACCATCGCTGAGGAACTGCTCACCGCGTTCCGACAGGCCCCACTGCTGAATGCCTACGACGTCTACCAGCACCTGATGGACTATTGGGCCAGGACGATGCAGGACGATTGCTACCTCGTCGCCGCCGATGGCTGGGTAAAGGGGGCGCAGCCGCGCGAGATCGTTCAGGTCAAGAACAAGGACAACAAGCTCACCTGGCCAGAGCCGCACGACTACCTGAGGGGCAAGCGACGCTTCAAGTCAGACCTCGTTCCGGCGCCGATTCTCGTTGCGCGCTATTTCGTTGCCGAACGCGAGGCGATCGAAGCGCTCGACAACCAACTCACCACCCTCGATCAACAGCTTGACGAGATGCGGGAAGAGAACAGCGGCGAGGAAGGGCTGCTGGCCGAGGTGATCGAGGGCGATGGCGACAAGCAGAAAATTGCAGCGAAGGCCGTGAAGGCCCGGCTGAAGGAGATCGACAAGAATCCGCTCTACGCCGACGAGCGCGTGGCGCTCGAGGCGTACGTTGATCTGCTCGAACAGCAGACCGAGGCCAAGGCCAAGGCCAAGGCCGCGCAAGAGGACTTGCACAAGAAGATCGACGCCAAGTACCCCAAGCTCACCGAAGCCGAGATCAAGACGCTAGTCGTTGACGACAAGTGGATGGCGCGGCTGTCAGCCGCCGTGCAGGGCGAGCTCAACCGCGTCTCGCAGACCCTCACCCGGCGCATCCGCGAGCTGGCCGAACGCTACGCCAGGCCCCTGCCGAAGCTTACCGCCGAGGTGGCGACACTGGCCGCGCGGGTCGACGGGCACCTGAACAGGATGGGGGCGTCATGGAAGTGAGGCCCGGATACAAGCAGACGGAGGTGGGAGTCATACCAGAAAACTGGGATTGTCAGCGCATTCGCGATGCGGCTGCAAAAACCGCCAATGCGATTGTCGGAGGACCCTTTGGCTCGGACCTTGTTTCTGCGGACTATGTATCGGCTGGCATTCCGGTGATTCGTGGGCAGAACATGTCGGCGAGCCTTGTATCGGGCGACTTCGTCTTTGTCTCGCCAAAGAAAGCCAAGTCGCTGAGCGCCAATCTGGCGCGTTCCGACGATCTCGTCTTCACGCAGCGAGGCACCCTCGGACAGGTGTCAGTGGTGCCGCACGGCGCGTTTGAGCACTATCTGATCTCCCAGAGTCAAATGAAGATCTCACTTGATCGCTCGAGACACGAGCCTCGTTTCGTACACCACTATTTCGCAAGCCGCGCAGGACAGAAGCAGATTGTTACCAGCGCGATTCAAACGGGCGTTCCTCACACAAATCTAGGAATCCTTCGCGCGTATCAATTTCCGGCGCCCCCACTTCGTGAACAACGCGCCATCGCGGCGGCGTTAAGCGATTTGGATGCGCTGCTGGGCGGACTGGATCAGCTCATCGCCAAGAAGCGCGACCTCAAACAGGCCGCCATTCAGCAGCTCCTGACCGGCCAGACCCGCCTCCCCGGCTTCCACGGCGAGTGGGAGGTGAAGCGGTTGGAGGAGACCGGAACGTTCTTGAAAGGAAGCGGCATCAAGAAGGATGAAGCCAATAGTGGCGAGCTCCCCTCCATTCGGTATGGCGAGATCTACACGCACCACAATGACTACATCCGATCGTTCAACTCCTGGGTCTCTTCCAAGGTTGCAGCAACAGCGACTAGGCTGCGGCATGGAGACTTGTTGTTTGCCGGGTCCGGTGAAACGAAGGAGGAGATAGGCAAGTGTGTGGCCTTCGTTGATGACCACGAGGCCTTCGCGGGTGGCGACATTGTGGTTCTTCGACTAGCAGGCGCAAACCCGATCTTCATGGGGTACTACTGCAACACCGCTCCCATCAACGCCCAGAAGGCGAGCAAGGGACAGGGTGACGCTGTCGTACACATTAGCGCGGCCGCGCTGTCCAGCGTCGAAGTGACGCTTCCGTCTCACGACGAACAGACCGCCATTGCCGCTGTGCTCTCCGACATGGACGCGGAACTGGCGGCCCTGGAGGCGCGTCGCGACAAGACCCGCGACCTCAAGCAAGCGATGATGCAGGAGTTGCTCACCGGAAGGATCCGCCTCGTATGAAGGTCTCCACCGTTCTCGACCACATCGACAGCGGACACATGGCTCTGCCCGAGTTCCAGCGCGGCTACGTCTGGAACCGCGACCAGGTCCGCGGACTCTTCGACTCGCTCTACCGCCGCCATCCGGTGGGCGGCCTGCTCGTCTGGGCTACCGAATCGAAGACGGCAACGCACCGCGGCGACGAGCCATTGGCGGCGGGTGTCGTGAAACTGCTGCTGGATGGGCAGCAGCGCATGACCTCGCTCTACGGCGTCGCGCGCGGCAAACCGCCGAAGTTTTTCGACGGCAACACCCAAGCCTTCACTGGCCTCCGCTTTCATCTTGAAGAGGAGAATTTCGAGTTCTACCAGCCGGTGAAGATGAAGGACGATGCGCTCTGGATCGATGTGACCGAGCTGATGCAGAAGGGAACCTCGGGATTGGGCGAATTCGTGACTCGACTGTCGGCCCAGCCTGCGCTTGCCCCGAAGGTGGGACATTATGTCGCTCGCCTCAGCCAGTTGCTCGGCATCATGGACGTGGACCTGCACGTGGAAGAGGTCACGGGTGTTGACAAGTCACTCGACGTCGTCGTCGACATCTTCAACCGCGTGAACAGCGGCGGCACCAAGCTCTCCAAGGGCGATCTCGCCCTGGCCAAGATCTGCGCCGATTGGCCCGAGGGCCGCAACGCGATGAAGGACCAGCTCAAGAAGTGGACCAAGGCAGGCTACCACTTCACGCTCGACTGGCTGCTCCGCTCGGTGAACACGGTGTTGACCGGCGAGGCGAAGTTCCAGCACCTGCATGAGAAGACGGCGGCGGAAGTGCAGGAGGCGCTGGCCCGCACGACAAAGCACATCGAGATGAGCCTCAACATGATCGGCGGACGCCTGGGTCTGGACCACGACCAGGTGTTCTTCGGCCGTTTCGGCGTGCCGGTGATGGCGCGTTATCTCGATCAGCGCCAGGCGAAGAAGCTCGGACCGATGGGCGAGCAGGAACGCGACAAGCTGCTCTTCTGGTTCGTGCAGGCGGCAATGTGGGGGCGCTTCTCGGGCTCCACCGAATCATTCATCGACCAGGACTTGGCCGCGCTCGACGGCGGAGACGGCGGCCTCGATAAATTGCTGGAACAGTTGCGGCTGTGGCACGGCGGCCTGCGGGCGGAGCCAGGACACTTCACCGGGTGGAGCCTCGGCGCCCGCTTCTACCCGGTGCTCTACCTACTGACGCGCATGGGCGAATCCCGCGACTGGGGCACCGGGCTGGCGCTCAAGGCGAGCCTGCTCGGCAAGATGAGTCGCCTGGAGGTGCACCACATCTTCCCCAAGGCGCGGCTCTACAAACGCGACTACAAGCGATCGGAAGCGAACGCGCTCGCCAACTTTTGCTTTCTGACTAAGGACACCAATCTCCACATTACGGATCGGCTGCCGGAGAGCTACTTCCCCGAAGTGGAGGCGGCGCACAAGGGCGCGCTCGCCTCGCAGTGGATACCAGACGATCCAGGCCTCTGGAAGATCGAGCGGTTTCGAGACTTCCTCGAGGCCCGCAAGGTGCTGCTGGCGGCAGAACTCAACCGCCGCATGGAGGAACTGCTTCACGGCGACGCGCGTTGGCTGGCCGGCGCGGCGGCGGCGACTCCAGTGGTGGTCGCGATTGGCGGCGGTATCAGCAGCGAGGAGGAAGAAGCTCAATTGGAGGCGTTGAACCTGTGGGTGGAGTCCCAGGGCCTACCTCGCGGCGTGCTCGCCTACGACCTTGCCGAGGCGGAGACGGGCCAGCAACAAGCGGTGTTCGATCTGGCGTGGCCCAACGGCATACAGGAAGAGTTAAGCCAGCCGGTAGCCGTGTTGCTGAACGAAGACGCCGTCACCGTAGCCCTCGCCAGCCAGGCCGGATTTCGGTGCTTCACCGACGATGAGGCATTCCGACGTTACGTGAAGAGCGAAGTGCTGGCGGAAACTACTAATGCCTGATCAACCCCGCTCCGAACGTAAGACGCAGAACCGCGTCATCGCCCTATTTACGGACCCGGCGCGCACCGACGGTCTCGGCTACCGCTACCTGGGCGAGTGGAGCAAGCGGGAGGACAACTGCGCCATCGAGGCGGCGATCCTACGCGACAATCTGATGGCTCGCGGCTACTCGTCCGCCCACATTTCCGCCGCCCTCCAGAAGTTGCAGACGGCCGCCGACTCGACGGACATCACGCTCTATCAGTCGAACCTACGCACTTACCAGCTCCTTCGCTACGGCGTGCCGGTACAGATCGCGGCGGGCCAGGCGCATGAGACGGTGCACCTTATCGACTGGGAGCACCCGGAGAAGAATGACTTCGCACTGGCCGAGGAGGTGAGGCTCAAGGGCGGCTACGAGCGCCGGCCGGACCTCGTTCTCTATCTCAATGGCCTCGCTATCGCGGTGATCGAACTCAAGCGCAGCTCCGTGGAGTTGGCTGACGGCGTGCGCCAGCTTATCACCAGCCAGGAAGAGATCTTTAACAAAGGTTTCTTCAGCACTGTGCAGCTCGTGCTGGCGGGCAGCGACTCCCAGGGGTTGCGCTACGGTACCACCGGGACACCGGAACAGTTCTTCGTGGAGTGGAAGGACGAGAGCCCGGCCGGCGCGACACCTGCCACCGGAGCGCTCCTTGACCGACCGCTCGCCCAGCTCTGCAACAAGGCGCGGCTACTCGATCTGATCCGCAACTTCATGATCTTCGATGCCGGCCACAAGAAGGTGCCACGGCCGCACCAGTTCTTCGGCGTGAAGGCCGCCCAGGAACGCATCGCCAAGCGAGAAGGCGGCGTCATCTGGCACACCCAGGGCAGCGGCAAAAGCATTCTGATGGTGCTGGTCGCCAAGTGGCTGCTGGAGCATGACCCCGAGGCGCGCATTCTCGTTATCACCGACCGCGACGAACTGGACAAGCAGATCGAGGGGGTGATGAAGAACGCCAGCGTGATCGGCACCGAGTCCCCATCTCCACGCATCACCTCGCGTGCGGAGTTCGTCGAAAAACTTGGGGCGACGACGCCGCGCCTCCTGTGCGCGCTCATTCACAAGTTCGACGCAGCGGACCTCAAGGGCGAGCCCCCTCCTGTGACGGGGCGCTTCTACGTGTTCGTGGACGAGTGCCACCGCACCCAGGGCGGCGACATGAACAAGCAGATGAAGCGCTGGCTGGAGGGCGCGATCTTCGTCGGCTTCACCGGCACGCCGCTCCTGCGCCGCGACAAGAAGATGACGCGGGACATCTTCGGCACGTACATCCACACCTACAAGTTCCACGAAGGCGTGGCCGACGGCGTCATCCTCGATCTCAAGTACGAGGCCCGCGACGTGCCGCAGCGGCTGACCTCCCGGGCCGCCATCGACAAGTGGTTCGAGCAGAAGACGAAGGGCCTCAACGACTTCCAGAAGGCGGTCCTGCGCAAGCGCTGGGCGACCCTGGAAGAGCTGATGAGCGCCGGCGAGCGCAAGCAGCGGATCATCGCCAGCATCATTGAGGACTTCAGTCTCAAACCTCGGCTGAACAACGACCGCGGCACCGCGATCCTGGTGGCGGCCTCCATCTACGACGCCTGCCACTACTTCCGGTTGTTCCAGAACACCACCTTCGAGCCGTACTGCGGTATCATCACGTCGTACGAGCCTAACCAGAAAGCCATCTCGCGCGAGCCAACCAGATCCGACGAGCGCTACAAGTTTGACACCTACACCAACCATGTGCTCGAAGAGGGCCAGACAACCAAGCGCTATGAGGACGAGGCCAAGCGGCGCTTCATCGAGGAGCCGGCGAATCTGAAGCTTCTGATCGTGGTGAGCAAGCTTCTCACCGGCTTCGATGCGCCAAGCTGCACCTACATCTACCTGGACAACGAGTTGCGCGACCACAACCTGTTCCAGGCGATCTGCCGCACCAACCGGCTCGACGGCGACGACAAGGACTACGGACACATTGTGGACTTCAAAGAGCTGTTCAGCGAGGTGCAGGAGGCCGTCGCAGTCTACAGCTCGGACGAACTGGACACCGATCCGTGCAATGGTGGCGACAACAACGTCCACCTCAAGGACTGGCTGGCCGAAGGCAGGAAGAAGCTCGCCGAGGCCCACGAGGCGCTGCGCTACCTGTGCGAGCCCGTGCCGCTGCCGCGCGAGGTGGAGCAGTTCCTCCACTACTTCTGCGGCGACGCAGCCAACCCGAACGCGCTGAACGAGACCGAGGCGCTTCGGGTTACGTTCTACAAGGCAGTTGCGGTCTTTGTACGCGCCTTCGCCGCTATAGCGCACGACCTCGCCGAAGCCGGGTACACCGACGCCGAAGCGGCCGCGGTGCAGAATGAGGTCGAGTCCTACGGGGAGATCCGTTCCGCCATCAAGAAGCACTCGGGCGAGGAGCTCGACATTAAGCCGTACGAGGCGGACATGCGCCACCTCATCAACACGTACATTCAGGCCGACCCGGCGGCTGACATGGGTGCGCTGGGCGAGATGTCGCTCACTGAGCTCATCATCGAGACGGGAATCCACGACGCCATCGCCAGGAAGCTTAACGAAAAGGGCAAGCTTTCGAAGAACGCCATCGCCGAAGGGATCATCAACAACGTCCGCAAGACCATCATCCGCGACCAGCTCACCGACCCTCAGTTCTACGAGCAGATGTCGAAGCTGCTTGACGACCTCATCAGGCAGAGCCGGGCGGATGCAGCCGCGTACGAGGAGTTTCTGCGTAAGGCCGAGGCACTGGTGAAGCGGCTGGCCGCGAAGCAACCCGACGAGGGCATGCCGTCCGCACTTCATGGCAAGCGGGAGGCGACGGTGATCTACACCAACCTACGCCGGATTCTTGCGGCAGGGCACGCCACGGCTGACAGGGTGGCTGAGCCGCGCGCCGAATATGGCGATGAACGCGTCAGGTTGGCAGTGGAGATTGACCGCGTGATGCGCGAGCGGGCTCCAGCGGGGTGGAAAGGAGACCAAGCGCGCGAAGCGCAGGTCCTGAATGCCCTGTTCCCGCTGCTCAACCGCAATCGTGAGGCGACGCTGGCCCTGTTCGAACTGGTCAAGAACCAACCGGGGTACTGATGACCGAGACGATCCAGCTCGGCGAGATCGCGATCGCCGTGACGCGCAAGGACATCAAGCATGTCCACCTTTCCGTGCACCCGCCGGACGGACGCGTCTCGCTTGTCGCCCCCAAGGAGACGCGCCCTGAGGTGGCCCGCGCCTACGCAGTTTCCAAGCTCGGCTGGATCCGTGACCAGCAGGCGAATCTGCGTGGACAGGCGCGGGAGACTCCCCGTCAGTTCATCGAGCGTGAGAGCCATTACCTGTGGGGCAGGCGCTATTTGCTCTCTGTGAGGGAAGAAGAGGCGAAGCCCTCC
The DNA here is from genome assembly GCA_041749135.1 of Verrucomicrobiales bacterium. Classification (GTDB taxonomy): domain Bacteria; phylum Verrucomicrobiota; class Verrucomicrobiia; order Verrucomicrobiales; family DEV007; genus DATKCT01. The sequence goes on from JBGTBW010000245.1 coordinate 26,940, forward strand.
GTTCGCCTCAGTCACCGCAGAATCACGCTCACCGTGCGCCCCGGGAGTACCAGGGCGAAGCGTGAGGCGGTCATGCAGGACTGGCAAAGATCCCTGCTGCACAAGGCGGTTCCCGAGCTGATTCGCAAGTGGGAGCCAAAGCTCGGCGTCGAGGTGGCCCGCTACTTCCTCCAACGCATGAAGACCAAGTGGGGCGGCTGCAACCACCGGGCGCGGAACATCCGCTTGAATACCGAACTCGTGAAGAAGCCGAAGGACCTCCTCGAGTACGTGGTGGTCCATGAGATGCTTCACCTGATCGCACCCACCCATAGCGAGCGGTTCCTCACGCTGATGAGAAAACATTACCCGGTATGGCGCGAGGCAAGGGCAGAGTTGAACGAGTTGCCGCTGGGTGCGGAGACGTGGAGGCCGTAGCTCCGTGTCCGAGGAGCGGGAACCGGTAGATCAATGGAACCATACGTCCTCAGTCTCTTCCTCGGTCTCCTGACGTTTTGCTTGAGCCTGCTACTTAGGCACCGTCTCACGCTCTGGCGCGACAAACGAAAAGAATTCAACGAAGTCGCAACCGCTCTCCGGGAAGTGCTCCTAAAGGAACGAAACACGCAGTCGCCCATGCTCGGCGGAATTGACGAGATAGCCGCCGATCGCCTCGCAGCAGCAATGCCATTTTGGCGGCGACGGGCATTTACGAGGGCTTGGAAGGCCTATCGTGATTCGAAGAAAAACACCTGCCAAGATGCTCTTGGCCAGGCTTTCTACATCGATCCTGGCGACGTTGTCGCTCGTATCGACAAGCTTCTCCGCTTCACGGAACGCCGTTAGCCACACCCCGGTGCCGGACTCTCACCGGTCAAGGCACGGAACCGCCCCGCCGGCGTCGCTGCGCAACGCAGGAGCGCGGTTTGCCCGCGGACTGAATGAAGGGGACAGCGGAACGGCCCCTCGGGGCGCTCGTGCGCGCGAAGGTGGGATCGCCCCTTTCTCACGAGCCACTCAACGGCCGGAACCGTCAAAACCCCGGCTCGGCGCTCCCACCGAATCGCCACTTTTCGCCACTTTCGCCAACCGGAATCGATACGGAAACGGTCGTCAGCGTCCAGATCCCGGCAGCAGCCCGGCTTTTCCCGGAAAGCTGACCTATTCAGCACGCCCCGCCGAGCCAACGTCTCCTTACCAGTGGTGAGCACGGGGTTTTTCTTGCAATCCCCATCCGTACAGGTCACGATCCCGAGAAGCGCCCTCCCGGGTCACACTTCACTTCAGCAAATGAAATCCACCTTCACGGCCACGAGCGCACACGGCACGCCTTCTCCTCTCCTGCGGGCGCTCGATGCCTTCGCGGCGGCAACCTAAGGGCAACCAGAGACAGCGACAGGAGGCTGCCTTTGACCTTATTATGCAGCACGCTGGATAATAAGGGAATTATGCAGCGGGTTGCACAACAAAACTGTTAGTCCAAGAAATATGAGCTTTGACATAACCAATTTCCTCGAACAGCTCGTGAAGAAGGAACTTCCCGAACTCGCCATGAAGAATGCCTACTTTGGAGCGGGCATCATAGCTGGTGGAATTGAGTTCTTGGGCAACTGCTTGGATACTGATCCGATAATTGCCGAGGGCAAGTCTGCTGCACGATTCTGCCACGCGTTGAACGAGCTGTTTCCTGCCGTATATCAGCAGTTCTCCAGACGCGCGCCATTCACAAAGGCCGAGAAACCTACTCACGACCTATATTCTTGTCTACGGTGCGGTATGGCGCACGTTCTGCGACCGCAAGGCGTTTTGCTCACAGGAACGACTAAGGAAGCAACGGAAGACGGTAACACCCACCTCCAAATTTTGGCTCGAGGCGGAACAGATTTTCCATTGATCGTTGTCGAGCAGTTCGTCGCCGATTTCGTTACAGCGATCGATCAGCTTGAGAAGCGTTTGGCTGCCTCTGGGACTCCCGCGAAACTTCAAGGTGACATGTTGACCGTGTGGGAATCATGACCAACCTAGGACTAACAAGCCGCGCCATGCAACCCCTGCCAGCCGTTTTGTTTTCGATGACTTTTCGTAGTTACAAACTTCACCCCGCGTTCAACGCCAGCCCCCGCTGGTAGGGGTGCATGCGCGTTACGTTCGCTCAAATAGATGAAAAAAACATGGGCTGCATTGGCAATTGTGATCGGAATTACGGTGATCTTTGCGCTTTTCATCGGCTATTTCTTCCTACTTCAGCAGTTCTTTCCCGATGAGATCTCAAGGGGACTCTTCGGAGACAGTTTCGGAGCAGTTAACGCATTTTTTACTGGCGTTGCACTCATCGGGGTAGTGATCACGCTCGCTCTCAATCTGCGACAGTTGAAGGCTACTGAACGAACGCTCTTAGCTGACCATGAACGTCGAACCAAAGAAGTCACCCTCCAGGCTCTGACCTTTATCCGCCCCAAGATGAAGAGATATTCGCGCTTCTTAAATGAGCATGTTGGACCACGAAAGGGAATTTCCGACGCCTTTCTCCAAGATGTTCTCTCCAAGCCAGAACTTGCGACGGAATTGCAGGACTTCCTGGAAGACATTGAGACGTTCGCGATGGCGGTGAATGTCGGAGTATACGACGAAGATCTCACCATACAGGCCTCAGGTCCATTGATTTCGGTGTTGTGGATGCGTTCAAAGCTCTACATCGATCACTACAGGATAAACTACCCGTCAGTTGCTGATGATTTTGAGGAATTGGCCCGCAAGTCTGAAGGTCTCAAATCAAAGGCATATCGGGCTCAGAAGATGGTGCATAAACCAAAATCTAGCGAACAAGGCGGCGCTCCTAACGCCTGACACGCCGCGAGTTTCAGCCGTCATGACCGTTCCACCTTTAAGCCGCAGTCGATGCCGCACCCCCGGTCAGGCGTAGGAGGACTCGACGTTGGGCGACACAAAGCGCATCGTGAATGACAACACCCTCATCATCGGTCTTTCTGTCGCGCTACTACTTGCTGTCCGCTGGCGCGGCCCCCCTGCGCCCCGGCCGTAATCTGCGGAGTCTAGCCGCCCTGCTCGGTCGTGCTGATACCTGCGCCGCGGTGTGAAATGGGGACTTGCCATGCGCGCGGGCAATCCGGCATGATCCGGCCTATGACATGCCGCGTGAGCCCTCACGAGATTATGGAGCGAATCCATGCTCGGGAAAGCGCCGTCCGGGCCTTCGAGGCTGCCCTCGGTCGCGATCCGTCCCGCGAGGCGCAAGTGAGACGCGCTGCGGCGTTCTGGAATCGCCTCGGAGACGCCGACCCCGAAGAGATCGCCCTCGATACGTTCGCGACGCCGGAGACTCTCGCAGGCTCCTTAGCTGAGGCGTGCGAAGAGCTTGCGAAAGACTGCGGCTTCGTCGGTGAGCAGATCACGGATGCTCTACTGTATGCCGCACAGGACCGAGTTCCCATGACTCCACGGTCCCCTCGCCTGCTCAATACGCCTGTTCCCGCCTTCAGTGACTGCCCGCCCGCTCTCAGCAAGTCCATGCTGGGTTTGTCCTTATTCTGCAGCAGGCTGCTAATACCCTTATTCTGCAGCGTGCTGCTCAATAAAACTGTCAAAAAAACGCATCCACTGATATGGCGCAAAAAGAATCGGATCATAATCCAATAGCCTTGCCAGACGACGAAACCGGTGTTCTCCATGGCGCGTTGGACGTTGTGATGGACGCGATCACAGGCGTCTCCATACCGAAGCCGATTAAGCAGAATGCCTTCAAAGCATTTGGAAGATTGTGCTCGGCTGCAATCGAAGTACCGGCGGCCTATCTAGAGGGCGTCGCTTCTGAGAAGAGAGCAGAGACTCAGGCACGTGTAAAACTGATCGAAACGAATGCGACGCAGATCGCGTCTCAAATGGAAGTTGATCCTGAATACGCCCGAGTCGCGGTAAGAAAATTCGGGCAGAAAATCATCAAGGAGCAAGTTAACCTAGACCTAGTCTCCGAGAAAGCTGCTGAGAAGTTGAAATCGACTCCAGTGCCGGACGACTCCAAAGAGGTTCCGGAGATCGACGATGACTGGCTAAATCAGTTCGAAAAAGAAGCGGCTCAGAAAAGCACGGAGGAAATGCAGGAGATGTTTGGAAGAATTTTAGCTGGCGAGATTCAACGTCCATCGAGCTACTCTATTCGCGCAGTGAAAATTCTTGGCGAATTGGACAAGCGCACCGCGAGTCTATTCAAGAGGTTTTGTTCGTGCTGTGTTGTTCTCCAGCTGCCGACAGATGAAAAGATTATTCTAGACGCGCGAGTCCCGTCTTTAGGCGGAAGCGCAGGATCGAACGCCCTACAAAAATACGGATTAGGTTACGGGCAATTGAATGCCATTCAGGAATATGGCCTGATCATTTCAGACTATAATTCTTGGTTCGACTATCAAGTGTGTGTCGCCGTGATGGATAGTACGGTTGTCATGGGCTTCAGACACCAAGGTCAAGAATTGGCTCTTCTACCTACAGAAGAGCGCAAACCGGGAACTCACCTTAAGGTGTCCGGCGTGGCACTCAGCAAGGCGGGACAAGAGCTTTTCCAGATTATCGACACCGAAGAAGTTCCATCCTATACAGAAGCTTTGTTTCAATACTTGCAAGGACAAAGGTTCAAGGTCGTGCCCGTTCACCGCGAAACAAAAACATAACAAGGCGCGGCACTTCAACGCGCTACGCGCGTGAGTGCGCTTTGACGTTGCTAGGCGTCATGGACACCCAGCACGGAGATGCGCGCTACTGGACAACATTCGTGGAGAACTGCAAAGCCGAATGCGCGGGCTTTCACTTGCACCGCGAGCGCTTCGGCCAGGGGGCTCTCGTCGGCCAGACCATTTACTGGGACGCGACCGGCCGACAGCCGACCAGTCCTAGACCGCACTCCTGCGCTACAGGTACGCTCTGTGCCCGGTTCGGGTCGCCGCGGTCAGTCCGCCAGAAGGTGAGCGAGCCCCGCCTGACGCAAATCGCGGTGTTCGTCGCTGTTCGCGCCCGTGACCTTGAAGTCGCTCAGGCGAACTTGAGAGCCGGGCCCGCCGATTTCGTTTCCGTCGGGATCGACGAGAGCGAAGCGGAGCCTGGCGGGATCGTGAGGGTGTTTACGGGTTTCGAGGGTGACCAAGCTTTGATAGCAGTCTCCCGGATGGCGTGATTTTATTGTCATGATAGATGGTTGGTTGAAGGTGAAGTTTCTCCGGCGGCTTTTTCTCCTGCGCTGCACCAAGCAGTTCTGAGTGCTTGGTCAAACCACGCGGGCAACCTGTCCGGTTGAGCCGGGGCTGAGGCGTCATCACCGCGGCGCGCTTCGGAAGCCTGGCTGATCAAAAAGCGGATGTTCGAGCAGCGCAACCCGTAGGCTTGAACGATCGTCGAGCCACCCCGGCTCTCGGCCCATAACCTCGCTTCCCGGACCGCCTCCGCGCCCAAGTCGAGCAGTTGATCTTCGAGCCCTTCAAGCCGTTTTACACGCGCGCGCGTGAGGGCGCGACAAAATTCGTCGTTGTCCTCCGCCCAGCGCTGAACGGTCCGGATTGAAGGCGATCCCGGAGTCCTGCAAACCTCCGTTAACGTGCTCCCTCCGGCGATCGCCTCGCAGATCCTGGCAGCCAGGCCTTCGCTGTAGCTGCTCGGACGGCCGCGGGCTCGCTTCGAGGCTGGCGTGCGGGGTTTCGGGCTGGGGTGCGATTTCATGGCATGGGTGGGGTTTCGGGCTGGCTGGCGAGATGATCCATGAGCGCCTCGCGGCTGCCCTCCGCGACGGGGCCGGATCCGCCGACAAGGGCGACCGTCTCCGGAGCCTGCCCAGGTGCCACGAGCAGGCATCCACTGCGCCACGCTTGACAGCGGAGCACCGCGAGCGCGTCCTGCGGCGGCGACCCGCCGGAAGGGAAGCCGCGCTCTCGGGTGAGTCTGTGGCTTTGGGAGTCATCGGCAGAAGTAGGCGATTGCGGCCAGCACGAGCCAGCCGCAGCAGAGCACGGCGCAGAGCACCAGGGCGGGAAGCCACGGTGGCGGGTCGGGCGGGGTGGGCAAGTTGCTTCGATGCGCCGGACCACGTGGAGAATCTCGGCGCGGGTCTCAGCACTCGGCCGCTTCCCCGAACTCCGCGGCGCGTGTTGCCTCCCCCCCTCCGGATTGAGCGCGTTTTCGCTCCCGGACCGGAGCCGCTCCGGGAAAGCTGCGGTTACGCCCGGAAACGCCTCGATCCCGGTTTGACCGGCCTCCCGCGGTTTGCCCCGCGGTGTCAGGCCCGGCTTCTCGTGCTTGCCACCCGGCAAGAAGTCCACGAGGCGGGGGCGGTCGGGGAAGGCAGAGACCAGAGCGACCACGCCTTACCCCGGTCCTTGTTGGCCGAAATCGGCTTTTTTTGTTTTTGTTGCACGTGGCATCATCGTTTCCCCGCTGATCGGCCCTTATTCGCGATTTCTTTCCAGCCCTTTCCGGCCGCCCTGATCCATGCCTTGCGCTTGCTCTGCCGGGCCATGCCGGGTCTGACGTGCTCTCGGGGGATTGGGCGTCGGTGGGTTTCATCGGGTAAGCACGAGGGCAATGATTGCCAGCACGGCCCAGCCGGCCACGAGCACGGCCGCGAGCCGGAGGGCGGTGAGCCACGGCGAACCGGGTGGAGGGGTGGTGGGTCCGGCGACGGCAACTCAGGGCACAGCCCATGAGTTTCTCCCTGATCGTCTCGGTCTTCGGCCCGGGTGTATACGCAGCGATTAAGGCAAAGGTCGAGGTGGAGATCGAGGTGGAGATCGAAGTGTAGGAGTCGGGCTCGCCGCTCCTGTGCTTCGGCGGGTTGCACGGTGTCACGACGCGGAGGCGGAGGGGGAGTGCTGCCCGGAATGGAGATGAGCTCTCGGGGGATGACCTAGAACCCGTCACGCGCCGTTACCGGTTTCCACCCTGGGAACTCTCGGCATTAGCGAATGCGGTCCTCCAGCCACCGCGCAAGCACCTCGGGGTGGATGGTGGTCTAGGGCTTAGGAGCCCTCACGGGCGGGCAGGAAATCGGCCAAGCGCCGGCGGCCGTCGGCCTTAACCTTCGGCTGCGCGGCGCGGAGATCGGTTCTCAGCGTTTGGATCGCCGCGGGGCTTAATGCCAGCTCCTTCGCTAAGCAGCGTGAGCTTGGCTGTAGTCTCCGCCCAGTCCCGGAAGGAGGGGTGCACGCTCTCCCCGTGAGGGCCGGGCAGGGTGTCGCCCTGCTCCTCAAGCCTCCGGTGCGCCCCTCCCGCCGGGCGACCGCATCGCAATACGCCAGCACGAGATCGCTGTGGAGGGCTGGCAGGTGGCCGGTTTCCTTGGCGGCGGTCCGGATCCGGCGGCCGCTCGCCGCCTCGGCAGCGTATCGGTTCCTTGTCCGGTTCGCACATCCAAAGCAGACCAGCCTTGGCGATCGCCTCCTGGTCTTCGAGGCTTTCGGGAACGGAGCCGGAATTCGCTGCGCCGCGGCCCGTAGTGGAGCGTCGGGTTCAGAAGTTCTAGCGGAATCTAGGAGCGGGTTTTGCGCCGAATAGGGAAGTACCTCCCCGGTTGTCACTCGGCGGAGTGAAATTATACCGCTGAACATCGTGGACAGGCAATGCTCGATCTGCGGCAGGGCATCCGGCGAGGCGTTCCCGCCCTCCAGCCGGGCGAGGAGCGGCCTGGAGTGGCACGGAAGGAGCAAGGCGAGGATCGGGGCACGGTACGGCAAGGCTTGGCAGGGAATGAGTAACGCACGGATCGGGGTTGGGTCTGGCTGGGCATGCCCAGGTCCGGAAGGAGCAAGGCAAGGGTTCCCGAGCAGGAACGGAACTGGGTTAGACGTAAGGCTCCCGAGCCAAAACGGGGGCAGGGTGTAAGGAAATGCGCAAAAACCCGATTCGAGGAACCCGGTTGGGCAGTGCAAGGCCTGGCACGGTCAGGCCCGGACGGAGCAAGGCAAGGATCGGGGTACGGCTGGGCGCGGTCTGAGCAAGGCGTGGAAAGCTCGAAAGGAAAGGCAATGAAAGAACAACGGGTAAAAACGCGCGGAAGTCAGAACGGCGGCCCGAAACCCCTTTCTTAGGGGAGGCAGGGAGCCAGGCGGGGCGGTTCCGTTCATTTCCCGGGCGGGTTCTGCGGGTGAAAAACTTGGCGACATTGGAAACTTGCCGTCAGGGTGTCACCCTACTCCTCCTCGGGTTCGAATTTGTAGATCGTCAGTTTCCCGGACTTCCTCACGATGGACGCTCGCCCCTTTTGGATGAGGTAGGGCAAGATCCGTTGATATAGATCCTCAACCGACATGGAGCCTCGACGGCTCGAATGCATGCAGAACCGGCGGGTGAGTCCGCTTTTTGTTCGCATGATGGGCTCCCCCGGCTTCTCTTCGGCCTCGGCCACAACGACAGAATAGACCACCTCGGCTTCCTCCGCTGTCGTGAACCGGCGGGCGTGTTCAGCGATGTAGGCTTGCGAGTCGAGGCAAACCACGACGTGTTCCCGGGCGGTTTCCAGAGCGGTTTCGCTCCAGTCGGTGGCCGGCAGTGTGGAATCCTTCACGTGCAGGCCAGCTTGAAAGATCATTGCGATCTTGAGAGTGTGACTGGCGGCTTCTCGAAGGGAGTTTGCCAGCGCCTCGGACTCGAGATCCATCGGCAGAGCGGACGAGCGGGAACGGAAGTCCCGTTGAATGTCGCTCCAAAGACTGCCCAGCCGATGGGATTTGTTGAGAGGCGGAAACTCCCCCTCAATGCTCAGTAGCCGGGTGAAGGCGTCAAGCACGCCGGCCCATTCCTGCTCGAAGGTGTGATCGGGCCAATCCAGTTCGCGTTCCGTATCGGTCGCGGTGTAGTAGAGAAACCTGCGTCGCAGACCGTCGCCGTGCTCGATCCCGTTGAACCGGGCGGCGCTGAATGTCGTTGCCACTAGCATTGAGCAACTCGTTTCGTCGATGCTGCGGAACTCCGATTTCTTGGCCCCGTTTTTGAAGCGCTGACACCAGTCTTCGCAGTCGTAGAGTTTGAGCGCACGTCGGGCAACCTGCTGTCCGTAGACGGACTTCGACCAGTTGTGCAGGAGTGCGTTTCCCTCGGTTTCGATCCAGATCCGGTCTGGGGTTTCCTCGAAGGCATCGAAGAGCGCTTCATCCGAGGCTGCGCCGGAAATGATGGATTCCGGGACTGCAATCTTGGCCAGCCGGTAGGCCAGACTTACGGCGCTGCCCTTCCGGCAACCGGGAGGCATGACCAGAATTGAGTAGAGATTCGGAAACTTGTCCCGGTCGAACCGGACCTTGACCCGACGGGCCAGCATCGCCCCGGCAACGGGAAGGATCGCGCCGAGCAGGACCGCGTCGGGAGCCTCGGAGATTCGGCGGGCATAGGCCAGGAAATCACCGAAAACCGACGCTTCCGGGTATTCCGCGGGGGGAGAGTATAGCGGCGAAATTGGAGAATTTGCCGAATTCGCCGAAACCCCGGGTTCGTTTTCTCCATTTTCTCCATTTTCGCCAATTTCTCCGGGTATGTCCCCCCCGGCAATGGCGACCAGACCTCGCGAAACCGCGTTGAGGAGGTATTCCGGCCCCTTTCTGGTGAGGATCTCGTGTAAATCTTTCCCGGCCTCCTCGGGGACGGTATCCCAATCCAGAGCACGGACTTCCGTTGCCCCGGCCGCGCGAAGCGCCCTGACGGCCTTTTGCACGCCATCGGCTCCGGCCTTGTCCCGGTCGAGCACGACATTGACCACGCGTCCGCGAGCAACCCGGCAGTGCTCGGCCTTCCAACTCTTCGCGCAGGAAGTGGCCATGACGTGATCCTCCCCATCGTCGAAACCGCCCTCGATCAGCGCCAGGGCATCCTTCGCACCTTCGGTGACGAATACCTCCCGCGGCGTATCGGGGATGTGTTCCGACCTCCACCAGCCGAGGAATGTCCGTCCCTTGGCAGACAGGCGTTTGGGCGTGCTTCCCGGCTGTTGCTCCACTTGAAAAGTGCCCGGCCAGATCCAGACGGGGCGGAAGTGCGGATCGGCCCCGAGTGTCCCCTCCGCCACCAGATCGCCAATGGTTGTTCCCGATGCGCCTATGAATTCTGCCAGCTTGTCGATTGCCGCGGGATCGGACGCGCGCTCCACATAGTCGGCAGTGCGCCTAACGAATTCCCCATCTGAAACGAGCTGGCGCTTAACCGTGCGAGAAGGCTCGCGCTTCTGCCGCAACATCCAGCCCTCTGAACGAGGCTGCTCTCCGGCGTCATGGATCTTGTGGCGGGCCTCGGCTTCACTCCATGGGGGCTGACACCGCGGGTTGTAGGAATCGAGGAACACTTGCAACGCGTCCGCCTCCGGCAAGGAGAAGCCGCAACGGAGGGTCCGTGCTGTTGCCATGGCGTTGCCGTGGCCCCCCTCCCCTGAAACGGCAGGCGTGGCTTCTGTACGGGCCCAGTCGCTGGCCAGAGCGCGACGCTCTGAGAGTGGGATTTCCTTAAGCGCGGAGCTAGTTTTCATGACAGTCCCTCTCTTCTGAAACAGGGTTCGCACAGCCACAGGTGTTTCCCGATCCGGCCGGCGGCCTGGCTGGCCGGAAGGAGCCGCACCGGAACCGGAGCGGCGACGGAAACGGGTTGCGCCGACGCCGCGGATGGGGTAGGGGTCACGTGTTCGTTGTCGTTGCTGAGGAGCCGCTCTTTCCTGTCTGGGGTGGGCGGCTTCCTCGTTGTTAGGAGGCATCGTCCGGAAGGTTCTCAATCAGGTCCAACAAACTCCGTACGCAGACAAGTCTTACGCCTCTGCTAGTCCCAGGGCGCTTCAGGACGCGGCTCTTGATCCGCCCCTCGGCGATCAACTGGTAAATGTGGGATCGGGTCAGCCCTGCAATCGGGCGGCAGTCAGCCGGCCGGATCCACCGCGGGTTTGGGGAAGTCTTTGGGGTCATCACGCTTCCTTATACGTTATGGGAACACGCTCCCTATCAGGCTCCCAACGCCCCGAGGGTCAGCATCGAAAGGGTGCAGGGTCACGGAATCCGCCCCCGCGGACAGGGCAGGGTCAGCCGTTCAGCCTTGGCGGCCCGCAAAGGTCACGATAACGGCCCAAATCCGCCCCGAGGGTCACCGCTTGGGCTCCCGAGGATCAGAAAAGCCTTTTCTTCAACTTTTTGCGGGCCGGCGTCTTTTTTTTCGCGGCGGAGCGGAGCGGGGCGGGTGGTCAGCGACCCAGGCGAGAAACCGCTCCGCCTCCTGGCGATCCATCCCGGTTTCGAGGATCTCTCGGAGCAGCGTTCTGACAGCTTTCGGCCCGGTCTGCACACCGATCTCAACCCCAGGCTCCCCCGGAACCTCGACGGGACCGAAGTTTCCCCGCTCAGTTAGGAACCGCCGCAGCATCGCCTCCCTGTATTCGGGGCGCGAGCGGGGAATCCGCTTCGACAGATCTTTCCATGAAACCCGCAGCTCCGGAGAGTCTGCCGCCGCATCGGCTCCACTCTGAAGGGCGAACCTGCGGGCAGCTTCCCGGATCTCTCGCGCCGGCCGCAGCGGATCCGACGCTTCCACGTGCTGCGCGGCTGCTTCCAGAATCCGCGCAGCTTCGGCGACCAGTTCTTCGGGCGCCGAGTCCGGCCGTGCTGACGCCAGGCTCGCGGCGATGTGTGCCAGTTCGACGGCGGTCGGTTTGCCGGTCATGACAGATCCGGCAAGGACGCCACCGCTCTCTCCATCGCCTCACGGCTAACGCGTAAATACCCTTGGTGCTCGGAAGCGCTCGCATGCCCCGTGAACTCCTGCGCAACCCCAAGCGCCACGCCTCCCTCATGCAGAGTTGTGACGACGAATCGACGCAAGCCGTGAAACGAGAGTCCGCCGTGTTCCCGCGGTCCCCTGCGTCCAGTTCCCCCTCCTCTGCGGTTCGGGCGGCTACGCAGTCCGCAGTCCGCCAGCAGATCCGCAAATTCACGGCTCAAGGATCCGACGCGGCCACCCTCACGCTCGCAAATGGCAAGCGCTCGCGTATGCAGCGGGGCGGATGGATCGGCCGGCGGATCAAGGCTCCCGATGAACTCCAACAGGGGGGCCGCCAGGGGGATCCGCACAGACCGCCCGGTCTTGTGTGTCACGAAACGAAGTTCGGACTCAATCGTGTCGATGTTCGACCACCGCAACCGCACAAGATCGCCCAGCCGCGCGCCGGAGAAGATCCCGAAAAGGCACAGCGATCTCCATTCGCCCGTCGCGTTCGCCAGCAGGGTGCGCAACTGATCCGCAGTGAAGGCCGGCCGTTGGTGGGCCTTCCCCTGCCGCGGAGCCTCGACATGCTCACCGGGGTTCCGATCAATCAGCCCTTCCCTCACGGCTGCCCGGAGCAGCATCTTCACGATTTTAAGCTGGTTGGCAGCCGTCCGGGGCGTCGTTTCCTCAAGCCGGGTGTGGGCAAAGCGCCGGACGTCGTCCGCGGTCAACTTGCCCAACGGTTGCCCGGACCGCTCGGGAAGGATGCGTAGCAGTTCGCTGATGGCGTCGCCGTAGCTGACACGACTTCTCGGTGCGACGGTCCGAGCCTTCGCATCCAGCCATCGCTTGCAAAACGCTCCGAGGGTCACGTCACTCAGCCCCTCACCGGTGATCCGTGCGTGCGCCGCAGACAGAACGGCCTTCACTTGGTTTCCTGTCTTCGCTGCCCTCCAAGCGTCCTCAAAGTCGATAGCGAGCCTCTGCGCTGCCTTCCGGTCCGATGTCCCGGTGCTGCGTTGAAGCCGTCGCCCCGCAGCATCAACGAAGCATGCAGTCCAATTCGAAGTCCCCTTCCGTCGCCGTATTGAAGCCATGACTGCCAACAATACTGCCCACATTTCAGGAAGTCTAGGACGTTTGAGGAAGTTTTTCGTTACCGCACTGTTCTCCGTAGTCCCCTGAAAATAAACGTCTTCAGACGCAATCAGACATGCTCAGCCACTAGCACTATTCGAACCGTGGGTTCGAATCCCACCCCTTCCGCTCTGTTGAAATCAGCGACTTACACAATCCGTAAGCTCAGAACTCCTGACCTATCGAGGGAGATCATGGACAGGGAGGAAAATCGCTGAGCCGAAGCGAGGCCGCCTCTCGGCAGATGACGCCCTACTTGTGGGGCGGACACTCCTGTCCGCCGATGGAACCTGAAGAGTTCGCGGGCAGGAGTGCCCGCGCCACATACCCTTCCAGCTCATCCAAATCCCTCGAGATCAGGAGTTCTGAAACTGCATCTCACCGTCCTTCAGCTCTTAGTGGTCATGAGCATAAATGCGGTGACGTTCCGCTCTCTTCCCCTTGCGCCTCTGGCAGGCTGGGTTTTGCTATCGCATGGAATGGGCTGCCCGCGCCCTGGCGCTTCTCCTCCTTCTGCCGGCCTGCGCAAGTGTCGATAGGAACCGAATCCCGCAGCAGCTCCCCCTTTCACCCGTCGAAGTCACGGCTCCACCGGCGGACCGGACCCTCTCCCCGAAGTCTCCGTTTCATGCCCTCGCCCTTCGAGCCGCGACCCAGCGAAACCGGGGAGACGCGGCGAGCGCGGACAATCACGCCGGCATCCTTCAGGAGGCCGACGAGGCTCTCCTCATCCGCCTTCACCTCTTCCGCCACAGCCTCCAGCGCATTTATATCCAGACTTTCATCTGGCGCTTTGACCGCTGCGGAAGACTGCTCATGCATGAGCTGCTCGAAGCGGCGCGGCGCGGTGTGGACGTGCGGATCCTGGTGGACCAGATGGGAATGGAGAACGATCCCGCCGCATTGGCCTGGCTCTCCCAAGCGCACCCCAACTTTCAGATCCGGGTCTACAATCCCATCGCCAACCGGCTCGCCCAAGATCATCTCAGCACCCTCATCGAAGCCGGCCTGGAGTTCCGCGGCGTCAATCAACGGCTGCACAATAAGTTGATTCTCTGCGACGGCGTCATCGGGCTAACGGGCGGGCGCAACTTCGAGGATTCCTACTTCAATCGCTCGCTCAAGATGAACTTCCGCGATCGCGATGTCCTCGCGGTCGGGCACGTGGCGGCCGATATGGACGCCTCTTTCGCCGCCTATTGGGATTACAAAGAATCCATACCGGCGGCGGACTTGGCGGATGTCGCGCGCTGGCTTGCCGCCGGCTCGGGCGCCGCTGCCTTGGACGACTACGGGCGCAGCCTCTTCAGCCGTCCTCCCGGCTTTGCCAACGTCATCGCGCAAGCCGACGATCGCGCCCTGATCGAGCGCACGTTTGTGCAATCGCTCCTCTCTGTTCCCGAGACCTGGTTCATCGCTGATCAACCCGGCAAGAACAACAGCAGGCACTTGTGGGGTTCCGGCTCCAAGTCTCGTATCGTCGCCGATGCGCTGGATTCGGCCCGGCGCTCCCTGGTTTTTGAGAGCCCCTATCTGGTGCTGGAAAAGCAGGAAAAGCGTCTCTTTCGAGATCTTCGCAAGCGCAATCCCGGCCTCGACATCGTCCTGACCACCAACAGTCTCGCCTCCACGGACAATACCCTGGCCTACTCCGCCAGTTATCGTCAACGGCGGTTGTTTGTAGAAGAGCTAGGCTTCCGGCTCCACGAGTTCCGGCCGCGGCCCGCCGATCTCCACGCCATGCTCGATCGATTCCCCGCCCTGGAAGCCGAAGCCCGGAGCCTGCGTCTGCCGGAGCGTTATCCCTACCTATGCCTGCACGGGAAGTCGTTCGTCGTCGATGAGGGCCTATCTTACATCGGGTCGTTCAATCTCGATCCTCGCTCGGTGAACCTCAACACCGAGGCCGGATTGCTGGTCCGGGATTCCCGGTTCGCCGCACAATTGCAACACCAGATCCTCCACAACGTCCGACCCGGCAACAGTTGGATCGTCGCCCAGCGGGAGATCCCCTTGGAGATCCGGCAGCTCAACGCTTTCTTCGAGTCGCTCTCCGAGATCAGTCCGCTCTCCCTCTGGCCCGTGCGCAACACCTCGAACTTCGAGCTGATTCCGGGCCGGGAAGCGGTCCCTCCCTCTCATCCTGACTTTTACACTAACCACCGGGATGTCGGCCTCTTCCCCGAGATCGAAGCGGAGGACACCCTGAAGGCCGTCCTGACATCCCTCTTGAAAGCCTTCGCCAAACCGGTCAATCCGCTGTTGTGAGCGGATTCGCAGGGCGAAGCGGAGGGACGTTCGCCTTGGGCTCGATGGCGTAAGCGCAGGCCGCGTCGCCCGCAAATAGATGCTCGCAGCGCCGCACCTCGGCCAGATTTCCCAACAGACGCTTGAAGAGGCTCAATTCGCATTCGCAGAGCAGTTCGCAGTTCCGGGCCGCCGCCGCAACGGGACAATGCCGTTGACGCAGGGTCCAGGTTCCGCTGGCTTCCCGCTCCACTCTGGCGTCGTACCCTTCCTCGGTTCGCAACCCGGCCAAAGCGCGGAGCTTACCCGCCAGGGTGGCCGGGCCCGCCAGCCGCTTTTCATAGCCTTCCTCGCGCCATCGCTCGCAACGTTCGAGGACTCGCCGCAGGCCGTCCCGCCCGGATTCCGCTTCCACGGCCGCCAAGACATCCCCCGCCAGGCGAGAGTGACCGTCGAAAAAAAAGGCTCCCGCTTCCGGCGTCAGCCGCCAAACCCGGGCCGGCCTGCCGATGGCGCGTCCTTCGACATCGTAAACCACCAGCCCGCGGTCCCGCAACAATTCCAAATGCTGCCGCACCGCGGCGGAAGTGATGGCCAACGCCTCGCCCAGGCATTTCGCATCCATGGGTCCCCGCGCCTTGAGCGTCGCCAGCAAGGCCCGGGGGCCCCGGTCGAGGAAAGGACCCCCACGGCCGCCAGCACCCGCCGCACTCATCATGGCGGCCATTTACACCCCCTCCTGGGGAAAAACAAACGAAAGCGCGTTCTTTCGAAAGTTTGCCCTTTACAACCCCATGCGGTGTGCGAATCTCCGCCCACAACCACGGGGTTTACCATGGCTGATTACGAGAACAGACATCCCGAGAACGTCACCGGTCTTTTTTTTGTCGATGAACAGTGCATCGACTGCGACCTCTGCCGCGAAACCGCTCCGAACAACTTCACGCGGCAGGAAGACAACGGCTACAGCTACGTCTACAAACAGCCGGAGAACGAGGAAGAGGAGCAGCAATGCCGGGAAGCATTGGAAGGCTGCCCTGTCGAGGCGATTGGGGACGACGGACCCGATTAGAGGGCCTGTTGATTTATCTGCGGCGGCGGGTTCCGCGACTGCGGAGCAGGGCGGAAGCGTCGCTTCGCGAGTGGCCCCCATGCCCCACGCCGGGCCTTACTTGCCCGGCGCCAAAAACACACCGTCCCAGTCCGCGTCAACCCGGCCCCGGAGAAATCCTTCCGTCCGGTGCAACATCACCGCCGCCGGACGATCTTGGGGAATCGCGGATTGCACTTGGGCAAAGAGCGCCTGGGCCTGGGCGAAGTCTCCCGCAAAGTATTTCTCGAGAGCGGCTTCATAAAGATCCCGTCCGAGCATGCGCCGGCGCGAAACGCCGCCCGCCTTTCCCAAAGGTTCCCAAATCACTACGGATTGCGAGCGGCCCACCACAGTGATCCGGTCTACCTTTCTCCAAACAAAAGACTCACCGGCTTCCCACCGGCAGGCGTCTCCGGCCAGGATGGCGGTGCCGTAGAACTTGTTTAGCCCTTCCAGCCGGCTCGCCAGATTCACCCCGTCGCCCACCGCGGTGTAGGAAAACCGATCCCGGGTCCCGAGATTGCCCAAAAGCACTTCCGCCGTGTTGATTCCAATCCGCGCCCGCAATTCCGGACGCCCTTCCCGGCGCCGCGTGCCGTTGAGCAGTTCCAACTCCGCCACGCACCCGAGGGCCGCCCGGCAAGCGGCGGCGGAGTGTCCCTCCAGACTCTCCGGCGCATTGAAAAGCGCAAGCGTTCCGTCCCCGGTGAAGTTGCTGGTGATGCCCCCGTTGGCCCGTTCGTGCCGGGCCACAATCTCCAGAAACTCGCGCAGCTCGGCGAACACTTCGTCCGGAGCCAAGGACTCGCTCAGCGTGGTGAACCCAACGAGATCGGTGAACTGGATCGTCACATGCTGGACCCGGCCGCCCAACTTGGCCTCGTCCCCGCGCTGCAAAAGGATGCGGACCAAATCGCTCGGCACATAGCGCGAGAACGCCCGCAAGCTGAGCGACATTTTCCCTAGGGAATCGTTAAACTGCGCTATCTCCCGAATGGATGAGTGAAAATAGCGCTGGGAATCAGGAAAGCGAAGGTTGCCGATGTTCTCCAACTCTTCGCTGATTTGTTCCAGAGGCCGGGTGACGCGGCGGGCAAAGATCAATCCCAAGGCCACGGCCGTCCCGAGGATCAAGACGGAGGCCCCGGCGGCGGCCCAGGCATTGCGGTGCACCGTCCCCAGAAAATCAGCTTCCGGCACGATCACCGCCGCGAAATAGGCCCCGGTTCCGGTGAGCTGGACTTGCTCCAAGCGAACCCGGTAGACTTCGCCATCCTGAACGACGCGGCGCTCCAGGTAGTCCCCCGTGGCCAGGCTGGCCAGGTCAAACCTTTGGGGTTCCAGCGCTTTTTGCAATCGCAATCGAGTGGGGTTGATAGTCTCCCGCATGGTTTCGTCCACAAGAAAACTTCCGTCATCCAGCAGCAGAAACGCCCCGCCGTTTCGCCCGATCCGCAGGGTGGCGAGGAACTGGCCCAACTCCTCCAACACCAAATCCGCCGCCAGCACCGCGACGACGCGGCCCTCCTTATTCCGCACGGCCTGGGCCGCTGTCACTCCGCGCGTTCGGCTGTCCAAAAAGCTGTAGGGCGGCGTCCAGACGATCTCCCCGGATTGCAGAGCCGCCGCAAACCACGGCCGTGTCCGGGAATCGTAGCGTCCGCGCGGCACTTCGCCCGATTCGACCGGCGTCCAGGATCCGTCTTCCCCAAGCTCCAAGGTCGCCGGCGTCAAGTCCGGCTGGCCGTGGGTGTAGGCCAAAATGATCCTGCCGTCCCCCGCCCGGAGGCAGCCGATCAGATCTCCCGTCGCCGCGCTTCCGGCATACAGCCAGGTCAAGTGCGTGTGGACGGACAGTTGGTAGCCGATCACGCGTCCTGTTTGCTCCCATTGTTCAAAGGGAGTCTGGCCTGCATCGGCAAATACGGCGCGTTCGAGGTATTCGAGAGCCGGCGGGACCTCGCCAAAAAAATCCGCCAGCCTGGCCCGCACCGCCTGGCTTTTGGCCTCCAACAACTGCCGGCTCAGGGCCTCGATCGAGGAGGTCGCCGTAATCCAAGCGATCCCCCCAATGATCGTCACCGAGCCCACCAGCAGCCCCAAAACGAGCAAGAGCACGGAGCGCCGCAGCGTCAGCGTCAACCCCCACGCACTGGGCGAAAGCAAGTCTTTCATTTCCTCGGCAGCCGTTACCGCACCCGCCATTGGGAGTCGGGGCGGTGGGCTTCCTTCATCATCCCGATCGCCCTGTCCACGAGTTGGGGATTGCCGGGAGCCAAGTCCACGGTCTCGCCCGGATCCGCATCCAAATCGTAAAGCTCCACTTTGCCGTCGAAACCGGGGCCTCGCAGAGCTTTCCATTGACCAAACCGCACCGCTTGCCGGCCTCCCCGCTCGTAGAACTCCCAATAAAGATACTCATGGCGCTGCTGTTCCGCCGGCCGGCCTTGCAGCTCGGGCAGGAAGCTGATGGACTGCGTGCCGTCCGGCTCCGGCCTATCCGTCAGCGCGCAGACGGTGGCCATGAAATCTCCCTGGTAACCAGGGTGACCGGAAGCCTGGCCAGCGGGCACGGTTCCCGGCCACCAAGCGATGGTAGGCACGCGTATGCCGCCTTCGTAAAGATCGCGTTTCATCCCCCGCAGCGGACCATTGGCGTCGAAGAACTCTGGGCGGTTTCCCCCTTCCTGGTGATGACCGTTATCGGAGCTGAACATCACCAGGGTACGCTCCGCAGCCCCCAATTCTTCAATGAGATCGATTACCCGGCCCACATCCCTATCCATCCGGCTTATCATCGCCGCCTGACCCTTGTCCGGCTCCGGCCAATCCCGCTCCGCGTAGATCCCGTAATCCGGCATTTCCTGACCATTCCCCAAGCTTCGGGCCCGCTCGTTGTTGGCGTGCGGCACGGTCAGGGCCAAGTAGAGGAAAAAAGGTCCGGCGTGCGCCTGGCGAATGAAGTCCAGCGCTTCTTCCATGATCAGATCGTGCGACCAGGCCTTTCGCTCGGCTGCCCAGCCTCCCCCTTGGGCGTCTTCATGCGCGGGAATGTTCGGCAGGACGACACGGTCTTCGTTCCGGATCAAAAACGTCGGATAGTAGTTGTGGGCGTGATGCTGATTCAGGTAGCCAAAGAAGAAATCGAATCCCTGCCGCGCCGGCAATCCGGTCGATCCCTCCTCACCCAATCCCCATTTGCCGCAGAGTGCGGTCCGGTAACCTGCGGCCTGAAAAACCTCCGCCACGGTGACATCCTCCGGGAGCAACGGCAGCCTGGCGTTGCCCCGGATGCGGGCCCGCCCGGTGTGCTTGCCCGTCATGAGCACACAGCGTGAGGGCGCGCAGACCGTCGATCCCGCATAAAACGAGGTAAAACGCATCCCCTCCGCCGCCATCTGGTCCAAGCGCGGCGTGCGGATCTTCTCTTGCCCGAAACACCCCAGTTCCCCGTAGCCCAGATCGTCCGCGAGGATCAGGATGACATTGGGGCGGTCCGGCGCGGATTGCGCGGACGAGGAAAGGACCGTTGTCAGCCATAGGGGAAGCAGCGCGCCAAGAAAACGGCTGGCCCGGCGCAAAGAGAGAACGCTCATCGTTCCTTCCTAGTGTTCACGGATCAGAAACTCCAGCGAGATTTCTCCGGAATCCGGAGCCCGCCGCGCCCGTGGGCGAGCCGCGCGGCCTTGAGCGGCCCCGGGCGAAGGATGCCTTTCCCGAAGAGTCTATCACTAACGCACGATTGGCAGGAGCGGCTAGCCGGGCGCCAGGGCGCAGTCTCGTGGACGGGCGCCGGGTCGCCGGCGTTCAGCGCCGGGGCCAGCCGCCTCGCCGCTGTTGCGACCGTGACGGCGCTCGTTGGCATTTGGCAATGCAGCGTCCACATTCCTGGGCGCCTCGGGGCATCGCCATGTCAACGCTTTCTGCCGACATCCTGATTGTGGGCTCCGGAGCCTGCGGCAGCCTCGTAGCCAAGGAACTGGCCAGTCGCGGGTTCTCCGTGGTCGTCTTGGAAGCGGGCAAGCGCCTGAGCCCCTCTGTCGACCTTCCCAACACCGAAGCCAACGCGGGAAAGATCCTGTGGAGCGAGCCGCGGGTTTCTGCCGGCAAAGACGCCATCGTTCCTAAAGCCGGGACCGGAGCCGGGGGCGGCACGCTCGTCTGGCTTGGCGTGGCGCCTCGCTTTCACCCTGCCGATTTCCGGACCTATTCTACTGAGGGCGTGGGAGCGGATTGGCCGATCTCTTACGAGGACCTCCGGCCCTATTACGAGAAGGTGGAACGCGAGTTTGGCGTGGCCGGAGAATGCGGTCCGTATCCGCCCGAACCCTACGAGCTGCCCATGCCGCCGCACCGGATGAACTGGCATGCGCAGGTCTTGGCCCGGGGAGCCCGCAAGCTGGGCGCTCATCCCTTCGCACCGCCAGTGGGCATCAATTCCGTGGAATACGACGGAAGACCCGCGTGTATCTACTGCGGCTGGTGCGGTTCCGGCTGCCCAACTGGAGCCAAGGCTGACGCCTCTTCGGTCTACCTTATGAAAGCCGCGATGCACCGGACTTTGGTGCTCAGTGAAGTGTTCGCCCACCGGGTGAACTACGACTCCGCGCAGGGAAGGGTCACCGGAGTTGACTACCTGGACAGCCGGCGCAATGAACATCGCGTCCGTGCCCGGCTGGTGGTGCTCGCCGCCCACGCTCTGGAAACGCCGCGCCTCTTGCTCCTCTCCGCAAACCCTACCTTTCCGGATGGACTGGCCAACTCGAGCGGCTTGGTCGGGAGGAATTTCATGAGCCATCCCACCTGGCAAGTCTTCGGTACGTTCGACGAGCCGGTGAACGCCTTCAAAGGAATGCAAATGGGTCACGTCATGGTTCAGGATTTCTACGCGCCCCATCCCCGAAACGAATTCGCGCGCGGCTACATCCTCATCTCCTACATGATGACGCCCATCACTTACGCCAATCTCAGCGGTTCCTTCTACGGCGCCGAATTCAAGGAGTTCCTCCACGAGTACGCCCACACCGCGGCATGGTGGGCGCATGCCGAAGGTCTGCCGCACGAACACAATGCGGTAACTCTCGACCCCGAAGTGGAGGACGGCCGCGGGCTGCCCGCCGCTCGACTGACCTGCGAATGGGGCGATAACGACGTGAAACTCGCCGCCGCCGCCCGCGACAAAGCCTCGGAGATGATGGCGGCCTCCGGGGCCCGGAAAGTCCGCATCGGATTGAACTACGGCGCCCATGCCATGGGCTCTTGTCGGATGGGGAATGATCCCGCGACGTCTGTGGTCGACGCGTTCTGCCGGTCCCACGACATTCCCAATCTCTTCATCTGCGACACCAGCGTGTTTGTCACGGGGTCAGGCGTGAATCCGACCTTGACCGCCATGGCCATCGCCAGCCGGGCAGCAGATCACATGGCGACGGCGGCAAGCCGCGGCGAGTTTTGATAATGGACTCTGAAACCAAGAAAACCAATCGCACCTCGTCTCCTGACGGCTGCGGACCCCAATCCGGCTCTGGCTGGGGTCGAACCTCCGGCGCTCCGGTCGCCCCATGAACGAACCGCACATCCGCCTGGAAGACATCGCCGCGCTCAACGCATTGGCGAAAGGAATCATTCCCCCGGATGAAAGGGATGGCGGCGCGGCCATGGTTTTTGCCGGGCTCGGCGCAGCCGGCAAGTTTCGCCTGGGCATCCAGCCTGACGTTTACACAGGAGGGTTGCAAGCGGCCACGGCCTTGGCCCAAGCCCGGTTCGGCTCTCCTGTCGCCGGCCTGCAGCCAGATCAGATCCAGGAACTCCTGGGGCTGTTGGAGGAACAGGCTCTTCCCTTTTTCAAACAATTGCGTGCGGACGTCAGCGCCGCCTACCTCAGCGACTCCGGCGTCTGGAGGAGCATCGGTTTTCCCGGGCCCTCCACCGATGCCGGTGGTTATCCTGATTTTGCTCAACCTCAACACCCACCCCGCACCGTCATGCCTTCGCCCGCTATACTCCCCGAAGTGAGATCCTTCCTTGCCGGGCGCGCCCGGATGCTCATCGGCGCTCAATGGGTGGAAGCGGAGAACGGCGAATGGATCGAGTCTCGCGACCCTGCGACCGGCCAGGTTCTCGGTTCGGTTCCGGCCGGCGGCAAGGCGGATGCGGATCGCGCCGTGGACGCCGCGCGGCGCGCCTTCCACGGTTCCTGGCGCAAGCTTTCGCCCTACGACCGGGGTCGCCTGCTGCAATCGACGGCCTGCCTGATCGAGAAACATGGGGACGAGCTGGCTCAGCTCATCACTCTTGAGAACGGAAAGCCCCTTTGGGAAGCGCAGAAAGAAGTCGCCACCGCGGTGAGCTGGATGGAGTACTACGCCGGCTGGACCACGAAGCTTACTGGGGAAACCATCCCCCTGTCGTTGCCCGGGCAGTTTCTCAATTACACGCTCCGCGAACCGCTCGGCGTAACAGCAGGCATCACTCCGCCGAATTATCCACTCACGATGCCGCTTTACAAAGCGGCTCCCGCGTTGGCCACAGCCAACACCTTCATTCTCAAGCCGTCCGAGGACACCTCCCTGGTGGCTCTGCGTCTGGCCGGGCTGTTCTTGGAGGCAGGCTTTCCCGAGGGCGTGTTTAACGTCGTCACGGGCTACGGAGAGACCGCGGGCGCGGCCCTAGCGGAACATCACGACGTGGATAAAGTCACTTTCACCGGCTCCACTGAGGTCGGCCGTTTTCTCCTCCGGGCCGCTGCGGGGAATCTGAAGAAGGTGTCCTTGGAACTGGGCGGAAAGTCGCCGAACATCGTCTTCGCTGATGCTGATCTCGAAGCGGCGCTCAAGGGCGTGTTCATGGGGATCTTCTTCTGCCAGGGCGAAATTTGCTCGGCGGGCTCCCGCTTGTTCGTCGAAGACTCCATCTACGACGGGTTTGTTGCCCAGCTCGCGGACATGGCCAAGATGGTTCGCCTCGGGCACGGGTTGGATCCCACAACCAAGATGGGGCCGCTGGTTTCGCGCAATCAACAGGAGAGAGTGCTCGACTACATTCAGATTGGAAAGGATGCGAAGGCCAGTGTCGCGGCTGGCGGCAACGCGCCTGGCGGCGAACTCGCCGAAGGGTATTTCGTCGAGCCCACGGTGTTCGCGGATGTGACCAATGACATGCGCATCGCGCGCGAGGAAATCTTCGGTCCGGTGGTGTGTGCACTGCCCTTCCGCGACCTGTTCGATGCAATCCAGAAAGGAAACGACAGTCCTTACGGCCTCGCCGCCGGAGTTTGGACGCGTGATTTGCGCAAGGCGCACCAGGCGGCGGCGGCCCTGGAGGCGGGCACGGTCTGGGTCAATTGTTACAATGCCTTCGACAACGCCTCGCCCTGGGGCGGCTTCAAGCAAAGTGGTTGGGGCCGCGAGAAGGGGCCCTACGGACTGGACTTGTTCACCCAGATCAAGTCGGTGATCGTCAACTTCACCTGAACTTCCTTCCCCCAGATCCGGAGTTCTGTGGCAAGGTGATCCCAGCCATCAATATACTGACTGACGGGGCGGAATGAGCGCGGCCGATCCCTCCCCAGAACCCGGTCATCCGCCAAGTTCAGAACTCCTGAACTATCGAGGGAGATCATGGACAGGGAGGAAAATCGCTGAGCCGAAGCGAGACCGCCTCTCGGCAGATGACGCCCTACTTGTGGGGCGGACACTCCTGTCCGCCGATGGAACCTCAAGAGTTCGCGGGCAGGAGTGCCCGCGCCACATACCC
>JBGTBW010000246.1:0-13565 GCA_041749135.1 Verrucomicrobiales bacterium
GGCGCGGAGCGCCGTCGTACGGGCAGGCGCTTTCACCCGGGTTAGGGTCTCCATTCTGGACCAGGCCGTCACGGAGGCCGGCCCTCCAGGTAAGGCTCTACCAGATCCCTCACGCTATCCTGGAGGGGCGGGCTCCCGCACGCCCTGTCATGCCATGGGTCTGCATCCCGGAACCTCCATCCCGCATCCTGCATCCTGCATCCCGCATCCTGGAGGGGCGGCTCCCGCACGCCCTCTCATGCATGGGTCTGCATCCCGGAACCTCCATCCCGCATCCTGCATCCTGCATCCCGCATCCTGGAGGGGCGGGCTCCCGCACGCCCTGTCATGCCATGGGTCTGCATCCCGGAACCTCCATCCCGCATCCTGCATCCTGCATCCCGCATCCTGGAGGGGCGGGCTCCCGCACGCCCTGTCATGCCATGGGTCTGCATCCCGGAACCTCCATCCCGCATCCTGGAGGGGCGGGCTCCCGCACGCCCTGTCGCGCCATGGGTCTCCATCCCTGGACCGGGCCGTCACGGAGGCCGGCCCTCCATTATCTTGTAAGGGTTCAGCCTGCGTGATAAATCTTCGCTCCCTAGCCATGCGCAACACCACCTCTTCCCTCCTGCTGGCAGCTTCCTTGGCCGCCTTGGCCCCCGGCGCCGCAGCACAACTGTCCGTCGCCGCCCTTTCCGTCCCCGGTGGGACCGCCGGGAATCAGAATTTCGGCGGAGCGCTCGGCATGGATTTCATCGTTCAGAACGAGATTCGCATCACCCACCTCGGCGCGTTCGACGACAATTCCGATGGATTCGACCTCCCCATCACCGTCCAACTGTGGACGCGCAACGACGGCGGAACGCCGGAAGATCCCGGGGACGACGCCGGCGGCTCCGTACTCGCCGAAATGATCTTCGGTCCCGAAGCCCAGGGATTGCCCGAAGGTGGAATCCGCTATGCCGTTCTCCCCCAAGCCGTCGTCCTGAGCCCAGGAGCCTACACGATCGCCGCTTATGGTTACGGCGATGCCGAACGCAACGGCAACGGAATGAACCAAGGTCCGTTTGCCAGCGCCGCCGTCTCTGCCGATCTCCTTTTCGTCGGCCTCAGCCGCTATGGCGTTGCCGCCGGCGAGTTTCCCGGCACGCCCGACGGTGGACCGGAAACCCGCTACGGAGCGGGGTCCTTTCGCTTTGTCTCCACTGCTCCTGCGGTGGCCTATCAGGTTGCCGCCGCCACCCCCGGCAACCAGACCTTCGGGGGCTCGCTCGGCATGGACTTCATCGTGAACCTCCCCATCACCATCGTGGAACTTGGAGCATTCGACGATTCCTCCGATGGCCTCAACCTGCCCATCTCCGTCCAATTGTGGTCCCGCGCAGACGGCGGCACACCGCTGGATCCGGCCGACGACCAGGGCGGCGAGATCCTGGCGGAACTCGATTTCACGCCCGGCGATGCTGGCTCCTTGCGCGGCGGAAGCCGGTTCAAGGGCCTCGCCGAACCCCTCCCCCTTCCCGCCGGAGCCTACACCATCGTCGCTTTCGGTTACGGAGACGGTGAACGCAACGGCAACGCGAACGGCTTCGGGACGCTCTTGGACGTGCCCCACCTCAGCTACGTCGGAGCTAGCCGCTGGGGCGACCCTGACGCCTTCCCCGCCAATGTCGACGCTGGCCCCGCCAACCGCTACGGAGCCGGCTCCTTCTCCTTCCTCGTCGACTCCAGCGACTCCGACGGCGACGGCTGGGCGGATGACTTCGAATTGCTCACCTTCGGAACCCTGGACGAATCCCCGGAAACCGATGCCGATGGCGACGGAGTTCCGAACGGCATCGAACTCGCCCAGGGAACCGATCCCACGTCCTCTGACACCGATGGGGATGGACTCAGCGACGGCGTGGAAACAAACACCGGAATCTTCGTCGATGCCAACAACACCGGCACCGACCCGCGCCAGGCGGATACCGATGGCGATTCCCTCCCGGATGGAGACGAGGTCGCCATCCACGGCACCAGCCCCGTAAACCCCGACACCGACGGCGATGGCTCCAGCGATGCCCTCGAACTCGCCCAAGGAACCGATCCCCTCGATCCCGACAGCCATCCTGACCGGGGAACCGTCGCTTACCGCATTCCCTCCGGAACCCCTGGAAATCAGGATTTCAACGGCACTCTGGGCATGGATTTTGTGGTGAATTCTCCCATCGAGGTCACCGAACTCGGAGCCTTCGACGACAATTCGGACGGGCTCAACGCCGCCATCCGCGTTGAGATCTGGAGCCGTGATGACGGAGGAACTCCCGCCGACCCCACCGACGACACCGGCCTCGAAGTCCTGGCCACCCTCACGTTCACTGCCGAAGATCCCGGTTTCCCGGATGGAGGCAGCCGCTTCAAGGAACTCGATCCGCCGCTCGCGCTCATTCCTGGCGCCTACACCATTGTGGCGCAAGGTTATGGCCCAGAAGAGCGCAACGGAAATGGGGGCGTTTTCCAAGGACCTTTCGGCGAGGTCTCCAACGATCCTGCACTCGAATTCGTCGGCCTCGCGCGTTACGGCGCAGCGCCGGAAGGCTACCCTCAAAGCGTCGATGGCGGACCAGCCAATCGTTACGGAGCGGGCTCCTTCACGTTCATCCCCTTGAAGCAGGACGCCGACAACGACGGCTATCCCGACCCCGTGGAATTGGCCCTCGGCAGCGATCCCGCCGATGCGGGCAGCACGCCGCCGCCCAACGCCGTCTGGCTCGTGCGCAACGACCTGCCCTGGACCGATGGACAAGCTTGGTCCAACGCGGAGCCCGCCGCCGCCGGAATGGACTACTTCGTGATCGATGGCGTAGCCGGCCGCCTCCGCACACCGAACTCAAGTTCCGGCTTTGCCGGCGATAGCCTCACCATCGCCGGAGCTGGCTCCGCCCTTGTCCTCAACGCTCCCTCCGGTTCCCACTTCCAAATCCCGGCCCTCATCCTGCAAAATGGGAGCATCCGCTTCGGCCTCGATGCGGGAACCCTGACCCTTGAGACCGCACTCACCGTGCAACCCGGCGGCGTGATCGACCTCGCCGGCGCCAACCGGACCCTGATCCTCGACGCGACGCTCCCACAATCCGAGCCCGCCGTCCTCGTCGTGCGACAGCCGCTCGCGTCCGCCGCATCCACTCTCCGGCTGCTGCGCGGAAATTCCGCCGCCCTCATCGACTGGGACGCCCGCGGCGTCATTCTGCATGCCCAAACTGCATTCACCCTCGGTCGCGGAAATATCACCCTCGACGACGCTGCGCTCGACGCCGATTACAACATCAATAACCCCACCGGGATTCTCTCCCTGCAAACCCTCGACCCCAGCGCCGGAAGGCTTCAGGTCCTGCTCGATCGCGATCACGTCTTCGGAACCGTCCTGCTGGGAACCATCAATCTCGGCGACCTCCTCGGCCCCGGAACCTACACCCGCGACGATTTCCTCGCCATTGAGCCCGCCCTCGACGCTGTCTTTATCGGTGATTCCGGCGGCATCACCATCGGAGGTGATACCGACGGCGACGGCCTCCTTGACGCCTGGGAACGCGAGCATTTTGGGAATCTCGACCAAGACGGAAATGGAGATCCCGACGCAGACGGAGCCAACAACGAAGCCGAGTACAGCGCAGGTTCCGATCCGAACAATTCCGACACTGACGGCGACACCATTCCGGACGGATTAGAGATCGCCAATGGAACCGATCCCGCCTCCTCGGATACCGACGGGGACGGCATCGCCGACAACGAGGAAATCGAAACTGATCCCACCAACCCAGACACCGACGGAGATCTCCTGTCCGACGGCGACGAAATCAACATTTACGGCACCTCGCCTCTCGTCTTCGACACCGACGGCGATGGAGTCGGCGACGGAACCGAAGTGGCTCGCGGAACCGATCCGCTCGATCCTAACGACACCCCCTCCTTCATCGCCTACGTGATCCCCGAAAACACCGTGGGAAACCAGCAGTTCAATGGCTCTCTAGGAATGGATTTTATCGTGAATCAAGCCATCGACATCCTCGAACTCGGCGTCTTCGACGACGGATCCGATGGCCTAAACCTGACCATCACGGCTGAAATCTGGTCGCGCAACGACAACGGCACCCCGGACTTCGTCGGCGACGACAGCGCCGGCGCAGTCCTGGCGCAACTCGTCTTCACCCCGGAAAACCCGGGAACCCTGATAGGAGGCAGCCGCTTCCTCCCCCTCGCCGCGCCTCTGCGCGTGGAACCTGGAGCCTATATGGTCAACGCCTACGGATACGGCGAAGGCGAATCCAACGGCAACCAGGGATCCGTCGATCTCCTGCTCTCCACCGACGACGCAGGGGGCATTCTGCGCTTCATCGGAGGAGCCCATTGGGGCGACGTGCCGGGAGACTACCCTCCGAACCAGGACGGAGGTCCCGAGGACCGCTACGCCGCCGGAACCTTCGCCTTCCGGGCCGCCGGTTCGCCCACCGGCGACTCTGACGGAGACGGCCTCAGCGACGCCGATGAAATCGCCATCCACGGCACCAATCCCCAACTCGCCGATACCGACGGAGATGGCAGCGGAGACGGTTCCGAAGTGCGTGCAGGGACCGACCCGCTCGACCCGCTCGACCGTTTCGAGATCCTCGCGATTTCCTACCAAGACGGCTCCGCGACTCTGGACTGGACCAGCGCCGGCGAACGCAGCTACCGCGTCGAAGCTTCCGACGACGGAAACGGCTGGCGCAACGCCGCGACCGGCATCCCCACCGCCGGTCCCTTGACTTCCGCTACCGTCGCCGATCCCGGACCCCTCTTCCGCGTGGTAGTCGAATAGCCGGCCCCGCGTGCTCCCACACCGAGCCTTTCCGCGTTGCTTCGGCAGGAGCGCCCGCGCCACAGCGTTCCCTTATCGCCTCTCCCTTTAGGTTGTTTGTTGTTTTCCACTCAGGCCAGCACCGGTTCCACCACGCTTCCGTGCACGTCAGTTAGCCGAAAATCCCGGCCCTGGAAACGGAAGGTCAGGCGCTCATGATCAAACCCCAGCAGATGGAGAATGGTCGCCTGCAAATCGTGCACGTGCACCGGATCCCGCGCGACGGAAAAGCCCAGCTCGTCGGATTCCCCATAGGCGAAACCTCCCTTCACTCCGCCCCCGGCCAACACCATGCTGTAACAATCCGGATAATGATCGCGCCCAAGGATGTTTCCTCCGGCCGTCCTCCCTTCCCGGAACGGAGTGCGGCCGAACTCCCCTCCCAACACCACCAAAGTCTCGTCCAGCATCCCCCGCTGGCGGAGATCCCGCAAGAGCGCCGCCACCGGACGGTCCATGGTCGCACACTTGTTCGTCAGACCATCCCGGATGTCTTCGGCCGGGCCGGTTCCGTGGAAGTCCCAGCCCCAGTCGAAAAGCTGGACGAAGCGCACGCCCCGTTCCGCCAACCGCCTCGCCAACAGGCAGTTGTTGGCAAAACTCGCCGCACCGGGCTGTGCTCCATACGCCTCCAACACCGCCGCCGGTTCCCGCGAGATATCCATCACGTCCGGCACAGACGTCTGCATCCGAAAAGCCAATTCATACTGAGCAATCCGGGTCAGCGTCTCCGGATGCCCGAACTCCCGGATCTGCATCTCGTTGAGTTCTTTCAACGCATCAAGGCTCCGCCGCCGCATGGCCCGGTCCATCCCCTGGGGATCGGAGACATAGAGCACCGGATCACCCTTGGAACGGCACTGCACTCCTTGGTAGACGGAAGGTAGAAACCCCGATCCGAAGGAATTCTTGCCCCCATTCGGTTGCACCCCGCTCGAAATCAAAACCATGAATCCCGGCAGATCCTGGTTTTCCGTGCCCAGTCCGTAGGTAACCCATGACCCGAGCGAGGGGCGGCCAGGCCGCGGGGAACCCGTGTAGACCAACAATTCCGCCGGGGCGTGATTGAACTGGTCGGTATGCATGGACCGGATCACGCACAACTCGTCCGCGACGCCCTGCAAATGCGGCAAGGCGTCGGACAGCCACACTCCCCCTTCGCCGTACCGGGCGAAATGCCGGGGCGTCCCCAACAGCTTGGGCACTCCCGAAGTGAAAGCAAATCGCTTGCCCTTGAGGAACGCGTCCGGACAATCTTGCCCATCGCGCGCCACCAGCTCCGGTTTGTAATCGAAAAGATCGAGATGCGGAGGCGACCCGGTGAGATGCAAATAAATCACCCGCTTGGCCCGCGCCCCGAATTGCGGTTCCAGCGTCGCAACCGGATCTCCCGCGGCGTCCCGAAGGGCTGCGGCGCCGGCTGAATCGGCCTGCATGGCCCAAAAGGCGGCGGCCCCGAGGCCTAACGACCCATCCCGCAGAAAATGTCTCCGTGTGAGCAGGCTGGTGTATTCGTGTCGCAGATCCATCATGGGTTCTTCCGGTTCAGGGACGCATCAGAAACTCGTCCAAATTCAGCAGCACATTGGAGACCACCGTCCAAGCCGCCAAATCCGCGGCCGCGGAACCCTCAGGCAACGGTCCCAACGGATCCGTCGCCATGGACACTGCCGCGCTCGAATCATTTTCGTAGCGGCCCCTGGCATCCTCATAAAGCCGAACCAAAGCCGCGATCTCCCCATCCGAAGCCTCGCGGGCGATGCACAGACGCATTCCCTCGCGCACCCGGTCCCGCACGTCGCCCTCGAACGCGGACAGACGGCGGCCCAGCGCCTGCGCCGCCTCGATGAAGACCGGGTCGTTCAAAGTAACCAAAGCCTGCAGCGGCGTGTTCGTCCGGTCCCGCCGCACCGTGCAAACCTCCCGGTTCGGCGCATCGAAAGTCGACATCGAAGGATACGGATTGGAGCGGCGCCAGTTGGTGTAGAGGCCGCGACGATAGCGATCTTCGCCCGCGCTCGTCTCCCAATCGATCCCGCCTCCGAAAGCGGCGCTCAATTCCACCGAAGGCTGGGGCGGACGAACCGGCGGCCCAAACATTTTAGGGCTGAGCAACCCGCTCACGGCAAGCGCCTGATCCCGGATGCTTTCCGCCGGCAACCGATAGCGCGGTCCGCGCGCCAGCAAACGGTTGGCGGGGTCGCGCTCGAGGAGCGCCGCATCCACACGCGAACTCTGACGATAGACAGCCGAGGTCGCCAGCAGGCGAAGAAGCCCTTTAAGGTCCCAACCGCTGTCCATAAACTCCACCGACAGCCAATCCAGCAATTCCGGATGAGAAGGCGGCTCCCCTTGCGAGCCAAACTCCTCGCTGGTCAGAACCAGTCCTGCGCCAAAAAGCTTTTCCCAGTAACGGTTCACCGTCACCCGGGCCGTCAACGGATTGTCCCGGCTCACCAACCAACGCGCCAAGTCCAGCCGGTCGGTCCGTTTGCCCTTCCCCGAAGGAGCCGGATCAAATGCTTCCGGCAGTCCCTCCGCAACTTCCTCACCAGTATCCAGGAAATTGCCGCGATGCTGCAAAAGGGTAACCCTGCGTTTGCCCTCCGGCAGCTCGTGCAAAACCGGAACCGTGGTTTCCGGCGTCATCTCCTCCAATTGCCGCCGCAAAGTCATCACCCGCTCCCGGGCCTCCTCTAACTCCGGAGCCACAGTCCGATAAAAATGCGCCGCTTCCGCCTGCTGTTCCGCACTGCGGTCCGCAGGCTCCACGGCGACGATCTCTCGAATGCGTTCCGGCGTGCGGGCGACCGCGGGCGAGACCGCTTCGGCCGTCCACGACAACCGGAAACGCCCCAGGGTCCGTCCGGCCTGACCAAACTCCTGTTCCAGCCGGAGAACCAGCGACTCGCCCGCAAGCTCCACGCCTTCCCGCAGCAACAGGATCAACTCCCCGCCTTTACCCGACGGACCATCCAAGGCCCAGCCCTTCTGCGCCGGATCGGGATTCCGCAAGACCTGCTCCGCCTCGAACCCCTCACGGCTCGATGGCGAATAGGCTCCCGCCAAGTCCAAGGCAACGCGGCCATCCACCCGAAACTCTTGGGACGGAGCCGGAACCCCATCGGGAGTCAGTTCATAGACCGAACGCCGGTTCTCATCGAGCACCGAAAGGCGCAGCCCCTCCAACCTCCTGCCGATCGTCTCCCCGCCGTCCGTCCGGCTCCAAATTACGATCCGGTCGATCCTTCGCGCCGTTTTCAAATCGACTTCCCACCACGGATCCTCGGATATCCGGGTGTGCGTGGTCGATCCCGCCGGATAATCGCCGTTGGCGTCGCCATCCACGGCCAACCGGGCCGGACCGTCGAATGCCGTCGAACTCTGCGAGGCTTCTCCCTCGAGCGCCAAATTCGTCTCTCCTGCGAAAACCTGAACTTCCGCCAGGGAAAGTATGCGTCGCGATCCTGACAAAGCGATGCGCACGTAACGGCCCTCCGTGGCCCGATCCGCCGGCGCCTCGAGCGTTGCCTTCAATCCGGTGAGAACAAACCCGCCCTCGCCTCGGCCGGGCCCGCCGTTCGGCAACGTCTCATCGGGGATTGCCTCCACGCGCAAGGCCGCTGCGGACCCCGCTGGAACGGGAGCCGTAATGAGGTAGGTGTCCCGTTCCGGAGCCGGACCGGACGCGAGCACCGATCCGTCGTCAAGGATCTGCAGCTCCGCTCCACCCGTCGAAACCGCAGAAGACGGCCGCAAAGGACGCCAAACAGGGCCGGCCCGCAGCGCCGTCTCCCACGCCGCTTGACCCGCCTCGAACCGCGCCCCGCTGCTTTCCATATCCTTCTCCAGCCGGCTCAACTCGTCCCGCATCTCCGCCTGCTTGCGCCTTTGATCCTCGCTGTAAAGTCCAACGGTCGGACTCTCGTCAGTCCGGTCCGCGTCTTCCGTGTTGTTCAGCACGGCGAAGAGCCGGAAGTAGTCAGTCTGTGAAATCGGATCGTATTTGTGGGTGTGACACTGGGCGCAAGCCATGGTCGTCCCCATCCACACCGACATGGTCGTGTTCACCCGGTCAACGACCGCCACGTTTCGATACTCTTCGTCACTCGTTCCGCCTTCGTTGTTGGTCTGCGTGTTGCGGTGAAACGCAGTGGCCACGAGCTGCTCCTCGCCAGCCGCCGGCAAAAGGTCGCCCGCAATCTGGTCGATGGTGAAACGGTCGAACGGCGTGTTGTTGTTGAAAGCGCGAATGACGTAATCCCGGTAGGCCCAGATCGTCCGCGGCGGATCGTCCGCGTAACCCGCGGAATCGGCATAACGGGCCAAATCCAGCCACATCCGCGCCCAGTGCTCACCGTAGGCCGGGCGTCTCAAGAGGTTGTCCACATAGCCTTCGAAAGCCAGGGGGCCCGGATCCGCGAGAAAAGCGGCAAGGTCTTCCGGAGCCGGAGGCAATCCCGTGAGATCGAGAGCGGCCCGGCGCGCCAACAGGGGCCGGTCCGCCTCAGGAGAAGGCCTCAAGCCCTCCGCTTCCAGCCGCGCCAAAACGAAATGGTCGGCCGGGTTCTTGGGCCACGTTGCCTCGCGCACCGCCGGGACCGCGGGTCGCTCCGGCCTGACGTAGGACCAGTGCGTCGCGTAGGGAGCCCCTTCCCGAATCCACTGCTCCAACAACTCCCGCTCGGATTCCGTGAGCGACTTTCCGCTCTTAGACGGAGGCATGCGGTCCGCCGGATCCTCCGCCTGGATTCGCCGCAGCAACTCACTGGATTCCGGGAGCCCCGGAACGATCGCCGCCACGCCGTCCCGTTCCTGCATCGCTCCCTCGGGCGTGTCCAACCGCAGATCCGCTTTCCGCTCCGCGGGATCGGGGCCGTGGCAGAGGAAACAATTGTTCGAGAGCAGCGGCCGGATATCCCGGTTGAAATCGACGGAGCCGCCCGGTGCACCCCATGCGGCGGCCGCCGTGAGCACCCAGCCCGTCAAGATCAGCCGCGGGAGGTCGGAACGCATCGTCATAGCATCCGGCAGAAGACGCTCCCACGCAAGGAGCCGTCGAACGGCGCAAATCACCACAGCTTTTCACTGTGACGGTGCGCCGGAGGGACAGGCTCACTCAGGTCTCTCCCCAAGAACGCGAAACCCGCAAAAGCCCAGAAAAACGGAAGGATCGCCACGGGACTCTCCATCTCACCCATCCCCATCCATCCCTTAAGCTTCCAACATTTCAATCCCTTGGCGAGCTGAGCGGCCTTTGCGAGGGAAAGGAACGGCGATACCCATCTCGATGCAAAGGGGCTGAACCCCTAAGACCCATTCGAGCCCCTCCGCTCCTTCCCACTCTACTCCCCTTCCTCCTCCCCGGCCTCCGCGGCCTCTCCCTCCGGAGTCTCCTTCGCGAAAAGGTCCTCCCACTCGTGGAGCACAAAGCCCTCCCCCAGTCCCCCGATCTCCCCCAACAACTCGGAACAGCGCGCTCGCCAGCGGGCCAAATCCGGCGGCGCAAAAGGCTTCTCCGCGGTCCCCGGAAACACAAGGTAAGTCACCGTCAAATCGCTCACGGGCCTGCGATATGGACTCGATCTCGGGTCGATCTCCTGAGCGATGCGCAACGAGGCCTCGCCCACTTTGAACGACGGACCGGCATCCCCGAGTATCGCCGGAAACACGCGCTCCCCGTAAATCACCACCACATAATCCCCTATTGCCGGAGCAAACGCTTCTTTCCCCGTATACCCAAGGAACGACAGCGGAACGACCACGAACGGGTCTTTGCGGGCAATCAAAAAACTGCGCGCCCGCAGATCCCGGATCTCCCGCTTCCATTTGGCGATGGACTCCCGCAGATCCTTCTTTCGCGCCTCGCTGGTCCCCGGCTTTTTCAACTCGGCCTCGCCATCCGTCAGCGTCTTCTCCCAGCGCACCAAAAGAGGATTGGGCTGCTTCGTGCGCTTGGCCCAGCCATAACTGGTGAAGGGTTGATAATGCTGAGACGTGGCGATGTATTCGTCGTATTCCGGCGACCGGTCCCCATCGCTTCCGTCCGAGACCACATCCATGTCTCCCTGCACCAAGAGAAGCCGGCGCTGCGTAGCGGCCGCCGTCAATTCCAAGACCGTGTCGCAGTCGTAATAGTTATGCCGGGAAAGAATCTGATCGAGCCGGGTCAGGTAGGTCTGCATCCGCTTGGTCTTCAGCTCGTAAAGCCGGTGATAGAATCCGGACACCTTTGAATCCCCCAACATTCCGGAAAGTCCCGGCAAAATGTGCGGCAGTTTTTCGTTGAGCGAAGCGAGATCCACCAGCGTCTGGTTGGGTTCCGGAACGCGAATTCGCAGCTTGAACTGGATCTCGCAGCTCTCCTCACGCTTCCGCTCCAATGACGCCAGTTCGCCCTCCGTCGCATCCAACTCGCTCACAATCTTGAAGCCGTTGTAAAGTTCGGCAAAATCGATCTTCTTGTAAGGGACAAATCGCTCGGGCAAGGGCTCCGGAATGAAGACTTCTTTCTCGACGATGACCTCCACCGGCTTCTCCACGACACGATCGCGATAAATGATCTCCTGTCCCTGAAGCCCGGGCTCAAGCCAGTCCGCCCCGCGCCTCATCCATTCTCCGGCGGCAGATCGCGCCGGTTTCCAGAACACGACAGCGGAGCCCGCCCCCAGAATCAAGATCAGGAGAAAAAACGCCGGAAGCACACCGCCCCGCCGCTTCCTCCGCGCCGGCCAAACCGGACCCGGACCGGCCCCCGTTGAGAATTCTCCAGGCATCATCAGGCAAGATAAGTCCAGCCATCTTAAGGGCTCCAATGCGCTGTTCAAGGCCGGCTTCGGGCAGGTGTGAACACAGAACCGCGCCGCGAAGAGCACGAAGGGAGAGCAAGGAACGGAGAGGATCGCCGGGATCCATGCAATGGACTGATCTGCCGTGCCCCCTCTCCGATGAACGGTTATGAGGAATGTGGGCTAGACTTTGCTTCATCTTCCCCGTCATCTTCCTTCATCCATGTGCGAGTCTCCTGCCCTTGAATGCCTTGCCCAACCCCAGGCCCGGCTCGGCGAAGGCCCTTGTTGGCACGCCGGCGAAGGCGTTCTTTATTGGGTCGATATCCTCGGCCCTTGCGTCCGCCGCTTCGACCCCCGCAGCGGAGAAGACGCGCCCGTCGCCCGGTTCCAAGAACGCGTCGGAGCCGTCGTCTCCCGGAACCAGGGCGGATTCCTCGTCGCCCTCGAAAATGGAATGGCCTTCTTGGACCTGCCATCCGGCCGGCTCGAACGCTTGCCCCCCGTCGATCCCCGGCCCACCACCCGATTCAATGACGGGAAGTGCGACCCTCAAGGCCGTTTCTGGGCAGGCACGATGGATCTCGCCGAGAAAGATCCCATCGGCGCGCTCTACCGCATCGATGCTAATGGCTCCGCACACTGCATGGCCGAAGGCGTCGCTATCTCCAATGGCCTGGCCTGGAGCGCCGACTCCCGCACATTCTACTACATCGACTCCCCCACCCGGACCGTCCGCGCTTACGATTTCGATCCGGATACCGGAAACATCACATCGCCGCGCGCCGTTCTGCGCCTCGCTGAGGGCGAGGGTTTTCCCGACGGATTGACCATCGACGCGGAAGGGATGCTCTGGATCGCCCAATGGGGCGGAGCCTGCGTCAGCCGCTGGGATCCCCACACCGGCGAGCGGCTCTCCCGCATCGACGTTCCAGCTCCGCACACCACCTCCTGCTGCTTTGGCGGACCGGACTTCCGCGACCTCTACATCACCTCGGCGCGGGTGGATCTGGACGAGGACACGCTGGAGCGCTTTCCCCTTTCAGGCTCCCTCTTCCGGGTCCGGCCCGGGGTCTCCGGGGCGCCGAGCTACGCCTTCGCCGGTTGAAAGCCGGGAGCAACGGCCCCTGAGGTCCAGGCCTCCGGCGCTCCCCAAAACGCGACTAATACGCCTTCAATACGCCTAACGCGCAGCAGGGTCCATTTTAAACTCGCATCCCTCACCCAGGCCATGTTATAAAGGCCCTGATCTTGGGAGTGCATCGGCATTCATTCGACCGTCATCCGACTATCATGAAATTGCGCAACACATTCTCCTGGGCGACTGCCCTGATTATCGCCTCATCCTTGGGATTCTTTGGCGCCAATGCGAATGCAGATATCCTCGCCGGCGAAAGCGGTGGAGTGGTCACTTCCGTCGATCTCTCAGTAGCAGGGGGCGCGATTAGCGCATCGTCCACCCTCGGCCAACTCGATGGATCTTCGCCACCGACCTACAATCTCTCGAGCACTCTCATCGATCTCACCGCTAGCCACACGGATCCACTCATTGACCTGTTCGCTCAGTCCGGCACCGGAGAGATTTACGCCACTTCTGATGTCGATGGCCTTGCTGGATCGCGAACCGTAGACGCGGAAGCGCTGATCGAGAACTTTTCCTTCGATGCCCTTTCCCTGCCGCTCAGCTCTCCGTTGGTGACCATCGGCACAGGCGTCGACCTCATCGGCTCTAGGGTCAGCATCACCGGCAGCGGCCTCTTCGATCTGAACATCGCGGGCGACTCCGATCTCTTAGGCCTCACAATCGCCGTCGCGGGCGCCCCTCTCGATCTCAGCCTCCTGATTGATGGCTCCGGCGACGCGGCGCCCAATACAGTGCTTCTCCCTGGAGTCACCGGGCTGGCCGGTCTCACCAT
>JBGTBW010000247.1:0-2814 GCA_041749135.1 Verrucomicrobiales bacterium
GAATGAAGGTGAGCCGGAGTCCCCGTAGCTGCATTCGCAAGAATGCAGATTGTCCGCCAGGCCTTCGGAACTCTCACGAGGTCCGCTACAATTCCGACGCAAAGGAAAGCCGGAGGCCCTTGGACTGCGGCGAGCATCGCCGCTCTCTCCCGGCGCGGAGCGCCGTCCCCGCAACTGCATTCGCAAGAATGCAGATTCCTGGCATATCCGCCCCTTGATCCAAGGTGAGCCACCACTTGTTGACCGAGTGCGCTTGAACGGGATAGGAGACGCCTCTTAGCAAAAAGCGGGCGGATCGAGTCCAGCAAAGACGGGCTCATGAAGACGCGAAAATCCCCTCGACTCACCGCGCGCCAGACTTCTGAGGATCGATGAATCCTGACGGCGCTTTTGACGCGGCCGGCCTTGCCTTGGGGCCCTCCACCGTCGTCGTGGGGGACCCTCCCCCCAAGCGTGCGGCGAGTGAGCGGCGTCCTCGAAAGCGGGTTTCCCCCCCTTCCTGCCCTGCTGGCGGCTTATGCAGACCAGCGCCGTCTGGCCGCCACCGCCCTTTATCGCGGGCGTTTGCAAGTCGAGACGCGCCTAACGGAAAGGCCTATGGAAAGGCCTATGGGGACGGGGTATATTTATGTTGACACGGGCCTGGGCCGCGAATTGCCGCAAGATGCCGGTCATGAGAGGAGCGCGAGTGCTGGGGGATCCCGCCCTGGAGGGCAATTTCTATCACGTCATGAGCCGGGCCATTCATTGAGGGCCGCTTCATTTTCGACGGCGTAGCCGTGGCGAAGTGTGTCTTGGCAAGCGTTGACATCGTGATGCGTACAGAATATGCTTTGATGCATGAGAACCACTATTTCCATCGACGATTCGCTCCTCGAGAAGGCAAAGGAAGTGGCGCTTTCCCGCTCCTGCACTTTGAGTGAAGTTGTTTCTGATGCGTTGCGTGAAGTGATTGCGGCGAAGCCCAAATTCACCGGCCGGGCCAAAGCGCAACCGCTGCTGACCTTCCGGGGCGCCGGCCTGCGCCCAGGGGTGGATCTCAACTCTACGGAGTCACTTCTGGAGGTCATGGAAGGACGATGAGACTCCTCGACGTCAACCTTCTCGTCTACGCCCATCGCGAGGACGCGGACCGGCATCACGAGTTTCGCCGTTGGTTGGAAACCGCCCTTTACGAACCACCCGGAGTCGCGGTATCGGAACTCGCGTTGAGCGGTTGCCTGCGGATCATTACCCATCCCAAGATTTTCGAAGTGCCGACACCGATCAAAGTGGCGGTCGCTTTCGTCGATGACTTCCGAAGCCGGGAAGAAGTGACGATCCTTGCCCCGGGACCAAATCACTGGGCGATCTTCACCAATCTCTGCACACGGGTGGAGGCAAGAGGCAACCTCGTTCCCGACGCGTATCACGCGGCCTTAGCCATCGAATGGGGCTGCGAATGGGTCACCGCCGACCGTGGATTCGCCCGGTTTCCCGGACTGCGTTGGCGGCATCCAGTAGATCCCTAGTCTCTCCGCCTTTAGTCATAGTGTTCCGGCGCACTCTATTTCCGGAAAGCGTGTGTCCGCTTTTCTGTAGAGCAATTTGAGAAAAGCCTTGGTTGGATTCTGGCAAGCCAGTCACTACGGCTGACAGTCCAATGCGATAAATCCCCTAAACGCTGTCCACTCTCACGCTGAGGACCGCTGACTTTCCGACGCACTTCCCGTCGCCAACAATTTGCAAAGGGTCCCGGAAATAGCGCGCTCCGGAACACCAATCCAAAGCGCGGCAAAGCCGGGCACTCCAAAGACTTCGTCCCTACGCTACTGGTAGGCGTCAGCTTTGGATGCACTGCGCCGCGCTTTCCGCTCCGCTGCTCAAGCACACTTGCACCTCACATCAACCCCCTCCGACCCGAACGCGATCTTCGCCCGAAAGAGCTGCGCTCGCGGCTGAACCTTCGCGATGGTGATCTCTTCGAAGCGAGGATCGGGCCCGACGAAGTCACGTTGCGCCTGATCCGGACAACTCCGGCGCGGTTGATCGATTATGGCGGGCGCGCGGTCTGGGACGCACCTGGAGCCGATCTCACGGTGGAGGATGTCGAGTCTGCTCTGGCTCGGGGACGTCAGGACCGAGACGGACGCACGTCCGGACTCTAAGGCCGGCTGGAATGAAGGTCTTTCTGGACTTCAAAACCAGCCATTGCGACCGCCGGGAAAACGGAGGTTCAGAACTCCTGATCTGTCGGGCGGAAACAAGGAGACCGAGGGAAGGAAAGCCGGAGGCCCTTGGA
The DNA here is from genome assembly GCA_041749135.1 of Verrucomicrobiales bacterium. Taxonomy (GTDB): domain Bacteria; phylum Verrucomicrobiota; class Verrucomicrobiia; order Verrucomicrobiales; family DEV007; genus DATKCT01. The sequence goes on from JBGTBW010000247.1 coordinate 2,282, forward strand.
CTGCGGCGAGCATCGCCGCTCTCTCCCTCGGCGCGGAGCGCCGTCCCCGTAGCTGCATTCGCAAGAATGCAGACCGCTGGGTCAAGGAGTCTCAAGAGCCCGCCTGGGGACTGGTCTTGGGAACCACGGATGGAGACAGATGAACACGGATAAAGGAGATGAATCTCTCGCAAAGAGCGCAAAGCTCGCCAAGGGGGGGGGAGGGAGAATGGTTCCTCTACCAACCCTTGTTCAAGGACTTGCGGCTGGGGATTGTGAAGGGGCGGGCTCCCGCACGCCCTGTCTCACCATGGGTCTCCATCCCGGGACCAGGCCGTCACGAAGGCCGGCCCTCCAGGTAAGGCTCTACCAGATCCCTCACGCTATCCTGGAGGGGCGGGCTCCCGCACGCCCTGTCTCACCACGGGTCTCCATCCCGGGACCAGGCCGTCACGGAGGCCGGCCCTCCAGGTAAGGCTCTACCAGATCCCTCACGCTATCCTGGAGGGGCGGGCTCCCGCACCTCGAAAGCGGGTTTTCCCCCCTTCCTGAAA
>JBGTBW010000248.1:0-12537 GCA_041749135.1 Verrucomicrobiales bacterium
TGTGGCGCGGGCACTCCTGCCCGCGAACTCTTCAGGTTCCATCGGCGGACAGGAGTGTCCGCCCCACAAGTAGGGCGTCATCTGCCGAGAGGCGGCCTCGGCTCAGCGATTTTCCTCCCTGTCCATGATCTCCCTCGATAGATCAGGAGTTCTGAGCTTGCTCCCCGCCCACAGCGTCTCGCCACCCTTCCACCCCCGGCGGGGATCCGGCCCCTGAAGGGCGTGTCGATTTATTGGGTGATCCCGTGCGGGACTTGGTGGAAGGGGTTGGCAGGGCGCGAGGAGGGAGCGAATTGAAATTCGTGGCCGCCGAGCAACAAAGCCAACGCTTTCAATAAGTTCCGCGCGAAGGGTCGCGCAGTTGCCGGCTCGCGGAGCGAAGCTTTCGCCCTGCTCTGACTGGGCCCGGGGCGCCGTTGCAGAATAAAACGACACGCTGAAGACGGTTCCAGGAGAAAACCCTTTCCCGGCTCCAAGAACCGAGTAAACGCTCTGCGAAGACTCGGGGATTCTGGCGGAATCCTCCCCTGGATCCCGCCGCTACTGCGAATCCCTAAAGGCATTGGGGCTAGATCCTCTTGGCAATTCCTTTTACCTTCTGCAACCTGTGAACGTGGCTCGATTGTTTCCCGTGCGCGTCGTAAGCCGCCGCACCGGACTTTCTCCCCATGTCTTACGAGTCTGGGAACGCCGCTACGGCGCCGTCGCTCCCCAGCGCAGCTCCGGGAACCGGCGGCTCTACTCCGAAATAGAATTGCAGCGCTTGGAAACCTTGGCTTCCCTCACCCGCGCTGGACATGCCATCAGCCAAATCTCCGGTCTCTCGACTGCCGATCTGGAAGCCCTTCTCCACGAGGAACAACAAAAGGTCCTCTCCTACTCAGGCAATGCCCGGTCCTACCTCACGAAAGCCGGGGCTGAGCCGGCGGAGTTCCTCTCCGCCGCCTTCAACGCCGTGAGCGCGCTCGATATCGGAGGCCTCGAAGAGAGCTTCGACCGCGCTGCCCTCGCCCTCGGATACTCCGGCCTCATCGAACAAGTCATGGCTCCCCTCATCGAGCAGATCGGCAGCGCCTGGTCAGCCGGCAAAATCGCCGCCGCACACGAGCACGCCGCCAGCTCTCTCATCAAAGATTACCTCGCTCGCAGCGCGCCGCCCTACGGGGATCCCGCCGGACCCGGCGTCGTCGTCGCCACACCCGCTGGCCAACTCCACGAACTCGGAGCCGTGCTTTGCGCCGCCGTCGCCCGCAAGTGCGGATGGAGAGTCACTTACTTGGGTCCCTCCCTTCCCGCAGCCGAAATCGCCGGGGCCGCCCTGCACCACGGGGTTGCCTTGGTCGCTCTCAGCATCGTCTTCCCCCACAACGATCCCCAGTTGCCAGGCCAGATCGAGCGCCTCCGCCGGCTCCTCCCCGAAGAAATCACTCTGGTCGCCGGTGGTCGTGCGGCCCCAGCCTACCAACAAGCCCTCGAGGCCGCCGGGGCCCGCATCATGCCGGATCTTACCGCATTTCGCGATCTGCTGACCCAAAACCCCGTGCCCCGGCGCGCTCCTTGAGCGCCCCAGCGCCTGCTCTCATTCGAGCCGCTTCAAAGCGCCCGGCGCCACCGCAAGACCAAAGGCTCAGGACTCCTGACCTTGGGGAAATAGGCTGAGCCGGAAAACTATGTGGCGCGGGCACTCCTGCCCGCGAACTCTCTAGGCTCACTCGGCGGACAAGAGTGTCCACCCCACAAATCGCCCCACAAATAGAGTGTCATTCACTGAGTGGCGGTCTTGCTTTGGCTCACTCTTATTCCCCTGTATCCATTATCTTCCTCGATAGATCAGGAGTTCTGAGGCTCAGGACTCCTGAATCGCGCCCGAGCGCGGCAAAAATGCCGATTGATCACGGCAAAGATGCCGGTAGCGTGGAGCATGAGTGGTCACGCGAAAGATCTCGCCCTGCTCGACAAGATCTACCGGGCTCCGGCCCTCGAGCAATGGGAGCGCTTGAGCCGGGGGTTGCCTGCCCCCGTTTTTCGTGCTGTCGCCCAGTCGTTGGGGGCCCCGGTAAAGAAACTCGCCGCCTGGTTGGAACTTCCGGAGCGGACCTTGCGCAGCCGGCCCGGTTTGACGGCGGCCGAGTCAGAGAAGAGTTTCCGGGCGTATCGAGTTTTTCGACAGGCGCAGGAGGTGTTGGAGGGCGAGGAGGAGGCGCGCCATTGGCTGACGACTCCGAAGCGGGCGCTGGGCGGTCGCACGCCCGTCGAACTGCTCAAGAGCGACGTGGGGGCCAACGAGGTGCTAAACCTGCTCGGGGCGATTGACGAGGGCGTCTACATGTGAAGCTCTTCCGCATCGACAAAGCGAGGCGCATGACGGCGCTGGAGGCTTTCAGCGGAGAAGGAGCATTCAAGGTCGCCGGGCGTTGGAATGTTCCGGGCTTTCGCGCGGTCTACTGTTCAGGCAGCTTGTCGTTGGCCTGCCTGGAGAAGCTCGTGCATCTGGAATCTCCCCGGTCGTTTCCAAAGAGCGTCTATTACGTTCTGGACTTGCCGGACGAATTTATCGAGCGGCCCCGCGTGGAGGAGCTGCCGCCCGGATGGAGTGCGCCTACGGTGCTGCCGGCGACTCGGGAGTTTGGCTCGGCGTTCCTCCGGCCGGGCCGGGCGATCGGGTTAGCCCTGCCATCCGCTGTCATTGAAATCGAATTCAACGTTCTCGTGAATCCGTTCCATCCTGATTTCCGTCTCGCCTGGGTGAACGGGCCATTCCCCTTCATGTTTGACGCCAGACTCGCATGAGGATCTTTTCCCTTGAAGCTGACGATCCGGTATGTTTTCGGCCGCACGATCCCAATTCGTTTTCACTCTGACAAATCCACTCGGATCAGTTCCTTGTCGTTGCGGGCGAAGACGGATCTCATGGCGAAGGCGGGATGGCTCCACACCACCTTGCGACCCCAGGCGGAGTTGGTGGGTTCCAGGATGTGCTGGCGACCAATCTCGTTGTATCCCTGTGCGGACAGGTCAGCCAGGATAAGATCGCCTGTCTCTCCAAACAACCAGAAGAGCTTGCTGGGTTCATGGTAAACGGCGAAGGCCGTACCGTGCCGGGCATTTTTGGAGGCGTCGGCTGAAAGGCTAGCCTGGGTGGTGCTCCAAAGCCGTTCTCCGTCTTCCATCGAAACGGCAATGAGTGCGCTGCTCTCGCTGTCCACTCCATAAATCACGCCCTCTCTCATGTGCGGCGGCGCATTGAGGCAATAGACCGCCTTGTCGTCGGCGCCCCGCCAGAGAACCTTCACGCCCGGACTCTCCTCATCGAGTTCCAACAGGGCCGCCACGTTCTTGCCGGGTCCCGAAACGAAGAGCTTGTTTCCTAACTGACGCGGCGCCATGCTCGCAATCCCGTAAATCGGCTTCAGTTCTACCGACCAATAACTGGCGCCGTTGAGCGGATTCAGGGAAACGACCTCTTCTGGAGACCAGAAGAGCAGTTGTTCCACACCCCCGTGCGTGATCACGCGCGGTGGGCAATAGCCGGCCTCCTGCGCGCTGAGCGCCTTCCACTTTTCCATCCCCGTCTCCTTCTCGAAGGCCACCAACACCTGTCCCTCGCCTCCCGCGACGGCATAAACCGAGTCTCCGTGGACCAGGGGGTGCGAGGCGTAGCCCCAGCGCGGCGGCAGGCATTGGTACTTCGCGCAAATGTCGTGCTCCCAGATCAACTCCCCGGTGTCCCCGTCGAGACAGCGCAGGTGACCCATGGCGCCCTGAAAGTAGAGCCGGCCATCCTGCACCGTGGGCGTGACGCGCGGACCACCAGGATAGGAAACGGTATAAGTCACCTCGTATTCGTGTTCCCACAGTGGCTTCCCGCTCTCGGCGTCGAGACAAAGTATACGTTCCAGGCCCGTGAGGGGCTGTCCGCCCTGCGAACGCCCGTCAAACTCGCCATCCTTGATAACAAAGTCCGGCAGGTAAACCTTCCCGTTCGCCACGGCCGGACCGGCATAACCCCAATTCACCGGAGCGCGCCAGAGGACTTTCGCGCCCTCCTCGGGAAGAGTCTTCCGCACGCCTGTTTCTCGCCAAATCCCGTCGCGATTCGTGCCCATCCATTGCGGCCAATCATCCGCCAATGCCGCATGCCCACTCACACTCGCCAGCAAGACCAACGCCATTCTCTTCATGGCTCCACCGTTTCGCGCGGTGAACATATGTCAAACTTCTCCTCGTATTCATCTGTGGCGTATCACCCGATTTCCTCTCCCGCAGCCCGGAATTCTCCATCGATGCGATCGTTGACGGAGATTTCCTTGCGCGCACCCCGCTTCGGGTTCAGCTCCAACCCCTCTGACCAGGCGGCAGGGCCAGGCTACGAGAAGCGAATTCCTCGCAATTCTGACGCTGAGGTGCAGCAGGCTGCCCTCCAACGCCGCCTCTCCACTCAAACCCCCAGGGCTTCCTTGAGTTGCTCGATCTCGCGACGCAAGGCGGCGAGTTCAGTTTCCACCTTGGCTTTCCAGTCTTCCGGCGGCGGAACTTCCGCCGCGGCGGGCTGAGCCGAAGCGGGTTGGTGCAGATCGACGGGACCACAGAGGAGATGGGCGTAGCATTTCACCCGGCGGCCTCCGCCGGGAGGAAGCACGCAGACGAGAGGACCGGCGCTGAAGGTCGCCAGCTTCATCACGGATTCCTCAACGGCTTCCGGTGATCGAAAAGAGAAAAGCCGCTCCGTGCGGGTCCGCAGTTCGCTCAGGGTTTGCCCATTGCGAAGGAGCAGTTCGCACAGCACAGCCTTCATCCCGCTGTCGATATTCCCGAAGACGCGGTCCAGCGTGTGCTTGTACTTGGGGACTCGGGCGCCCACCTGAGAAATCAGCGCACCCAGACGCTGCCGGCGAAGATCCGTCATCGCGGATTCCGTAGTCTTTTCATCCCATTCCTCTACGGGATCCCTGTTGCTCCGTTGACTGCACGCAGCGGTGAGGGCCACAAGGGTGAGAGGGTAATAATCCGGGGTGCTCATCTCTTTCTCGATCAGGCATCCGAGCACCCGGGCCTCGGCAAAGGAAAGGGTTGCGGGGGCGGACTCGGAATCCGGAGGAGAGGATGGGTTTTCCATGGTTCAACGTGGCTGCGCAGCGTGCACACCGCAACGCTGGAAGCGGGAGCGGCGGGGGGATGGGGCCGTAACTCTGCAGACCTTCGAAGAATCATGGCTCGCCAGGCTCAGCTAGCGCACCGCCTCCCCGGCGTGGCAAAGAACCGTGTGGTCATTCAAAACTGACCGAAGCGCCTACTGGCTTTCGAGATGGCGTCCGATGCCCCACCTCGATGTCGAGGAGGCGGGGTAGCCACGATCCGCGAGTCTTGGACGCCAAGACGTTTTGCGGGCTTTGCGCTCTTAGCGAGAGATGCATCTTCTTCATCGGTGATCATCTGTGTCCATCCGTGGTTCCCAAGACCAGCCCCCCAGTCCGGATTCTGCGGCGTCGTCCCTGACGACGCCCCGGAGAGGTTTCACGACTCAGGGTCCCTTCATTAGGTACTGAGCGGTGAGCCGGAGGCTCTTGGACTGCGGCGAGCATCGCCGCTCTCTCTCAAGGCGCGGAGCGCCGTGGTGGGCCAACGCGATGGGCGGCCACGGCGCCGGAACGGATCACGTCCATCCCGCCCTCGCGCCCCCGCGGAAACCTCCATCGCCGGCTCAAGCCTGGCGTTGCAACAAACTCGCAGCCTCCCCCGGTTTCGGAAACCGGCCGGTCTCCGCCTTGGCGTAAATCAATTGGCCGTCCGCCTTGATCTCGAACACACCCCCGCCCCCGGCGATCAATTCCGCCTCCACGCCATGGCTCTCCTTCAGCTCAGCCGCCACACGGACAGCTTCCGGAAGATAGTTTCACTGACTGCAATAACGAATCGAGATCTCCATGATGTATCTGCGCTTTCTCTCAGTCTCCCCAGCGGCCTGCCCGTGGCCAGGCCGCTCCCCTTTTATTGAGCCGCTGGCCTGTCCGTCCGCACCCGGAACAAGAGGGATTCCGGGAGCCCTTCCCAACTCCATTCCACCCATTCCGAGCCACTGCCGTCGTAGACCGGCTCGATCGATACGGCCGGTTCCGTCGCCGCAGTCCCCAGGATTTCCGATGGGTTCGCACTCCAAAGGGATCCGTCAGTGGATATCTCCAATACCGTCCGCGGCCGAATAGAACCGTAGGCCCGGCGGCGGGTCCGCAACAGCGCAGCAGCGGAAGTGCCCGCATCAACACTTGTGACCCGCTCTAGCTGGAGTGGCTCCAAGCTGGATACGAAAGCGAGCCGCTCCAACTGCTCCGCCGTCAGGTCTTCGCCCTCCAATATCGATCCAAAAACGTCCTCCTCCAAGGTGTCGGCAATCCGGTTGCCGTTGTTGTCCACCGGATTGGCCATCAGAAGCAATATCTCCTTCAACGTCGCGTAGTTCTCCGGCTTTCCGAGATCAAAAAACGACAGATTCAAGGTGTTCCGCGGAATGTTGGGAATGCCCACGCCGTTGTTTCGCTCGTCGACCAGAATGACGTCCCGCCACTGGACTCCCCACGTGGCCCACATATCGATTTCAGGCAAATCCTGCGCCATGGGCAGGCCAAACCCTTGCGGAAGCGGAATGTTTGCGTCGGCGGCCATGTTCACGCCCACAATCCGCACCTCCAGCAGCGCCGGACTCGCCGCAATTTCGCTCTCCAAAGCCTCCAGGCGCTCGAACTGAGCGCGACAGTAACTTCAGTGGGAGCCAATGAAATAATAAATCGAAATCCGCCGGAGATAATCCCGGGGTGAAATCTCCTGAAGGTAACGGGGCGACTCCGCGTTGACGTCCAACAGTGAAAAATCCGGCACTTGAGTGGCCGTTTGAGCCCCCGCTGGTCCCGTCAGCGCCGCAGCCAAAAGACCGATGAGGGGAAGGCGGGAAACCACACGCATAGGCACAGTATCCCGCCATCCCCTTTCTCTGTCAACGCCTTCGATCCTGTCTCGCTAGCTGCGGGAGGCCGTCCGCTTGTCTTCGAAGGCGTGGCCCCGGGCGTCGATCACTAGCCCGATCCGCGATCCATCCTGCATCCCGCGAATGCAGGTGACCCAGGTCGCGCCCCGCTGCTCTTCCCAGATTTCGTCAATCTGAAGTCCCGTCGATAAGGCCGAAGCACCATTGAGACCCGCACCGCTGTGCCGGCGCGTCTGGGACTTCGGCGCCTGAATCTGGCGCCCAGCGCCCGGCGCCTCCAGGGTGGAGCGGCCAGGCGAATTCCGGCGCACGGCGCGGGGGGAGTTCGGCAACGGATTCACAGAATACTGGGATTTCATTTTTTCCTTTTTATTGGTTTGTTATTATTTTGTCGGCCGTCTCCCCTGGCGACCGAAATGTTAGACCGGAAAAAGGGGGTGAAAGTCACATCACAAGGTTAGAAAGCTTCCCCAAAAAGCGCAATCAGCTCCCCAAATGACGACACTGCGTTCTTTTCGAGAACCACCGCCGATAGCCGCGGATTTGGAGTGGGGAAATCGAAAGAGGAAAGCGGCGACAGCGCTTGGTCGCGCTTTATGGGATTGTCAACCCATTGCCCCGCAGAACCTGAATTGACGGATCGGCTGAATATCCGTGGATCTGTGTTTCTCTTACGCGATCACAGTTCTTCCTCCGGCAGGGAAAATGCATCATCCATACCGCCGAGATCTCCGCTCCTGAGCCCCTTTGTAAACCAGCGAATCCGCTGCTCGGAACTCCCATGGGTGAAGGAATCCGGAACCACGTAGCCCTGAGCTTGCTTTTGCAACCTGTCGTCGCCTATGGCGTTGGCCGCCCCCAAAGCCTCCTCCAAATCCCCCTCCTCCAGAATGTTTTTCATCCGTTGGGCATGATGGGCCCAAACTCCAGCCAGATAATCCGCCTGCAATTCCAAACGCACCGACAACTCATTGGACTGCGCCGGGTCCAGACGGCGGCTTCGCGCCTCTTGAACCTTGCCGGATATCCCCAAGAGATTCTGCACGTGATGCCCGACTTCGTGGGCGATGACGTAGGCCTGGGCAAAATCCCCCGGAGCGCCGAAACGCTGGTCTAGCTCGTCAAAAAACGACATGTCCAAGTAGACCTGCTGATCCGCGGGACAATAGAAGGGACCGACCGCCGCATCGGCAAAACCACAAGCCGATTGCGCCGCACCGGAAAAGAGAACCAGACGCGGCTCTTGATAGGCCTCGCCGCTCGCCTGAAAGAGCGCGCTCCACACGTCCTCGGTATCCGCCAAAACCACGGAGACAAACTCCCTCCTTTCAGCGCTGACTTCCGTCTCCGCTTCGAGAGGGCCCTGCCCACCTACGGAAACGCCCGAGCCCCCCATCTGTTCGAGCAACTGCAGAGGATTGCGGCCGAGCAGGAGAGAGATCACCACGATCAGCAAAACGCCGCCAATGCCTCCACCGACGGCGACCCGGCCGCCGCGGCTGCGCCGTGCATCGACCACGTTGTCGCTTTGCCTTCGACCCTGCCAGCGCATGACGTCCTCTCCAGTTCTCTGGCGCCAAATCTTACCGCTCTTCTCTTTCCAGGAAGAAAAGCCGCCGCCCCGCCTCCTCAGCCCGAGATCCCAGCCGTCCTCAGTTTCTCGGACAGACTGTCGAGACTCTTGGGCCGGACGCTGCGGGCGGGACGGGGTCCCGGATCCTCTTTCTTTTGCAAGGCGCGGCGCAGTTTTTTCAGCGCAATGTTCTGAAGCTGGCGAATCCGCTCGCGGGTCACTCCGAATTCCTGACCAACCTCCTCGAGCGTCTTCGGCTTTTGCCCATTCAGTCCAAAACGAGCGTCGATGATCGACCGCTCCCGGTCATCCAACACGCTCAACAAGCCTTCCAACTGGTTGTGCATGTTCTTGTGACTGAGCAACTCGAAAGGCGTGAGGGCACTCTCGTCGCCGACGATTTCGCCGAACTCAGTGCTGTCGTCCTCGCTGATAGGGGCATCGAGGGAAGCCGGCCGCAACGAGGCCGACTTGAGTTGCGACAGCTTGCCCCGGTCAATTCCAATCTCGTCCGCAAGCTCGTCGTCGGTCGGTTCCCGGCCGAGTTCCTCGCTCATGGTCATTGCCACCCGCCGCATCTTGGAAATCTTGTCGACCATGTGCACCGGCAAGCGGATGGTCTTGCTCTGGTTGGCCAGGGCCCGTTTGATGGACTGCTTGATCCACCAGGCAGCGTAGGTGCTGAGCTTGCCCCCCTTGTTGGGGTCGAAACGCTCCACCGCCTTCATCAATCCAATGTTGCCCTCGGAAATCAAGTCGAGCAGAGGCAAGCCGTAATTCGCGTAATCCTGGGCAATTTTCACTACTAACCGAAGATTCGCGCGAATCATGTGTGCGCGCGCCTCCCGGTCGCCCTTCTTGATCCGGTCGGCCAGCTCCACCTCCTGCTCGGGCGTCAGGAGTTCGGTCTTGCCGATCTCCCGGAGATAGATCTTGATTCCGCCGTCTAGTTCGAGATTAGCCATGTTGGGTTGGAGAAGCGTGCGCTCCCAAATTCGATGTTTGAAAAAGTTACTTTATTCCGGATGTTCCCAACCGGAAAGGGCAGCCGCTCAGAAAAGACCGCCGAAACCCCCTTCATATTCATCCGTCTATTCGAGAACGCCGCAGGCTTCATGCCAGGAGCGCCGATCTTCCACAGACTCTGACTTTGCTTAGGAGGCCGCCGTTCAAACATGGTTTCCCGGAAAAATCAAGCTGAAATCCTAAAAACTCAGTAATCACGCCGCTGCAAACCGGCTGAACTGCCCTACGATACGCCTGCCGGAAGCCTTCGGATTCCCTGCACCCAACCATCGGGGCGTATTGCTCTATTCGGTGAGGGCGCGCGGTCTTGTGATCTTGCGCCCATTCAAGGGCGCAGATTCTCCTTCGGAGCTAACCCGGGGCGTCGTTGCGCTCAGCCCCGGGCTATCGAAAGGATCCCCGTTGGGGATCTTAACCCACATTTCTCATACCCTTTCTGCTGTGGCGCGCGGAACCCCAGCCTGCTCCCAACGCAGCCGTCCTCTCCCGACCGGGATTCCGCCTTCAAATCTTGAAGTCCCAGCCCTGCCGGTACTCCTTGTTCACGAAAGCGTTCGCCTCAGGTACGTTGGTGATCTTCACGTTGGCGCTGTCGTATTCTAGCTTTCGCCCCAGTTTCAGCGCGAGGTTCCCCAAGAGAATCGTCTCGGTCAGATTCGCGGCATAGGCAAAATTGGAACCGGCGAAGTCCTTCGGCTTTTCTCCGAGACAGGCCATCCGCCATTCCTCGTAGTGCCCGGGCGACCGTTCGAGCATGCGCGGCGGCCGGCCGATCTCGCGAGATTTCTCCTGGGGAATCAGCCGCGGGCTGTCTCCGTAGTCGCCGCTTGAGAGAATTGCCGCCTTGGTTCCGATGAACAAAGCGCCGGTCTCAGGAAGGTTGCGCCCCATCTCCAAGTAAGGCGGGCTCTGCGGGTGCAGCCCTCCATCGTGCCAATAGAGATCGAATGCAGGATGCTTCCCTTTGGCCTCAAACTTCCAGTGGACCATCGACGCCGCCGGAAAACTTTCCTCTGGCATCGGGGTCATGCTCACAACCTCGACAAAGGTCGGGGACGGAGGATCGAGGGCCCAGATGACACAATCCATGGTGTGACACGCCATGTCGCCGAGCGCTCCGGTGCCGAAATCCCACCAGCCCCGCCATTTGAAGGAATGGTAGACCTCCTTTTTGAAGGGCCGAGCGGGAGCCGGGCCCAGCCAGAGATCCCAGTTCAGGCTCTCGGGCACGGGGTCTTCACCTTCGGGCCGGTCCAGTGGCTGCGGCCAGACCGGACGGTTCGTAAAACAGTGAACCTCGCGAACCTCGCCGATGGCTCCACTGTTGACCCACTCGTACATAAGCCGGTTTCCCTCGTTGGCGTGGCCTTGGTTGCCCATCTGCGTCGCCACATCGTACTTCTCCGCAGCCAACTTGAGCTGCCGGGCCTCCCACACCGTGTGCGTCAGCGGCTTCTGAGTGTAGACATGCTTGCCCGCCTGCATGGCCAGGACCGTGGCCGGATAATGCTGGTGATCGGGAATCCCGATCATGACGGCATCGAAATTGTCCTTCTCCTTCTCGAACATCTCCCGGTAATCCTGATAGGCTTTCGCCTGTGGCCAGCGCCGGGCCGCTCCTTCCCACTGAACTGAGTCCACGTCACAGTAACAATTACAGACGTCCTCGTTGCGAGAGACGGCGTCGATGTGCGATCCGCCGATGCCTCCGGTTCCCACGAACGCCACGCGCAACTTCTCCTTTCCGACGTCTTGCCCCGTCAGAATATTGGGAAAAGCCACCGTCGCCGCGGCGGCCAAACCGGCGCCGCCGCCGCTTCGCAGAAACACTCTGCGATCGACCGAGGAAGGAGAAGAAGGGGTAGTCATGGATGGAGTCAGCGGGATTTGAAAGAAGCGAAGTCGTTCGAACCCCCAAAGATCACGCAAGCAGCGCCGCGGGTCGAGAAAAAATCGATTTGCCGGCATTTCTCATACCGATTCGTCGCGAGACGCTGTGAACCCCTTGACGGCCAAAGCCGCAGGCTGCCGAGGGTGCAGAGCTGGGTGACTACACCCTGTTCAAGCCTCAGAACTCCTGATCTGACCGGGCGGATACAAGGAGATGGAGAAAGAAGGTGCGCCGGAGGCCCTTGGACTGCGGCGAGCATCGCCATGCCTGCGGAAGCTTGTAGAGTGCGCCAGTCCTCTGGGGTTTTGGATGGGGACGCGGAGTCTCTGGGAGGCCGAGGCGGGGTTGAGATTGACGGGGTTCTGTGCGCGCCCGAAAGCGGCGATTCTCGCCGCAGTCCAAAGGCGGGGGACAAGCCGCCGCTAAGATGCCCCGTCGAGCCACGCCGGAGGCCCTTGGACTGCGGCGAGCATCGCCATGCCTGCGGAAGCTTGTAGAGTGCGCCAGTCCTCCGGGGGTTTTGGATGGGGACGCGGAGTCTCTGGGAGGCCGAGGCGGGGTAGGGATTGACGGGGTTCTGTGCGCGCCCGAAAGCGGCGATTCTCGCCGCAGTCCAAGGGCGGCGGCCAAGCCGCCGCTAAGAGGCCCCGTCGAGCCACGCCGGAGGCCCTTGGACTGCGGCGAGCATCGCCGCTCTCTATAAGGCGCGGAGCGCCGTGCCTGGTGAACCCCTTGTAGAGTGCGCCAGTACTCTGGGGGTTTTGGATGGGGACGCGGAGTCTCTGGGAGGCCAAGGCGGGGTAGGGATTGGCGGGGTTCTGTGCGCGCCCGAAAGCGGCGATTCTCGCCGCAGTCCAAGGGCGGCGGCCAAGCCGCCGCTATTAGGCCTTGTCGAGCCACGCCGGAGGCCCTTGGACTGCGGCGAGCATCGCCGCTCTCTATAAGGCGCGGAGCGCCGTGCCTGGGGAACCTTCTAGAGCGCGTCAGTCCTCCGGGGCTTTCGATAGGGACGCGGAGTCTCTGGGAGGCCGAGGCGGGGTTGGGATTGACGGGGTTCTGTGCGCGCCC